>JAFDYF010000022.1 GCA_018267575.1 Bacteroidota bacterium
TTATAACATGAAAATATTCTACTTTTAAACAGTACTGAAAATGGGAAGCCTACAGATCCAGCATCGTTAGGCCTTTCCTTACGAATGACAGAAACGCTTAGTTCATCCTGTTACTACTATCCGGCATAGAAGAATTTCCTTTGCTGCATGTCGCATGGTTAATCTCACTAACCAAATTTTTGCCACTAACTTTGCCCAAAATGGATTATTTAAAGCAGTATAAAAGTTTTATCAACAGTTATTATCTCTCCGAGGGAGTACGCATAACCATTGGTGTTACTTTGCCTGCTATTATCTTCAATTATTTCAATAATCTTTCAGTCGGTATCTTGGTATCACTGGGTGCATTATGCGCCAGCATGCCCGATAATGCAGGACCACCACTCCATCGGCGCAATGCCATGATGGTTTGCAATCTGGTCGTTTTTTTAGCCGCATTGGTCACAGGCATCGCCTCCAACAATGCGATAGTGCTGGGCATCGTCATCAGCATCTCTTGTTTTGCATTTGCCATGATGGGCGTTTATGGCAGCCGTGCCACTTCAATAGGGCTTGCAGGACTATTGGTGATGGTGCTAAGTATTGACAAACCATCCCATGGTTGGGAGTTCCTTTTGAACCCTTTGTATATTCTGGCTGGTGGTATCTGGTATATGGTGTTGAGTCTCTCGCTCAATAGTTTTCGACCTTACAAACTGGCACAGCAAGCACTTGGTGAATGTATACAGACCACCGCAGATTATCTACGTCTTAAAGCTTCATTCTACGAAAAGAAAGATGACTTTTCTGATAACTATTCCCAATTGTTGGATAAACAGATTGAAGTGCACCACAAACAGGATCTGGTTAGAGAACTGCTATTCAAAAGTCGTGATATCGTAAGGGAATCCACCGCTACCGGAAGGATATTGGTAATGGCCTTTCTGGATATTATCGACCTCTTTGAAAAAATCATGACCTCGCATCAGGATTATACCAGCTTACATGCGAGTTTCGACAGCACAGAGCTACTCAAACAATATCGGCAGACCATTCTTGCTATGGCCAAAGAATTGGATGAGGTAGGGATTGCCGTTAAAAGCACGAGGGCTTATGAGCAAAATGATGAGTTGCCAGTACAAGTGATGCAATTAAGGAATTACTTTATCGAATTCCGCGACAAACATCGCAATGCAGAAAACCTGGAAGGCTTTATCAGTATGCGGCATATCCTAGACAGCATCGAGGATATCGCGTACCGCATTTATACATTAGAAGGTTATACCACCTACGATAAAAAAATAAGCAGGCAGGGCATCGAGCAAATCGACTATGAAAAATTTATTGCCCATCAGGACATACAGCCGGGCTTACTAAAAGAAAACCTCAGCCTGAGCTCGAATATTTTCCGGCATTCGCTTAGGCTATCCATTGCAACCTTAACTGGCTTTATTGTATCCAGATTTTTTTCCTTTGGCCATAGTTATTGGATATTGCTTACCATTATCGTCATCATAAAACCAGCTTATAGTCTTACCAAAAGAAGGAACTATGAAAGATTGTTGGGTACCATTACTGGCGCATTCATTGGCATTGTGGCCCTGTATCTCATTAAGGACAAAACCATATTATTTGCCATCATGATTTTCTTTATGATCGGGTCCTACAGTTTCATGCGTACCCATTACCTCGTTTTTGTAATCTTGATGACACCCTATATCCTGTTGTTGTTTCATTTGTTGAATCCCGACAATTTTCAGATGGTCATCGCTGACCGGATCATTGATACGCTGATCGGTTCGCTCATTGCTTTTGTTGCCAATATCGTGCTGCTACCGGCTTGGGAACATGAGCAGATTACCGAATATCTGGAAAAAATGATTGGTGACACCCTTCGTTATTTTGAGGATGCAACGGCTCCCTTCCTGAACAAACCCGTTAGTACAACCCTGTATAAACTATCCCGGAAAAATGCCTTTGTTTCTTTGGCTAATCTCACAGATGCCTTTAACCGCATGCTTTCTGAGCCAAAGAGCAAGCAGAAAAACATACGTGAGATGCACCAGTTTGTAGTCTCCAGCCATTTGCTCACCTCACATATCGCCACCCTTTCTTATTATGCGCCCAGCTTTGTTGACAAAAAAAACCTTTACCAACTTTCAGGTGCTATCAATGCTATCAAGAAAAAGCTGATAAATGCAGAGGCCTTATTTTTATCAAGTCAAGAAAAAAAAGTGATAGATGAAGAAGCTTGGAGACATTTCAATAATCAAGTGAATGAAGTGACCGAAAGGAGAAAAAAGGAATTACAGGCTGGCATTCTTGAAAGCGATACCAAAAAGGAATTATCGGTACTGAAGCCGATAGCCGATCAGTTCAATTTTATCATGAATAATGCCAGCAGCCTGGAAAGACTAAGTACCAGTTTAAAAAAGGCTTTATAAAAATCAATCTCTGTTGGTAAAAATTCGAATGGCGAAGCAATGAAATTGATCTTCATCGCTTCGCCATTCATTTATAAAAATCGGGTCTACAACCTAATTATTACTCCCCAGCATTTCCCTCAACTTCATCACCAGTTCTGTTTTGGTAATGGGCACACCCATAATTTTATTATAGGCTTTTGCATCCACAAAATATTGGTCGCGGATAATCCTCACCAATTGACCATTGTTGATTTCTGGGATCAATACCTGATCAAAGCTTTTTAATATTTCCCCCAAGTTTTTAGGGAAAGGACGTATATAACGGAGATGCGCATGGGAAACAGCATAGCCTTCATGCTGAAGGTCAGCCACCGCACTTTTGATAGAGCCATAAGTGCTTCCCCATCCCAAAACCAACAGCTTTCCTTTATCAGGACCACTATCCAATTTTTGAAGAGGGATATAATCAGCAATCTTATCTACTTTTTCTTGACGCAGTTTGATCATCAACTGATGGTTCTCGGGTTCGTAGTTAACATTGCCCGTAATATTTTGTTTTTCCAATCCGCCAATACGATGTTCCAAACCGGCAGTTCCAGGAACCGCCCAAGGCCTTGCCAACTTTTCATCGCGTTTATATGGTTGGAATTTTTCTTCACCTTGATCCAGCCCTTTCTTGAACTTTACTTCAATAGCTGGCAATTGGCTGCTTTCCGGAAATCTCCATGGCTCGGCACCATTGGCAATATAGCCATCACTCAATAATATAACCGGGGTCATGTGCTGTACAGCAATACGCACGGCCTCATAAGTCGCATCGAAGCAGTCACTGGGTGTAGCTGTTGCAATAATGGGCATGGGGCATTCACCATTGCGTCCGTAATAAGCCTGCATCAGATCGCTCTGCTCAGTTTTCGTTGGCAGGCCTGTTGAAGGACCGCCACGCTGTATATTGCATATCACCAAGGGGATCTCCAACATCACCGCCAAGCCCATGGCCTCCCCCTTTAATGCCATGCCCGGACCAGAAGTAGTAGTAACGCCCAGCGAACCACCATAACTAGCACCGATAGCCGAAGCGATACCTGCAATCTCATCTTCCGCTTGGAAAGTGCGCACACCAAAGTTTTTATACTTGCTCAGGTCATGCAGAATATCTGAAGCCGGAGTAATAGGGTAAGAACCCAAGAACAAGGGCAGACCACTTTTTTGCGAAGCCGCAATCAAGGCCAATGCAACAGCCTGATTGCCCATCACCGAACGATAGGTACCGGGCTCCAGCCTCGCCTTATCCACTTTATAGCGGGTCGTGAAGGTTTCGGTGGTATCACCATAATTATAACCAGCACGCAATGCTTTGATATTGCTATCCAAAATATCCTGCTTCTTGCCGAATTTATCTTTCAAAAAACTTTCGGTACTTGCCATATCGCGGTTATACATCCAATATAAAAAGCCCAGCACAAACATGTTTTTTGCACGGTCTTTTTCCTTCATACCGATCGCAAACTCTTTAAGTGCTTCGCGGGTCATTTTGGTCACATCGATTTTGATCACCTCATAGCTTTCAAGACTATGGTCGTCCAATGGGTTCACCCCGTCTGGAAAATTTGCCAAGCGCAGGTTCTTGGAATCGAAGCCTTCCAAATTCACAATAATCTTTCCGCCTTTTTTCAATGTTTTCAGGTTGGTCTTCAAGGCGGCCGCGTTCATGGCCACCAGCACATCACACTCATCGCCCGGGGTAAAAACCTGATCGCTGGAGAACCTTAACTGATAACCGCTCACACCGGGAATGGTGCCCTGCGGAGCCCTGATCTCGGCAGGAAAATCGGGGAAAGTAGCAAGATCGATCCCCATCAGTGCTGTATTATTGGTAAACTGAGAACCTGTTAACTGCATGCCATCGCCAGAGTCTCCGGCAAATTTGATCACCACATCTTGTAATAGCTGTTCTTTTCTTTTCATCAGTGAAGTATTGTTTTTGTGTTGCAGATGGAATGCCAGGCTAGCGTTATCAGGATGGCAGTTTCAAATAGCAAAATTAATGTAAGAATCGAAAGATTTAAAATTTGTTGTTATAACGATATGATTTTAACTATTATTACTATCAAACATTAAAAGTAAGGATTTATTATGTCCTTGGCGGTATGACAATCATCAGCATCCTTGCGACGCTCCGTTCAACAATGCTGCTACTATGAAGCCATTGGTTGGCTTTCAATCCTATCGCACTTTATCCACGAACCAGAACCGATTGATGGACTTGCGGACCACATAATAATCCAAAATCATAACCAGTTATTTGTTTTTTCTGATACCTTTATTCGATAATATTGTTCCATGGCGTTGAACTTTTCCGTTTTCAGGACCCGTGCGCTCACGGCACTTATTTTTGCGGCAGTTATGCTGACAGGGCTGCTTTGGAATTTCTGGAGCTTTTTTGTCCTTTTTTCCATTATCCATTTTGGCTGCTGGATCGAATATCAAAAACTGATTGGCCGCATGGATCCGGGATATGCCCAAATCACCATCGTACATAAATATGGCGCCATGATTGCCGGCTGGTGTCTTATGTTTTTTCTTACTGGTGACAGTTACCGAATTATGAATGTACCACTGCATCAAATCGGGCATTGGGCAGGTTTGGTTATCATTATTTCTATTCCCATACTTGAAATCATTTTCTGGCAAAAAGTAAATTTTAAATATCTCGCCATTTCATTCTTAGGGCTTGTTTATTTATCCTTGAGCTTTGCATTGCTTACCAATTTAAGGAGCCGGTTCGACAGTGAATTTGCTGGCGACCTGATTGGCAAAATGTTCGTGATGCTGATCGTCGCTTCCATATGGATCAACGATACTATGGCTTATTTGGTCGGTTCTTTTATAGGCAAAACGCCACTCACAAAAATCTCTCCCAAAAAAACATGGGAAGGTACTATTGGAGGCATCCTACTTTCGATTATTGTTATTGGCATCATCGGTTATTTTACCAATGCAGACCATGATTGGCAATCTATTGCCCAATTGATGATCATTGCATGCATTGCTTCCGTTGCAGGTACTTTTGGCGACCTGCTGGAAAGCAAACTAAAAAGAATGGCCGATGTTAAAGACAGTGGTCATATCATGCCAGGCCATGGCGGCTTTCTGGACCGTTTTGATTCTTTGTTGATTGCCACTCCATTTGTGTGGCTTTGCATTATCTTATTCATGAAGTAGACCCCATGCTCACAAAAACCTTCCTAAAAGGACTTACATTTGTATACTAATTATTAAATCAATGACCATACACAAGGAAGGTTACAAAACAATAGTGATCAGCTTTATCATTTTTGCTTTTATCAACCTTGTTTCTTTTTATTTTATCAGCTTCCATTATCCATGGGTCAGTTGGGTCATTTTTATTGCAACACTGGCGTTGCTGCTTTTCCTCATTTCCTTTTTTAGGGTGCCGAACCGCCAACTTACCACCGGTGATGGATTCATTATTTGTCCGGCCGATGGCAAAGTGGTGGTGATTGAGGAAGTGGTGGACAGTGAATATTTTCATGACAAACGCTTACAGTTATCCGTATTTATGAGCCCAGCCAATGTGCACCAGAACCGCGTGCCTGTGAGTGGCGAAGTAATGTATAATAAATACCATAAAGGCAAATATCTGGTAGCATGGAACCCAAAATCCTCCACCGAAAATGAACGCCACAGCGTGGTAATAAAAAACGAGAAGGGGGAAATACTGGTAAAACAGATTGCAGGAGCTTTGGCAAAACGAATCGTGAACTATTTGAGCGTAGGCCAAAAAGTAGATCAAAGCATGGAGATGGGCTTCATCAAATTCGGCTCAAGAGTGGATTTACTATTGCCTCCAGGCACCAAAGTAAAAGTGCAACTAAACCAAGTGGTACAAGGTGGTATCACCGTATTGGCAGAATGGTAATGATCCATCAAAAGATAGCTTCCAATTCTTTTAATGAGTATACGGTATACGTGGGCTTAATATGGGCTTCCCCATTGATATGGTTTACATATACCTGATCGATGCCCGCATTGATGGCCCCTTGTATGTCCACATCCAAGCTATCGCCAATCATGATGCTTTCTTCTTTTGTGGCGCCCGTTTTTGCCAGCGCATATTCAAAAATCTCTTTGTGTGGCTTTAGACTATTGCAGCTTTCGGAGGTAACCACTTCAATAAAATATTTGTCGATGCCCGAGTTTTTTAATTTGCTATGTTGCGTTAGTTCAAAGCCATTGGTAATTAGGTGCAATTGGTATTTTTTCTGTGTCAGATATTCCAACAATTCAACCGTATGCGGGAATAACAGTTTTCTCGTGGGCAATAGGTCTAAAAAGCGAATCCCCATGTCCCTTGCCAGTTTTTCATCCCCAATTTTAAAATCGAGCAGGGTAAGCCACATCCGTTTCCAACGAAGCTCATCTACCCTAATAAAACCATTCCGAAAGCGCTCCCATAGCCTTTCATTATGCACCAGATAGTTTTTATGGAAAAGGTCAAAATCGTGAATGCCTTTCGATTTCAAATCCAGTTCATCATAAAGATCTCTCAAAGTGACTTTACTATTGGCCTCAAAATCCCAGAGCGTGTGATCCAAATCAAAAAAGAGATGTTTGTATTTGCCGGGGCCGGCTGTTTTTTTATTCATATAGAAGTTGCAAATTACAGAACAAATACATTATGATGGAATCTCAAAATGACAGCTTAGTGGGGAAGAAAAAAAATATCATCATCACAGGCGCATCCCGTGGCCTGGGAAAAGCCATTGCCGAAAAATTTGCGGTCCATGGATATGATCTGTATATATGCTCACAAAACGAATTAGCATTGTACAAAGCCTTGGAAGAACTACAGGCCCGATACCCCAAAATAAATATCAAAGCAAAAGCCTTCAACCTAAGCCAAAAGGAACAAGCCAAAGCATTTGGAAAATGGGTTTTAAGTTTGGGTATTTCTATTGACGTGTTGGTAAATAATGCTGGCAGTTTTTTACCCGGGAATATTTCTGACGAAGCGGAAGAGACCCTAGAAAAGATGATTGAAACAAATCTATATAGCGCCTATCATTTAACCAGGACTTTATTGCCAAAGATGATGCAGCAGGACAAATCATCCGGTTCAAGGGGGCATATCTTCAATATGTGCTCAATCGCTTCTTTGCAAGCTTATCCGAACGGCGGTTCATACAGCATCAGCAAATTTGCATTGGCAGGTTTTTCAAAAAACCTACGGGAAGAATTGAAGGAGCACCTGATAAAAGTGACCACGGTATATCCAGGTGCTGCTTATACCGATTCTTGGGTTGATAGTGGCGTTGACCCCAAACGAATCATGGAAGCAAAAGATATTGCCGAAATGATATTCGCAGCCTCACAGCTATCGGCGCAGGCAACAGTAGAAGATATTGTTTTGAGACCCCAACTAGGGGATTTGTAGACCCTTGTAGCCAGTGCCGTGTTAAGTCAGTTAATTGGCGAATAGTTAATTGTGAAAGTTTCACCATTCATTATTGACATTTCACGGTTTACTTAAACCTTGAAACCAGATCGATTTTCTCATAACAGTAGGCGCAAACCGTTATTTTATATTTTATTTGGCTTTTAGCTGCAATCATACGGCTATGCCCCTGTGTAAATTAAATCTTAACTGCCTTTTAACCCTCTAAATACAGGCATCTCTTGCATTGAATTTTTATATTTGCATACTTTGATTTGAGGGAGTGAATCATGAATGTTGAACCATTAAATTTTTTGGGTATTAATAGAATTTTACTTTTTCGCTTTATTGCATTTTCCTTCATGCTTTCACTTGGCTCCGCCGCCATGGCGCAGGTTAAGTTTAATACCATTATCAGCAATAAGGAAGTAGGCAGGAGCGATTATGTACAGATTGAATTTGTGGTAGAAAACGCAAAACAGATCGAGCATTTTACCCCACCAGCTATCCCCGAAGATTTTAATGTAGTGGAAGGGCCCATGCAATCCAGTGGCATGAGCATTGTGAATGGAAACATGTCGCAATACAAGGCAGTATCTTTTATTTTACAACCAACCAAGCTTGGGAAATTTTCCATCCAGGGAGCAACAGCAGAAATCGATGGAAAAAAAATGCAGTCCAACCAAGTAACGATACAGGTGAATGCCAACAGTTCAGGTAATACGGCCAAGGTAAATCCCCTGATACAACCCACATTCCCACCCAGTGATACGGAAACAGATGATAAGGAATATGTTTTAAGACCCGGCGAGAATATCGTTGAGGAAATGAAAAAGAATCTCTTCCTCAAAGTGCAGCTCAGTAAAAACAGTTGCTATGTGGGTGAACCGATTGTGGCCACTTATAAATTATATTCCCGCTTGCGCTCCGAATCGAGGGTAACCAAACAACCTTCCTTGAATGGTTTCAGTGTATATGATATGATCGATCCCGGCACCGATGCATCGTCTGTCGAAACCTTGAACGGCAAAGCATATACCGTGCATACCATACGCAAAGCGCAACTGATCCCTTTACAGGCTGGACCGGTTGAACTGAGTCAGGTAGAAGTAGAAAACACGGTACATTTTTTGAAACCTAGCGGTAAGCGCCCACATAGCAACAGCATCTTGCAGAATCTGCTTGACCAACTTGGGGAAGGAGAATCTGGCGAGGATATACAACAAAATATCACGCTCACGAGCAAACCTTTGGTGGTTAATGTAAAGGCACTACCCGAAACAAACAAGCCCAGCAATTTTAATGGAGCGGTTGGTGATTTTAACATGGCTGTATCAATCGAGAATAAAAATATTACTGCCCAGGATGCGGCCACATTAAAACTCAGCATTAATGGTAGTGGCAATCTGCCCGTGATTGATGCCCCGCAAGTAAATTGGCCATCGAGTGTGGATGTGTTCAATACTTCCTCCAAGGAAGATATTGACAATACCGTTTCACCCATGAAGGGGTCAAAGACTTTTGAATATGTTTTTATACCCAAAGCGGCAGGAAGCTATACCATACCACCGGTTGAGTTTTCTTATTTCGATCCGGCCAACAACATTTATAAAACCATCAATAGTGAAGCACTCAGTTTTAACGCTGCCCCGGCAAAAAAACAAACTACCACCTATAAAAGCACGGCGGACAGTGGAAACAATAATGGATTATGGAATAACATGAAAGGATTTATGAACGACCACCTGCAATGGTTGTTTGGTGCATTGATTGTTTTTGTTACTGGCCTTTTCCTTTGGAAACATAATACCCACTCACTAAAAAAAGAAGATGACAAAAAGCAGGCTGATCTTGTGCTGGAAAACCAAAAACAGGAAATCGAACTAGCTAAAATGCCTGCACCTGAGCCCATTGACCCGCTAATTAGAGCAAAACAATTGCTTGAAGATTTGGATTATCGCAGATTCTATACTGAGCTAAACCATGTTTTGTGGGATACCCTAATCACCAAATTCGATTTGCCAGCCAGCGAAATGAACAAACAAAATATCACCTCACTGCTTAGAGCAAAAGGATGGGAAGAAGAAAACATTTTTAAACTACAGGATATTTTGAATAAATGTGAAATGAATTTGTACACGCCTGACCATAGTAGGATGGATACTTCCGTTTTACTCAGAAACACCGAGCAGGTGATCAAGTATATCAATGAAGTTTAATCTACAGGATCACAAATGGCCAATGGGTCCAAATGCTACTCACTATATTTATAGCCCACCCCTCTTACCGAATGAAAATGCTTAGGGTTTCTGCTATCCTCTTCAAAATATTTTCGGAAGCTTAGAATAAAATTATCGATGGTACGGGTAGTGGGATATACATTATAACCCCATACCGCCTGTAGGATTTTTTCCCTTGTAACTACCTCATTTTTATTTTCGATCAGCAGTTTTAAAAGCATGGCCTCTTTTTTGCTGAGTTGGATATGCTGCCCATGCATGTTCATGGCCTCTTGGGCTTTAAAGTCAATTTTATTATTGCCAAATTGATATTGGTCGCCAAGTGAGGTCTTCTCATGAAGTTTTCTGCTTTTATCCAATAATTTTTGGATGCGCAATAATAATTCTTCCAAATTGAAGGGTTTGGTAAGATAATCATCTGCCCCTTTCTTCAGACCCAGCACACGATCGGCACTGGAATCTTTGGCGCTCAGTATCAAAATGGGCACATCATTGTTCTGTACCCTTACTGTTTCGGCAACACTGATACCATCAATGCCCGGAAGCATCACATCCAGAATAATCAGGTTGAAATATTCCTGCTGGATTGCCTTTAAAGCTTGCGTACCGTCAAAGGCCGAACTCACCTCATAGCCCTCCAACTCCAAATTCAGCTTGAGTGCTTCGTGCAGGTTCTGTTCGTCTTCTACCAGCAATATGGATATTTTCTTTTCGTTGCCCATCAAAATTTTATTGTAAAAATACTGCCTGTTGGCAAATTATCGGTTACACTGATCTGTGCGGCATGATCGTCAACTATTTTTTTGCAAAGGTAAAGCCCTAGTCCAGTGCCTTGAGTAGTGCGTGTAGCTTCGCTCCCGATCCGGTAAAATTTTTTAAACACCTTTTTCTTTTCCTCATTGGGAATCCCCACTCCTTCATCCTTTACTTGTAACAGCACTTGGGTTCCCTCTTTTTTCAGTTCCACGGTAATCAACCCTTGTTTGGGAGAATATTTAATGGCATTCTCAATCAGGTTATTGATCAGCATCTGCAGCAATAGAAAATCGCCCTTGATTAAAATTGCCGGCTGCACCAACACCTGCCATTTCCTTTCTGGAAAACGGTTCTGGAAATCTTTTGCACTGGCAAGGATCAAGGTAGAAAAATCCACTTCCTCTTTTGAGAGATGATAGGAATCTACCTCGAGTTGTGAGGATACCAGAATATTAGTTGCGAGTGTATTGAGCCGATTGGTTTCCTGTAAGGCCGCGCTGATCACTTTTTGCTTTTTTTCTTCATCCAGGTGATAGCGCTGCAAGGTTTCCAGATTAAGCTTGGTGACAGCTATCGGGGTTTTCAACTCATGTGTCACTGCCATCATAAAATTCTGTTGCTGATGCTGAAGTTTTAGTTGGCGACGGACTGAGCGGTAAACAAATACGGCCCCTACCACAATGAGCAAAAGAAAAGTACTGCCCTCGCCAATGAAGGCCGTTGTTCTTCGGTGGTATTCTAATTTAATCTGATCCAGATTGGCAATATATGCGGGGTCATCCTGTTTTAGTTCTTGAGTTTTCAATTCCCTCATCAGCGCATTCTGCTGTTGCAAGGCAATGAACCACCAAACCAAAACAGCCACGATATACAGTAACCAAAACCAGAAAACAACGGTGGTAATTTTGAGTCTCTTATTTTTCATACCATCATTTTGAGGCCGCGAAGAACAACAACTGGATTAAAACCGCTGGGTGCTGCCTTATTTTTATAGGAAAAAATCAACGTGAAATGTCAAAGCCGATCAATGGTTCGATTTCTCCACACGGATGCCCATGCTCAGCACGTGCAACAAAGGGTCTTCCCTCATCACTTGTTCAAGCGTAAAATGGTAATCGCCCGGTTTTAAGAATTTGGTCTGCGGCTGAATCAGCACCCGCTGCTCGTAAATATCATCCATAGCACTGCCCATCCATCCTTTTTCATTTGTTGCCAAAAGGAGGTTGAACCGCTGGCTTCTTGCCGAGTCCCCGGGTTGTTGCACCGTTGCTTTCACCCACATATTATTAAAGTTATAAGCATCGCTATGACGAACCACTATATAAATATTATAACTCGATACGGTATCCTTCACATTGAATACAATCTCTGGCCGAAAGCTGCTTTCCCATTGCTGTTTGGGGATGAGGATGTTTTTCTCAAAAACACCCACGGGGGGTGTACAGGAAAAGTAAAGAATGGAGATAGCTGTCAGGAAATAGAAAACTTTTTTCAACTCAAAAAATTTATACAAAAATAAGGCACTGTTTTTATTATAGTTCAAGCCAAATTAGGTTTGCAAACAATCCCATCAAAGTACATTCAGTATCTGCTCTTTTGCTTTTTCCAATTCATCTTTCATCAGCACCACACATTTTTGGATGGTAGAATCATAAGCCTTGGAACCGGTAGTGTTGATCTCCCTTCCCACTTCCTGTAGGATAAAGGATAGTTTTTTGC
Organism: Bacteroidota bacterium; assembly: GCA_018267575.1. GTDB lineage: Bacteria > Bacteroidota > Bacteroidia > Chitinophagales > Chitinophagaceae > Puia. Next base: position 12,579 of record JAFDYF010000022.1, read on the forward strand.
CCTTGCTTTCATCGGGCTCCTGCAAAATGGACCTGAAATATTCTAAATGGTTTTTCAACCTTACCAGTTCCTCGCTGATGTCAATTTTCTCTATATAATAGATGATTTCCTGTTCCAGCCGGTTAGAATCATAATTTTCCTTGCCCACATGTTCTTCCAAAAGCTTTTTAAGCCCGTCTTTTATTTTTTGCTGGCGCAGGGGTTCCAAACGGATCACTTCTTCCTGTTGTTTGCGGATATTATCAATACGCAAGAGCAAATCATCTTCCAAAGATTTTCCCTCGTCCAACCGATGTGCATTCAAGTCGTCAATCGCCATTTGAATTACTTTTTCAAATTCCTTCCATTCATCGTCGGTCAAAGTATCGCTTGTGGGTGTAATCACTTCTGGCAATTTTACCAGTGTGCTCAGGATATTGGAAGGATCCAAGTTCAATTCGGCAGATAGTTCGGCCAGAGCTTTATGGTATGCTTTTGCCAAGTCGGTATTAATGCTCACTGGTTTTGCATTGCCGGTTTGTTTCAGGCTAATGCTACAATCCAAACTTCCACGACCAAGTTTTTCCGATAATAGTTTTCTTATCTGAAACTCAAATGGCTTTAAAAAACCAGGCAGTTTTAATTGCAGCTCAAATTGTTTCCCGTTCAATGATTTGATGTCCACTAAAAAGGTTTTTCCTCCAACGGTCTGCTCTGCCCGCCCAAAGCCAGTCATTGATTTCAGCATATTTAGATTTTTAGTTTGGAAAGATAAGGAAATAGTTTAGAGTTCATCGACTCTAGTTCATCGTCCAGACTTTACTCAAGGTTATCCTCCAAGTTTACTTGCCCTTAATGGCCAACAACCGATACATTTCATTTTCCTGCATCATCCTCATTTCTCCCGGGGCCAAACCCTCAAGTGTGATGTTTTCTATACGAAAACGTATCAATCGCAATACCGGAAAGCCAACGTTTGCAAGCATTTTCCGTGCCTGTCTGTTCTTCCCTTCCATCAACACCAATTTCGCCCAACTGGTTGGTATGTTTTTACGGTAACGGATGGGTGGGTTTCTTTCTGAAACGGTTGGCTCGTTTTGAAAAATGGCCGCACCGCAAGGCCGGGTCTTGAACTTTTTACCTTCAATGGATATTTCCACCCCGTCCTCAAGTTTGGCAATGGCCGTTTTATTGATTGTTCCTTCTACCTGTGCCCAATACTCACGTTCATGCATAAAGGAAGGATCAAGCAAGTGGTGGTTCAGCTTTTTGTCGTTGGTCAGTATCAACAAGCCTTCGCTATCATAATCCAGCCTACCCACCGGGTAAACATCTATCGGTACCTCAAAAAAGTCTTTAAGGGTTTTCTTTCCCTCCTCTTGCGAGGTGAACTGCGAAAGCACATTGAAGGGTTTATGGATGACAAAGTATTGATGGGCTTTCATCGAATTTAATATGTTTATCTAGGGAAAACACAAAAGAGGTAAGTACAGAAAATAAAAAATCCCACGATTAAGCGGGACTTTTTAATATATGGATGGGTTAGTAAGTACCAGGAAATAAATTTCCCTACACAATATTAAAAATAATTTTCTCTAACTAAAAAAATATTTGATAAAATTTTATTCACATTTTTTGGAAGGCTGTGGAAAATGCAAGCCTTTGATTACAGTCATGATTGAACGTCATTCAAAAAACGATCACCGAAAAATTAAAAACCCTTTTACTTCTATCCATACATTCTTTGCAAACGCTGATGAACACAGCGTTTCATGAGGTTCATTTATTTTGATTGAAATGAAAAAGTAAATAGCAATATAAAAAGCGCGGCTATTTTTCTATTTTTTAAAGTTCATCAACCATGGTTTATAGCTATAAAAATAAATGGTTAAAAAACGGACAAGACGACTGTTTCCCAAAAAAATGAAGGCAGAAACCAAATAATAGCAAATGAAGCCATTCAAAAACCAGCCAACCTGTTTTTAATGTAGGTTTGTGAAAATATTTCTAACATGAGATTTCCTTCCCCGATATCGGTTCAATGGATTGCAGATTTTATTGGAGCCACCCTGAGTGGAAATAAAAATGGCTTGGCAACCGGCATCAACGAAATACATAAAGTAGAAAATGGGGACCTTGTTTTTGTAGATCATCCCAAGTACTATGAAAAATGTATTCAGTCCGCTGCCAGCTATATCATTATTAATAAAGAAACGGATTGCCCAGAAGGAAAAGCCTTGCTGATCGTCGACCAACCATTTGAAGCTTACCTAAAAATCGTAAACCATTTTAGGCCATTTGAACCAGCCACCAAACCTATCAGCGATGGGGCTAGGATTGGGGAAGGCACCTATATTTACCCGAACGCATTTGTGGGCCCTCATGTGAGCATTGGCAAAAACTGCCTCATCCATCCCAATGTTACCATCATGGACCATTGTGTGATTGGTGACAATGTGGTTATCCAAGCAGGAACCGTGATTGGCTCGGATGCATTTTACTATAACACAAAAAAAGACCGGACCGTTTGGTACAAAAAAATGTTGAGCTGTGGGAGGGTGATTATTGAAGATGATGTGGAAATTGGAGCGAGCTGTACCATTGACCGAGGCGTGAGTCACGACACCGTGATTGGTAAGGGCACCAAAATGGATAACCAAGTGCATATAGGGCATGATACCGTGATTGGGAAAAACTGTCTCTTTGCCGCGCAGGTAGGTATTGCTGGTGCTGTAAATATTGGTGATGGGGTTATTTTATGGGGACAAGTGGGCGTTAGTAAAACCCTTACAATTGGTGACAATGTGGTGGTATATGCACAAAGCGGTGTGCCCAATGATCTAGAATCTGGCAAAACCTATTTTGGCTCGCCAACCGAACTAGCAAAAGATAAGATGAAAGAATTGGTATGGCTAAAACGCATTCCGGAACTGTGGAAGAAGGTAATGGAGAAATAACAAAAGCCGAAAGTGGTAGTCGGTAGCAATCTTTATGATAGTAATCAACATTTCAAAATCATAACCCGTATACCTTCTACCCCACACCTTAAACCCTACTCTGGGTTATAATCATAGGGCAACAGTTCGGCCAATTTTTTCCATGCCCAATAGCCCATATTGATTACTTCGGACTGTTCATAAAAATAGCCGTTTTCTTCAATCACAAACCCATCGGTAATATCCAGTGCTGAAATTTGTGTGCGTGCCGAAAGCGGAAAATTATTTTGTATCAAGTATTTTCGGTCAGGCACCCGGTTTTTATAGCTTACCCGCAATCTCCCTTTTATATTGATCACCACTTCGCCGCTATCAACCGAGTAAATGCTGCTATCGTAAGGATTCTTTATCAAGAATGGTTTATTGGACTTATCAAGCATTTCGAGTTGAAAACCCTCTTCCTTTAAAGTGCTATCGTACATGCTACGCATAAAATGAAGGCGCGACCCCACATAACTATTGAACCGGTTCTTTTGCCAGGTTTCCATTTGGGCATCGCTGCCTTTCAGTTCCTCAAATAGTGGATATCCAGTATAACTACTTATCTTATGGGTATAATCGTACACAAATGAATCCAATTGGTATTGTATTTTATAACCAAGGGCATTGTTGGTGATAATAATATTATCCTTGGCTTTTACTTTTAGCTTATTCCTTTTTTTAAAGAAATAGAATTTAAGTGCATCCTTGTTTTCAATGCTGCATTCCGAGGCATTGGGGGTAGTACCAATAAAATTGTCAAGAAAGAACTGCCCATATTTGTTCCAGCCATCGGCCACTTCGGCACTGCCCGCTACGACCACCATCTCCAAGTTTTTGTCCTTCTCACTCAATTCAACCAGCAAACTATCATTGGCTTTATCACCATTGGAGATGCGGAACATTTTAGTTTCATAACCGGTGTAGGAGATGACCAGGTCATAGCCCCCACTCGGAATTCGAATAAAAAATTTACCCTCTGCATTGGTAATAGTGCCAACCGTCGTGTTCTGGCAAAAAACGGAAGCCCCTGCCATCGGCAATTTTGTTTTGCCGTCTACCACGGTTCCTGTTACGGAAAAATATTTGTCCTGCGCCGATACCGTAAGAACGAGAAAAGCGGCCAACAATGAGCTAAAAAAAACTTTCATGAAAATGGATTGATGGTTTCATTAACGTGTAAATCATCACAGAAGTATGTACATGATGTTAAGATTAGATGCCTGATTATATTAAGAATAATCTACCTCGTTGGGTTTTAGAATAGTCCTAGCCGTTATTAAATGATACCCATGAATAGCAAGATACTTGCCAATCATGCAGACTTTAGGTTTTTTTGGTAAGATGCACAGGCTTTCTGTATGGTTTGTTCCAATGGGGTAAAGGCAAAGCCCGGTAAATATTTTTTTATTTTACCATTATCAAAATAGGTTTTGGATTGGGCAACCCTGGCACTTTCTTTTGTGAGAATGGTAGGCTTGCCAGAAATCAGGGTCTTTATTTTCTCCATGCGCCAGGCCATTGCGGTCAATAATGGGGTGGCCTCTCGATGAGGATGTTTTTTACCAAACCCATCCGCAATGGAATCGAATAGTTTTCGGAAACTGTAGTTTTCTCCGTTCAATATAAAACGTTCCCCCACGATTTCAGTTTCTGCCAATTGCACCACGGCCCGGGCCACATCTTCCACATCCACAAAACCATTGATGCCATGGGTATACCAAGGGAACTCATCGAACACGGTTTTAAAAATGGCACAACTGGAACTGTTCCAATCGCCATAACCAATAATGGTGCTCGGGTTCACAATGGCAGCATTTAGACCTTCACCGATGGCCCGCCATACTTCCATTTCACCCGCATATTTGCTAATGGCATAATTGGTATTGAATTTTCTTTCAGCCCAAGGGTTCTGTTCATCCACGGTTTCCCCGTTTTTGGTCCTGCCCAAGGATGCCACAGAACTCACATGTATAAACCGCCGGACATTTTTTTCCAGCGCCATATTTACCATATTGGCTGTGCCCTCAATATTGGTTTGGAACATTTCGTTCCGTTCGTCCGAAACAAAAGAAACTTTTGCGGCGGAATGGATAACGGTATCCACTCCCTCCATCTGCTCTTGAAGCAAACAGATGTCGAGTATATCGCCATGTATCCATTCCACTTTTTCAAAAATCGATTGGGGTATAAAAAAAGGAAGTTTGTTGCTACGGCGTATGGCCTTTACCTTATAATTTTTTTCTACCAATTCCTTAATGATATAAGCCCCGAGAAAACCGGTTCCGCCTGTTACGAGTATGTTCGATGATGGGTTGATGGGAGCAGTCATTGATTGCTGCGAAGATAATCTATCCCCTAGTTTTATACCAGTCAAGTTTTAAATTCATCAAACAACTAATATTGATAATAACCAATACCCGTCTTTCGACCCAATTCATTTTTTTTCACTTTTTCTTCCTGTAAAGAAGATGGTTTTAGTCTTTCTGGTTTACCCATGGCTTCATATAGAGAACGACTGACCGCATAGTTAATATCATTACCAATCAGGTCCATCAACCTGAAGGGTCCCATTTTAAAACCCGTGGCTTCCATGAGTTTGTCAATGGAGTCAAAATCACTAAACCCGTTTTCAATCAGGAACAAGGCTTCGAGGTAATAAGGCCGGGCCACATGGTTCACGATAAAGCCCGGTGCATCTTTGCAAAGCACAGGCGTTTTTCCCATTTGTTTTGCCAGATCAAAAATGGTTTTTGAAGTTTGCTCGCTGGTATATTCCGTAAGCACTACTTCAACCAGTTTCATGATGGTTGCAGGATTGAAAAAATGCATACCAATAAACCGTTCCGGATAGGCGATGCTTTTTGCAATTTCTGTAACTGATAAAGAAGAGGTATTGGTAGCAAAAATGGTTTGAGACGAATTGATGCCTAACAATTGGGAGAAGAGCATTTCTTTGTCCGCTATTTTTTCAATGATGGCCTCAATGATGAAATCGGCCCTGCAGTCATTAATCTGGTCTGAAAAATGAAGCCGCCCCATGATCAAATCCTTTTCCTCGGGCTGGATTTTCGCCTTTTCGGTTAGTTTTTGTAAGTCTGATTCTATATTAATCTTGGCTTTTGAAACCATCTCAGGGTTTACATCAAATAATAAGGTATCAAAACCAGCTTGTGCTGCCGATTGCGCAATACCCCTGCCCATGGTGCCGGCTCCGCAAACGCAAATTTTCTGAGCCATGGTTATTTTTTTAAAGCTATTTTCCCTTTTTAGAATATCTGTATGATGAAATATTCTTTGAACTTGAAGTGATGCGAAACGAAAGGAACATGGTTTATGTAAGTGGCTATTTCTTCCAAATCCTTTAAGGCTAGATCAGTAAATTTTACTTCAGCCATTTTTTTAAACTTTTTTTTGCATGGCTCTTGCTATGCACAAGTCCCTGTTCCGATTGCTCAAGACCAACCCGGATTTTTTCGAGCAACACTATTTGTTCGATGGCCTGCTCCGTTTCAAAATTATTGGGCAAGGCTTGAATCGATTTCAAAACGGATTTTTTTGTAAGCATATCAAGCCTTTATTTAAAAGCAAATAATACTAATAACAAATCAAACCGCCCCCGTGAACTGTTTCAAGAACCGCACATCGTTTTGTGAATACAATCGTAAGTCGTTGATGCGATACTTGAGCTGGCAAATCCGTTCAATGCCCATGCCGAATGCAAAGCCGGTATATTTATTACTGTCGATTCCAAAATTCTCCAACATTTTCGGGTGCACCATTCCACTTCCCAAAATTTCCACCCAACCAGTATGCTTGCACACATTACATCCACTGCCGCCACAGATCCGGCAATCGATATCCATCTCGGCACTGGGTTCGGTAAATGGAAAATAAGAAGGCCGGAAACGCACTTTCACATCCTTACCGAACATTTCCTGTACAAAGAAATAAAGTGTTTGCTTAAGGTCGGCGAAAGAAACGTTTTCATCCACATACAAACCTTCTGTTTGATGGAAAAAACAATGCGCCCTGGCACTGATGGTTTCGTTGCGGTACACACGACCCGGACAAATGATGCGGATAGGGGGTTTTTGTTTTTCCATAACCCGGGCCTGTACACTGCTGGTATGTGTGCGCAAAAGCCAATCCGGATTTTGGTTGATATAAAAAGTATCCTGCATATCCCTGGCCGGATGGTTTTCAGGAAGGTTCAACGCAGTGAAATTATGCCAATCATCCTCAATCTCCGGACCTTCGGCCACTGAAAAACCAAGCCTTCCGAAAATATGTACAATCTGGTTACGCACCAAGCTGATTGGATGGCGGCTGCCCAACGCTAATCCATCTCCAGGAAGACTTAGGTCAATATCGTTTGTCGATGACCGTTGGTCGATGGCTGCTGCCCCTTTCCATTCTTCGTATTTTGATTCGGCAAATTGTTTGAACTCATTCAATATTTGTCCGAATTCTTTTTTCTTTTCATTCGGCACATTTCTCATTTCCCCGAAAATATTTTTTACGATTCCTTTGGTGCCTAGGAATTTGATCCGGTAGGCTTCCAGCGAATCTGCGCCATTGGGGACAATGGAAGCGATTTCCTGCTTATAGGCTTCTATCTGTTGTAACAATTGGTCCATGCCGCAAAGATAAGAACTGGCTTGTAAAGTCAGTTTTGCTAAAGTGTAAAATATCAATGACTAATGCTTTAGGTGGTTGATGGGCAGTAGCACCCTGATTTATTGGTTTACTTCAGGTTTTCTTCAGAATCACAGCTAAAATTGCAGTATGTTTAAGATCCTATGGTCTACCCAACCCAGTTTAATAATGTATAAAAACACAAAAAAAAATCTTGTTAAGATAAAACTCCTTTTGGCCGTCCTGTTTTCCACGATATGTTCGCAACGAATAGGAGCCCAAGAAAAAACATTGGATTATTTTGTTGGCCAAGCCATCCATAAAAGTCCATTATTGTTCGATTATCGCAACCAGGCACAATCCAACCTGATCGATAGCCTGCGCATCCGTGCTTCCTACCTGCCCCAGGTCAGTGGCATGGGCACCAGCTCCTATGCACCTATTATTAATGGATGGGGATATGATAATACGATTACCAATGGCGCCAACCTCAGTGCCTTGGTTGGCGTATCACAGAAACTGGTGAGCAAACAAAACCTGCAAAACCAATACGAGGCCATCCGTTTGCAAAATCAAGGCTTGAATGTGAGCGGGAAAATCAGTGAGCAGGAACTGAAGAAAACCATCAGCAGCCAATATATAACAGCTTATGGTCTATCCCAGCAATATACATTCAACAATGAAATGCTGGGCTTGATGAAAGAAGAAGAAGCCATCTTAAAACAGTTGGCGGAAAAAGGGGTTTACCGTCAGACCGATTATCTTAGTTTTTTGGTAACGCTACGCCAACAGGAACTACAAATAAAGCAGATAAAACTGCAATACCAGAACGAATACGCTTCCTTGAATTATCTGAGCGGCATTGTGGATACTGCTTTTGTTTTATTACCAGCACCCATGCTGGAATCAGTCCAAACACCTGCATTGGAAAGCACCGTTTTCTATCAACAATTTGTGGTGGATAGTCTCAAGCTTCAAAACAGTCATGCATTGATTGATTTTAGTTATAAACCTAAGCTTAGCCTATATGCGGATGCGGGTTATATTTCCAGCCTGATGTTCCAACCTTATAAAAACTGGGGCACCAGTTTTGGGGTAAATCTCAGTGTGCCCATTTATGATGGCCGCCAGAAAAAAATGCAGCACGACAAAATTTCCATAGCTGAAAAAACGCGTGAGCAGTACCGTGATTTTTTTACTGCTCAACATGAACAGCAGATTCAACAACTGCAACAACAGTTAAAATCGGCCGATGAACTCATCGCAGAAGCTACAGAACAATTGCGTTATACCAATGCATTGATTGAGGCGAACCGAAAATTGCTAAGAACAGGCGATGCTCGGATTGTGGATTATATCATCGCCATTGGAAATTACCTAAGTGCCAAGAACAGCATTACCCAGAATACCATCAGCAAACTACAAATCATCAACCAACTGAATTACTGGAACAGAAAATAAAAGGCAATGATCATAAAAAATATTTTAGCCGCTTGCTCGCTAGCCATCCTATTGGGTGCATGCCAGTCAAAGCCAGCAGAAACGCAACAACTCGAAAAGCCAAATGATTCTGTAAGCTTGGGCACTCCGGTTACTGTTACCCATGCGGAAATTGGGGCCATGAACGAAACCGTTGAGGTGAATGCCGTTTCTGCCTTTTTGCTGAAGACCTATGTAAAAGCCAATGCAACAGGATATCTACAAAATGTAAATGCCCAACTAGGTAAATATGTTTCAAAAGGGCAGGACCTTTTTACCATAAAAACAAAAGAAGCCCAGAGCCTGGGCAATATAGTGACGAAGTTGGATACCTCTTTGCATTTTGAAGGCATCATCCATATAAAAGCACCGGGCAGTGGTTATATTACGCAGCTTTCCTATCAGGCCGGCGATTATGTTCAGGATAATGAACAATTGGCCGTGATCACGGATACTAAAAGTTTTGTATTCTTACTGGATCTGCCTTATGAACTCAAACCCTATCTTCCCAATAACCACAACCTTCAACTCAGGTTGCCCGATAGTACCATACTAAATGGATATATTGCTTCCGCCTTACCAACAGTGGACGCCGTTTCACAGACCCAGAGCTATGTGATTAAAGTTAATACCAATAAACAAATACCAGAAAACCTGATTGCCAAAGTAAGTCTTATTAAAAAAGCAAGACCTCATACCGTATTCATCCCCAAACCTGCATTGCTCACAGATGAGACACAGAGCCAATTTTGGGTCATGAAGATGATCGATAGCAGCACAGCGGTAAAACTGCCCGTCCAAAAAGGAATGGAATCGGGCAATAAAGTTGAAATTCTTTCACCACCTCTTTCACCTAGTGATATGATTCTGCTCACGGGTAATTATGGCCTGAGCGATACGGCTAAAGTCTTCATCCAAAAATAACGGTCATGAAAACCCGAAACTTTTTTACCGCATATAAAAGTCCGATTACCGTTGTGCTCGTACTGATCATCATGGGTGGGTTGTTTGCCTATAGCAAAATGCAGTCATCCTTATTTCCTGAAATCACTTTCCCAAAAATAAAAATCATTGCTGATGCGGGCCAGCAACCGGTAAAGAAGATGATGATTACCGTGACCCGCAATTTGGAAAACGCCATCAAACAGGTACCCGACCTGAAGATGATCCGAAGCACCACCAGCCGCGGTAGTTGCGAAATTTCTGCTTTCATGAGCTGGAATGCAAATATTGATATCAGCCAGCAGCGTATCGAATCCAAAATAAATGAAATAAGGAACAACCTGCCAGCAGATATTCAGATTACGGTGGAAAGAATGAACCCTTCCATCCTGCCCATCATTGGTTATTCATTGGAAAGCAAGACCCGCAGTCCGATCGAAATGAAACTGTTGGCGCAATATACCATCAAGCCCTTTCTCTCCCAAGTGGACGGGGTATCGGAAGTACGTGTAATCGGGGGCAAAACAAAAGAGTATTGGATGGTTATGGATACCAGAAAAATGAGCATGCTGGGCATCACTCCTGATATGGTGAGCAATGCCCTGAGCCAAACCAATTTCATCAAATCCAATGGTTACCTGAGTGATTACCGTTTGCTTTATCTAACCATCACCGATGCTTCAGTGAATTCAAAGGACGAACTCCAGCGGATTGTGATCAGCAATAATGGAAAACGAATCGTGTTATTGAAAGATATTGCCGAGGTACAAATCCAAGAAGCCAAAGAATATATAAAGATCAATGCCAACGGTCGGGAAGGTATTTTATTGGCGGTGATCAAACAGCCCAATGCCAACCTAGTAGATATTTCCGACAAAATGCAGGCCAAATTGGCCGACCTAAAAAAACTGTTGCCTAAAGATATCACTGTACAGCCCTATTATGTGCAGGCCGATTTTGTGAAAGATTCCATCAAAAGCGTTACCGATAGTCTATGGATTGGTTTGGCCTTGGCCATTATTGTGGCAATCATTTTTCTGCATTCATTTAAAGCAAGTGCGGTGATCTTGATCACCATTCCCGTTACCTTATTGCTCACCATCATCTGCATCTATGCCTTTGGGCAAACTTTTAATATCATGACCCTGGGGGCGATGGCCGCTGCCATTGGCCTCATTATTGATGATGCTATTGTAGTAGTGGAACAGATCCATCGAACTCATGAGGAACATCCAAATGAGCCTTCGGGCATGTTGGTACAAAAAGCCATTCATTATCTATTGCCTGCCATGGTAGGATCTTCATTAAGCACCATTGTGATTTTTGTTCCCTTTGCCTTGATGAGTGGGGTGGCAGGAGCTTATTTCAATGTAATGACCAACACGATGATCATTACATTGATCTGTTCTTTTTTTGTAACATGGATAGTCTTGCCCGTTATTTATCTATTATTTTCCCGCTCTTCCAAAAAACAAAAACCCAAAGCACTAAAACCACACACCGTAAAAAACCAGCGCTGGGTGCGCTTTTTTATTAAAACCCCCATCATCAGCATCATCCTCTTACTAATATTTGGCTTATCCATCTATTTGATATTGCCAAAACTGGAAACAGGGTTTCTGCCCGAAATGGACGAGGGCAGCATTGTACTTGATTACAATTCTCCTCCCGGCACTTCATTGGAAGAAACAGACCGTATGTTGCGCGAGGTGGAAAAAATAATAGTGGATGTGCCAGAGGTGGAAGCCTATTCACGAAGAACCGGAACGCAAATGGGTTTTTTTATTACCGAACCCAACCGCGGCGATTACCTGATCCAATTAAAAAAGTCACGAAACAAGACCACCGAAGAAGTAATCAGCGATATCCGGAAAAAAATAGAGGCCTCACAGCCGTCTCTGAGAATCGATTTTGGTCAGGTAATTTCCGACATGCTTGGGGACCTGATGACTTCCGTACAACCTATTGAAGTAAAAATATTCGGCAATGATCAAGCAACATTGCAACTGCTTTCAAAACAAGCCGCTGATATCATTTCAACAGTACAAGGTACTGCAGATGTGTTCAATGGCATCGTGATTGCGGGGCCCTCTATTGATATAAAGCCCAACTATACCATGCTGGCCCAATATGGTATCAGTCCGGCTAACCTCCAATACCAATTGCAATCTGCATTGGAAGGAAATGTGGTTGGTTTGGTTTACGACAAAAACCAATTTTCGAATATCCGTTTGGTATATCCCGGCAGCAGGACCCTTAGTGTGGCCGATATTGGCAAGCTCTCGATTTTTCTTCCCAATGGAAAAATGATGCCAATCACCGCCCTTGCCAATGTGCAGATCAATACAGGTGATGCCGAAATAGAAAGGCAGGACCTGCAGTCGATGGGGGTTGTAACAGGAAGATTGGAAAACCGCGATCTAGGGAGTGTGATGAAGGATATCCAAAAAGAAATAGCAAATAAATTGGTATTGCCGCAGGGATATGCCGTGGTGTACGGCGGCGCTTATGCCGACCAGCAACAATCTTTTAATGAATTGCTGATGATATTGGTCAGTGCCAGCCTGCTAGTGTTTGGGGTAATCCTTTTTCTGTTCAGGGATTTCCGGATTGCCCTCATCATTTTGCTGATTGCCGTATTGGGGATTGCCGGATCTTATTTCGCATTATACTTAACCAAAACAGCGCTCAATGTGGGTTCCTATACCGGTCTTATTATGATTGTGGGCATCATTGGTGAGAATTCCATCTTCACCTTCCTGCAGTTCCGAGAGTCGCTCAAGCTGTTAAAAAATGCGGATGATGCCATCGTGTATTCCATTTCCACAAGGCTTCGCCCCAAGCTCATGACCGCATTGGGCGCTATCATTGCATTGCTCCCGATTGCCTTGGGCATTGGAACAGGTGCCCAATTGCACCAGCCCTTGGCCATTGCCGTTATTGGTGGGTTTATTGGCGCACTCCCATTATTATTGATCGTGCTACCCACATTGATCCGATTGTTGTTCAAGAATGATAAAGTATTGGAAAGAGAAATTGAAGCAGAGGTATAAAGAGAATAAATAGAATGTATTTTGCTATTTAAAAAATGTTTTAGCCGATGTTGAACCCATTAAGGCACCACTGTTGTTCACCACAGTAGTAACAAAGCCCAATCGATCCTCCTCCCAGAAAACAGCCTGTCCCGACGAGCGAAGCGGATCTCGGGAGGCCGTACATCG
>JAFDYF010000023.1 GCA_018267575.1 Bacteroidota bacterium
AGCTGAAGTTGGGTTATGTTTTCCGTCCGCCGACATAACGCCAAGCCCCATGTTGTAGGCAGGCTTTCTTACTTAGTGATTTAAAATATTCTTTTTAAAGAATATCCAAACCAAGGGTATTAGGCTTACCGCCAAACTTGTGATAAAATGAAAGTCATAATTAATTTCATTATAGCTCAAGATTCTTACCCCGTCTTGACAGGCTGTGCATTCAATAATAAAGCCATTACTGTCAATATAAGATGTCACGAATGTTGTACTTAAAAAAATTGCAACAGCAAGTCCCAAATGAAATAGTCTTCCTAGTTTACTGTGTCCATATAAAAGAAATGCAAATAGAACAGAAAACAAACCAAAGGAAATAAGTAAATATGGACTAGATAATAAATTAAAATCCTTTCCCATGAATTTAATTTTGTCTCCTTGAAAGTATTTGAAAAAATATTGAACAAGTTGTCTGTAACTATTTTCAAAATAAAAAGCTAAACCAACTGTTGATATAAAGACAATGAACAAAAGTAATATGGCTTTTATCTTGCTCATTGTCGAACTTTCTAAATTATAGATAAAAAAAACTGTAATGGACGTCTGTTGCACCAAGCTTGCCTACAACGGCCAGGGCTTGGCTTGTTGTGGCGGCATTTGAAATACGTCCCGCCCGGGCCGGTGCTTGGTAAAGTTACAAAAGTTGAGAACATGTTCTAAAGCTCGGGCCTATCCGTCCCCCGAAACCGATGCTGATGGATAGATGAAGTTGGGTTATGTGTTCTGTCCGCCGACATAACGCCAAGCCCCATGTTGGTAGCAGTGCATTTACCTCCACCCAAGAGTTGCATCATTTGTTAAATGTTCTCTTTCAATGCCGTGATCGGAAATGAAAACGTCCTGAATAGTTTTTACAATTTCGTTTCTATTTACTGTGTCGCTGCGTCGTCTTGCTAATGAATAATTTTCTCTTGAAATTTTCTCTGTTAATTCTCCAATTGTCGAAATTTCTAATTCTTTTGAAAATTTACTTACTGTCCAAGTGAACAAAGTAAAAAATGTCAAACCCGAAACTGCAAGCTGCCAACTAAAAAAGAAAGTGATTAATGAAAGAACAAAGCCAATAAGAATGGTCACTGCTAACCAAGTTTTCATTGTCAAAATGTCTACTGAAAAACCTAACGCTTGTTGAAATTGCTTTACGTTTTTTCTGCGGGTTGAACGAGGAAAAATGTCTTCCAATTTTGTTTGTGGCTCAATATTTCTTTCATTAAACGTCTGTGTCAAGCCAATTGCTTTACGAACTTTATAAAACGCTTGCTGTGTCGTGCAATCGTCTTTGTCTTTGAGATTTATTTGGCTTTCTATAATATCGCAAATGTCACCAAAAGTTTTTGCGTCTTTAAATGAATTGTAAGCAAACTTTGTTCCAAACGATTTTTCAAGTTTGAGTAAAGTATACCCAAAATCTTCTGGGTCAATATTATCAAGTTTAAAGTCGTCGAGTGTTACCATTAATGCGGTTGCATTGCTACCAACGGCCAGGGCTTGGCATGTTGTGGCGGCATTTGGAAAACTTCCCGCCCGGACCGGTGTTCGATAAAGTTACAAAAGTTGAAAATATATTTTAACGCTTGGGCCTCTCCGTCCCCCGAGACCGATGCCACTGGATAGTTGAAGTTGGGTTATGTGTTCCGTCCGCCGACATAACGCCAAGCCCC
>JAFDYF010000024.1 GCA_018267575.1 Bacteroidota bacterium
AGTTGAAGTTGGGCCGTGTATTCCGTCCGCCGACATAACGCCAAGCCCCATGTTGGCTGCTGTAATTTTTTATTCATAATCATACCTGAAAGTCTTAAACTGCCCATTAAGTGTAATGTGCGTATATTCTTTTGTTGATTTTAAACTTAATTCGGCTTCTATTTTTTTGTCAGAATAATTATAATGGCGTTTGTTTAGAAAGCCAACCGTCCTTATTGTTGGATGTTCGAGAATAGGTGTCAAATCGCCGTCTAAAATATTTGTATTAACGAAGCGAAAATCCAAAAGTTCTGGAAAATGGTTTAAAAATTTAAGGTTGGCAATAGGGGCGCACGAATTCAAACATAAAACTTTTAATTTTTTAAGTTCATAAAGCTCACGTGAATGTTCAAATTTTTTAGATTGGCTTATATGTAAATGTTGTAAAGTATTTTTTAATGATTTAAGTCCTTTGTCATTTTCTAATTTTAAACAATAATGGAGTTCTAACCTCTTTAAATGTTTAAATCTGTCTATACCTTGCAAATCTTTAAAATTAGCCCAGTCAAAGTCAAGATATATTAATTTATCCGACTGAGGTAAATTGGCAAAAGAATACTCCTTGAATTTATAATATTTAAGAATTGCATATTCGACCTTATCAAAATTCTCTTTTAGATTTTTTTGTACTGTAAAATCTTGATTGCATATATTGTTGTTGTTAAGCTGTGAAAACCAAATTGTATTATATCTCCAGTCCATTGTGATATTATTTGAAGTGTCCGAGGTGGAGCAAAAATTATAGCAGCCAACGGTCGGGGCTTGGCTTGTTGTGGCGGCATTTGGAAAACTTCCCGCCCGGACCGCTGCTTGGTTAAAGTTACAAAAGTTGAAATTATATTCTGAAGCTCGGGCCTATCCGTCCCCCGAGACCGATGCTGCTGGATAGTTGAAGTAGGGTTATGTTGTCCGTCCGCCGACATAACGCCAAGCCCCATGTTGTGCGTTCGCTTTTATTTTTTTTCTGCGAATTTCTCAATGTAGAGTTCAAATTGGTCTCTAATTATTTGGTCAATGTTTGTTCGGTTTGCTCCGTTCCAATAATGTTGAAAGTCGCTATGGAGTAAGTCGTCCTTTGCCCAATATAGCAATGCCAAATCTTGAAATTTTGCGTCAGTATTTAATTCATAGTAAATATTTCTAAACTCTCCTAAAACTTCATGGTATTTTTCTGGTTTATCAATGTTTGATATAAGAAGAAAGTAAACGTAGTTTTTTAGTGCCGTTGTTTTGTCCGAATAGTCCAAGTTTAAATCTTTGAAAACTTTGTCTGTTAAGTCTTTCAATTGAAATTGATTATAAGGCTTTGTCGTTCCAGCGAGCTCATAAAGATTGATAGATTCGTAACCTGCATCTATCATTTCGATTGCCCACTCAATCCAACTTTCGTCTAAGTCAGAATTAAATGCTTTTTCCTTTAGAATTTTATATGTTAATAAAACAGGGCTTTTCATTTTTCGCTATAGTAACACTTCTTATAATTTCTAATTGGTCATTTTTTATTAAACTTATATTATGAGGGATGTCGCTTTAAAGTGACGCACAACGGCCAGGGCTTGGCATGTTGTGGCGGCATTTGGAAAACGTCCCG
>JAFDYF010000025.1 GCA_018267575.1 Bacteroidota bacterium
TAAAGTTACTAATTCTGTCTACTTTTAAAACGTACTGTTTTTAGGGGAGCCTACAAAACAAGTTGGCTCTTTTTATATCATGTGCACTCTGCGTGGGATTACCTATTATAAGATGGGGAAGCGGTACTATGCCCGCTCCAAGAGCAGCTTGGATGCCAAGCGTGTAAAAGAGGACAAGGCCTTCCAGAAAACGATGCAAAACGCGGGTTTGTTTGGCCAGGCATCCCGTATTGCATCCAGCATCTATCGGTTGGTAGACCGCGACGAAAAAGATATCCGGTTGTACCGGAAATGGACCGGCATGGCCCTGCATTTTTTATGCGAGGGCAAAACCATTGAAGAAGCCCGATTCATGCTATATTTAAAAACGAAAAATTATTTGGGTGCCTGCGAGCAAAAAATACTCGAAACAGAAATGTCCACAAAAAAAGAACTGCCAATTATAAATATTAATGGATACCAAGCCGTTTTTTTGCCGAGCTTTTATCATCCAGCATTGGATATTAGATCAAAGACTTTTGCTCCAGATCGGGCATTTAGAATAAAGTCGAAGTGCTTGGCAGTGATGCGATGATATTTGAACGACACAGATACCCATCTGCACTATTAGGAATTTTTACATGGACAGCAAAACCGCCACATAATGGCAGATGGCAGCCACGAGCACCATAGAATGCCAAATCGCATGGGAATAAAAATACCTATCACGGACATAGAAGATGATACCAATTGAATATAAAACACCGCCAATACAAATAAATATCAACACAGGAACGGGCAACTGCACAAAAAAACGCCGACCACCCGCCAACATTATCCAGCCCATTAGGAGATAGATGATGACGGAGATGGCTTCCCATCTTCCCGTAAACCAGATTTTGAAAAAAATGCCCAGCAATGTAAGCCCCCAAAGAACTGATAAAAGGCTAATTCCAAAACTATTGTTCATATAAACCAACAAAAAAGGCGTGTAGGTACCAGCAATAAGAAAATAGATACTGATATGGTCAAATATCTTGAAGGCCTTTTTAATGGCAACATCCTGAACGAAATGGTATACCGTGGAACAACTAAAAAGCAGGAGGAAGCAAAATCCATAGATAGCGGCACCAATGATGCCGGCTTTATTGTGCTGAGCTATTGCCATACCGGTCAGGATAGGAAGACCAGCGGCGCCAAAAAGTATCCCAAGCCCATGAATCAAACCATTAACCACTTCCTGCTTACGGTTATAACTGTCCATAAATACTAATCTTGATACAAAAGTAGTGCTTTAGTGCAACTGGCTGCCGCCGCATATGGAACTGACCTCTGGGAAAAACGAATCGATTTATCGTAGGCTGATTAATATAAAAATAATGATAAGTGAATTTGCCGATTTTTTCTATTCATTTATATGCGTCTTCTTTCAGTGGATTTCTTAATTGGAATACCCAGTAAATGCAAGCGCCAATTCAACCTGTGTAGAAACGGTACCGGATATCTCAAAACTCCCGTCTTCTTTTGAAAGGGTGCTTTTTATGGGGGCCTGTGTTTTGGCATCGAGCAATGCAATGGCAACATAAGCCATGGGCTTGCTATTACTGGAATCTGATACGATTCCCAATATGTTGATCTTTGGATTGCTGGTTTGTGAAAAAAGTATTCCGATATTTAGGAATACGAGAAAGGCTAGCGAAAAGGGTTTCAATTCGTGTTTTGGTTTAAAGTCTAATGGTTTGGCTTCTACAACAGTGATCTAGTAATTGTTGATGAAATCAATCTTTTTTGATAGTAATGTCATTCTATTGTGATTATGAAAATCACAATTTCTATCAGTGGTAATATTTATGGAGGAATCGAAAAAAAGAAGGATGGAAAAAATGGGAAAGCAAATAGAGCTTAGAAATGGGCTTAGTGAAAATGAATAGTGCCATCATTTCAAGCCCCACATGATGCACCTACTTTATACCGCAAGACAGCGTGGGGCGAGAAATCACCAACCCTGTATAAATTGTCGTCGTGAACTGCTGTTTTGAATAACAAGATTGTGTTGCGTTGATGCCAACGCAATACAATCCTGTGGCTCGCATCGATAGCGTATTTGTTGTTGTGGTGACAATAAAAACAATCGGCAACAGCAAATTGTAGTTTGCTGACCACAAACCCACATGGTATTTAGAATGGGCTGCCGTCTCAATCACTCTCCTCGAAATGCAGGTGCTGGTGATGTGCGCCTGCCGCGATATGTAGCGCAAAGCCCAAGATGGCACTATCCTTGAAGAGATTGATCCAGGCCCATGTGCGCATTTCCGCGTTACCCGCATTCAATGCATTTGGCAAGTGTATGGTAAGGATAAAAATAAGGAGCATAGCTGCCAATAGATAGCTAGTGAATTTCACGTATTTATTGGTAGCAAATGAAATCCCGACCAAAATAAAAGCCCCTCCAACAAAATAGGTCCAAGTAATGCCGCCAGGCAAGAAGTCAGGCACATAAATCAATAGGTCGTGTGGATATTTAAACTGAAAGAACCCAAAGATTACGAGCACTGCTGACAATAAGTAGATAGCAATTTTCGATACAATGTGGTGATGTTTCATGTTGATATATTTTATAGTAAGTTATCGATTTTTAGGTAAAAAACCTATGAGAATAATCAGCAGGTGGCTAGTGGTCCAAGTTTCATACTCCTGAAATAGATGTTTGATTCCTCATGCCGGGGATCACCATCCGACTAATAGCAGGGGATTTCTCATCCCGCAGTGCCATCTTGTCAATCTCAAGTCCCGAAAGCGGGATTCGAAATGACGATGACTAACTATGGAAGCCAATAATTTTTTGATAGTATGATCAATGAAATCATTTTGATGGTATTATCATAATAATCCAGTTTCTTATAGAATTCCATATCGAAATGGTTGACCATTGTCCATAATTTGTTCAGCCATGCTTGTTCCTTGCTGCACATTTCCGAAACCGTAAATGGACATAAAAACTCCATTGCTTCAAATTTCTCTAGATCGTCTTGGGTGGAAAGTGGCTCCCCACTTAACCGATACCCCTCATTGATATTATACAAAGGTTTTCCAGAGTTACTGATCAGCCATTTATTCATTCTATCGCAAAATTCTTTTGCCCGCAAATCCCCATAAAGGATATTGTCCAACCCAATTCTCCAAGGCACCCTGCAAGCATTAAATTCATAACGGCCCTTGTATCCCGAATGGGGTTTGGGATTTTTGTTTAAATGAACCATATAATCAGGCACCAGTCCTGCTAACGGACTATAGGTTGATTGCATGTTCAGTATAAACGAATAATTGGTATCAATAACTTTTGCCCAGATAGGGTCCTTTGTTATTTTAAAAAAAGACCTGAAATGGCTAGGCATAAAATCGGATGTTCGCATCGTATAATAGTCACTACTACTTGCATCCTCAATGGCATTCCCTAGCTTGATCGAAAAAATGTCCTGATTTATTTCATATTTAGCAATGGCATTCAGCATTCTTTTTGCCAAAGCCAAATAGTTTAACCCATTCTGGCTCCCCCATTGCCGATCGGCCAATATCAAGGAATAAGCAATATCCATATCGCCATCTGTGGCCGCATCATCAGACAGGTCATTAAAACTTTTATCCTGTGCCCATATCATTAAACAGGAGTCAGCATTTTTTTTGCAGACATGTTTTTTAAAAAAACGGAGCATGGCGTCAAATGTTGTCTTTGCATCTTTGTCATACCCTGCCATCAGTGCTGTAATAACCATGCCGTACCCATGTCCCTCAGAAGTAGATTCTGGTCTAAGATCCCCGCCTTCAAAATCCTTCACATCGGCCGCGCTAATATATTTATCACCAGCTGGGGTTGTCTTAACATATTTTGCTTTCCAATGATCATAAAAATTTTCCACCAAACTATCCTGTTCAGCTTGGTCCATTTTATTGGGCGTTATGATCCCTTTTGAATAGATACTATGTTGGGGAAATGGCCGGTGGTTCTGCGCAATCGTATTTTGAAGGAAATTAAAGGGAGCCATAATGAATAATATCAAAGTTTTCATTTCAGAGAAAATGTACTAGCGAAATTATGATTTTCTGCTGTTGGATGTTGTATGACCTGAGTGGGGAAAGTTTTCAAAACAACGTCTGTTCATAAAAAACACAACGTGCCATCATTTCGACCCCGCCAATGCATGCTCAAAATGCAGCATTTCATTGCGGGGGAGAAATCCTCAGCCGATTGATAGCAGGGGATTTTTCATCCCGCAGCACCTTCATGTTAATCTCAAGTCCAAACAGCGGGATTCGAAATGACGGCTCTCACTGGAGATATGCGGTCGAGCCAGATGGGGAAGGGTATCTGAGCCGAATAGCCTTTCCACAGATGAGCCAACCCTAAATATCCACGCTGCATATCTCGCCAGAGGTTTCCTATACGGCGATGATACGGGTGTGATACCTGTATGATACGGTTGAGATGGGGAGTTGATACGGACTTTATACGGCAACAATACGGCAATGATACGGCGGGCATACGGCAAGCATACGGCAAAAAGGAGTTTTTAAATCAGATAGGGGACAATGCAGTTTGGGTAAACATTGCGGGGCTTACTATGATTGTTGTTTTGCATTTTCAAAAATTTATATTTAATGGATGCGTGTTAAACGATTACAAAAGCAAAACTTGTAATGATTTTTGATAAGCTTTACCAAGGCTGTACCATGTTGGTAGAAATAAAGTGGTTAATGGTGAATAGTGAAAAGGGCTCTCCAGGCTGCAGATATACGGCCGAGGCCGGTGCGGATGGGTATCTGAGTCGAAAAACCTAGTAATTTGCATTTCTATCATTTTATTGGATGGCCAAAAATAAGGAGGCCCGAATGAGCTAGCAGTGTTTAAACATGCTTCATATATCATCAGCATGATCCCCCCTCTGGCAAGCTTGGTAGCAGAGCTTTGTGCGTTGGCTATGCTAGTGCCGAATGTTTAAAAATTTGCAGGCACAAGCTTGGCTCCCACACAAAACCAAACTACAACGCTCAGGTCCCTGATTTTTTGACAAGCTTGCTAGTTGGGGGTGAAAATTCTACTTTATCACTCCCCAATTGTTCTTGAAATAACTCATCTCATGGGCTTTGTTGCCAAGAAAGATATTGCCGTCACGCATGCGGATATTGACGCGGTAGGTTTTGCCCGCGTTGATTTCAAGGATTGTTTTTTCATGAACTTTCTGTTCCATGACAATGCGGGGAAGTATAAAATAATTATAGTCGGTTTCGCCCTTTAGGACAAACACATAAAACACATTCCCGCCATGGTCTTTTTCAAAAGAGAGTTTTCAAACATCAAAATTGTAGAAATTGTATTGATTGACATTGGCGGTTTTTACTTGAATGCTGAATAACTTATTGTCTTTTGTTGCAGTTATGTCCATACCCACATCCACACTCATGATACTGGCATTATACCCTCGAAAAAGCAATTCGCTACATACCAAATGTTCACCAGCCTTCCCAACAAAACTACTTTCGATTTTTATCTTGTCTTCCTCGTCCTGCTCTGATTGCTTATCATTGACTTGCTTCTTTATGGGGAGAGACTGTTTTTCCGTATTCAATGTATAGGTTGAAGGGGCAGTCTTGATAAAGTCGGATGCATTCCCCTTTTTCTTCATATCAGTAATAATCTGGGAATTCATGCTTGAATCTGGTGTAGCCCCGTCTGTTTCCAAAATCCCCTTCTCTAAAGGAAGACGTGTAATCTCCTTATAATGTAGTGGCTGTTTTGCCTCGGTCAATATATCAATAGCAGCATTACGAAATTTATTCATAGAAAGATTATTCACTAACGTGTTGTGCTATTAGCTTATCAAAAAAATAGGCATTGATTAAGGCGTTT
>JAFDYF010000026.1 GCA_018267575.1 Bacteroidota bacterium
GGCGGCATTTGGAAAACGTCCCGCCCGGGCCGGTGCTTGGTAAAGTTACAAAAGTAGAAAATACATTTTACTGCTCAGGCCTATCCGTCCCTCGAGACCGATGCTGCTGGATAGGTGAAGTTGGGTTAAGTTATTCGTCCGCCGACAAGACCGAATTCGTGTCCAATTCTGTCTTTATGTTTATTAATGTCCCAACTGATTTTTAGTATTTCTTCAATTTCAATTTTGGGGGGTAACATCTTGTCGATTGCAAGAGCTTTTAATGCTCCACAAATAACAGAAGTACTGCCAAAATTTAAAAGTTCTAAAACAGGTTGAGCGTCATGAATATTTTTCCGCTTCAGTTGAACAAATGCTGTTGCAGCATTTATCGTTATCATATCATGCGGAATATTATCTCTAACTATTCTTTCGATATCAGCCAAAGCAGGCTTGTAATTAAGTAACCCCAATGCTTTGACCATTTCAGATTGAGGTTCCCAAGTTCTTTTGTCTTGCTTCTCTTTGGTATAAGCCGCAAAAAGTTCGCCAGCAAGTGCCAGAATATTTTCTTTTGAAATTCGCTTTGTCGCACTTAGCCTGTCAGCCGATTTTTTAGATAATAATTTTTCTTTTATTTCTTCGACTGTCATAGTTAGTAGGGTGTCTTTAAAATTACGTACAACGGCCAGGGCTTGGCATGTTGTGGCGGCATTTGGAAAACGTCCAGCCCGGACCGGTGCTTGATAAAGGTACAAAAGTTGAAAATATATTTTACTGCTCGGCCCTATCCGTCCCCCGAGACCGATGCTGATGGATAGTTGAAGTTGACGAGTGTATTCTGTCCGCCGACATAACGCCAAACCCCATGTTGGCAGAAGTTTTTACTTCTTAATGGAGTTGGACTTCGTCTTTTTTGTTATCTATATTTATATTTCTTCCTTCCAATACCAAATCATTCAGCTGTCCACTGGTGATATTCTTCTGTTTCTTATTCCGTAAGTCTGACACTTTTGGATAACGAATCAGTTTATTGAAGTTCTTCAAATTCCAGTTTCTCCGAAATAATTATGTAATTGTCTTGTTCGTGAGGTTTATTAGTGTTCCCATATGGGTCAAACGATACATAATAATTTCCGTTGTCAAGCCTTGCAATTGTTATATCTGAATAGTTGCCTAAAATATCTGCATCGTCAAATAGGCTAATTCTTGTAATATTAGTAAAGGTGACTTCAACGTTGCATGTTCTATATTTTTCCTTTTTTAAATATTGTCTCGCGGAAATTGTAACTTTTGCAGTAGAGCCATTCATTTGGGCAATATGAATAGACAAAATTTCTCCGTCTGACAACACATACTTTTCATTATAAACTTGTTCTAATGTCATTGTGTTTAGCCCCTAAAGACTGTCTAAAAAATTTCTGCCAACGGCCAGGGCTTGGCATGCTGTGGCGGTATTTGAAAAACGTCCCGCCCGGGCC
>JAFDYF010000027.1 GCA_018267575.1 Bacteroidota bacterium
TAGTTGAAGTTGGGTCATGTGTTCCTTCCGCCGACATAACGCCAAGCCCCATGTTAGCGGTAGTAATTATTGGCCAATAAAATATTTTCGTATTAGCATAAGTATGGTTGAGAATAGGATAAAACTTAAAATGCCCAACAAAAGGTAATTAGCTATTCTATCATTTCTTTTTTGCCTATTAGAGATGAACGAGACATATGGTTTCCATTTTTTGAATAGCCAAAAATAGGAAGCAATGCATAGCCCAACTATTAATGAAGCATAGCCAACTTTTTGATTTAATTTAAAAAATAAAGAAGCAAGTGTTGGTATCGAATATCCTATTACAACAAGAAGGATATTTATTAGCAATGGTGGGTGAAATAGAAAATTAAGATTCTTTGCTTCATTGATTATGTTTTCAAGTTTAGTTAATATTCCAACTGCCTTTTCTTTAGGATTTAAATCAAAAAGGTCAATTTGGATGACTGAAAATAAGGCGTCTTTGTCAAACGTTACGCTAATATCTATGTCAACTTTAGATTTATAATTAGTTGTCCTAACTCCTACAGTTATTCTAGTCGTGGAATCTGGAAACATTGTATTGTCGTACTGTTCAATTAATCCTAATGAGAGTTCTCCGTTTGTGTCTTTAATTCTTGTATAATATTTACTACTTAGTTCAAGCTCATCAATTTCAAACATTTGTGGAATATTCGATAAGATATAACTTTCAATATTTTTCAATAGAGGCACATCTACGTCTACCGTAGGGATTTTCTTTGTCAGACTGTATCGAGTTAGTTGTGTCGCCATATTATTACCGCTAACGGGCAGGTATTGCTGCAGGTGGGATATTTTATAACGTCCAGCCCGGAACCGCTGCCCAATTGAAAATATATAGTTGAAGTTAACAACAAAAAGCCAAATAGATATTCGTCTGCCGGAACTAAAGTACAGCGATGCAAACAGCCGAAGTTTCAACGTCCAGCCCCACTTGCAGCAATACCAATGTTACCTGCCGTTTTACTCCTCGTCGAGCTTGATGCTATTAATATTTTTAATACTTTCAAAAGTTTCATCTACCGTCTCGATAAGTTTAATAAGTAGCTGAACGTTTGTGTCGTCACTGTTTTTAAATAGTTCATAATCTAATTGATGAACTTCACCAATCGGCACAGCGTCATTAAACTCCTTTAGGTCGCCTTGCATAGAAACGTCAATGATTGAACCGTAGATGCTTTCGTTAACTCTAATAAGATTTTTGAGTGCTTCTTTAAGGTTCTCTCTATAATTGTCTGTTTGCATAAATTACTTTAGAATGTTCCATGTAATGCAGTTTAAAATACCACCGTCATTTGCAATTTCGTTACTGTCAATAGTTGTGATGTTCGATCCTGCAAATATTGTTTCAAATTGTTTTACAGCCACGTCATCTTCCTTGATGCCAAAAGTTGGAATGATTACGGTGTTTTCCATTTGCAAATAGTTAATGTAGTCTCCGTTTGCTTGGTCGTTGCTTTTATTGTCATACACATTGTAAGGGATTTTGATGTACTCAAGTCCTGTGTTGTGAATGGCGATTTCAAAAGCTCTGTAAAACCATTCTTTCTCTCGTTGGTAGTCGTTAATAACAACTGCATTCTCGTTTATAAAACGAACCATTCCATCCGAATGACCTGTAAAGTCGCCTGGCTGTTCAGGAACAAAATACAGTTTGTCAACTTGTAAAAGTTCGTGAAGTTCCTTTATTATCTGTTTCCGTTCGTAGGTCGGATTGTCAACAAAAACACGGTCTGTCATAATAACCTTGTTGGTGGTTCTTGTTACGTTGCCGCCGTCAAGTATAATGTCGGTCTTAAAAGGTTCAATGCCAATTTCACAACAAATTGCATCAACGTCCGAAATGGTCTTTATTAGCTTTTTTGT
This sequence comes from Bacteroidota bacterium, assembly GCA_018267575.1. GTDB lineage: Bacteria > Bacteroidota > Bacteroidia > Chitinophagales > Chitinophagaceae > Puia. Next base: position 1,909 of record JAFDYF010000027.1, read on the forward strand.
CTGTAAGTATGAAGGGTTGTAAACAAAACGGACAAACTTGTTTAAGTCAATTTGTATAGGCATATAATCAACAGCCCAAACATCTTTTGTTTTCGGAAGTAATTTAAAATGGATATTACAGTTATTAAGAGCTTTCTCAAACCGCTTATAAAAGTTTGAATATTTTTTGGGTAAAGTGTCTGCTAAGTAAAGAATATTTGTTTTGCTATCGGGTATCATTTCTTCGGGTCTATTACAAATCTATAATTTAATTTATCCGCTTCGTTATCTTTTGCATTTAGTCCTAAGCCTATTCGTTTACTTTTTAAAATTGCAGACTTTTCAAAAGTGTGAGAAACTACTTTCGTCTTGATAGTTTCTGTAAAAGCATTTGTCCCACTGAACAGTTTCATTGCACAAACCAAAGGACCTTTAATAATTTTATTTTCATTGATGTCATAAATACTGCGAATTAAAATGCCTCCATATCCACCTGTTTGTTCATTTTTTAAAGCGATGTCAACACCTGAATAATGAAAAAACCAATCTCCTGCTTTGGGGTCAACGTGCTTACGTTGGTATGTACTATTGTCAATATGATTTGGTGAATTCCAATAAAATTCAATCTCTACAAATCTGTACATAGTTTTATTTGTCTGGATTGCGAAGTTGTCAAATAGCATACTGGCAATTGTTTCAAACTCTTCTTCTGTTTCAGTAACGATGTTTAGAAAATCCATTTATGTCAAGATAGTTTTGTTTTGTTAGAGTGTTGCCCAAAAATGGCAGGTAACGGCCAGGGCTTGGCATGCTGTGGCGGTATTTGAAAAACGTCCCGCCCGGACC
>JAFDYF010000028.1 GCA_018267575.1 Bacteroidota bacterium
GTATGGTAGTTGGGTTGAAGGCCTTGCAGCAACCACTGCAGTTCAATATTGCGGCTGCACTCTTTTTCCAGCTTACGGCTGCTGCGGATCTTATTTGAATAACCATACAGATACAATTTTAAAAGTACCTGCGGGGCATAGGGCGGACGGCCATCTGTTTTGGGTACTGTTCTGCCAAAGCCCAATTTTTGTAGGCCCAGCTTATCTACAAATGCGTCCATCAACCTTACAGGGTTATCGGTTGCTAACTGGCCATCAAGAATGCTGAAGTAGGTTTGATTGCGGTTGTTGCCCTGTATATATTGCATAACTTTTAACAACAAAAATCATACAGCTCTTGTGCTCATGCACATTGTGTGTATATTTATAGGACACCGGTAGTTTTTTCACAAACTCCCGTTGTAGGAAACCCAAATTGACACTTCATGATTATCGTACTATCAAATCGGAAGGTGAAGAAAAAAGCAATCGCGTGGAAGCAAAACTAAAGTCAGTTTTAAATTCATAAACAAGAATAGATCACTTAATAGAAAAAGCATTTAGCAACATCACTCAACTTGATAAACTGTATAATGATGGTAAAGTAGAACTAAAAAGGAGAATAATTGGTTCGATGTTCCCTGAAAAATTAGTATTTGACGGTTATCAACATCGAACCAAAAGGTTAAATGAAATCATCAACCTTATAGCATTAATTGACAAAGATTTAAAGCCAAAAAAAATTGGACAAGTCGTTTATTTTTTGACTTGTCCAATAAGGTGAACCCTGTGGTACAAAACTCGAACCACTTTTTAGCGGATTTAAAGCTCTTGACCGAGATTACGGTGTAAAGATATAAATCACTTTATAATTAAGTGAAATATATCTGCAACTTTCTTACGTGGTGGACGCTGCGTTATACTTGAACCAGCTACCTTCCAGTTACTTGGATGTGTTAGGTTATTCTGTGGGATACGTTAATAATGCCGTAGCCTGTTGTCCAAAGCGGATTATTGGAATATTGTGGGTGGGGATTCCGGTTTGGGCAAGTGGCTGCACCGCTTCCACGCGCAGCGGCGTTCCGCCTACGGCGAAAGGAATGCCGATGCGCCGCCCTGGGAGGGCTTTAAGCGACCTTTATCGGTTGGGTAGTGAAGTTGTCAAGGTTATGAAAGAAGCCTTTATTTTCGGTCATTCCCTGACGGAAAAGGTTCCAGAGTAAAGAGCAACCCATTTGGGCAAGGGAGGAATTAATGTACAGGTCTTGCTTTTCTAATGCTTCAGCCAATGAACAGCTTGGAGTATTATCTGTTTCTTCGGATTGCTTCAGCAGTTCGCCATATACATCGGTTATAAAGGGCAGGTTGGCGACTGCCTCATATTTTTCAGACTTCGGTTGTTTGATGTTGCCAATGGTGGACAATAGCACCTGCCCTGTGGATTGGCTGTTACCATAATCCATCCAGTATTTGGCTCGGTTTCGGAATGCCCTGTTATCATCCAGTCCGTTAAGGATTTCTGCAATCTCAAACCTTGCCCTCACACTGTCCACGCAGGAAATGTAAATAGCTGCCTGTGTATGTTCGGGCAACCTGCCTAAACTGTCTTTCCCAAATTTCAGGGTCTCGGCTTTCCAGTTTGTACCTGCCCACCGGTTAGCACGGTTTATCAGGGCGACCGATTTATATAGCCCAATCTCGCACTCGGCAAATCGTTGTCTGCCTAAATTGGCATCGGTTACTATGTCGTCATCCCAAAGCCTGACAGATAACCCTGCATGTCCTAATTCATTCAGGCTATAATTCATTTCCACTAATGCGGTCAGCACTTTTGAACCTGTTCCACCAGCTCCTATAAGATTTACTTCAATGGGGTTGGTGGGAGCGATCAGGTCATTGTCTGTGAAGTGTACTTTTATTTTATCCGTTTTCATATTAGTATATTTTTGACCGTCCTGTCAGTTTTCTTCAATACATCTTTTGGGAATGGCTCACCTGTTTTACGCAGCTTCTTCCATAGGCTAACACAGTTACCTTGTACGGGATTATGGTTTTGCATCAGGTGGCTGAAATAGCTGTTAAAGAAATAGGTTTCCCATGCGGCTGTAAATTCTTCTAATGAAGAAGACTTTCTGATATTTACATCTACCGAACCCATACATACATTTCCGTCCGCATACACATTAAAAAAGGGAGCATGATAAAGCGGTGTTTCTTCAGTCGGCTTCCTGTCACTTTTCAGAGCGTAGATATGTAACTTCTGCTTACTGGCTATCCAAAGCAGGGCGGGTACACCTGCTATACCATTGGGAATATCCAAGCCATCAATAAAGAAAAGATTTTTGCTTGTTGCCTTTGTAAACCACATTGCAAAGCCATTTTCAGATGGGTCTGTATAAAGGATATTTCCTGCTATAATGCTTTTAGGCTTTAAGAATGCCTTATTCCTTTCCTTTGTGGTGTCCAATGCTTTTGATAAATACTGTGCTTCCTTAACAGTCAAAGGATGTGCATTAATTGGATTACCATTCCTATCCATATCAAAATACTCTACATAAACCTCCGCAGTCGTTCCTTTAGCTTCGTAAAAAACCAAAGCCGTTTTGGGATGATAAAGTGTGCCGATATTTTCCATTACATCTTTCATAGTAATTCATTTAATGATTATTCAACAGGTAGCACAAATCATCTATCAGGGGAAATAACCTGTTCTCAAAATCAAGATTGCAATCAGTAATATTTTCTCCGCTAAATATCTTCACTACCGTTGGCTCTTCGGTTGTTCCATATTCATTAAACTCATTATTGACACTTTCAGCAAGTGTTTCGTAAAGCCATCCATTAGCATCTGCTATAAAGGAGATATACTTGTTCATAGCAATTACCTCATCCTCTTGTTCTGCCTCATCCTCAACGCACTTGGCATTTTGGAAAACAGATGTTGCAGGATAGTCAGTATATAGGGTGAAAAATCCTTTCGCTACATTCAGGCACTCATGTTCAAAGTCGTTCTTCGGTTTAAATGCCTTTATCCGATCCGCAAAGACATTAAGGCTTTTGCGGTTAAATATTTTCTGTTCTATCTTATCACCGCACCATTTCGCTACTTTTAATTCTTCCTTACGGCTATCTAAGTCGGTTTCATCATCCTGCTCTATCCAATCGGTAATCATTTCATACTGCCAATAGATGTAAGCATCTTCCTGCCTGTAATAAGGTATATCCGCTATATGGTAGAGGTATGCGAAAACAGAGAGCAGTAACAGGGCTGCATTTCTTTCTTGCTTATTCCTAAGCATCTTATACAATGGTACGACAGGGATATAGTATAAGGTCGCTCCTGTACAGTATTGTTCCTCACTAATAAAGAAAGTTTTTCCCTTATCATCCTGTACCAGTCGCAAGCTGTTCCAGTTCCTGACGTTTCGCTTCAAATGGTTTTCCACTTCCCAAACAGATAAGGCTAAATTGTAGGGGTAGCCGAAAGTTCTCGTATCCAAAGGCTCGAAACCATTATAATGCCTGGCTACTTCAAAAAGGGAGTGATAAAAGTCTGTTTCTATTTTCTCCACTTCCATAGGTGATTGTACAGACTTTATTATCTCCAGTTTAGGCAGGAAAGTTGTTTTCAGAAAAGCATTGGCAACATTTGCACCGGCACGGACTTCTGTTTGTCTTTGCCTATTTCGTGTGCATCTTTTGTGCGTTGTATCAATGCTATGAACTCGCTTAATTGTCTGTACAGTTTCCTTTGTCTTTGCTTTTGTGGCATTTGAATGATGCCCGATATAATATTGTGCTGCATATTCCATTGCTTTACGTTTTAAGATTAACCTTTGGTTCCCATTACACTTTCAAAACGATACTGTACGGTATCTTCCTCTATGCGTGGCGCTAATACTTTGGCGGTAGTGAGTATAGGATAAGTATTGGCATAGAAGTTCATTACCGCTTCAACACTCCATGACGGTTCGGGGTCTGTTAGTCTTAAATCCGTTCCGTTTTCTGTGAGCAGGAAAACCCTGTCTAATTGCTTTGCTATTAACATGACCTTTCGTTTTACAGATTAATAATTGAGTTAATTGTCGTCTTCGGATAATTCAGGCACTTCTTCAGGGTCTGTTTCCTGCTCCGCATCTATATCTTCCCTTTGTGGTTCTTCATTCGCAACTGCCGTTGAAGTACCACCGAATAAATCAGGTGCAAACTTTGCCGATAATGCAGATTTTCTTTTGCGGATAGCTTCAGCCTGTTCAGGATATTCAGTCGGGTCAGGCACTTTCATCCAAGCGTCCCTATATTTCCCCTCCTTCTCCAATTCATCAACCTTTTGCATTGCCTCTTTGTACTTTTTTTCCTTCGCTTCTTTTTCCTTTCGTTCCCTGTCTGCCTTTTCTTTTTCCATAGCAGATTGTTTCTTTGCTTCTTCCACTTGTTTCATAAAACCTTCCATATCCACCATTAAACCTGAAGCAATCTGCATAGGCGTTGCAATTCGTTCAAAGAAACCGTTATCCAGTTCATCGGTAGTACCTCGCAGATTAAGTGGCGGTATCAGTTTTCTTGCATCATCACCACATTGTTCATTATTGAGCATGACCGATACTATCCAATTATTTTCCGCTCCCTTGCGTATCGTCAGTTGCAAGTCGCCTGTTATGTTCAATGCGGCCACATTGCTGAAAAAATTTGTTGTTTCCATTGTTCAATATTTTTGATTAAATAATTTCTGTACAGTCCTGTACCGTTTCATTTAAAGAGCCATCCCCACAGTCCCCACAGCATCAAGGCAAAAGCTGTCCACTTCAATATCCATTCAATGAAAAGTGTAATCAATCCCACGAAGTAGTTATCGAAATGCTGTAAGCCACCTAAGCCCCTGCGGTTGAATTGTCGCATACCGACAAATAGCTTTATTGCCAAACCAACAAAGAACATGGTTGGGAAAGGCATAGCCTGCAATAATTTCATTAATGCTTCCATAACCTTGTATTTATGGGTTAAAAAGTAAGTCAATGGCTAACGAAAACTTATGATTAGGATGCTTCCGTATAGTGGTGTACAAGGTCATGCAATGCACCATGTATATAGCGACATAACCATCAAACAACTGGTCGGCAAATAATCTGCTCTGCTTGTGCATTCGCTTTCCGTACCTCTCTATCTTATTCCTGACTTCTTCGACAAAGGATAGCCATGCTTCTACGGTTAGCAAGCCGTTTTCCCATTGGTTTCGTGTTAACTGTTCATCCTCCTGTATGGTAAGGCACATACCGTTAACATATTCCAATAAGGCGGGAATTTCCTGCGGAAACAGTTCATGCAGTAACCTCGCTTTCTCTACATTTATCAAATTCTCTAAAGGTTTCATAATACCTGAGTTTAAAGTGAGTAATAAGGACAGGCAGACATTGCCGCCTGTCCTTTGGTTGTTAATTCAGCATAAGCACGTCTGCACCATCCTTTGCAAACTGATTACATAGTTCAAATGCCCTTTGTGCTTTAGCCTGTGCTGTACCACCCATTACAATGGATTGCAGTTTGCTTTCATCATCCTTGTAATTGCGTACATTCTGATAATAGCCTGTTACCGCATTGTATGCTCCGAACACAGTTCCTTTGGTAGTATTCAACTGTTGTGTATCTGACATCATTGCGTAGGCAAAAGCATCTTCAACGGTGTTTTTGAATACGGTTGACAGTTCATCTTCTGCACCCTTTTTAAGTGCATCCAATGTTTCCTTATTGGGGCAGAGTGCCAGTTGAATAAGTTTCTTTACTTCTGCATCACAGATACGCACCTGTGTCCATTGGTTAAATATTCCCTCCAGTTGGGTACTAAGCTGATTAGCCAGTCCCATTACCTTATGAGCATTTTCCAAACGCTGTTTTGCACCGGATGTATGGCGGATGCGTACCACGTTGGACATATTACCCAATGCTGCGTTAAGGGTGTTTTGGCATACAATGCGTACAGGTGTAAAGGCTGCGGTAATGCTTCCCGTACCATCGTGGGAAGTTGTCAGAAAGATGTATTTCTCTGTAATATCATCACCGTTGCCCACACGGATATAGTCAGGAAGTTTAGCGGTTATAAATATCCTTTCTCCGTTTCCTAATGCTCCTGCTGTTTCGTACAGGATACCGTCCCCACCACCTACAATAGCATCGAAAAATGCAAAGGCATCTGCGTTCTGTACTATCTGATAATCCTTACCTACTACGCCAAAAACTGTATTGGTATCGGTACGCATGGTTGCAAAATTGTCAGGCAGTAAGATGTTGCCACCTTCTTTAATTTCACCATCATCGCCTATGCTGATACCTGTACCACGAGTATATAAGGGTGATTTGACTACCTCGAAATCAAGTCCTGCATATTTAATAGCCTCGGCACTTGTGGGATATTGTTCTACTACCTGTCCTAAGTTGTGCCATGCCTTTTGCTGTACACTAAAGAAGCTGTATTTGCCTGTTCCTTCGTTATAATTAAGATTATGTGCCATGATTGTAATTTTTAAAAGTTGATAAATGAAAGTTGTTTGTTAGAAAGGCAAATCGTCTTTGCCATTGTCAGCAGGTACTGCGGAATTGTTACTGATACCACCTGCTACGGTTTCAGGTCGCTTACCACCTCCGTACAATTTGATTTGGGAAGTGTGAAAATTGAGTGCTGCATGTGCTTCGCCATCGCCTCCGATCCATGCCCTTGCACTTACTCTGCCTGAGAGTTCTACCAATGTTCCTTTAGTAAGAACCTTAGCTACGTTCGTTGAAAGCCAATAGGCACAGTTGAAATACTCGGTGTGTTCCACCCGTTCGCCCTGTTTGTTACGGAAGCTGTCGTTTACCGCTACGGAGAAGTTCACTACCTGTTTGTCGCTCGGTAAGGTGCTGATTTGTGCGTCCCTCGTTAATCTGCCAATGATGTTCATGATTTTTAATTTTAATTGTGAAACCATTTTGTTTACTTTTTTTTCACCCGCCTGCCCTAAAAGCATTTTTCCAAAAGAAAAAACGGGAAAAAAGAAAGCAGCGACAGAGTGGAGACGGAGGCACGAAGAGCTATAAGTCCCGAAGGGTGCAAGCGTAGCGCAGTATTATGCGCTCGTAGTAACGAAGGCGTAACTACCTTAGCTGCCTTTTTACCCGTTTCGTTGGAAAATGCCATAGCCAGGCTGGATGGCAGTCTTAGCCAATTTAGCCTTGATAACAGCGTTAACCATGAAGCATGAGGGGGATGTAAGGCGGCGAGGAACGAGGTGGTCACGATGAAAGAGTGACGGAAGTGAAACGTACCCTGGAATGAACCGGCCCGAAGGGACATGCCCATGCAAAATTAGATACGGTAGAAGCAACCTGTAAAAGCGTTGAAATCGGTCAAACGCTGCTTTGAATATTAGATGGGGAAAAAAGATTTTAAATTTGTGTATTCGGCAGATAGTAAAAAGATATTAACGGACATTCTTATGAGTACACTTTATATTAAAAACATGGTTTGCAACCGCTGTATTTTGGTGGTGCAAAATGAATTGGACAAAATAGGTTTGGATGTAAAAGACATCAAACTTGGAGAGGTTATGCTTGGCAAAGAACCTACACCCGAAGAAAAAGCAATTTTGGCTAAAGTTCTAATTCCTTTAGGGTTTGAAATTATTGATGATAAGAAAAGCCGTATTATTGAAAAAATAAAGAATGTAATCATTGAGGTGGTACATTATCAGGAAAATGACAACAAGACCACCCTGTCGGATGTATTAAGTGATAAACTTCATCATGACTATAACTATTTATCAAATCTTTTTTCGGAAGTAGAGGGTACGACCATTGAAAAATATTTTATTGCTCAAAAGATAGAAAAGGTAAAAGAACTATTAGTTTATGATGAATTGTCTTTGAGTGAAATCGCTTATCGCCTAAACTATTCGAGTGTAGCTTATTTAAGCAACCAATTCAAAAAAGTAACTGGGCTGACACCGAGCCATTTTAAGCAGATACGTGAAGACAGAAGAAAGCCTTTGGACGAAGTATAAGTAAATTTTACAAGCCATTTCCAAAATTCCACAATAGCCGCCATTCATATTATTGCCAAATTTGCATTGTTAAAAAAACAATCGAGATATGGCAGTAAAAGATAAAAATACCATTATGCAGACATTCCCTGTTTTGGGAATGACCTGTGCGGCTTGTGCGGGAAGTGCCGAAAGTATCGTACAGCATCAGGAGGGCGTTGTGAATGCTTCCGTAAACTTCGCAACGGGAAATCTTACCGTTGAATACCTGTCTGATATAACCAATGCTGAAAAACTGCAAAAAGCGGTACAAGGAGTTGGTTATGATTTACTAATTGAAGATGAAACCAAACAGCAGGAAACACTCGAAGCTATCCACGAGAAGAAATTCAAACAATTAAAGACCAAAACCATTTGGGCAATTATACTGTCCTTACCTGTCGTAGTAATAGGAATGTTCTTTATGGATATGCCTTATGCAAACCTGATTATGTGGGCATTCTCTACACCTGTTGTATTGTGGTTAGGCAGGGGCTTCTTTATCAATGCGTGGAAGCAGGCAAAGCATCGCTCCGCCAATATGGATACGTTGGTAGCATTGAGTACAGGTATCGCTTATGTGTTCAGTGTGTTCAATATGTTGTTTGCAGATTTTTGGCATCAAAGAGGTTTACACGCCCACGTTTATTTTGAAGCGGCAGCCGTCATTATTGCATTCATTCTTTTAGGGAAACTGTTGGAAGAAAAAGCCAAAGGCAATACATCTTCAGCAATTAAAAAACTAATGGGATTACAACCCAAAACAGTTATCGTAGTGCAAGCAAACGGAACGGAAAAGCAAACCCCTATTGAAGAAGTAATCGCAGGCGATATTATCCTTGTGAAGCCGGGTGAAAAAATTGCGGTGGACGGTATGGTTATTTCCGGCAGTTCCTACGTGGATGAAAGTATGTTAAGTGGTGAACCCGTACCTGTATTGAAGAAAGAAAACGAAAAAGTATTTGCAGGAACCATTAACCAAAAAGGAAGTTTCCAATTCAGAGCCGTAAAAGTGGGTAAGGAAACAATGCTCGCCCACATCATCAAAATGGTGCAGGATGCGCAGGGCAGTAAAGCACCCGTGCAGAAATTGGTAGATAAGATTGCAGGAATTTTTGTACCAACTGTAATCGGTATTGCCATCTTTACATTTATCCTATGGTTTGTTTTAGGTGGCAATAACGGAGTAGTACAAGGATTACTGGCAGCCGTTACAGTCTTGGTTATTGCGTGTCCCTGTGCTTTGGGATTGGCTACGCCTACGGCAATAATGGTTGGAGTGGGTAGAGGTGCTGAAAAAGGCATCCTGATAAAAGATGCGGAAAGCCTTGAATTGGCTAAGAAAGTAAACGCTATTGTCCTGGATAAGACCGGAACCATTACCGAGGGCAGACCACAGGTTACAGGCATCGAATGGCTGAACAATGACGATACGTGTAAAAGCATTTTACTAAGCATCGAAAAGCAATCAGAACACCCTTTAGCCGAAGCCGTAGTAAAACATTTGGACGGCGTGGCTGCAACTGCATTGTCCGGTTTTGACAGTATCACAGGTAAAGGAGCAAAAGCCAACCACAATAGTGAAACCTATTTTGTAGGGAATAAAAAACTATTGGCAGAAAATAATATCAATATTCCCGAAAAACTGCAACAGCAAGCCGATGAATGGAGTAAGTTATCCAAAACCGTTATTTGGTTTGCAAACAGCAAACAAGCCCTTTCCGTTATTGCAATTTCAGATGAAATAAAAGAAACATCGGTACAGGCTATCACGGAAATGCAGGATATGGGCATTGACCTATATATGCTGACAGGAGATAACGAAGCTACTGCCAAAGCCATTGCCGGGCAGACAGGTATCAAACATTACAAAGCTGAAGTATTGCCGCAGCATAAAGCAGACTTTGTGAAAGAACTGCAACAGCAAGGCAAAACCGTTGCAATGGTTGGGGACGGCATCAATGACAGTACGGCTTTGGCAACAGCAGATGTAAGCATCGCAATGGGCAAAGGCTCCGATATTGCAATGGACGTTGCCAAAATGACGATTATATCATCAGACCTTACCAAGATACCACAGGCTATCCGGCTGTCAAAACAAACCGTAGCCACTATTAAGCAAAATCTGTTTTGGGCATTTATCTATAATGTAATTGGCATTCCGGTTGCGGCAGGTATTTTATATCCTATTAATGGCTTCCTGCTTAACCCGATGATTGCAGGTGCGGCAATGGCATTGAGCAGCGTAAGCGTGGTAAGCAACAGCTTACGGTTGAGGTGGAAAAAGTAAACAGTAAATATCATAAATCAAATCCAAAATATCACAACAGATGCTTTTGGAAGAATAAGCAACTTTGCAATATCAATTAACAATAAAATTTAAGTAATAATGGAAAATAACAAAGAATTTCAGTTTAAGACCAATCTTAATTGTGGTGGATGTGTATCAAAAGTTCAATCCGATTTAGACAATGCAGAGGGTATCTGCCACTGGAATGTAGATACGAACAATGCAGACAAAATCCTTACCGTAAAATCAGAGGGTATTACCGAAGATGAAGTAGTAGCCATTGTCAAAAGCAAAGGTTTTAAAATAGAACCGCTAACCGCTTAAAGTTGAATGTAAATGCTCCTTTTTGCTCTTAATGAATACGTTGGGTAAGAAAGGGGCATTTACTCCTAAAAACAACAGCTTTAAAAATATGGTAGAGGTCAAAAATAAAGGACAAAGTGGTTAACAATGTAATTTTATTTATAACTTTGTAGCGTTGAAAAGTTTAGGCAAACATATTACCCTGTTATCTTTATTCTGTTTGGGTTTCTTTCTGATACCCAATCAAAGCTATGCTTGCTCCAAAACTGCTACTAAAACAGAGAAGTCCTCTTGTTCCAAAAAACAATCAAAAAAATCAGAACATAAGCAGCACAGTTGCAAAGGTAAATCTTGCAAAAAATGCAACCATAGCAATGGTTGTGGAGGCTGTAACGGGAGTTCTTGCAGGTGCGGCACTACCTGTGCTAACTCGTTAAATGTGCCTACAATAATCGAATTAAGGGCAAAATATCCAATTGCCAGTACTAAAAAACAAAAATTCGGTTTTAAACAAGCCTACTATTCTTCGGGCTTTTTCTCCATTTGGCTACCGCCTAAAATAAGCTAAAACTATGGCTTTACAGCCATAGGTACGCCTTGTCGAAAGCTGCATCCAGCTTTTGAAAATTCCCTATTTGTACTATTTAATCAAAATTCTAACAGGATTGGACTGTATGCCCCATTCCTCTAAAATGTATTCTAATATGAAATCAATAGCAAAATTATTGATGGTAATCGTCGTATTGCTATCATCAATAAACAGTTTCGCACAAATAAAAAATGCGAAAACAGAAACCGTAAAGGTTGATGGTAACTGCGATATGTGCAAAGCCACTATCGAAAAAGCCGGAAACGTAAAAAAAGTAGCCAGTGTGGAATGGAACAAAGACACCAAAATGGGTACCCTAACCTATGACAGCGACAAAACCAATCAGGACGAAATACTCAAACGCATTGCTTTGGCAGGTTATGACAGTGAAAAATTCTTAGCACCGGATGACATATATGCTAAGCTGCCGGGTTGCTGCCAGTACGAAAGAACATTAAAGCCCGTTGCCAAAAACAAAGAGGCTGACATGGATATGAGTAGCGAACACGGTGGTCATGACCATAGTAAAATGGTTACATCCGAAAATGCTCCGGTACAAAATGCCTCACAGCTAACAGCCGTATTTGACAATTACTTTTCCATAAAGGATGCCTTGATAAAAACCGATGCTGCTAATGCTTCTGACAAGGCTGCTGCATTAGTTAAATCCGTTGGCGTAGTGGATATGAGCAAGCTATCCACAGAAGAACATACCGTTTGGATGAAAGTAATGAAAAACATATCAACCAATGCGGAAAGCATTGAAAAATCAAAAGACGTTGCCAAACAAAGAGAAGCCTTTGCTACTCTTTCGACTAATCTTTATGAATTGGCAAAAGTGTCTAAGCAGAATGCTCCTGTTTACTATCAGCATTGCCCGATGTACAACGGAGGCAAAGGAGCAAATTGGTTGAGCAAAGAAAATGCGGTTAAAAACCCGTATTACGGTTCGCAGATGCTTACCTGTGGCAGTACCGTTGAAACCATTAAACAATAGGTCATAAAGTTATGGTACAGTATAATAACATGGTACAGGCACTACAAGACCTTAAACACAGAGGATATGGCATGGATTTCAGTCTGCTTCCAGATTGTTTATACTGTGCCTCACAAAGCCTAAAGCTAAAGCCGGAAGATTTTACGGTTGTAGAAACACACAGGTTTGAAAGCCTCGACAGCAGTCCCGACAACAATGCCGTCATTTATGTTATCTCATCCAAAAATGGTGAGAATAAAGGTGTTCTTGTTGATGCTTATGGTACTTATGCCGAAGAAATGACGCATGAAATGGCAGAAAAATTAAGTAAAAATAACTTTTAACCCCTTTGTTATGCAAAAATACACGTGTCCCATGCACCCACAGGTGCTAAAGGACGAGCCGGGCAAATGCCCGCTTTGTGGTATGGCACTGGTTCCCATAGGTAATCCCTCAGCTTCCCATGAACATGGGACAGCTCACGGACATGGGGAGCATACCAATCATGACCATTCAAAAGAGAGCTTCAATAAACACGCCGGACACCATACAGGTGATTTCCTGAAACGTTTTTGGACAAGCCTCGTCATTACAGTACCTATCCTGCTCCTATCGCACATGATACAGCAATGGCTTGGGTTCAGCATTGCATTTACGGGCGATAAATATGTGTTGCTGACATTGGGAACAGCTATCTATATCTATGGTGGCTTGCCATTCTTAAAAGGAATGGCAGGTGAAATAAAAGCCAAAGCCATAGGTATGATGACCCTTGTTGCCATAGCCATATCCGTTGCCTATATCTATTCGGTAGCCGTTGTTTTCGGCTTGCAGGGTATGGATTTCTTTTGGGAACTGGCAACCCTTATTGATATTATGCTATTGGGGCATTGGCTCGAAATGCGTTCCCAAATGGCAGCATCGAGGGCATTACAGTCATTGGTAGCGTTGCTGCCGAATGATGTTACCGTGGAACGGAACGGTGAAGCCGTAAGGATAAAGCTCGAAGACCTGCAAAGCGGTGAAACGGCAATTATAAAACCGGGCGAAAAAATCCCTGCCGATGGATTAGTCGTAGAGGGAGGGTCGTACATCAACGAAAGTATGCTGACCGGGGAAAGCGTTCCCGTAAAAAAGGAAAAAGACAGTAAGGTTATCGCAGGGTCTATCAATGGCGATGGAGCGTTGAAAGTAAAGGTAACAGCCGTTGGGAAAGACAGCTACCTGAACAGGGTCATTAACCTGGTGCAAGATGCACAGGCTACCAAATCCAATACACAGAACCTTGCGGACAAGGTAGCAAAATGGCTGACCTTTATTGCTATTGCCGTAGGCATAGGCACATTCATTTACTGGTTTGTTAGCAGTGGGGATACCGCCTTTGCTTTGGAAAGAATGGTAACGGTAATGGTAACAGCCTGTCCGCACGCTTTGGGCGTAGCTATCCCATTGGTAGTCGCAATTTCCACAACGCTTTCAGCGACCAACGGTCTGCTTATCCGCAACCGGAACGCATTTGAAACAACAAGGAATATATCAACCGTCATTTTTGACAAAACTGGAACCCTCACCAAAGGTTCCCATACTGTTGAAAAAATTATCCCATTAACGGATGAATATAATGCCAATGAGCTTATCCAGTATGCCGCCGCCGTGCAGCAAAATTCTGAACATCATATCGCAAAAGGCATTATGGCAACCTTAAAGGAAAAAAGCCTTGCCTTATGGAAATCGGAAAACTTCAGCTATATGCAGGGCATCGGTGTAAAAGGTATCGTCAACGGGAAAGGTGTTATAGCAGCCGGGAAAAACTATTTCAGCGAAAACCACCTTTCATTACCGGAAATTCCAAAGGAAATCAATCAGGAAGCCGAAACAGTAAACTTTGTTCTAATCGGAGATAAAGTAGTGGGGATAATCACTTTGGCAGACAGCATCCGTGAGGGTTCAGGCGAGGCAGTTGATGCACTCAAAAAAATGAACATCAAATCCTTTCTGCTCACCGGGGACAATGAAAAGATTGCGGCTGCCGTAGCAGAGAAATTAGGAATGGATGGCTTTTTAGCAAATGTGCTTCCGCACAACAAGCAGGAGAAAGTAAAGGAGCTTCAGGCAAAAGGTGAAACCGTTGCCATGACTGGCGACGGCGTAAACGATGCGCCTGCATTAGCACAGGCTGACGTAGGTATAGCCGTAGGTTCCGGCACTGACGTGGCTGCCGAAACTGCTGATATTATTCTGGTGGACAGCGACCCAAGAGATGTAGTAAAGCTGATTGGCTTCGCTAAAAGCACCTATAAAAAAATGGTGCAAAACCTAATATGGGCAGTTGGCTACAACGTAGTCGCAATTCCCCTTGCGGCAGGCATACTCTATCCAAAATTTATTTTAAGCCCTGCAATGGGTGCTGTGCTAATGAGCGTAAGCACAATTGTAGTAGCTATCAATGCAAGTTTTTTAAAAATCAAAAAATAAATAAAAATGAAAAATATAACATTATCAATCGTTGCAATTACTATGGCATTTATAACTGTATCCTGCAACCAATCTACAAGCAAAAACGAACAATCCGCAAATGATACAGTAGCCGTTTCAGCGCAACAGGCATCTGCTCCGGCAAAAGAAAATGATACGGTGGTTGCACCCCCGGTTAGCGATACCGCAAACGGACAGGAAGCAAAAACAGCGGCAGGCGAAACAAATAAATTCTCCATTGCTCCCATAATCACCGATTACCTGACCTTAAAGAATGCTCTTGTATCGGATGATGATAAGGCTGCCGCCAGTGCGGGTAAGAAGTTGTTGGCTACCTTAAATAAAGTGGACATGAAAGCTATTCCTGCCGACAAGCATAAGGAGTATATGGACATTGCGGATGATGCAAAGGAAAATGCGGAGCATATTGGCAACAATGCGGGCAAAATAGACCACCAAAGGGAGCATTTGGCATCATTGAGCGAAGATATTACTGACCTGATAAAATTGTTCGGCACTCCACAAAAACTATATCAAGACCATTGCCCGATGTTCAACGATGGTAAGGGAGCCATTTGGTTAAGCGAAAATAAGGAAATCAAAAACCCTTACTATGGCTCAAAAATGATTAGCTGCGGCAAGGTAGAGAAAACCATTGATAATAAATAAAAGCTCATTGTTATGGAAAATATGCAGAATAAACACGGAATGCAGCATAGTTCAAAAAATGGTGCTGATAACTCAAAACATTCATTAGCCATGTACAAACGTTTTGCTGTTATGGCTATCGTTATGTTTAGTGCAATGTATTTTATCATGTACGCCATGATAGACAAATTAGCCAACCTTATACCCAATATTAATAACCTGTACATGACCTTGCTGATGACCTCGGCAATGCTACTTATCGAATTGTTGATAATGAAAGGTATGTACACTAACAAGAAAATCAATTGGGGTATCGCAACACTTTCGGTAGCTGTCGGCATATTCTCATGGTTTGGGATTAGGCAACAAATAGGTGTTGGGGACAAACAGTTTGTAAAGGGTATGATACCGCATCACGCAGCGGCATTACAGATGTCGGAAAATGCTAAGTTGACCGACCCTGAACTGATGCAATTGCAAAAAGACATTATCCAATCCCAATCTGATGAAATTGAGCTTATGAAGCGAAAACTTAAAGAATTTGAAAAAGAAAAATAATTAAAATCCAATTTCAATTTTGAACGGGACACCACTTTCTCGCCTTATTACATCGGTAAAGTGTTGCTGACAATCAATTAGCTATTAATTAATATGTCGCTAAAGAAAAAAATTATATTAGGCTTAATCGTTGTCTTAATCGGCATTCAGTTTTTTCAGCCATTGCGAAATCAATCGGGTGAGGTAACAGATATGCACATTGAAAAGGTATATGCAGTACCCCAAAACGTTAAAGCGATATTGCAAATCTCTTGTTACGACTGCCATAGCAACAACACCCGTTATCCGTGGTACAGCCGTATCCAACCGGGAGCATGGTATATGGCAGGGCATATTAAGGAGGGCAAAGAGGAACTAAACTTTAGCGACTTTGGAACGTACTCTACCCGCAAACAGCGCAATAAATTCCGGGCTATGTCCAATCAGATAAGGGACGGGAAAATGCCATTGTCATCATATACGCTTATTCACCGCAATGCAGTATTAACCCAAGAAGAAAAACAGGTTTTAATGAAATGGTTTGATGCAATGGCTGACAGTTTAAAATAAAATTATAGAATAATGAACAGACACAAGAAAATAATAATAAAGATGCTGCAAGTCGTTCTGATAACGCTCTGCACGCAAACTTTATTTGCTCAAAAAGTAGTGCATTACGATTTATACGTCAAAGACACTATCGTAAACTATGCAGGCAAATCAAAAAGGGCTATTGCCGTAAACGGGCAAATTCCTATGCCTACCCTTACCTTTACAGAGGGCGATACTGCCGAAATTGTAGTTCACAATCAGCTAAAAGAAAGTACGTCCCTGCACTGGCACGGTGTATTCCTGCCCAACAAGGAAGACGGAGTACCTCACTTAACGCAACAGCCGATTGAACCTGGCACTACCTATACCTATCGTTTCCCAATTATTCAACATGGTACACACTGGTATCATTCCCATTCAGGGTTACAGGAACAAATCGGAATGTACGGTAGTTTCATAATGAAAAAGCGGGACGATGATAAAACCTTTAGAAAGGGAATTGATGATTTGCCGACTGTGCCTATCATTTTAAGTGAATGGACAAATCTTAATCCCAATAACATCAACCGGATGCTGCACAATGCAAATGATTGGGCTGCCATTAAAAAGAATGCGACACAATCTTATGCAGAGGCTATACGTGAGGGAAAATTTAAAACCAAAGTTACCAACGAATGGAAACGGATGCTGGCAATGGACGTGAGTGATGTGTATTATGATAAAATCCTCATAAACGGAAACCATACTACCGACCTGAAATCGGTTGAGGGTAAGACCTTAAAGGCAGGCGATAAAGTAAGGTTGCGTATATCCAACGGTGGTGCATCATCTTACTTTTGGCTTCGGTATGCAGGCGGTAAAATGACCGTAGTGGCAAGTGACGGTAATGATGTAGAACCCGTTGAAGTGGACAGGCTAATTATAGCCGTATCGGAAACCTATGACATAGTGGTTACTATTCCAGATGATGGACTATCCTATGAGTTCCTTGCCACTACCGAAGACAGAACTCAATCAGCAAGCTATTTCATTGGCAATGGTATCAAACAGCTTATCTCACCACTTCCAACGCTTAAATACTTCGAGGGTATGAAGATGATGAATGACATGATGAAAATGAACGGCGACTTGGACGATATGGGAATGAAGATGAGCCTGAACCAAATGGATATGAATGTAGTTATGTACCCCGAAATTACAGGTGAGGCAAAGAAAAAGCAAGACCATAGTCAGCACGGTATGAATATGGACAATGACCCCAATCGTTACAATGCAAACGCTTTGGGAGATATTGTTACGCTGAACTATGCCATGCTCAAATCTCCATATAACACAACACTGCCAAAAGATGCTCCGGTAAAAGACATCAAATTTACCCTTACCGGAAATATGAACCGCTATGTATGGAGCATGGACAACAAGGTGCTTTCGGAAACGGATAAAATACCCGTGAAGAAAGGAGAAATACTGCGGATTACCATTTACAATAACTCTATGATGCGCCACCCCATGCACCTGCACGGATTTGATTTCAGGGTATTAAACGGCAAGGGCGAAAACGCACCTTTAAAGAATATCATTGATATTATGCCAATGGAAACTGATACGATAGAATTTGCAGCAAACACCGAGGGCGATTGGTTTTTTCACTGCCATATCCTGTACCACATGATGTCAGGTATGAACCGTGTGTTTGCCGTAGGTGATTATCAAAATCCTTATCTGCCGGATAAGGCAAAAGCCTACAAAGCATTACAAAGGGAAAGCAATATGCCACATTTCATGGCTCAAAATGATTTTGCTACCAATGGAAATGATGGGGAAGCAATGCTTCAAAATACGAGATGGAGCTTAGGCACGGAATGGCGTTTGGGCTACAACGATATGCACGGGTATGAGGTTGAAACTCATTTGGGAAGATACATTGGAAAAATGCAATGGTTTATGCCGTTTATTGGTTTTGACTGGCGTTACCGCAGAATGGGAATTGATGAACAAGAGAAGAATTTGTTTGGGCAAAAAAATGAGAAAGACAACAGAAGACAATTCAGTTTGGGATTTGTTTATACGCTTCCGATGCTGATAAACTTTCAGGCAGAAATGTACCACGATGGAATAGTGCGGTTACAGTTAATGAGAGAGGACATTCCTATATCAAAAAGGTTGCGTGCAGGGTTTATGGTAAATACCGATAAAGAATATATGGCAGAGCTTGGCTACATCTTTACCAAGAATATAAGCATCCGTACACATTATGATAGTGATATGGGATTTGGCATTGGACTTTCGTTGAACTATTAACAACAGTTCCGCTAATAATTGGATTAGTGGTTGTAGCGTATGCTATGACCCCTTTTTTCTGACAAAAAGTGTCTCCCTTATGCTCTTCACCGCCTTGTAACCATTCAATTTTTAGACTAAATTAAGAAAGACTAAAAATAATTGTTAGACAAGCCTAATTTTTTATTTAGATTTGTTTAAACCTTTGTAGTTCGTTATGGGTAGAAAGCATTTAATTGTCTTGGGGATGATGGTGGTTATTATCTTCGGATTAGTTGCGTGTGAAAAGCTACTTCCAAGTGCACCGGCTGATGATAGTGTCCTTGACGGGCCTATTGAGGGGCTTACACCTGAACAATCTGTTCAGTTTCTGCGTGGTGATGTGGCTTTCAACGATGAAATTTTCACACCGGAAACAGGGCTTGGGCCTCTTTTTGTTGCAACATCGTGTGGTACTTGTCATGCTGGTGACGGCAAAGGTCATCCTTTCACAACATTAACAAGGTTTGGTCAGCGTGATAGTATTGGTAATCAATTTTTGCACTTAGGAGGTCCACAGCTTCAAAACAGAGCTATTTACAACTACCTTCCTGAAAACATTCCCGCAGGTGCAACATTCTCAAAGTTTACGCCGCCTGCCAATACCGGCTTAGGTTTGCTGGATGCAGTCACAGATACAGATTTGTTATTGCTTGCAGATCCCGATGATATAGATGGTGATGGAATATCGGGACGACCTAACTGGGTTGCTTTGCCTCTATATGCAACTACCAGACCTAACAGTATTATTCGGAATGGAAAATACATCGGCAGGTTTGGCAAAAAAGCCTCTACGTATGACTTGTTACAGCAAACGGCAACAGCATATAGTCAGGATATTGGCATTGCTTCCACTTATGAGCCATACGATACGTACCACGGACAGTTAATTGATCCCGAGGTTAGCAACCAAACAATAATAGATGTGGTTTTCTATCTGAAGACACTGAAAGCTCCTATACAACGAAATGCCGGCAATCCTGATGTAGTGGCAGGTAAAAACATTTTCACGCAAATCAGTTGCGGGAAATGCCACGTACCAGAAATGAAAACAGGAGCATCTACTATCAGTGCTTTATCCTTTAAAACCTTTGCGCCCTATACCGATATGTTATTACACGACATGGGGCCTGGCCTTGATGATGGTTATACAGAGGGAACTGCTGTTTCTTCGGAATGGAGAACTCCACCGTTATGGGGGATCGGGTTGTCAAAAAAATCACAAGGTGGTCAATATTTTTTATTGCATGATGGTAGAGCAAGAAGTATTGAAGAAGCTATTCTCTTGCATGGAGGCGAAGCGCAAAATAGTAAGATCAGTTACCAGGAACTCACTGCTACAGAAAAAGCCAAACTGATAAAATTTCTTGAATCCCTTTAATAAAATGGATAATGCAAAGAAGAGAATTTATTAAAAGTAGTTGCAATGCCTGTTTAGCTGGAGCTTTTGCCAGCTTATTGCCCTCATGTGGCGCAATCCATTACATTTCAGGAAACCTAAACCGTGATGGCATCTTAGTGGACATAGACGATTTCAAAGAAAGAAAGCGAGGAAAATCATCATGGCGCTCATACATCATCATACGCAACGAAGAATTGAAGTTTCCAATCTGTATCTATCGTTTCAGTGAAAACGATTATTCAGCACTATGGATGCAGTGTGCACACCAGGGAGCTGAAGTACAGGTTGCAGGAAGTTACTTGCAGTGTCCTGCACATGGAAGTGAATACAATAACAGAGGACAGGTAACCAATGGGCCTGCCACAACGAATTTACGCAGCTTTCCGGTGTCCGTTATAAACAACCAAATATTCATTGATCTTAGGAAAGTATGAAACGCATAATAGCTCTTCTTGTCTTTTATGTTCTACTTGTTCAGGTAGCTTTTGCGCAAATTGATCCTGAATTGTTACGGCGTGTCCCTGCAAAAGCCGATTCTTTGTCGTTAAACATGGATGCAGTCTATGATCGTCCATTCTTACAAATTGGAAAGACCCCGGTTGCATTAGGAGGATATGTAGAAGCCAACTACCAGTATTTGGGTGAGAACGGAATATCAGAGGGGCATCAATTTAAAATGCAGCGATTGACTTTGTTTGTAGCATCATCTATATCAAAAAGAATAAAATTCCTTACTGAAATTGAATTTGAAGATGGGACTAAAGAGATAAATATAGAGTTTGCCTCAGTTGACTTTGAGTTCGCTCCCTTATTGAATTTTCGTGGCGGAATAGTTATGAATCCCATAGGCGCATTTAATCAAAATCATGACGGGCCAAAGTGGGAATTTGTTGACCGGCCTATTTCTGCTACGCAAATGTTGCCAGCCACCTGGAGCAATGTAGGTTTTGGGATATATGGTAAAAAGTACAACACGGATTGGGTGTATGCTTACGAAGCCTATCTGACAAATGGTTTCGATGACAAAATAATTGCCAATACGCAGAATAGAACCTTTCTGCCAGCGACGAAAGAAAATAAAGATCGCTTCGAGGAAAGTTTTAATGGAAGTCCTCTACTCACAGCAAAAGTAGCAGTGCGGAACAGAAAAATCGGTGAATTGGGATTGTCCTTTATGGGAGGGATATACAACAAATTTCAGGAAGACGGAATAATCCTGGATAAGAAGCGAGCTGTTAATGTTGTAGCTGTGGATTTTAATACTACAATTCCAGAACTGAAAACTTATATCAATGCTGAATGGGCATGGATAAATGTAGATATTCCTGATACCTACACTGAACAATTTGGCCGAAAACAACAAGGCGGTTTTATAGATTTTGTTCAGCCGTTATTAAAGAGGCCGATGTTCGGTTTTGAAAGTGCGGTGTTGAATGCAGCATTACGGTTGGAATATGTTGATTGGAATAAGGGAAAGTTCAAATCAACAGGAAGCAATATATCGGATGAGGTTTTCTCAATTGTACCGGCTATCAGTTGGCGGCCTACCGCGCAAACCGTTATAAGATTTAATTATCGTTATAACTGGCAGAAGGATATTTTAGGTAATCCTCCTTCAAGATTAGGAGGATTTCAATTTGGCATCTCAACTTATTTCTGATTACTGTTGGGTAATCTTAATATTTCTGAAATAGCCTTCAGTGCCTATATCAACCCATAAGCCTATACTACCCCTTACTCCTATACCATGTTTTAGGTCGTTTACAATCAATGAAGGTTGCCTGTTGTTATTAAGAAACAACTTTGCCGTACTGTCCTTGATCTCAATGCGTACTTTAATCCATTCGTTCATTGCCATGTCTGAATAGGATTCATATTTTTCAGGTGATTCTTTACGTAACCGATCAAATTTATAGTCTGGATACGCATAGTATTGAATGGTGTGATTTCGTCTGATTTGATCATTTGCCCGTGCATTGGTAGGACGCAGATATATACTTTCATACTTATCATTAGTTTCATTGATTCGGAAAGCTATACCAATAAAACCACGAGCAAATTCAGGAGCATCGGAAAGCAGCTTGCTCATCATTTCTAATTCAATCACGCCATTAATGAAACTAACGTTTTTCAGCCTGGCAAAAGTCGGTTCATCAAATTCTTTAACTGAGGGGTCTTTTACTACTTTAACTATCTCTTTATTCCCTATTTTTTCTTTAACGGTCAAAACACTTATTGCTTGCAGCTCATGTTTTCCAATCGTAACCGATTGAGCATATAGGTTTAGTGAACAAAAAAATAATATGGTATTGACGATGACTATTCTGAATTTCATTACACAGTTATTTTATCGGCTAAAAAAGGCTATATAAGCACACTAAAACGATATCTTCTACGATAGCTTGTTTGGAAAAGACTTCTGTATATGCAATATATGAAAATAAAAACAATCTATTTCAAAGAGACGTTAGCCTTTCCGTACAACCAAATGTGCTAAGCCCGGATCGTTTAGTAACCGTTCCATTTCTGACTGAATAATATCCTGTATATCCTGCTTTATTTGAAAGTAATTACGCTGTACCATACTGGTATCGAGTTTACGGATAACTTCTATATCCTTATAGCCTTCTTCCTCCCTTTTTAGTGCTTCATGATCGTTGATGATTTCACAATGGAAGGCTTTTAGTTCAATTTTGTTGTCCGGGTCGTCAGCTACCATTCCCACAAACTCACCGGAACTCAGTGCAGATATTTTTGAGGGAGGTATAGCAGTTTCCAGTTGCTTTGAACGGCTAATAGATGTGTCACCACTATTGATTGAATAGCTTTCCCTGTCCTGCATGATTTTGCCAAAGCGTTCTGAAAGCTGTTTTGCTGTATCTCCCGTTACTTGTCCGGATACAATATTGCCTGTAATATTCATAATCACATCGGCCTGTTCTCTGCCATAATCCTTACGGAGCTGGCTGAAATCCTGAATACCTAAGCACGTAGAAACTTTATTACTTCTCGCCGTAGCAATCAGGCTATCCATATTGTTCAGATAGATTGTAGGAAACTCGTCAAACACCAAACTGCTTTTCAATTTTCCCTTTTTATTGACCTGTTTTACCAAACGGGTTACATATAAAGAAAGTACCGCTCCGTAGATCTGTATTTTCTGCGGATTATTACCCATGCACACGATTTTGGGATCATCGGGATTATTTACATCGAGGTTGAAATCGTTGCCTGATAAAACATAGTATAATTGAGGGGAAGAAAGCCTTGCCATAGCCACTTTAGCGGATGCTATCTGGCCTTCAAGCTGTTCCATTACATCGTTCAGGTAGGCATTCAAAAACGGATTAATCAATACCTCGCATTCTTTAGCGGCTTCTGTTCTAAACAGCGTGAAAAGGCTGTCATAATCAGCTTGCATCAGCTCGATAACGTGAGGCAGTGTGCAAAATTCACCGTCCTTGTATTTCTTCAGATACCATATTACCGCAGTCAGAAAATTGATTGGCGATTCCACGAAAAAATCGCCCTGGCGTTTTATCCACTCCCTGTTTAAGCCCATTAAAATAGTACGTGCGGATTCTGCGGCATCGGTTATGTCCGTCATGGCAGACGGCTCTAAAGGATTGCAACGATGGCTTCTTGTTAGGTCGTCAAAATTGATAACAAAAAACCTCGGTGGTTTAGGATACCTGTGTTTGTTTTTTAACCATGAATTGTAGGCGATCCTGGAAAGGTCGTCAAACTTAAAATCGTAAACGAACATCGTAAATCCTTTACGGATATGTTGGGTTATGACGTGCCTGATGACAAAGTAAGATTTACCTGCCCCTGGTGTACCCAATACCATAATCGCCCTGAAGGGATTGATGATATTTATCCAGCTATTGCGCACCTTATTTTTCAGCCTGTAACGTGCCGGGAGATTGATCGAAAACTCGTTCTCCAGAAAGCGTTCTTCTTGCGGAAACGTTTCATTTTCCTTGTTGAAAATGTCCTTGTTGTTAAACTTGCTTTTGATAATACGTGAAAGCAAAGTACCGCCTGAAAGCACCAGCAAAAATCCTATTGAAGTTATACCTGCATAAACGAATGTCTTCTCCTGCGCATGTAACTCAAGCAGCAGAGAAAGATAACTGGCAAAGTATAGCAATAGCCCTGTAATGAGATAGGCAAATGCTGTTTTATAACTTAGTTTTTCATCTTTGCGCCCTTTTGCTCCGAGTAGGGAGATAGCCAAAAAGCCTAAAGAAATCAACTTGCTTTTAACGAAGTTGCTGAATATGCCTGTGCGGGAAATATTACCTAAAATCCGGTCGCTGAAACTGCTGGTCAATCCCCATTCATGGAATGCAGCATAACAATAATAATAGAAGTGTATCACTAAAATAACGATACTGATCAACCTGGTCATGTCCAGAATTTTCCTCAGAGCCTGTTCGTTTTCACCTGTCTGTACTGCCATAGCTTTATGTTTTATTGGTTATTGGAAATGTTCTTTCTTCTTTTCTTTTTTCTGCCCTTTTTCTTTAGCTGGCCGGGTATGTAATCGGCTGCCTGCTCCGGTTGTAAAAGGGCATCCAGCATGTTGTCTTTAGGAATTGTATCAGCCGGATTAGTATTGTTGTGTAAAGTGGATGAAAGACCTGTGTTAGTATTGTGGGCAGGCAATGATGATTGTCCTGTTTTTTGACCTGCATTTGGTAATAGGTTCTGTTTGATAGGTTTCGGGGAACTGCATCTTTCCTGAATGGCTTTGGCACTGTATTGCTTTCCTAATGTGCTACCATTAAAGACACATTTGGTCTGGTGATCTACGTAAGTTATCCCGTAGATTAAACCTGTATCGCTACTGCGCAAAGCAATGTGAATGCCTTTCTTTTGAAGTTGTGCAACTAACTCATCAAGCGTGGAAGTTTTGCCAACAAACAACCTGTCTATTTCAGTTTGTACACGGGCTTTGAACGGCTGGCGTTGGGTATCATTAGAACTGTATTTTTCTTCCAGAAATTTCAGGGTAGGCTTGTTGTAAAAGTCGCTGGCTTTTATAGGTACACCGATAGGTTTTCCATCTTCATCGAGTATCCGGTAAACAAGGCCGCCTCCCTGAAAAATTCTTGATTCTTCACTGCCACGATCAGCGATTATATTGTACTGTTTCAAAACTGCATTCAGTTCCGGCAAGCTGGTATATTTGTACTTATCCAGCACTGCATCCAGCACATTTGTGATGGCTCTTTTAGTTTCAGTACGCCCGTACTGTACCTTCTTTACATCTACCGGCTTTAACCTGAATGCTTCCCGTCTTG
Source organism: Bacteroidota bacterium (assembly GCA_018267575.1). GTDB lineage: Bacteria > Bacteroidota > Bacteroidia > Chitinophagales > Chitinophagaceae > Puia. Next base: position 25,431 of record JAFDYF010000028.1, read on the forward strand.
CGTGTGCATCGGCTACTACAAGACTGAACATTTTTTCAATCTCCTTACGTGCCGGTTCTGACTTGCGAATACCCAGGTGATGCAGGTCAATTCGCTTGCCATCAGGCTGAATATTGGTGGTAACTACGTGTATATGGGGGTGGCCTGCATCGTGGTGCTGATAAACAAGATAAGGCTGGTCACCAAAGCCTATTTTTTGCATATAGACATTGGCAATTTGCATCAGCTTTTCTTTGCTCAAATGAGCTTCAGAAGGGTCAAAGTTGAGCGAAATGTGTACGCTGTTTCGTTTAACATTCTCGTTCAATTCTGTCCTTTTCAGCAGATAGCCCAGCTTAATTTTCAGGCTCATTTCATCTGCGTTTAAAGGGAAATTTTCTGCTCCGATGCACTCCGCTACACCTTCTTTTACCTTGTTTTCATTGTAGTTGAAAATACGGTGCATGGAGTGGCCTGCTTTGATCACTGCAACCATATTTCCAGTATTTTTTTTACGTTATTCCTGACCTCATCAACCTTATTGCTAAGGATCTTTTTCTCTACCTCGTAAGCAATCAACCAGCTCCTAAATTCAGCTATCTGGCTCAGCGTGTGCAGCTTTTTAACGGCCTGATTGAAGTTGTTTCCAACTGCGTTTAGCTCGTTGCGAAGCCGTGTAAGTTCTGTCATTAAGTCATCCTGTGAGGTGTTACGGTAGGTCGTAACAACGGGCTTATCGAAGATGCTGCGGCGTACATAGTCGCTTAGCTTACGACAGGTAGAAGCCTTCCATTTCTTTTCAATTTTCGCATACTCATCGGGCGTTAGACGCAGGCCGATAATGCGTGTTCTGTTTGAATTTTGTCCTTCCATCACTAATCATTTTCACGTTTTCAAACTCATTTATACCTTCCAGACGCCCTGCCCACGAGTTCCGAGTGATGGGCAGCCAGATCCGGTTGTTTAACAACCGTTCATCTGGCCGATTGCGGGAAAGTTGCAATCTTTCAGCCTTTTGAACGTCTTTAAAACATTTTAAAGGCTTCCAGAGTGTGTAAGAAAACAGCTTCAAATGAACTAAAGCCTGCCTTACAGCCTCTGTATTACTTATCTCAGTTTTTGTCTTATATGTTTCTTCTCAGCCTTACCGAAATTTATTACCCAGTCGTTGAAGTCCTTATGGTTTTGATAAAGACTGCTTTCATCTTTGTATTTGGCACTTAGGGAAAGTGCATAGCGACTGCAATTTTGTCCGGTTGCATCCCTGTCCAGATAGAGCTTGATAGCGTTATGTTTTTCCATAAAGGGACGTGCAGTTTCAAAGAAGGAAACAGAGTTTAGCACTACAAAATCAAAGCGGTCTTCGGGGTCTTGTTGATGGATGGCCCTGAAAGAAAGGAAATCGGTAAAGCCTTCAAAGACGATTACTTCATCGGCATTATTATCAAAGCTCGTAATGCCTTTAGGAGAGCTGCTGGCTTTAAAGTAAGGATTGCGTATTTCAAAGCCTCCCAGATCATTCCTGAAACCGATACCGTAATAGACTTTTCCATTAAGTTCGTAACGCACTTCCCGGCAGTAACGATCAGCCACATCAACGGGTATTCGCCGTTGTTGCAAATACCTTAAAAGGGCGTTGGAAGACAGCACAAAATCGCCTAAAATCTTTATCTGCTTTTCCTGTTCTTCTCTCGCAAATGATTGTTGGGAAACCGGCTTTTGAAAGGAAAAATTACCGCTTAAATTCTGGAGTAATTCGGACACGGTACACCCGTGAAAGAGAATAGCAAAGTCAACCAGGTTGCCGCCTTTGCCAAGACCATGATCGTACCAACGGTTTAGCCTCCTGTTAACCTTAAACGAAGGTGTCTTTTCATCCCGTAAAGGGGAGTGATACCAATAATCGTTGTTCCTGATCTTTGCAGGTTCATAACCTAAGCCCGCAAGGAAATGAACCATGTCAATTTCTTTGGCTTCGCTGATGGAAAGCCTGTTTTTACTGAAATCCATAACCACACATTTATCAAATACACATTCAGTTCTTCTAAGCGAAGTTAAACAGGTGATATGGGATTCACCTATCCTCATCATATTTTGATGAGGATGCAGAGAGTAGTGTTATTTACTTTTGTGCAGTGAGTATTGTTTAATTAAAATCGTGTGATTATGCTAACAACAAGTGATGTAGCCAAAGTGTATGATACTATTCTCAGTATCCCTGGCATGAGTGAAACAGTGAAGATTGACATGAGGATCTCCCGCAAAAACGTATTGTTATTGCACAGTGTCCTCAAACGTGGGCTGATGGCGAAAGATGATGATAAATCGTCTGCGTTGCTGGAAAGCATTCCGCAGGAAGCATTGCAGGAATTACACGTAATTGCTGATGATTATCTTACAAAAGCAGGCTTAACCGAACTAAGTGAAAAACTAAAAGCACTTAGTACCAAATAGGCAGGGGTAACGTCAGAAAGCCACTTGGAGAGAATGAATGTTTAGGATATAAACGCTCATCCTTCCAAGTGGCTTGTTTATGTTGTAATTTAAAAATGATGTCAATAATTGCGTTTTACAATAATCGTAGCAACAGTTAGCTTTTTGCCATTGGTGTCGAGTTCAGAGACATTCATTTCCTGAACCCATGCACTATCAAAATCACCGCGATAAGAAACCCCTCCGGCCATACGTGCGTCTCCGTACATCAATTGCCGTAAGCTACCGTCTGATTTTACATAGTAATAGTTGTTCCACTTCTTTTTATAATTACTTTGCGTGTGTAAAGTTCCAGACGCGGGAATTTTAAAAGTGCGTTTTTCACCACTTCGGTTTTCAGGTGCTCCGGCAGGCTCGTTAAAGAATACGGTAGCAGTGCCATTAAAGCCTTCAGGTAGCAGGTATATATCTGCCCGCTTTTCGCAATATGTCGTCATTAAAATAGCTGTAGTGAACAGCAGTACCACACCGGTCAAAATGAGGGGTATTTTGTACGAATCTTTCAATAAAAAAAACTTGCTTTTCATAAGTACGGTGATTTTTGCTTGGCATTTTGGATAGATGGTAGTTGGGAAGTAATGGGGCGTAGTTACAGTGGAATATTGTAACAGGTCTTATGTTTTCTTAGTTACAACCCATCCCTGCTCTGCTCTGATATTTGCTATATTATTCTGCTCTAACCACTTTTTGAAAGCAGGCATGTCTTTAGGGGTAAAATGAACGATGTCACCATTTTTTAGCATAATGGTGAAAAAGTCGCTTGCAGCAAGAAACTTCGATAATTGTCCCGCAGGGTATTGAAATTCGGGGTAGTGATCGGCTGAAGTCATGGTCAGTTGCTTTTTAGTTAGTTTCCTCTGACTGTTGCCTGCACAAAAAAGAGCGCAGGCAACAGCTCACCGCACTGAGGTCTTAGGAAACCCGGCAACGATAAGTGCGCCCACGCCGTAGCATGAGCGTTCTCACTTATGTCCCATTGCCATTTGAAAGTTCCTAAGTTTCAGTACGGGACTTAAAGCTTAAACGCTTCAAGAATATCTTGTTACAAAGGTATCAATTTGGAATTACATCCGGCGCATGTACGAAAAATTTTCGATTTTTCCTTATATTTGCGGCAATGAAATTTTTTGCACTCATAATGGGCGTATGGTTGCTTATCCTGTCCTGTTTACCTTGTGGTGACAGCAGGGAGTGCAATGACCAGAGGGCAACAACAATCTCTGCAAATCATCAACAGCATAATCACGACATTGAGCATTGCGCTCCTTTTTGTACTTGTTCGTGCTGTTCTATATCTATGTCGTGCCATAAAATCCCTATCTACATTATAGCTAAGAAGGTATTTGCGACAAAGAATTATTCTGATTATCCCACTCCTTTCTGCAAAGAAGTTTCACACGCTATCTGGCAACCGCCTAAAATTTCTTAATCTACTTTCTTATCGGTTTGCGTAGTAGGCCCAAAGGGGCTACGCTTTGAAGTGTTCTGTCTTCAAAATCTTTTCCGTTGAACAAAAAAGTAAGCAAAAGAAAGCCCGCTCAGTCCACTATTGCGAGGGTTTTAAGAATCGTATTCATAGGTCTGTGTTGCGCAGTATTAATTGCAGCGATTATAGACCGTCTTATGCACTGGTACTCGCATGTAAGCCATTAAAAGGTTGCCTGTGACAATGCCATGAAACAAATAATCCACTCCAATCTATGACAAGTAACATGGAAAGAGGAACAGAGCTTAAATTAATAAGCAAGAATACCAGGCCAACAAGTATGCGGATCTTGGTGTACGACTATCTGAATATCCAGACTGCCGCTTTGTCTCTTACTGAGATTGAAGCCTACTTTCACAAGGCAGATAAAGTAACTATTTATCGAACGTTGAAGACCTTTGAAGAAAAAGGAATAGTACATAGGATTCAGGACAACAACATTACAAAGTATAGGCTGTGTGATGAAGGATGCAGTGAGCATATACATAAGGATCATCACCTACATTTTTACTGTAAAGTATGTAAGCAGACTACCTGTAAAAAGGATATATCCTTTCCTGGGAATGTAAAAACTGATTTTAGAATTGACGAGATCCAGATTTTCGCTAAAGGGATATGTGAGTTATGCCTCGCGAGTGGTAAGCAGAGAAAACACGTCAAACGATAGATCGTGGGTTTTAATAAACAAACAGATTTGATAATTTTAAAGAAAACGTATTGTTATGGCAACAAAAAAAGGACTGACTAACATAATAGTCGCATTTCTGTTTTCTCTCCTTATTCCCATCATTGGGTATTATTATCTTGGAACTTTATATGCAAGTATTTTTTTGATAGGATATCTCGGCGGTTTTATTCTTTGGATTCTGATCCCATCCCGCACGTCCTGGGCTTTGCTTAAAACACCATACTGGCTGACGCTGCTTGCCTTTCTGTTTCTTCATAAGGTAGAAGAAAACCGTATGAAGTTTTTCGAGGTTGTTTCAGAAAAAATAACTGGCGGCACAGTTCCTGAATTTGGTGTTGGGCTTGTTATCGGCCTGTTGATATTACCCATAGGCGCTTGGCTGGTCATACCCCTGCTTCTTAAACGTAAACATGAACTTGGCTATTACGCTATCTGGACACTTTTCGCATCAATGGGGATATCAGAGCTTGCACATTATTTTTTCCCGCTTATGACAAACGATCCATACGGCTATTTTCCAGGTATGCTAAGTGTTGTTGTACTGGCTCCATTAGCATGGTGGGGTATGTACAGGCTGGTTAAAAAGGGCCCTAAAACTGCTTAACCTAAAATTTAAAGACATGAATGCTGGACTGGAAATAGAATTGGCCGAACTCCTTTTGCTGCAACTATTCGCTTTTGTCTTGTTTGGCCGGTTTGAAGTAGAAACACACGCCGCTCGCAGAATTATAAAATGGTTCGTGATCTATGGGATAACTGTCGGGATTTATTACTGGTTAGGGCATTGGGCAGCTTTAGTTCCTGTGCTGGCTGTAATTCCAGGTTCTATTTATCATGTTGTGTGGTGTAAAAAAAATGGCATTCACCCGTTGAAAGCAACGCCACGGAAAAAATATTATCAGCTACGGGGATGGAAATGGGAAGAATAAACAAAAGCAAATAGTAGCTATTCAAATGAATAAAAAATATGAACAACTACTTGACAGAAACTAAAATCCTGGATTATTCTAATGCCTCCATTCAACAATTGATAGAACAAAGGCAATGGAAAAAACTGGATACTGTCGCCCGGATAAAAGCCACCTACAATTTTGTTCGCGATGAAATCAAATTTGGCTACAACCTTGCAGACGACATTGCAGCATCACAGGTGTTGGCAGACGGCTATGGCCAATGCAATACCAAAGCCACTTTGTTAATGGCGCTTCTTCGAGCAACAGGCGTTCCAAACCGGATTCATGGATTTACTATTGACAAAGCATTACAAAAAGGTGCTATTACTGGATTATGGTATAGCCTTTCACCACGAAATATTTTGCATAGTTGGGTAGAAGTATATGTGGATGAACAATGGTATTTCTTAGAGGGGGTTATTTTAGATAAGGGCTATTTGACCGAATTGCAAAAGCAGTTCAATGATTGCAAAACTACCTTCTGCGGTTACGGCGCCTATACCAGTAATTTTGATAATCCACCGATAGAGTGGAATCTGAATAATACATTCATTCAGGATAAAGGGATTAATCAGGACTTCGGCATATTCGATACCCCGGATGAATTTTACGCCAAACATCAACAGGAGCTTTCCAGCATAAAAAAATTCATATTCAGAAATATTGTTAGGCATAAGATGAATAAAAACGTAGAAAGGATAAGAAACGGTACTGATAGATATGGTGTGAATAGCATGGCCTTACTTTGAACTTTGCAATCGGATTGCATTACATTGTTTATAACTTTGCATTGAACTATGAAGTGGTTTGCGTTAACATTGGTATTTTATCTCTCAGCACTTCTTTTAGTGCCGTGTAGCGATGCAATTAATCGCTGTGAAAGAGGTACGCCAACTTCTCAAAGGGAATCGCATAACCATAGTCAGGACAAAAATGATAATTGTACTCCTTTTTGTCACTGTAATTGCTGTAGTGTGTCTATGGCAACCTATAACTTCAACCTTCCTGAACTTAATATCCCCTTGCCAGCCTTCTCAGGCCAAAAAGTTGCATTACGGGATTTCCATTTTACTTCCCGTTATGTCGGTAATATCTGGCAGCCACCCCGGATCGTAGCATAATATTTCTTCAACAAGCATGAAGAGCCAACCAGTAGAATGGATTGGTAATTTCCGCTATACATCAAAAGCCAGTTCTATAATCTGTATAGAGCTACATTAATTATTAATAAAAATAATCGTGTTAGATAGAATTATTCGATTTAGTATAAAGAACAAAATCATTATAGGAATAATGACTTTGTTACTCATCATTTGGGGGGTGTGGAGTGCTACGAAACTCCCCATTGATGCTGTACCTGATATTACCAATAATCAGGTGCAAATCTTTACTACTTGCCCCACATTAGCCGGACAGGAAGTAGAGCAATTAGTGACATTCCCCATAGAGCAAAGCATTGCCAACATACCTGATATTGAGGAAATACGCAGTATATCCAGATTTGGATTGTCAGTTATTACTGTCGTATTTAAAGAGGAAGTGAGTATTTACTTTGCCCGACAACTCATTGGAGAAAGGCTTAAAGAAGCAGTTGACAAGATACCGCCAGGCATTGGATCGCCTGAATTAGCACCCGTGAGTACCGGATTGGGAGAAGTATATCAATACATCATTCACCCAAAGAAAGGCAGCGAAAACAAATACAGTGCGAAAGACCTGCGCACGATGCAGGATTGGATCGTGGCAAGACAACTGTACGGAACTCCCGGTATTGCAGAGGTAAACAGCTTCGGCGGCGAGCTTAAACAATATGAAGTGGCTGTAAACCCGGACAGGTTAAAGGCTATGGGTGTAAGTATTCCTGAAATTTTTACCGCACTCGAAAAAAGCAATCAGAATACCGGCGGCGCTTATATTGATAAAAAGCCAAATGCCTATTTTATAAGGGGTATTGGTTTGGTTACAAGTTTAGAGGATGTACAAAATATCGCAGTCAAAACCACCGGATTAGTCCCTGTTTTCATAAAAGACGTAGCAGAAGTGCGCTTCGGTAACGCTGTTCGTTATGGGGCACTTACCTACAATGGAGAAGTAGATGCTGTTGGTGGTGTGGTGATGATGCTGAAAGGTGAAAATAGTAATGAAGTGGTTAAGCGCATCAAAGAAAAGCTGCCAACCATTCAAAATTCTTTACCCAATGATATAGTGATTGAACCATACTTAGATCGTACTGATCTGGTGGGACGTGCTATAAGCACCGTTGAAAAAAATCTTATAGAGGGTGCTTTGATTGTCATTTTCGTACTGGTGTTATTCCTCGGTAATCTACGTGCTGGTCTTATTGTAGCCTCTGCAATACCGTTAGCTATGCTCTTTGCCCTGGGAATGATGAATGTATTTGGCGTAAGCGCCAACCTTATGAGTTTAGGTGCGATTGACTTTGGATTGATAGTTGACGGAGCGGTAATCGTCGTAGAAGCTACTATGCACCATTTGGGGCTAAGGAAATCTACGAAAAGACTTACCCAGGGTGAAATGGATGAGGAAGTATTTGAATCCGCATCCAAAATACGGACAAGTGCTGCATTTGGCGAGATTATCATTCTGATTGTATATATCCCTATCCTGACCCTTGTAGGTGTTGAAGGTAAAATGTTCCGTCCTATGGCCCAAACCGTAGGTTTTGCAATATTTGGTGCGTTGGTCTTATCGCTCACTTATATCCCAATGATGTGCGCCTTGTTCTTGCCGAAAAAAGCAAGCAACAAAAAAAGTTTCAGTGATAGAATGATGGAGAAGCTACAGCGTGTTTATCAACCCTTGTTGCAAATGGCCATCCGCTTCAAATATGTTATTGTAGGAGCAACAGTTGTAATCTTTGGCATTTCGCTTCTTGTATTCAGAGGTATGGGAGGTGAGTTTATTCCTCAGTTACAGGAGGGTGATTATGCTTTTCACTGTATTCTACCTCAAGGGAGTTCTTTGCGACAAAGCATTGAGACTTCTATGCAGGCATCCCGTATCATTAAACAGTTCGATGAGGTAAAAATGGTAGTTGGGAAAACAGGAGCTGCTGAAGTTCCAACAGATCCAATGCCACCTGAAGCATCTGATCTTATGATTGTATTGAAGCCGGAAAAAGAGTGGGCATCTGGCAGAAGTTATAATGAATTGGCTGATGCCATATTGGAAAAGCTGGAAGTTATTCCGGGCGTATTCTTTGAAAAGAACCAGCCCATTCAAATGCGGTTTAATGAATTGATGACCGGGATCAGGCAGGACGTGGCAGTAAAAATTTTCGGTGAAAATATTGATACGCTTGCTGCGTATGCCAAAGAGGTAAGCGAGGTTATTCAAAGTGTGCAAGGAGCCACTGCTCCGCAGGTGGAACGTGTTACAGGACTTCCTCAAATTAACATAGAATACGACCGGACACGAATAGCTAATTATGGCCTAACTGTTCAGGATGTAAATGATGTGGTAAGTACCGCTTTTGCAGGAAAAAGTGCTGGAGTTGTCTTTGAAAATGAAAGAAGATTTGATTTGGTAGTCAGGTTGGATAGTGCGCATAGAAGCAGTATAGAAGACGTAAATAACCTGATGATACCGACCTCTACCGGCAATCAAATCCCGCTGTCTCAAATCGCCAACATAGGTTACAAACTTGGACCTGCGCAAATAAGCCGCGAGGCTGGAAAAAGAAGAATAGTTATAGGTTTCAACGTGTCAGGCCGTGACGTGCAAAGCGTTGTTTCAGACATTCAGCAGCAACTGGCGGCAAAAGTAAAATTACCAACAGGCTACTACTTTACTTATGGGGGGCAATTTGAAAACCTTCAAGAAGCGAGTGCAAGGCTTATGATAGCAGTACCGATTTCGTTGCTGCTCATCTTTACATTATTATACTTCACGTTCCATTCAATCAAGCAGGCCGTTCTAATATTTACGGCTATTCCTATGAGTGCCATAGGGGGAATATTTGCCTTACTGCTTAGAGGAATGCCGTTTAGCATCAGTGCGGGGATCGGCTTTATTGCACTGTTTGGTGTGGCCGTACTCAACGGAATTGTACTAATAGGTACATTCAATCAATTACAAAAGGAAGGAATTACGGACGTATTTCAACGTGTCAGGGAAGGAACGCTTACCCGTCTGCGCCCTGTTCTAATGACGGCAACAGTAGCTTCTTTGGGTTTCTTGCCGATGGCGATCAGTACCAGCGCAGGAGCAGAAGTACAAAAGCCTTTGGCTACGGTGGTGATAGGCGGTTTAGTGACTGCAACTTTCCTCACCTTGTTTGTCCTGCCTTTGTTATATATCATATTTAACTCAAAACTTAATCTGAAAGGGAGCAAACCCAAAATGAAAACAACAATAATCATCTTGCTGCTAAGCATCGGTGGTATTGCATCGGCAAATGCACAGCAAAGAGTAAGTATAGACAGTGCGATAGGAACAGCTTTAAAAAGCAACTTACAATATGGCGTAAATGAGGCTGAAATACGGGCTGCGGGCCTTAATGTGAAGACAGCAACCGACATACCGAAGACAGGGGTCTTTGCCGAGAACGAAGACTTACGGCCATCTGATCACGTAGGTATCCTCAAAATAGGGGTTTCACAAAGTATAGCGTGGCCCGGATTGTATGCTGCACGTAGAAAATATCTTAATGAGCAATTGAAATATGCTGAACTGAATACAGGGGTATTGAATGCAGCCATAAGACGAGATGTTAGAGCTGCCTATTACCAGCTATGGTATTTACAGGACAAACAGATATTGTTCCAAAGGCTTGACAGCATTTATACCACAATGTTCCAGGCTACCGATGTTCGGGTTAGAACGGGCGATGTTCCCAAACTTGATAAGATTGCTGCGGAAGTCAAGTTGAGAGAATTACAGGCATTTATAGAACAGAATAGAAAAGAGATGATAGTTCAACAACAACAGTTAATGATGTTACTGAATCAGAACGAATGGTTGCTTCCTATTGCGAAGCCTTTGGGAAAATTGGATGCCGAATTATTGGACACTGCTAACGTCCATCCTGTTTTGAGCTTGCAACAGCAAAATGTAAATATCGCTTCAGCAAATATTTCTTTAATGAGAAACACGAACAAACCTGATTTTTCGGGCAGGGTGTTTAGTCAAAGACTTTGGGGCGCAGAAAATCCCTTTACCGGCTTTTCAGTCACAGCCGCTTTCCCACTATTTGGAATGGGGGCTTACCGTAGCAAAGTGAAAGCAGCAGTGGCCGAGAAAGATGTACAGGAGAGGACTTTAGCTTATCAAACGCAAGTATTTCAAACACAAAGAGCTTCAGCTTTAGCAGACATACAGAAGAATATGTCTTTGTTGAATTTTTATGAATCATCAGGATTGAGGCAGGCCGATGAAATCATCAGTGCCGCAACATTAAGTTATAGGTCAGGAGAAATCAGTTTTGCGGATCTAAGCCAGTTTCTAAGTCAGGCGATTAGCATCCGTCAGAATTATTTAGATGCACTGAATACGTATAACCAATCTGCCATTCAATTCTACTACTATAATAACAAATAAGATAAAATGAGAATCATAAATAAAATAGTTTTTGCCATAGTTGCTATTACACTACTGAATAGCTGTGGCGGTAAACACAAAGAGGGCGATGGTCATGACCATGGAACCGAAGAAACAAAGGGAGCAGAATCTGCAACAGAAGATCATGGCGATGAGCAATCATCTACTATCGCTTCACTCACCCAGGAACAAATGCAAGCTGCAGGAATTGTGTTGGGGAATATTGAACGTAAAAATCTTGCTGCTACTATTAAAGTAAATGGTGCACTAAGAGTTCCTAACAATAGAAAAGCTAACGCAACATCATCGTATGGGGGTGTAGTTAAATCATTGAGTGTCCAGTTAGGCAACTACGTTCGGAAAGGACAGGTAATTGCAACAATTGAAAATCCGCAGTTCGTCCAGTTGCAGGAGGAATACCTGACTATTGGGAGCAGGATAACGTTGGCAGAGCAAGAAGTGCAACGACAGAAGGAACTGAACGAAGGCAATGCCGGTGCTTTGAAAAACCTGCAAAGTGCTACTGCCGAACTTACCTCACTCAGAGCCAGGAAAGCCTCTTTACAGCAGCAAATACGCATGATGGGCATTAATCCCAATAACATCACTGCCTCCAATCTGAGATCTGCTTTGGTGGTCACAAGCCCAATAAGCGGCACGGTAAGTAATGAATTTGCCAAGATTGGCAGTTACGTGGATGTTTCTTCGCCGGTAGTGGAAATTGTTGATAACGGCCTATTGCACCTGGATTTGCAGGTGTTTGAAAAAGATTTGCCAAATATAACCGTAGGGCAAACCGTGTACTTCACACTTACCAATAACCCCAAAGTGAGCTATACGGCGAAGGTTTTTAATATAGGTTCATCATTTGAAAACGAAAGTAAAACAGTTGCTGTACACTGCACTGTTGTAGGTAATAAAGCAGGATTGATAGATGGAATGAATATAACCGCTTTAGTGAGTATAGATGATGTAGTAACACCAGCGGTTCCTAACGATGCAATTGTAGAAGCCGATGGCAAATTTTACATTTTCATTCTGACCGATAAGGAAGCCAAAGAACATAAGGAAGAAAATCACGAGGAAAAAGGAGGCGAAAATCAGGAACATAAAAACCAGCAAAACTTTGAAAAGATTGAGGTAATGAAAGGTGTGTCAGAACTGGGTTATACTGCTATTACGCCAGTCACTGAGATACCAGCCAATGCAAAAATTGTTAGTAAGGGAGCCTTCTTTATCAATGCCAAATTGAGCAATACAGGTGGGCATGAACATTAAATATGAACCAGCTTTGAAAAAATTTAAAAATAGTTGATTATGGAGAAAACTAAAATTAATCTGGATGTGGTACTACCTGATATTCCAGATGAGAAAGACGAATGTGTTCAACGAATTATCAGTGAATTGAACGGAAGGCACGGAATTGAAGAAGTTCATATTGTGAATAAAACCGATGCTTCACAAGCTCAATTATGCTTTCACTACGATCCGGAAAGTATTACAATAGAGAAAATTCAAAAGTTAGCTCAACAAGCCGGAGCTAACATAACAAGCAGATACCATCATCTTTTAGTTGAGGTGGATGGTATAAGGCATCAGCGTCAAACCAGGTCAATCGAAACATTACTTAATAAGACAAAAGGGATACTCGCTGTCTCCGCTTCTGCAAGTGGTGTAGTAATGATCGAGTTTGACACGCAACTCATTGATAAGGACGCTATCTTCCGTTTACTAACCAAAGAGGGGTTGAAGGTTGCTGAAAGCGATAAGCCTTCTCAATCCAAAGTCGTTAAACTTTCGCAGCACGAGCATAAAGACGGTGAACACGACCATTCTCATGAAGATGGGGGGCATGATGAAGATGGGGCGCATTCCCACGGCGGTATTTTCGGGAAAAATACAGAATTGATCTTCAGCATTCTTTGTGGAGTGTTTTTAGGCGCTGGCTTCGGTATTTCTTACATCGCTGGCATTTCGGAAATTGTTCCGATTTGCTTTTATATCGGCGCATATTTCTTTGGTGGTTTTTATACTACCAAAGAAGCTATACAGACAATCAGCAAAGGTGGGTTTGAGATTGATTTTCTGATGCTGGTAGCTGCCATCGGTGCAGCAATATTAGGGAATTGGGCCGAAGGGGCTTTATTACTGTTTCTATTCAGCTTAGGCCATGCCTTAGAACATTTTGCAATGGAGAAAGCCCGCAAATCTATTGCTGCATTAACTGACCTTGCTCCTAAAACTGCCTTGTTAAAACAAGGTGACCAGACAAAAGAAGTTAAAATCGAGGAATTGAAAAAAGGTGATGTAATTCTGGTGCGCCCTAACACGAAAATTTCCGCAGACGGTATTGTTGTTAAGGGAACAAGCAGTGTAAATCAAGCTCCAATAACAGGTGAAAGTATTCCGGTTGATAAAGAAGCGATTGCAGATAGCAATTTCAATATGGATGAAGCAGCCAAATTAGATGCGAAATTCAGGGTCTTTGCAGGTACGATTAATGGAAATGATTCTCTCGAAATTAAAGTTATTAAGGAAGCGAGTGATTCCACCCTGTCCCGTCTTGTAAAGATGGTAAATGAGGCACAAACGCAAAAATCGCCAACACAACAGTTCACAGACAAGTTTGAAAAATATTTTGTTCCGGCTATTCTTATACTGGCAGCTCTTCTCTGTTTTTCTTTTTTGGTGATTGATGAGCCATTTAGCAAAAGTTTTTACAGGGCAATGTCTGTATTAGTGGCGGCATCTCCGTGTGCATTAGCTATTTCTACGCCAAGTGCTGTTCTTAGTGGTGTGGCCAGGGCTGCAAAAGCCGGAGTGCTGATAAAAGGAGGAAAACCGTTAGAGGATCTCGGCACATTGACAGCATTAGCTTTCGACAAAACCGGCACACTTACAGAAGGAAAGCCAAAATTAACAGAAGTAGTCTCTCTGTCAAATATTGATGAAACTGAACTTTTGAAAATAGTGGTAGCTGTAGAACAGCTAAGCGACCACCCTATTGCCAAAGCAATTGTGAGAGATGGCAAAGAAAGATTGAAAGATGATCAAATTCCTTCTGCAACCAATATGAAAGCTGTTTTAGGTAAAGGCATTGAAGCGCAACTGAATGGCGAAACAGTATTAATGGGTAACCTGGCTTTGTTTGAATCATTAGATGGTAACCATCCTTCAGAGGAAATCGTAAAAAAGGTTCGGGAATTGGAAGGCAAAGGCAATACTTCCATGCTTGCAAGAAAAGGCAGTGAATACATTGGTATCGTCGCTGTAATGGACACACCAAGAAAGGAGGCGAAGGCTTCGTTACAGGCATTGAAAGGTATAGGCATACGCCGGATGATCATGTTAACGGGGGATAATCAAAAAGTGGCTGAGGCAGTTGCACAGGAGATAGGTATTACCGATGCCTGGGGTGGCCTTTTACCGGAACAGAAGGTAGAAGCTATTAAAAAACTCCGTGTTGATGAGAAGCGGGTGGCGATGGTTGGCGATGGTGTAAACGATGCTCCGGCAATGGCAAACAGCACAGTGGGAATTGCAATGGGCGCAGCCGGGTCAGATGTTGCTTTGGAAACGGCAGATATTGCCCTGATGGGAGATAAATTGGAATTACTGCCATTTGCCATAGGGTTGAGCCGGAAGGCCAAAAGTATTATCAAGCAGAATTTGATAGTCAGCTTAGGAGTAGTTGCAGCATTAATACCGTTAACAATATTGGGAATAGCATCTATTGGCCCTGCCATTTTTGCTCATGAAGGCTCAACCTTATTGGTTGTATTTAATGCGCTGCGACTATTGGTATATAAGCAGGAGAAATAAGGTATTAATAAACGAGTGAAGCATTATTATTCATAAAACATCCAAGCTATGAAAAAGGCACAACGAAATGATAAGGCTTTGGTGGTGGATATACTCACCAAGTCTTTTGACACAAATTTAAGCGTCAACTATATAATTAAGCAAGACGCTGAAAGAGAAAAAAGAATAAGGGCGTTAATGGATTATTCTTTTGAAGTCTGTACCGCTTTTGGTGATGTATTTATTTCAGATGACAATAAAGCCTGCGCACTCATCGTATATCCCGATAAAAAGAAAGCTACCTTAAAATCAACATTGCTGGATATAAAACTTATCCTAAAAGCAGTAGGCTTAGGTAATATAAGTAAGACTGTAAAAAGAGAAAAGCTCATAAGCAGCATTCAGCCTAAAGTACAGATGGCCTATCTATGGTTCATCGGCGTTGATCCTGATGCACAAGGCGGTGGAATCGGCAGTAAACTACTTCAGGAAATTATTGATTACAGTAATAGTAATAACAGACCTATTTATTTGGAAACTTCAACGGTTAAGAATTTGCCCTGGTACGACAAGTTCGGCTTTGAAGTTTACAACGAACAAGATTTGACATACCATTTGTATTTTTTCAAGAGGAATGTAAAATAATAGGCAATGTTAGTATTTGGAACGCAAATGCACATTGTCACATTTATTTTTGTGAGCATAGAAATAGTTATCTTTTTCTACCTGGGGATATTTCGCTTAGCACGGCCTGATGATAAGAACGCTACGTTAAATCTTGTTCTCATTTTTTTGTTACTTACCTACAACGTCACAGGCGGATTACTACCTGATCCGAAATTGCCTGGCTCCAATTTTTTGCAGAATATAATAGCATATGCGACTGGCTTTATTACTCCCTGTTATTTTCCATACTATGTATATAAAGCATTCGGCTTAACGAAATTAAAATTTCATGCTTACAGAGGCGTGTATCTTTTCCTGATTTTACCGTATTGCTTGTTCGTTATGGTCTTTTGGTTCACCGGGGATTTAAAAGATGCACAAAACCTGCTGATACTTCCGGTACTATATGCAGTTTGGGTAATCATCTCGTTAACGAAGGCAATCCGGTTTAAATACAACAACGACTTCTCCACCATAGAGGCCCGGCAGGAATTAGTTGTATTACTCTTTAGTATAACACCCTGGGTTGGCCTGCCCGTAATTACTTATTTCAATTTGGGGCAGGCGGTAGAGGCATTGATTACCAATATTGGGTTTCTTCTCCTATTTGGTTTACAGGTAAGCAGGCATATTACAGAGCTGAGAAATGAACATGAAAAATTGATAGAATCCGAACAACGACTAAGGAACTGGAATGCTGATCTCAAAGATGAGGTAAACAAACGCACTAAAGAACTGGAAAAAATCAATGAACAGAAAACGAATAATTTTATCAACCTTGTTCATGAAACAAAGACGCCTCTCACCCTGATAAAAAATTATCTGGATGAGTATATCAGTAAATATGGTACTGTTGAAGAATTGGATGTCATCAAAGGTGGTGTAGATAAACTGACGGCAGATGTTATTAACCTTTTTGATATTGAACGCTTCTCAAAGGGAATAGATACTTATAAGCATAATCAGATTTCTGATTTTAGCGGTATTCTTAGAGATAGCCTCCCTTTGTTCAAGCATTATTGTGTCAAGCATAATATCGAATGTTCGACCTGCATAGATGATAACATTTTTGTCAAAGCTGATCCCAATGCCCTTTACCGCATAGTAAATAATATAATTGAGAATGCCATTAAGTTCACAGATCCCGATGGCGAAGTGCTTATTTCATTGACAGTGGAGGACAATGAAATATCTTTTTCTGTTACAGACACTGGTGTAGGTATTCCTGAAGATTTGCAAAAGAAGATTTTTGAGCCATATTACCAAATAGGATATAAAAATACCAGTCTCCAGGGCATGGGGCTTGGACTGCCAATAGTAAAAAAAGTTGTCGAAGGGATTGGCGGAACGGTCCGTATAGAGAGCGATCCGTCACAGAGGCGTGGCACAAAAGTCATGGTTACTTTACCTCGATATGAGCCAACTGAAAAAGATACCATTGAAAAGGCTGTAGATAAATTAAGCAAGCTAAATTATAGTTTTAATCGCGGTGAGGTAAGCGACGGAGATTATGATGCGAAAAAGAGAACGATCTTATTGGTAGAGGACAATATTGCGATGATGAACTTCCTTTCCAATAAGCTCCGGCTTACCTACAATGTTTTTTGTGCACGGAATGGCTCTGAAGCGTTAAAGAAATTGTTTGAAATGGTTGTAACGCCAAATCTGATTTTGTCTGACGTGATGATGGATAAAATGGATGGGTTTGCTTTTGCAAAAACGCTTTCTGAACAGGATAAGTACAGCCATATACCCATCATCTTTTTAACCGCTAAATCTACACCTACCGACCGTCTGAAGGGTTTAAGGCTTGGGGCGATAGACTTCATTTCTAAACCATTTTCATTTGAGGAATTAAGTCAGAAAATCGAAACGGTACTTGATAACATGCTACGGCAGCAACAGGCGATCATTAGCACATCCATTGCAGCCCTGAATGCAGGGAAAGGCCCGGAAACTGACAATATGGCTCAGCCTGCACTTTCAAAGTTTGAACAGAATTGCAAGTTGTTGCACCTCACAACAAGGGAGATAGAAATAGCCCGGCTAATAGTCAAAGGAAAAACATATAGAGATATAGCAAAAGAGCTGTTTATTTCAGAAAAGACCGTAACGAAGCATATCCAAAACATTTTTGCGAAAGCTGAGGTTTCCAATAAAGTAGAGCTTATAAATAAACTGAGTAAATAAGCTACAAACAACTGATTTACTATTAATTGAGTACGGGAATAGTAGAAATAGCGTATAGGTTTCCGTGGTAGCCCGACCTACCTTTGCTGATGGCGAATAGTCGCCGAAAACTAAAGTAAAGGGGTATGTGTGAAGGTTATGTATTAGAATGGCTGGATACTTTGGTTACCGTTACATTAAATCCGGTGAAAACCAAAATAAGTATTGCTATTACGGATGATGTAGCAACGATCCAGGATCAGGTAATCGTTCAAAAAAACAAGGTTCAGTCTGCCATTAAGTCAACTGTATTCACCCTTGATGACGAAGCGAAAATCAAGTGCTTGATAAAGAAGTATCATTCGAGCCTGATTACTTTGCTGGATCAGGCATTGGAAGATATGGCGCTTATAGCAGATAACGGCCCTATAAGACAGGTATTAAGTACCATTGTCTCCTGCCTGGACGAGCTGCTCACTCTCATTGAGCACAGATTTACAAGTTACCTAAGCATAGAGGAAAGAGTACCTGCTACTTATCTTAATGGTGTTAAAAAGGAACTCAGTAAGCGGCTGTCAGTAATTGATAAAAAGCTACGTGGGTATGCGGCTTATCAACCGAGCTTTACAATATTGAGGCAAGAATTGGAAAAGTTTCTCAATCAGCCTTCAGACAAGCACACCTATATTTTTCAGGAAATACTGTATATAAAAGACCTGTGTTTAGAATTGGAGCGGCTTGAACCTGTGGATAGTAATGCGGCTTACTCCAAACTGGATGAATTGCTTATTAACATGAACTTCAATAGCAAAACTTATATCTATAACTTAACAGAAAGATTGGCTACGAATGTTAATGATATTGAGCAACCCGATGCAAAAATGGATAGTCTCCTATTCTATCTCAAACTGTTTAAGCAATACCACAAAAAACCAGGTATAATATTTAATCGGAAAGATGCGGATTTGCATAAGCAGGTTTCCAATTGGTTTACACAGGAGGTATTTTACCTTGAAAAGCAAATACATTATTCAATAGTGCCCATAAAGGGAGTTGCAACTCCGAAAGAAGTTGTTCAGAAAGAAAAGATCAAACTCCTATCTATACTTTCCGTTGATCAAATGGCACTGATATTAAGGGCAGCAGACGATCTGAAAATCGTTATGGCACGTTCTCTAAACAGTGTATTTAAAAATATTGTTCCCTACTTGTCAACCCCTTACCAGGAAAATATATCGTATGATAGCATGAGAAGCAAATCTTATTCAGCGGAAACGAGGGATAAGGAGATTGTGATAGAAACCCTTCAACAGATGATTAAAAGGATAAGCGACTATTGAACAAATACATTTTAGTCTGTTTACTAAAGTTGCGCTTCGATAGCCATTTTATCTATAACTGACCATACTTGTTCAATCTTATTCTCACGAAACTGGTAGAATACATTTTTTCGGAAAAAGCCACCTTTTTGCCGCTTACAGGCAGATCAAGAAAGTTCTCACGAGGCGTACAGTTAAAATTTAGCCTACTTGCAACATTAACCGCATCTGAGATTAGCAATTGAATACCTTAAATCCGCAAATAGATAAATAAAAAGAGCCGAAATAGGCCTGAATTTATTGGATTCAGGCTTTTCCGGCTCATTTTTTTTCACTTATTTAGATGATACCACTCAGATAAATAAGTTGGCATGAAAGTAACCAATTCA
>JAFDYF010000029.1 GCA_018267575.1 Bacteroidota bacterium
CCGTCCCCCGAGACCGATGCTGCTGGATAGGTGAAGTTGGGTTATGTTTTCCGTCTGCCGACATAACGCCAAGCCCCATGTTGTGCGTTCGTGCGGTAATTAATTAGAGGTTTGCAATTTATTTTAGGATTAGGAATGTTTTATTCAAGCAAATCTTCAACTTCTTCATTATAATGAAAGGAAGTTATTGTCCAGCCATTACCACTATTATAAATCGTGAAGTCAACTTTTAAAAAGAATTTGCTAAACTTAATTATATAGAATCGTTTAGCAAGGAAATCCTTGACCTTTTTTTCTTTTACAAATTCATATGAAAGCATCTTGCCAAACTGGGGAAATATATTTTTGATTTGGTCTGATATATTCAGATTCAACGTGTCAATTGTGTTTGGTTGCATAGCTGTGTTCTGTTTCAAGAGTTTTAAAGCTTCGTCAGTTTGACCTGCTACGAATTGTCTCATGAAATTGTCACAAACGTTATCAATTCGATTTTTGTCTTTGTCCGAATTTTGTTCGGGTTGTCCGCACGAAATAAGTGTCAAACAAAGAAAGAAAATAGTCAATATTTTAGTCATAATAAATTCTATTGAATTTGCAAGAAGTCTCGTTGTAGCATGACGCACAACGGTCGGGGCTTGGCTTGTTGTTGGGGAATTTGAAATCCGTCCGCCTAGACCAATGTACAATTATTAATAAAAGTTTAAAACATATTCAAATGCAAAGAAGAAATCCATCCGCTGGGACAAATGTTGATAACACTACAAATGTTGATGCTATAATGTCCAGCCCCAATAACGCCAAGCCCTTTGTTGGTGGCAGTTAATTGTTTACAGTTAAATTCTATTTTCTGAAATTGCTCCAAACAAATCTTAAAATGTTGTTTCTTTTAATCCAAGCTGAGTAAGAGCAGCTTTTGTCACGTCTTTTTAAGCTGAATTCACCAACATGCTATCAATTAGCTCATTTATTTCTTCTCCAGTCTCTTTTGATTCAGGTGATATTAATATTCGTATTCTAATAACTGATCCTATTCCTGATACTTGCAAGTCTAATTCTTTTGTATTCGGATTTATTTTATGTCTGATGTAGTTGCACTTATTGATTTTTACATCTTTTATGTAATCTTTAGTTTGATTATAAAACGTAATGATGGGTTTATAATGCTTTGGCAATATTATTAATCCGAAACTACAAAACAGAAAGTCATATTTTTCTGGTGAAATCTTTTGGTTAAGCTCTGAATCAAAAAACGGATAAAGAATAATTTTCCCTGTAAGGTTTTTAAAATCTTTTAGAACATATTGTCGCATTTTTTCACTAATTGCCCTATTATTTCTATTGATTTTGTTCTGATTTAAAAAATAAACTAGAAAGAATAATATTAAAAAGCAAAGCAAAAAAATTGCTCCAAATTTGTCCATAGCTCAGTTTTAAGGAACTGCCGAATTAATTGCCACCAACGGCCAGGGCTTGGCATGTTGTGGCGGCATTTGTAAAACGTCCCGCCCGGACCGGTGTCAGGTAAAGTTACAAAAGTTGAAAATATGTTTTAAAGCTCAGGTCTATCCGTCCCCAGAGACCACTGCTCCTAGATAGTTGAAGTAGGGTTATGTTTTACGTCCGCCGACATAACGCCAAGCCCCATGTTGGGCGGTCGCTCTATTTCTCGTAGGAAAAGTCACTCAAGTCAAATAATTCTTTTTGAATTTGTATTTCCCATTCCTTTTGTTTGGCAATGTCTGTTCCAAATTTTGTTTGCTTATCGTATTCAATGCGTCTTTTAGAAAAGTCTGTTATGTATTTCTGATTAAGCTCTTCAATGAAATTTGTTCCAGAAATTATCTTTTTTCGATTATCATGTAATGCTTTTCGAAATTGGCGTGTGTATATTTCGCTTATGTCAAAAAGTGTCTGTTGATAAATTAATGATTGGTCGATGTTGATCGTTGTGTCAATCCATGACGCAGATTTTATAAAAAAATTATCTACTTTTTTGTTGAAGTTCTTTGTCATAAAATCAAAGCCTTTCACCTTAAAACCTATGTAGAATTGCCCAAAAGAAGTAGTCGTTTCGACTTGCTTAGTTTTGATAGCGAAGTCACTTATAGTCAGTTTTCTTGTTGGACTCCAACGTAATCTTTCATTGTCGTTCTGAGCAAATACAATTGTTAGAGTTTGTAGAAGGACTAAAAACAATGTAATATTCTTTTTCATCAATAGAAGGGTTTAAAATTAAAGTTTTCAGAGAGTGCCGCCCAACGGGCAGGTATTTGCGAAGGCTGGGGAATAGACTTCCGTCCGCCCGGCTACCTGAAGCTAAATTTATAAATTAATGTTGATGATTTGCACATAGCTAAATAGTTATTCGTCTGCCCGATATGCAGCCAAATTGAAAAACAAAAAGTTGAAACACGGCTTCCGTCCGCCCAGCTTTTGCAAATACCAATGTTATGTGCCGTTTTCGTTCAATTCGTCTTTCAGTTTGTCTATGTATATTTTGGGCGTCTTGCCAGCAAAAATGCCATCTACTGTGAATTCTTCAATTAAGCCTAATCCATAGTCTACTACTGGGTCTACAAATGGTTTAACTACTCCACCTACAACTGCTCCAATTTGTCCTGCTATGAGCATACCCAAACCTGATGTTGCTCCATACATCAAAGTGTTCTTGATGATTTTTCCCTTGGTTGTATTGAAAAAGCTTTTTGCTTCTTTAATTTCTGCTAAATAGGCTTCTGTCACCTCAGCTGAGTTTGCATTCTCACCTACTTCGTTAATCCATTTTCTAAAATACTTTGCTGTTTTTAGGTGCCTTAGCTTAAAAATATCCTCAACTTCAAATTGATTATTTTGATAGATTTGTTTTAAGTCAGGTGTGTTTTCTATCCGCAAAATCTCAGAAACATTGGCACTAATATTATATGCTTTTCCAATGTTCTCAAAACTTTTTTCAGCGATTTCTAGTTCGCCATAGTTGTTATAGCTTTTGAACCCATTCTTTGAAATTATACCTGCTTCAAGAATCGAATTTGCTAAATCCAATAATTTTCCACGTTCTTCTAAGTTTAAGTCATTGGGGTCTTTGGTAAAAGGTAAGCCTAGTTTCTCCAAATGGTTTTGCTCATAAGATTCTAATATAAAGTCGGTCGTGTCAACTCCCAACTTCATATTGTCCGTAGAAATATATGCTGGCGCAAATTTACTTATCAGTTTATTTCTACGCTTTTTGTCAATATCAAAATGAGCTAAAGCCCTAAATACGTTTTGTTCAGGGTCAAGTTCCTCGTCTCCAAGAACACCTCCAACAATAGGTGGTTGAGAATAAATAACACTTTCATCAATAGTACCATCTTCTCGTTGATGTCCTGTCCCTGTAACTATTAAAGCCGATTTAATTGAGAACTTGATATAACCGCTTCTTATGAGTCTTTCAACGGTGTCTAACCCGAGTTTTGAAATTAAAAATGTTAGAGAAAAATTGTCTTTGTCGGTGCTAATAACTATACAGTCAAATAACAAAAGCTGCTCGAAAAATGTTGCAAGAATGTTTTGTTCCTCTTCCTTTGTAAACGTTGGATGATAGCCAAGAAATGATGAGTTACAGATGGAATTGTTATAGAGATTGTTCATTAGTCGAAACCTTACTTATTTAGGGTATGTCATTAAATGGCACATAACGGCCAGGGCTTGGCATGTTGTGGCGGCATTTGGAAAACGTCCCGCCCGGGC
>JAFDYF010000002.1 GCA_018267575.1 Bacteroidota bacterium
TACTGTGTTTAAAGTTAACATTTAACTCTTGACACAGTTTATTTTACACTCTCAGAACGAGTACCTAGACTTATCAATTATTCAACTTCTCAACTTCTCAACTGATCAACCAATCAACTTATCAGCCCCAATTCCAAATTCCCAATTCCTAATCCACCAACTTCTAAGCCATCATCACAAATAAATCTCCAACAAACCTTCTGGCAAAACCACAAACAATTTTTTCCCCTTCTTGTCTATTTTCTCTAAGGTTTCTTCGTGAATAGGAATCAGTGCCTCTTTTGAATCGATAAAGATTTTGCAGAGCACCTGGTGCGGTTGCTCGATCACTTCGACAATCTCTCCCAAATCCTTTCCCTGATCGATCAAATGAAAACCTACAAAGGAAATGGGCGCTGACTTGCCAGCATATTTGTCAAAATCTTCCGCACTCAGCCATATTTCTTTTTGAATCAGTTTTTGTGCAGTTTCCTTTTTATCAACACCTTCAAGCTTGATATAGAGTTCATCATTGCTCTTTATCTTGGTATGGGTGATAAAATAAGGAAGCAACTCTTCTTTTCGATCTTCAATAAAAACAATTTCCAGGTCTTTTAAAGAAGCTTTCTTTCCCAAATGGTGGAGCAGTACCATTTCACCATTCACTCCAAAAGTGGAGACCAGTTTGCCAATATTGCGATAGTCTGCCATCAAAATACGATTAAAAAAAATCCCGGTAATGCCATAAAGCAAAACCGGGATTTATATTAAGATAAACCGAAGTTTCTAATTTCCAATTACGCGTTACCGTTGCTTTCCTGCTTTCTTTCCGGTCTTTTGAAAGGGCCACCTGGCCTTCTTCCAAATTTCCCACCTGATCTACGGCTCTCTTCCTGCTTCTTTTTAACTTGGGCCTCATGCTCAGAATGCCATTTCTGGAATTTATCCATAGCGGCAGCATCATCGAACAAGCCCAGTTTAACACCGCGCAACAAATGTTTCAGGTACAATACCCCTTTATGGGATAAAATACGCCTAACCGTATCCGTTGGTTGAGCTCCTTTATTGAGCCAATCCAAGGCTTTTTGGCGATCTAACTGAACTGCTGCTGGGATTGTTAAGGGATTGTAGGTGCCGATTTTTTGGATGAATTTACCATCTCTTGGGGCACGTGCGTCTGCAATTACAATAAAATAAAAAGGTCGTTTTTTTGACCCGTGGCGTTGTAGCCTGATTTTGACTGGCATTTTAAATAGAAATTTAAATGCGTTAAATAATAGGGTTTAATCAAATTTTGGACTGCAAATGTAGTAATCCAATAGAACTATGCAAATTTAATATATCCGATTCTAAGATTCTAGCTTGTTAATAATTTTCGGAAAACTTTATAAATCACCTTTTCCCCATTCCCATCCCACCGCCCATGGGCATCTTATTCATCGTTTTCATCATGGCTTTCATTTGTTCAAACTGCTTCATAAAGGCGTTTATTTCATTGATATCCTTGCCGCTGCCAGCAGCAATACGCCTACGCCGGCTTTGGTTGATCTGGTCTGGGTTTGCTCGCTCATAAGGGGTCATGGAATTGATCATCGCTTCCACGCCCTTAAAAGCATCATCACTGATATCAATATCTTTCATGGCCTTACCCACTCCCGGAATCATGCCAAGCAGGTCCTTGATATTGCCCATCTTTTTTATCTGACTCAACTGCTGCTGGAAATCCTCAAAATCAAATTGATTTTTGCGGATCTTTTTTTCCAGCTTTCTGGCCTGCTCGTCATTAAACTGCTCCTGTGCTTTCTCCACCAATGAGGTAATATCGCCCATGCCCAATATCCGCTGTGCCATCCTATCTGGATAAAACACATCAAGTGTGTCCAGTTTCTCTCCGCTGCTGACAAATTTTATGGGTTTCTTTACGGTGTATTTGATGGAAAGAGCTGCACCACCGCGGGTATCACCATCGAGTTTGGTCAACACCACGCCTGTGAAATCGAGACGATCGTTGAAAGATTTTGCCGTATTCACCGCATCTTGGCCGGTCATGGAGTCCACTACAAAAAGAATTTCCTGTGGGCTCACGGCTGCTTTGATATCAGCAACCTCCTTCATCATGGCCTCATCTACCGCGAGACGACCGGCCGTATCAATAATCAATACGTTCTTGTTCTTTGAACGGGCTTCCTTGATCGCATTCTGGGCAATCTGAACGGCATTCTTATTCTCCGGTTCACTATACACTTCTACATCTATCTGCCCACCCAATACCTTTAATTGGTCTATTGCCGCAGGCCGGTAAATATCGGCAGCCACCAACATGGGTGAAAGACCTTTTTTGGTTTTAAGATAAGAAGCCAGCTTTCCACTGAATGTGGTTTTACCACTACCTTGAAGTCCTGCAATCAAAATAATCGCCGGATTCCCTTTGGCATTCAGGGTACTTTCTTCCACGCCCATCAATTGCACTAATTCATCCTTCACAATCTTCACCATCAACTGCCCGGGGCTAACCGCGGTCAATACTTTTCCGCCGATTGCCTTTTCCTTGACCGTATCCGTAAACTCCTTTGCAATTTTATAGTTCACATCCGCATCCACCAAGGCCCTACGTATGTCCTTTACCGTTGCCGCAATATTCAATTCGGTAATCCGACCTTCTCCCTTTATCTGCTTGAACGCTGATTCAAGCCGTTCCGTAAGATTTTCAAACATGATTTGCCTTTTGTATTCTAAAACAAAAATGAACATAGTATAAACCATGTCCACTTTTAAAGAATTGCAAATTTACTAAAACTAAGAGAGTAAAAATGATTTCACTGAGATAAAATAGTTTGTATTAAGTACCCAAATAGGTTTTAAGGCTTTCTGACCTATTATTTGTCCTAAGTTTAGTAATGGCCTTATCCTTAATCTGCCTGACTCTTTCCCTGGTAAGATGAAAACGTTGGCCAATATCTTCCAAACTCATTGGATGATCCACCCCAATACCAAAGAAAAAGCAGATCACTTCTTTTTGCCGCTCGGTAAGAGACTGCATTGAACGATCGATTTCCTGTTTGAGGGATTCTTTATGCTCGATATTAATTTCGGCTCTTTCTGCATTTTGATTTTCAAGTACATCCAATAAAGTACCTTCCTCCCCTTCGTTCAGTGGCGTATCCATGCTTATGTGGCGGCCACCGATTCCCAATGTGGATGATACTTCTTCAATATCCAATTCCAGCATTTCGGCCAACTCTTCTGCCGAAGGCTCTCGTTCGAACTCCTGCTCCAATTGCGAGTACGCTTTTTGAATCCGGTTGGTGAGGCCCACTTTATTTAAAGGAAGGCGTACAATCCGTGATTGTTCTGCCAAAGACTGTAAAATACTCTGCCTGATCCACCAAACGGCATAGGAAATAAATTTGAAACCGCGGGTTTCATCAAAACGTTGCGCTGCCTTGATTAAACCAAGGTTGCCCTCGTTGATCAAGTCTGGCAATGTGAGCCCCTGATTTTGATATTGCTTGGCAACAGATACCACAAAGCGAAGATTTGCTTTAGTAAGCTTTTCGAGCGCCTGCTGGTCGCCCTGCTTAATACGGATGGCGAGCTTCACTTCTTCCTCAGGGCCGATCAGCTCTACTTTACCTATTTCCTGAAGATACTTCTCCAGGCTTTGAGATTCACGATTGGTAATACTCTTCGTGATCTTAAGCTGACGCATGCTCATAGGATGGAGTTTTGATTGGGTTTAGAGTAAAAATCTTTCATACATTTTGAATTCTAAAGGGTGTGTGATCAAAACTAAAAACGCAACAAAAGGTCTTTTCTTATATTAATTCTTGTTTTCTTGTTAAAATCATGCCCTTATTTATACCCAAACACCCCGATCATGTTAGTTTTTACAAAATATATAGATGCATTATTAATATAAGTGCCTGCTTTTCAGGTCACTTATCGGAGAGGGTTGAAATAGCAATAAAAGATTGGCTTTCAGAAAATTATTTAAAATAAATTTTGATAGGTGGAATAATTTCCTATAATTGCACCGTTGGCGATGATCGGAAGTTCATTTTAAGGCCAGCATCAAGTAACGGCCCTTGTTTTTAATTGAAACCAAAACAAAGGGATGATTGACAAAAAGATTCAATTGAGAAATTAGATGAGTAAAAAACAGCTATTTACGCTAGAGTATCCTTTAAGATGTTCGCCTTCTATCTTATATGATTTTTTAAGTACCCCAGCAGGTTTGCAGGAGTGGTTCGCAGATAAAGTAGATGAAAGGGAAAAAGTGTTCAGTTTTTCATGGAACGGCTCTGTTGATAAGGCAGAGATCATGGAAAGCGAAGCAGAGAAATTTATCCGTTTTCATTGGCAGAGTGCACCCACTGATGAGTTTTTCGAATTCAGGATTGAAAAATCGGAAGTAACGAACCAAACCATTTTGGTAATAAAAGATTTTGCTGATAAAAAGGACATCAAAGACCAAAGCCAGCTATGGGGATCGCAGGTAAAAGACCTCTTCCATCGTCTCGGGAACTAACGCTGAGCCATAACCGATAACAGGTCCTTATAAAATCTCAACAAAATTGGAGCTGCTTCCTCCCAATTGGAAAGCCCAGCTTTTGCTGATATTTTGAGGAAAGGCTTTTCCTCGATTATTTGCGCAATTGCATCATTATCCAAAACGGAGAGTGGGGTATAATTATCTGCGGAGAGTTCGTGCCTCCAAGGATCATCGGATTGGCAGATCCAAAAACCTTTTTCACGAAGCAGGCTTATATTTTCCAACAAAGAGGGGGCAAACCGTTTTTTGTATTCCCCATGAAGGTGCAGGGTGATACTAAAATAATTTCCCCACCAAAAAAAACTGCGAACGGCAAAAACCTCCTCTTTGCTGAACAGCCTTGGAAAATCTAGCATCACATAAGGCAATCCTTGGTAGTTTTCTCCTCTGGAAATTTTAGGGGAAACAATTATCAATTCTTCGGGCAATGATCTCTTTTTTAAATCATCCTTCATTTCTTCAACCAGAATACCAAAGAGGCTCACCACTTTCTGCATGATGGTATTCTTTGTTAAAATAATACCCGCATTTTGTACCAACTGTAATTCCTCTTTGGAAAGCTTTATTTTTGCGCTCATTCGTTAAAGTTATTGATCATTCAGGAAACACTAAGACATTGATAAAAAAGTTGGACAAATTGGTTATTCAGGCATTCATAGGGCCATTTATTGCCACTTTTTTTATTACTCTATTCGTGTTGGTGATGCAGTTCTTTTGGCTTTATATTGACGATATCGTGGGTAAAGGTCTCGACTTTGTTACCATTGGGCGTTTTATTGCTTATGTGAGTGCCACCCTGGTTCCACTGGCTTTACCATTGGCCGTTCTCCTATCATCGATTATGACTTTTGGCAATCTTGGTGAAACCTTTGAACTGGTTGCTATTAAATCAGCAGGCATTCCCCTACTTCGATTTATGCAACCTCTTTTTATTGTAAGCTTAATGATTTGCGGGGTGGCTTTTCTTTTCAACAATAATATAGGGCCGGTGGCCACTTTAAAAATGCGCACCTTGCAATATGATATTATTGTTGCGAAGCCAGCACTGGATATTAAAGAAGGTGTGTTTTACGACCGTATCCCCGATTATGTAATCAAGATTGGGAAAAAAGATAAAGATGGCTCTACCATACGGAACGTGATCATTTATGAGCAGAATGTAGGGCTACAGGATAATGTGATCGTAGCCAATAAAGGCACCATGATTGTAACACCCGATAAAAAATTTCTTGAATTCGATTTACAGGATGGCTGGCTTTATCAAGAAAAAGGCGACCGCATCAGCACCAATACCGATTTCATTCGACTGGGTTTTAAGGATTACAAAAAAATATTAGATCTTAGCACATTTAAGCTAACAAAGTCAAACGAAGATCAATTCAAGGGCAATTACCAGATGTTAAACATGAAGCAACTGGGCGCCACCATCGATTCGCTGAAAAAAGCGCTGAAAAATTATCCAAAAAAAGTAAACGAAGACCTAAAACCTTATCTGGGTTTTGTAAAAAACCTAGACTCAAATTGGGCAAAAGCAAAACCAGTTACATTAAAAAAGAACCAATCCTTTATTGACCTATTACCCGATAGTGCAAGAAGACAAGTACTCCAAGGCAGTATATCCGTTGCCAACAATTCCAAAGCCATTATCGAGACTTCGGCCATGCTTTATGATAATGATTACAACAACCTGCGTCTCCACCAAATTGCTTGGCACAGTAAAATTACCATGTCCGTAGCTTGTTTGGTGCTATTCTTGATTGGTGCACCACTTGGTTCCATCATCCGAAAAGGGGGTATTGGACTACCACTTATTTTCTCTGTTATTTTCTTCGTGATTTTTTATTTGCTGAACAATTATGGGACCAAATTTGTGAAAGAAGAAGTGATGAACCCAACAGGGGGCATGTGGATGGCCACCTTTGTGCTTACGCCCATTGGGCTTTTTCTTACCTATAAAGCATTGAATGATTCACAACTTTTCAATAAGGAGTTCTATTACCGGACTTTCAAAAAATTAGGACTAACCAAAAAGAAACCGGAAAAACCAAACCCCGAAGACTTACAGGATAACCCCGCCAGTTAATTTTAAGTCACATAGTATCCAGCGATCAGCCAAACAAAAATAATGTTGCTACATTTGCCCGAAACTCAAGGTTTGGAGAAAGGCAAAGAAAATTTACGCATACAGGTATGGGTGGTTACTGTGGCCATCATACTTTTCGTTTTCAAAATAACAGCCTACTTTCTAACAAAGTCCGTTGCAGTACTCACGGATGCCCTTGAAAGCATTGTAAATGTGATTGCCGGTTTTATTGGTCTTTATAGCCTATATATTGCCGCAAAACCAAGAGACGAGGATCATCCATATGGTCATGGAAAAGCAGAATTTCTTTCTGCGGCGATCGAAGGGGTGCTGATTGCGATTGCAGGTTTCATTATCATTTATGAAGCCATTTATCATTTCGTACATCCTCATCCATTGTTGAAACTAGATTATGGTATGATATTGATTGGGCTCACTAGCCTCATCAATTTTATTGTGGGCACAGTGAGCCTTAAAAGGGGAAACAAAAACCAATCAGCCGCACTGATTGCAAGTGGAAAACATCTTATCACAGATACCTATACTACTTTGGGTATTGTCATTGGGCTCGCCTTGATTTATTTTACCAACCTGGTTTGGATCGACGGCGTAATAGCCATCATTTTTGCCATCATCATCATTTATACAGGTTATAAAGTATTGAGAAGTTCCTTGGCAGGCATCATGGATGAAGCTGATAAAAACCTGTTGAGCAGCATGATTTTGTTTTTGAACAGGCACCGTCGGGTGAACTGGATCGACCTCCATAACTTGCGCGTAATTAAATATGGGAGCGTATTGCATATCGATTGCCACCTAACTGTACCTTGGTACCTATCTGTAAAAGGAGGGCATGATGAAGTGGAAGCGTTAGCCGCATTGATCAGAAAAGAATATGGCAGCAGTATTGAGGTTTTTGTGCATACAGACCCTTGTCTTGATTTTTCTTGCCATGTCTGCACCAAGAGTGATTGTGAAGTAAGAAAGAACCCTTTTGAAAAAAAGGTGGAATGGGATTTGAAAAATGTGATTGCAGACCGAAAGCATGGAGCGAGTGAGCACGTAGTTTCATAATGATAGAAGCCGCCGATATGGTGTTAAATCAATTTAGTTTCATCAATAAAATCAAAAGATTTTCCTTATTCCTTTGAAAAGAAAGTTTGCTAATAAAACACTTGCCTGATACCGTCAAATGAACACACAAACGATCGATGACAAAGAACCTTCCAAAATCCTAATTATTGCTGCTTTTGCAGCGGTCTATATTTTTTGGGGTTCCACCTATATTGGCATTGCATTGGCCATTAAAACAGTACCCCCATTTTTAATGGCAGCGATCCGTTTTTTTGTGGCGGGTTTTATACTCTATATCTGGTGCATTGCAAAAGGAGAGAAAACCCCAGATATAATTTCTACCTCAAAAAATGCACTGGCGGGTGTGTTGATGTTGTTCTTTGGCACTACCTCATTAATATGGGTGGAGCAATATTTGCCAGCGGGTCTTTCGGCCATCATCATCGCCACTACCCCTTTCTGGTTTGTGATACTGGATAAAAAGCATTGGAAAGAAAATTTTTCAGATAAATTTATTGTGATTGGGTTGGCGGTTGGGCTAGCTGGTATTTTTATGCTTTCTGCGCACAAGGGCCCTATGAACTTCAGCGGTGACAAAATGCAAATCATCAGTTTTTTTGTATTATTGATTGGCAGTATGCTTTGGGCAGTTGGTTCCCTCTATTCAAAATATACTATTACCAATGGTAGTACCAGCATCAAAGCAAGCATCCAAATGATGGCGGCTGGCATTGCTGCCTTATTGGTTGCCATCTTTACAGGGGAGTTTAATCATTTTCATTGGAGTCAAATTAGTATGCACTCCATCTATGCCATGCTTTATCTAATCAGTTTTGGTTCTTTGATTGGTTATATCGCATATATATGGCTGTTGGATGTACGACCTCCTGCTATTGTGGGTACTTATGCCTATGTAAACCCTGCCGTGGCCATGTTTCTGGGCTGGTGGATCTTGGATGAAAAAATCAAATCGCTTCAAATCGTTTCTCTTTTTATTATCCTGACAGGTGTGCTGTTGGTCAATCTCTCAAAGTACAAGAAGGAGGAATAGGGTGTAAGGTATAAGGCTTAAGGTGTAAGGCATGAGGGAAGGGTTCTTATTCTACAAATATGGGGTGCTCAGCCCCAAACCTTCCACCAAAAACCTTCTATCGTTTTCAAAATTGAAACACAACATAACTGTCTGGCTTATCCAATTTCTGGCTTTTTCTATTGCCAGATACGGATACATGCATAATATTGATCTGCCCATCAAAACTATCGTATAAAAGACTATTGGTAATCTCCAATTTTTGGGGTGCTCCCATTATATGGCTTACCTGAAAATAACTCCAGGTAGCATCTGTTTCTTTTTCACTGCCTACAAATTCAATCTGCACTGGTTTCCCATCTACTTTTAACTGCAAATGCTTTTGCACATACGCATTGACTAGCTTATCGGCCGTTTTCTTGTCGCTTGGCAACGACAAATCAACTTTGGTATGAAAGGTTTTTTCCAGTACTGCTTCAAAATCGTTCGTGAATATCTTACAACTGATTTCTATAATCCTATCCTTCGAGTTGTAATTAAATTCACTAACGGTTACATACAATGGATGCACGGAATTGTGCCTGACATTCATTTCGAGACCGTTATAAGTTGGTAGCCATAATATCAAACAGATACCAATCCATTTAAACAGAGAAACTGCCATTGATAATTTAAATTTTGTCTTCGCAAAAGTCTGGATAATTTCGCGAAGTTTCACTTTGAGCTAACCCTATCTTATTAAAATATTTTGAATACATTACCAGACTGAATTATCGCAGGAATATTGGGTTTCAAATAATCATAGCAGATATCATTGATCAGATGAATGATTTCAATCTTTATTTCAAGTTAGGCACGGAGCATATCCTTAGCTGGGAAGCCCTAGACCATATTTTATTTGTAACCGCATTGTGCATTCGGTATTTGTGGAAGGACTGGAAGAAAGTGGTGGTGCTCGTGACCGCTTTCACCATTGGTCATTCCGTTACATTGGCGTTAAGCGCATTGGGCCTCGTACACTTTTCCACCAAATGGATAGAGTTCCTGATCCCCATTACCATCATCGCTACCGCCATCAACAATTTGTTTCAACGAGTAAACCAGCTAGAACCATCTTCGAAACTCCCATTGATCTATTTTTTTGCCTTATTCTTTGGGTTGATCCACGGACTAGCCTATGCGAATACTTTTTTAAGTTTAGAGGGGAAAGAAGGGCTAGTTGGGCATTTATTTGCATTTAACCTAGGTATAGAAGTGGCTCAGTTATTGGTGGTGGTAGTGGTACTCGCTATTTCTTTTATCTTCGTACAAGTGCTCAAATTAAAAAGAATCTGGTGGCTACGATCCGCTTCCTTGATCATCTTAATCGCATCAACCAAAATGGCTTTTGACCGATTTCCATTATAAACAAAACGACACAGCATGAAACATTTGTTTTTTATTTTGCTTTGCGCCTGTTCAAGCACATTATTTGCACAGAACACGTCAAACCACGGCAACAAATTCGAAGGGTTAGGTACCATGTTGCCTACCCCCAATGAATACCGCACGGCCAGCGGTGCACCGGGACCAAAATATTGGCAACAACGATGCGACTACGACATTGTTTGCAATCTAGATGAAGAAAAATTGGTATTGAGTGGAAAAGAAACCATCACTTATTCCAACAACTCCCCCGACCAACTCACCTATTTATGGTTGCAATTGGACGAGAATGAGCACAGTTCAAAATACAATGCCAACTACCAAAGTGGGAGTAGCATGCAAAAAATAGAAAGCGACAGAGTGGTGGAACAATATCAAAAGAAAGAAAATGATTATGGCGACCATATCCATTCCATTACAGATGCGCTTGGCAAGCCTTTGAAATATACCATCAACAAAACGATGATGCGTGTAGAGCTTCCCACCGTGTTGAAACCCGGTCAAAAATTTATTTTCAAGATTGACTGGGATTATCCCATCACCGACCGGATGAAAATTGGTGGCAGGGGGGGATATGAATATTTCCCGGAGGACGGCAATTATTTGTTCACCATTACCCAATGGTATCCACGCCTTTGTGTGTACAGCGATTTTCAGGGATGGCAGAACAACCAGTTCACTGGCCGTGGCGAGTTTGCCCTTACCTTCGGCAATTTCAAAGTGCAGATGACCGTGCCAGCAGATCATGTAGTTGGCGCAACGGGCCAATGCCAGAACTACCAGCAAGTGCTCAGCCCTGCTGAGTTTGCACGTTGGCAAAAAGCACAAACGACAAAAGAGCCACTCGAAATCATAACATTGGATGAAGCAAAAGCTGCAGAGAAAAACAAAAGCAAACAAAAAAAGACTTGGATCTTCAAAGCTGACAACGTTCGGGATTTTGCATGGACTTCCTCCAGAAAATTTGTATGGGATGGGATGCCAGCCTATGTGGAAGGCAAGAAAGTGATGTGTATGAGTTTTTATGGCAAAGAGGCTTATCCCCTATACCGTAAATATTCTACTAAAGCTGTAGCCCATACCATCAAGACCTATTCGCACTTTTCCATTCCCTATCCCTACCCAGTGGCACAGAGCGTGGAAGCGGCAAACGGTATGGAATATCCCATGATCTGCTTTAACTATGGCAGAACGGAAAAAGATGGCACCTATTCAGAAGCTACCAAATATGGCATGCTCGGTGTGGTGATACATGAAGTGGGCCATAATTTCTTCCCAATGATCGTGAACAGTGATGAGCGCCAATGGACTTGGATGGATGAAGGCATCAACTCTTTTGTGGAATATCTTACAGAGGAAATGTTTGATAACAAATTCCCTGTTCGAGGAAAAGGGCCGGCTTGGGCGATTGTCGACTATATGAAACTACCCAAAAACGAATTGGAACCCATCATGACCAATTCGGAAAATATTGTGCGCTTTGGTCCCAATGCATATACAAAGCCTGCTACCGGTCTTAATATTCTCCGTGAAACCATCATGGGCAGGGACTTGTTTGATTATGCGTTTAAGGAATATGCACGCCGCTGGGCCTTCAAGCATCCTACCCCTGCTGATTTCTTCCGTACCATGAATGATGCGAGTGCAGAAAACCTCGACTGGTTCTGGAGAGGTTGGTTTTATGGTATTGACCCCGTGGATATTTCTTTGGATAGCGTTAAGCACTTCAAGCCAGATTTTGCAAACCCAGTAGCAAAAATTGATACCACCATCATGAGAAGTATCGATAGACCGATGCCTACCGGAAAATACCCGCAAGATGTATCCAAAGAACACAACCGTGAAGACAAGAATATCACTTTCGCCGTAGATGCGGATACGGCACTACGTGATTTTTATTGGAAATATTCCCGCGGTATGGAGCCTTATGATACTACCAAATTCGCCCAGCACATCACCAGATATGACGAGCCCATGGATGAAGCCACCAAAGAAAAGTTGGAAGGAAAACAATTTTATGAACTACAGTTTAGCAATAAGGGGGGAATGGTCATGCCCATCATTATTGAATGGACTTTTAAAGATGGCACAAAAGAAGTGGACCGCATCCCTGCCCAAATTTGGAGAAAGGATGAAAACCATGTTACCAAAGTATTCATGAAGGACAAAGAAGTAGCTTCCATCAAACTTGATCCAGAAAGGGAAACGGCAGATATTGACGAAAGTAATAACAGTTGGCCAACGGTTCAAACGGAAAGTAAATTCCAAGTGTTCAAAGCCAAACAACAAACATTGAGGTCAATCCCCAATGCCAATAACCCCATGCAAAAAGCAGCAGAAAAAGATAAGAAAGCATTCTAATGAATATACAAAAAAAGGGTCATGGCTTAAGCCATGACCCTGAGAGTGTAAAATAAACTGTGTCAAGAGTTAAATGTTAACTTTAAACACAGTA
>JAFDYF010000030.1 GCA_018267575.1 Bacteroidota bacterium
GCATTATGGCAAACTAAACGGATCAGTCGGAAAAGTTGTGGGGGATTAAAGTTTACGCATAGATATTAGCTAATCTGAAAAGGAAGAAAGTAGTATCTCTAACACCTCTGGAAGTGGCTCTAAAGGCTTTAATTTTTGAATTGAAAGATTCGGCTGAGGCATTAGTGCTTCGATTGTCAAAGAAGTTTAGGATGGAATGGTAGTGTTGCTGAACAGATCTGGCCACAGTTTTAAAAGCCTCAATACCTGATTCCTCTACATGGTTATACCACAGAGCCAGTCTTTTAAAGGCAACT
The DNA here is from genome assembly GCA_018267575.1 of Bacteroidota bacterium. GTDB lineage: Bacteria > Bacteroidota > Bacteroidia > Chitinophagales > Chitinophagaceae > Puia. The sequence continues at coordinate 297 of JAFDYF010000030.1, forward strand.
TGCTTGCTTTTACATATTGTGAATATATTACCAAGCCCGATAGCCAGGTTATAAGCCTTGAACAGCAATGGATACCTGGGAAAAAGCAACTCAGCTCTTTCTTTTTGAGAAGCCGTCCATTTAGACTGATGCTTGAACAGCAGATAACGGCTTCTGGCCAGCAGCTGTTTTAAAGTATCCCCATTACTGAATACTTCCGGCTGATAGGCTTGTTTATTTTTCCTTGCCTGTTCAATCGACTCATTTTCTGCATCAAGCGCCTCCCAGCGATATTTTATCCTGGCTTCCTGTACCGCATCATAGGCCAGCTTTTGTACATGGAACCGGTCGATAACCCGTTGTGCATTAGAAAAACATCTTCTGATAGCTTTGATCATGTTAGCTGCCATATCCATTGTTACTTCCAGCACCTTATTCCTTTTACGCAACGGTATACGTTCTAATACAGCTATGATCTGCTCAGCCTGTGTACCTTTGAGCATAGCTACGATTGCTTTTTTACCGCCTTTTGCTTCTTTATTGGTAATGATTGTATAGAGTTCACCGTTGCTTAAGGCGGTTTCATCTATGCTTAATGAGGCCCCGATATTATCCGGGAAAAGCATCCATTCTTCTGCGTGTTCTTTCTGCTCCCAGCTATTAAAATTACTTAGATGGTCTTTGTATTGCTGCTGTAATTGTTTGCCGTCTATCCTATATAAACGCCCTAATAAATGGCAGCTGATCGGGTTGTTATCCAAATATACCTTTTAAAAAAGTGCCGAATTCCGTTGTCATTCGCGCCCCTTTTTGTACTAAATCCCAGTCTCTTGTAATGATTGCCCCACTTTCCTTTACTTCCCAGCGGCGCCGTTTGATACATAAGGCTACCTTATGACCACGGATAGGAAAATCCTGTACGGCTGTTTCCGGCAGGAAGCCTTTCGATTCCAGCTGTGACTTTTCATAGCCTGATGGTGATATATTCTTTTCTTCGAGATAAATATTCAGACCATTTTCTGCCTGGATCACATTAATGAGTTCAAAATAATCTAAAAGGCCTTCAGGCAACATCAAGCGCACTAGAGTTTCGTAGGTAGTAGACAAGGAGATAAGTGTTGTTTGTTTCTATACAAAACAACTACTTTTTATTCTCCCCCACAAGTATTCTGCTTGATCCAAAAGTAGCATT
>JAFDYF010000031.1 GCA_018267575.1 Bacteroidota bacterium
GCCTGATTTGAATTTGTCTGTCTGTTAGTGCTGTCAGTTAGCCTTGCCACCAACGTTAAAGCATTTGCGATGGCATGGCAATAGCGAACTGTCAGCCTGGAACAAATGCTAAATTAAAAAACTGATGCTCAAGTTAAAAACTAAAGACCAACAGCGTAATGTCTGCCGAAACTACTGTTGAAAAATGATTTGCAGCCGATTGCTCCAATGTCCAGCCATGCTATTGCAAATGCACTGTTAGCTGCTGCTTTGGTCAACCAATAGTTTTAGTCTTATGTAATTGAGTTATGTTGATTCTTTCAGTCACACCGTAAGCTGATGGATTCTTATGAAGCTTTTCAATAGCTGAATTGAACTTATTTTTAAGCCAGCCGTATTTTACTTTTATGTCTGGACTTTTAAACTTTTGTCCATCAATAATCATCTTCCTTAAGGTTTGAAGATAGCCGAATACATAATCGTTTTGGTCAAGCATAATTCTTGAACTGAGTATATAGTCAAAATATAATTTTTCATCCAAGTCCTTCTTTAAATAAGCGTCGTAAAATTCGTCCTGTTCAAACAGTTTTCTAAAATATGGTTCTTTGGCTTCTCGAATTGTTTCGACTAATGTTCTGTCAAGTATTACTCGTGGATACATTGCGGCTTTAGATTCCGTTAAATAAGCGTCAACTAAAGCAGGACCAAATATTATTCTGTCGCTATGAACCAGTTTCCCGTATGAAACTGCACCACGACATAAAATTCCCCTGCTTACAAGTTGTGTCAATAAGGATAAAACATCGTCAAAAAATGTTACGACTTCTGCTTTGTCATTCTCTAAAAACGATACAACGATTGTGTCTGAAAATTGAGTTACTACTCTTGAAGTTTCCTTTGATGATTTTTTCCAAGAAACTTCATTATACATTAACGATAAGGTTTCGTGAAGTTGGTTTATACGTTTTGTGTCATCCTGCTCTTCTTTGTCAAGAGTTTTGTCAAGGATATTTTTAAATCCTAAAATGTCAAGAAATAGTACAACTCTATTTTGGTAGTTCATAAAAAGTAGCCGCTAACGAGCAGGTATTGCCGATGGTGTGGAATTAGCATTCCGTCCAGCCCGGAACTGCCGCTTGGTTTTATGCTAAAGTTAAATGATTAGAACTAATGCTTGGCTCTATTCGTCGAGCCCCGAACCACAGCACAACAGAATTACCGCTGCTGATTGCTCCGAGGTCAAGCCCCACTATTGGCAATACCAATGTTAGCGGCTGTATTGGCTGTTGGTCATCATCTCAACCAGTTCCTTTTTACTTTTGTTCATAAAGGATAATGTCATCTCTTTTAATACAGGTTCTTGTTGTCTGTCAGCAATGCTTTTGAGCAAATCATTTCCAGCCTTATTGTCGCCAAGCATGATTAAGTTTATAGCTTTGTTACTTACAAGCATTTCATAGTTCATGTTTTGCACCTGCATTGTGTCTAACACAGGGTTTAAAATTGACATTGACTTTTGGAAATATTTTCTTGAGGAAATTGTGTCGCCAATTTTTTCATATAAAATACCTCCTGTTGCATAAAGGTCGTGTCCAAAAGGTTTTATTCTTATACATTCATTTATTGTTTCAACTGCTTTGTCAAACCGTTTTAAAGAGTATAGGAACATTAATTTGTTGTAATAGCACTGAAAACAATTGTTGTCAATTGCAGTCGCACTGTCCAGATACAAAAGAGCCTGTTTGCAACTGTCTGGATTGTCTATATAGTTAACCAGTGGAATAATCTTGTTACTTAGTAAGGTAACCTTCGGATCAACTTTAAGCTTAGCTGTATTTTGTCCGCAAGAGTAAAGTGCGATTAATAAAAATGCTGTTATAAATTTTAGGGTCGTCATAATATAGCCGCTAACGGCCAAGGGCTTGGCGAAGAATGGGAATTTGGAACACTTCCGCTCGGCCCATAGATGAAGTTGAATTGTAGGTGAAGATGAGTTTTGTACGTCAGCCCATTTTTTGCCAAGCCCCATGTTAGCGGTCGTGCCGGTAAATTGATATAAACAATAATTTTAAAATTTTAAAAACTCAATTATGGGATTAGATATTTCACACGAAACTTGGCATGGAGCTTATTCCGCGTTTCATGCTTGGAGACAAGAAATCGCAAGAGTTGCAGGACTTCCTCCTTTGGATTTAATGGAAGGTTTTTATGATGAAAACTCAAGCAACCCTTTTACTATGATTGATATTAGATATCCTGACAAAAACGGCTCAGATGTTTGGCAAATAACCAAAATAAGAAAATCGTTTCCCATTAAATGGGATTGTTTAAAACCTAATCCTTTGTACGAATTGCTTACCCACTCCGACAGCGAAGGGTATATTAATTGGAGCAAGTGCGAGAAAATTGCTGATGAGTTAGAAAAGCTATTGCCTTTATTCAATGATGAAAATATAGGCGGTCACATTGGAAATTGGAAAGACAAAACAAAAACTTTCATTAAAGGACTTCGTCTTGCTTTCAAAAAGAAAGAAAGACTTCAATTCCGATAGAGGGTAGGCATGACCGCTAACGACCAGGGCTTGGCGTGTTGTGGCGGCATTTGAAAAACGTCCCGCCCGGGCCGATGCTTGATAAAGTTACAAAGGTTGAAAATATATTCTATTGCTTGGGCCTATCTGTCCGCCGAGACCGAAGCTGCTGGGTAGGTGAAGTTGACGAGTGTTGTCCGTCCGCCGACATAACGCCAAACCCCATGTTAGCGGCATTATTGGTGATTTGTCCTTATCCAAGCTTGCTTGTCAAGTTTCGTAGTGTCAACCTTGATGTCAATGTTAAACAAAATGAAAGGTGTTCGGATTACTGTCTCATAGTCGTTCGGTTCAGTCCCGCCACCAGAAGCACCCAAATTGAGATATCGACTTAGTATTTTTATGTTTGGGTTTGAAGCTTTTTTAAAATAAATAGTAGATTCTGTCCATGTTCCTAAACTTAAAAAAAATATCAGGAGCCCAAATATCAGAAAGATAAAAAGTGAAGCAACGGTTGCTTGCGCAATGGCTAAGTATAAGTTTAGGTTAGGCGTCTTAACTCCGTAATTGAAAACTTTAATGAAAAAAGTTATGGTCAATATACCCAACACTAGGACATAAAACCAGAGTCGCATGGTGTCGTCCTTAAAATAGATTGGGATAAACTGTCCAACTGTAAAAATGAATATACAGCTTACAATTATGAGTGTAGTATTTTTAGGCTTCATGATTTTTGAGAAATTGAAGTGCTTCATTTGTTAGTCAATAAACAATATTTTCATGTCTCAAAATTGCCGCTAACGGCCAGGGCTTGGCGTTTTGTGGCGGCATTTGAAAAACGTCCCGCCCGGGCCGGTGCTTGCTAAAGTTACAAAAGTTGAAAATATATTTTTAAGCTTGGACCTATCCGTCCCCCGAGACCGATGCTGCTGGATAGTTGAAGTTGGGTTATGTTTT
>JAFDYF010000032.1 GCA_018267575.1 Bacteroidota bacterium
ACAACGAAGAAGTTGAAAAGTTGAAGCCGCGTTCCGCTTTATGCGTTCAGCGTTCCGCCCTTCTTTGTTCCGTTGTATTCTCCGTGTCCGTTGTGTGAAACCTTTCACGCAAAGTTATTTCACACAAAGAAGGTTAAGGGTTGAAGGCAAAACAACCTTTCAACTTGCTCACCCTAATTCCCAATTACAAATTCCTCGTTTAGCATTTCCCTAATCCCATCTCAACTTCTTCTACAATCGGCTGGGGATTTCTCACCCTATCATTGTTCTGGCGCAGGCCCCTAACTGGAACCGGGTTCGAAATGACGTCCTTGTAAAATGACGGGCTGATTGTTTAAAACAAAGAGACGAAGACCCTATACAAAATGATTAACTAAACCATTTCTTCATCCAACGCTGCATCCGCTTGGTCACGGGCATATTCTTTTTCTTTTCCGGCTCTGTTTCAAAATAACCCGATTCAAAACCATAACTATAGCCCCCATAATAACCGTAGCCCCCATAATAACCGCTATAGTAGCCGCCCTCGGCCTTCACATCATTGAGCAGGATGGATATATTGGGCAGTTTTTTGGCCTGGTACATTTCCTCGATCAAGCGCATCTGTTTGCGGAAAGTATAGCCCTGCCGCACCAAATAAAGGGTGGAGTCGGCAAATTTACCCAAGATCACCGCATCGCTTACCAGTCCGGAGGGGGCCGTATCCATGATCACCACATCAAAATGGGCCTTGGCTTCCTTCATCAGCTCATCCAAACGGGGATCCAACAAGAGTTCCGAGGGATTGGGCGGAATGGGCCCACAGGGGATCACATAAAGGTTTTCCATGCCCTCCACTGGCAGCACCAGTTCGTCGAATGTGGCCCTGCCGATAATAAAATTGGTAATGCCCATTTTCCGCTTCAGGTCCAGCGACTGCACAATCTTGGGCTTGCGGATATCAAATTCCATGATCACCGTTTTTTTACCGGCCAAGGACATCACCGCCCCAATATTGGTGCTGATAAAGGACTTGCCCTCCCCACTAAAGGAGGAAGTGACCAACAGCACGGGTTTATCCTTTTTGCCGATCACATATTGAAGATTGCTGCGGATAATCCGGAACTGTTCGGAGATAAAGCGGCGGCTATTTTTCTTCACCACCAAGGCCTGGGGATCGTCGGAATGCCCAATTTCACCAATAATGGGCACATGGGTGCGCTTTTCCACATCCTGCCGGTTTTGGATCTTGTCCCTAAACAGTTCCAGCACCGCAATCACCCCCACGGGGATCAGCAGCCCCATCATAAAATACAGCGAATAGATACTTCCCGTATTGGGGGCGATGGGATAATTGGAGGAACCAGCCGGTTCCACGACTTGGGTGGTGGACACGATGGCCGCCGAAGAGATATCCGTTTCCAGTTTTTTCTGGAGCAGGAAGGAATAGAGAGCTTCCAGTATGCTCTTGTTCCTTTCAATATTTTTAAGGGTAATGGCCTTGCCGGGCATGGACTTGAGCCGGCCCTGCTGTTCCTGGTTTTGGCCAATAATCTGTTGGCGGGCCAGGTTGGTGGCATTTCTGATATTCAGCAGGGTTTCATTGATATCCCGCCGCATCTGGTCCAATTGACTGTTCATCCGGAGTATGGTGGGGTTGTTCTCCGGGGTGGTTTTGAGATTGGTAAAGCGGGAAAGCTGCAGGGTATTGTATTCGGTGATCTGTTTGATCAAAATGGGCTCCTGTATGCCCAAACTGGGTGGCACAATTTCATAGATATTCTTGGTATCGTTGATATAATTGATCAGCAGGTTTACCAGTTCCAGTTTCAGGTCCTGTTCAGCCAGGTTCTTGGTGCCTTGGGTGATATTGGAAAAATAGGAACTGGATTGTTGCCCAATATCATATACATCGTTCTGCATTTCAAAACCCTTGATATTACCCTCGGCCGTGCCCAATTCATATTTGAGGGTATCTAGGTTCCTATTGATAAAGAGCAGGGTATTTTCAGAGATCCGCCGCTTGTCCTCGATGATCATGCTATCGTAAACGGCCATCACCATATTCAGCACGGCACGCCCCCAGGAGGTATTTTCGCCATCGAAACTCAGGGTAAGGATGGTGGACTGGTCCCCAGGTTGCTGTACCCGCAAACTGCCACTGATTTCCCCGGCCACCTGGCCGAGCGGCTCCCACACAATTTTATAGGCATCGCTGCCATTGATACTGAGGCTATACTCCTTGTTCCGGCTAATGATATAGCGGTTTCCATCTTTTTCGATCAACTGCCCAAAGGCCATGGGGGTTTTGGAAGCACCTATCAAAAATTGGTTCTCATTGATAATGCTGAGGGGAACCCCAAAACTTTTGGTGGAATCCGCCACATGCAGCACTTCCATGCGCAGGGGGGAAATGGGGTATAATAGGGTGGACCGGATTTTGCCAATGCCATAATAATGTATTTGTAGGTCCAGATTGCTTGCCACCCGCTTCATGATGGGACTGGAACTTAAAAGCCGGATTTCGTTGGTGAGATTGGTCTGGCTGGGGCCCATCATCAATTCGCTGAACTTATCGTTATTGCTATTGCCATAGTTATTCTCTCGTTTAATGAGCATACTCGACTGGCTATGGTAGATGGGCACGGTATAGCGGATCTTGATATAGGCAAAGATCAGGGCCAGGGAGGCCGAGATCAATACCCAAGGCAGGTATTTTACATATTTGAGCACAAATTCCCTGGGGCCAACGGACCAGGCAGCCTCCTGCATGATGTTTTTGTTGGGACTCTGCCCCATATCGGTGCTGATGTTATTATTTTGATCCGACATAAACGGGTAGGCTTGTTAGAGTTTAAAAACGGTGAATAGGATGGCGACCACGGAAACCAGGCTAGTGGCAATCGATATATTCCGCATGGTCAACTGATCGTTGGCGGCCGATTTTTTGCGGTTCTGCTCCACATAAACGATATCGTTCTGCTGCAGGTAAAAATAGGGGGAGGCCATGATATCGGGTTTGGTCACATCCAAGCGGGCCCATTGCCTGACCCCGTTCTGCTCCCGCATCACCAGCACATTGTCGCGCCGGCCATACTGCGTCATATCCCCCGCCAAGCTCAGGGCCTCCAAGAGGTTGATATGGTCGCTGGGTATGGAAAAAATACCGGGATGATTGATCTCGCCCAACATGGTAAAACGGTTGTTGAGGAAACGGATATTATAATAGGGGTTTTTGAGGAGGGTGTCTTTTAATTTGGAGTCCAAAAGCGTTTTAAGCCCCGCCCTTGTCAAGCCCTCGATATGCAAAAGACCCAATCCCTGGAATTCGATATTGCCATTCTCATCGATGAGATAGCCGGGGGCTGTGGGGGATGAGCCAGCCAGACCCGAAGACTCCCCTGCAGCCGAACCTGCACCAGAACTCACCGTGATGAGTTGTTGGTTATAGATTTGGGTAGCCACGGGGTTATCGCTATACACGACAATACTAATGAGATCGCCTTTTTGAAAAACGGGGTCGGCAGCATTGATCTTGCTAAGGGTGGCGGTATCGAAACTGCCCTGCATATATACATAGGGGCGGGTAGTGCCGCAGGAACAAAGCAAAACAAGTGGTAATACCAAACCCAGAAAACCAACAAAAAAAGAATTTCTATTTGATAAGGGGAATCGCATGTAAAAAAAATTATCGGTCAAAACTACTGTTTTCCGGCGATTGCCAGATTGGATTTGTGGATGATGGCGGTGAGGGAATAGCCGATGCTTTCGATGATCACCTCCACTTTATTGTTCATCACTTTGCTGATGGTGGCATGATGGTCCATAAAAGCGCCCTGCTGGATCCGCACTTTCATATCGGGTCTCAACAGAATCGGCTCGGCCTGCACATTTTCATATTCGTTCAAAAAACGTTTGATGGCATCGATCTCTTTTTGTTTGACGATGGCCGGCTTGCCGAGCCAGTACACAAAATTAAGAACGCCATGGGTCATGCGCACACTGCTGTGCTCCGCTTCGGATATTTTTACAAAAACATAGGATTTGAAAAGTGGTTCTTCCACGAGCTTTATGCGGTCGCTCCATTTTTTGCTCACCTTGTTTAAAGGGCAATAGTTTTCCAATCCCTTTTCATCAAAAAGTTTGAACACCTTTTTTTCCCAGCGGGGTTTGGTGTACACGACATGCCATTTTTTTTCATTTGCCACTGTTCGAAGTTTGGTTTCACACAACGGACAAAAAGAAGAACGCTGAACGCATAAAGCGGAACGCGG
>JAFDYF010000033.1 GCA_018267575.1 Bacteroidota bacterium
TTGTGATCATGGGGTGGCATTTTTGACCATGATTTCGACCTGATTTTTCTGATTCTTCTGAAGAGAAAGAATCGAAAAGTCTAATCAGGTGAATCAAAAAAATCAGGCCAGAATCACAGTTAAGACAAATGTTAAAAAATGTTTATTACAGATTATATAAAAGAAGTTTACGGTGCCGTGAAATCATTGCTCACGGGCATGAAAGTGACAGGGCATTATTTTACCCATCACAAAGAGATCATCACCGAACAATATCCTGATAACCGCGACACTTTGAAAATGGCTGACCGGTTTCGTGGTGAAGTGGTGTTGATCCATGATGAGCATAACGAGCATGCCTGTACGGGATGTTCTGCCTGTGAACTGGCCTGCCCAAATGGGACTATCAAAATCATCAACAAATTTGATGTTTCACCGGAAGGAAAAAAGAAAAAAGCAATAGACACTTTTGTTTATCACTTAGAGCTTTGCACCATGTGCAATCTTTGTATACAGGCTTGTCCTACGGATGCTATCAAAATGGCACAAACTTTTGAACACAGTGTGTATGACCGGAGCCAATTGACAAAAAAATTAAACCATGAAGGATCTAAACTAAGGGAGGGTGTAGAATAATGGATGCATCAATAATCATATTTTATATTATTTCAGCTTTCATCTTGGTCACTGGCCTGCTCGCTGTTACCAGTAGAAAAATATTTCGTTCGGCGATTTTCTTGCTCTTTTCCCTAATCGGCATTGCCGCTCTATATTTTTGGATGCAGGTTGAATTTATTGCGGCAGTACAAATCATTGTATACGTAGGTGGGATTGTGGTGCTGATTATTTTTTCCATTTTTCTTACCCAAAAATCGGGCGACCAAATGCCTAAACCTATAAGAAGCCGTGTCCTTTTCTCTGCATTGGCGGTTTTATTTGGCCTGGGCTTTGTGCTCAATTTGATCTGGAAATATGGTTTTGAAAATACAGAACCGCAAAATTTCAATGTCAAGGTTTCTGATATCGGGCAACAGATGCTGAGTACGACCGAACATGGTTTTGTATTGCCCTTTGAGGTGGTGAGTATTTTATTGCTGGCAGCCATGATCGGATGTATTGTGATTGCAATGAAAGCCTCACCCAAGCCTTACAAAGAAGCGGCATTGGAAGTTGATGAAAATAGCATTTCCAAAAGTTAATAAATGAAATACTTTTTTTTACAGGCAACTCTTTCAAGATCCCTCCCCTTTGGGGAGGCAGGAGGGGCTTTGACCCATATCCTCTTTCTAAGTACGACCTTGTTTTTTATAGGTATGTATGGATTATTTACCAGAAGAAATATGATTACCATCTTGATGGCGGTAGAGTTGATTTTAAATAGTGTGAACATCAATTTTGTGGCTTTCAACAAATATCTCTATCCGGGAAAACTAGATGGTATATTCTTTTCCATTTTTGTGATTACGATTGCGGCAGCGGAAGCCGCAGTGGCCATAGCGATTATTATCAATTTATACCGCAGCCATCATTCTATCGATGTGGAAGATGCAAGCGAACTAAAATATTAAAACTTCAGTTACCCAATTCAATCTGTTGCTGAAGAAAAGCAAATTTAAAGATGAAAGACATACTACTACAAATCACAATGGCAAATATCCTTCCTTTTGGGGAGGTCGGAGGGGCTTTGATTCCTTTACTTCCATTGGCTACATTCGTGATTTTGGGTTTGTTTGGTAGAAAATATTTTAAATCTTTTGCTGGTATTCTTGGCACCCTGTCGATATTAATCGTCACCCTGCTTTCTTTTTATACGGCTTATCATTATTTTTTTGTGGAAGGAAAAGTGGATGGGGTTTTTCAAAAAATCGTTGCCCTAAAATATACTTGGTTGGAATTCTCGCCCAATGTATCCATTGATATGGGAATCGTCTTAGACCCTATATCGGTGATGATGATTGTGGTTGTAAGTTTTGTTTCCCTCATGGTGCATATTTTTAGCTTGGGATATATGGAGGGCGAAGAAAGGTTCGCCACCTATTATGCCTTTCTTTCCCTATTTACCTTTTCTATGCTGGGACTGGTACTCTCTTCCAATATTTTCCAGATATACATGTTCTGGGAATTGGTAGGTGTTTCCTCTTATTTGTTGATTGGATTCTATTTTGACAAACCCTCGGCAGTAGCGGCTTCCAAAAAAGCGTTTATTGTTACCCGTTTTGCTGACCTTGGTTTTTTGGTAGGGATCTTGATCCTTGCTTTTTATAGTGGAACATTGGATTTCGGCGTACTTATCAATAAACTCACATCTATTCAATCGCCCGAATTTATCCATATCACATCTGCTAGTTTTTTAGGCGCCTCTATGCTGACTTGGGGGTTGACTCTGGTATTTATTGGCGGTGCGGGCAAATCGGCCATGTTCCCATTGCATATCTGGTTGCCTGATGCCATGGAAGGCCCGACTCCTGTTTCTGCATTAATCCATGCAGCCACCATGGTTGTAGCCGGCGTTTTTTTGGTAGCACGATTATTCCCTGTTTTTTCAGTGGATGGTACGGCACTCAATATTGTGGCTTATACAGGTGCATTATCAGCATTGCTGGCGGCAATCATTGCATGCACGCAAACCGATATCAAAAGAGTGTTGGCCTATTCCACCATGTCGCAGATAGGCTATATGATGTTTTCATTGGGGGTATCTAAATATGGTGGTGAAAATGGGCTGGGCTATATGGCTTCCATGTTCCACCTGTTCACCCATGCTTTCTTCAAATCCTTATTATTCTTAGGTGCTGGTGCGGTGATACATGTAGTACATAGCAATGAGATGAAGGATATGGGTGGTCTTCGCAAATTGATGCCCATCACGCATATCACCTTTTTAATTGCCTGTTTGGCCATTGCAGGCATTCCAATCTTTTCCGGGTTTTTTAGCAAGGAAGAAATTTTATTGGCAGCTTATCATTCCAACAAACTGATTTATGTGGTGGGTGTGTTGGCTTCAGGGCTAACCGCCTTTTACATGTTCCGATTATATTTTTCAATTTTTTGGAACTCAACTCAAAATGCAGATCACCTAATGAAGCATGGGCATGGGGAAGGTTCCCTGACCATAAAATGGCCATTGATTATTTTAGCGGTATGCGCTTTGCTTGCTGGATTTGTACCAATTGCCCATTGGGTTACATCCGATGGGGTGCCATTGGAAACACATATCGATATTGGATTTTCCACATTACCCGTTCTATTGGCATTGGCAGGTATCGGTCTGGCCTCCTATTTATATAAAACAGCCAATACAAGACCCCAAGCTATCGCACATTCTTTGGGAGGCTTATACCAAACTGCTTACAAGAAATTCTATATCGATGAAATATATCTATTCATCACCAAGAAAATTATTTTCAACTTGATTGGAAGACCCGCTGCATGGATCGACAAGAACATTGTGGATGGCCTGATGAACGGATTGGCAGCACTGACCGGAAAAATTTCAGAACTAATAAAGGGATTACAATCGGGAAAACTGCAGAATTATACGTTGTATTTTTTTGGTGGCGCACTAGGACTGGCCATCATACTCATTTATTTCTTGCAGTAACGGTTATGAACAAAACTGTAGAATCAAAAATATTGGATACTAAAAGATATTTTTAAAATGAACCTATCGGCGCTCATCATATTACCCTTGGCAACCGCGATAGCAATATTGCTTGCACGAGGGCTAAAACAGGTAAGAACCCTTGCCTTGATCGGTTCTACCGGACAGTTCCTGATGTCATTGGGGTTGCTTTGGGCTTATTGGAAAGAAAGATCTGCGGGAAACACATCCCAATTCTTGTTCGAATTTGACTATGCCTGGTTTGCGCCGCTCAATATCCATTATCATATTGGAGTGGATGGTATCTCTGTTTCCATGATACTGCTGACTGCATTTGTTGTAATTGCTGGTGTGCTGGTTTCATGGGCACAGGATAATATGAATAAGGAATTTTTCTTTCTCTTGATTTTTTTGAGCCTCGGAGCCTATGGCTATTTTATTTCACTTGATATTTTCACTTTATTCTTTTTCCTAGAAGTGGCGGTGATCCCCAAATTTTTACTGATAGGCATTTGGGGCAGTGGCAAAAAAGAATATAGTGCCATGAAACTGGCATTGATGCTAATGGCTGGTTCCGCACTGGTTTTTGTGGGGTTGGTTGGTTTGTATTTCAATACGGATGTAAATGGTGCTCATAGCTTTGATTTAGTAGCCATATCAAAAATGCATATAGATATTGCTTCGCAAAAATTATTTTTCCCATTTGCATTTATTGGTTTCGGTGTTTTCACCGCATTGTTCCCTTTTCATACATGGGTACCAGATGGCCACTCTTCTGCACCAACAGCCGCCTCCATGTTCTTGGCTGGCATCTCCATGAAATTAGGCGGCTATGGATGTCTGCGTGTGGCAACCTATCTCATGCCCGATGCCGCACAGGCCTACGCTCCTATTATTATATTGCTCTCCACCATTGCGATTATTTATGGCGCTTTCGCCACGATGATGCAAACGGATCTGAAATATATCAACGCTTATTCTTCTGTGAGCCATTGTGGTTTTGTGCTACTTGGGATTGGTATGCTCACGAAGACTTCGATTATAGGTGCAGTGATGCAAATGGTATCTCATGGATTAATGACCGCTCTTTTCTTTGCTGCCATTGGCATGATCTATAGCAGAACGCATACTAGGATGGTGGCTCAGTTAGGTGGATTACTTAAGAGCATTCCCATCATCTCTACGGTGTTTGTGATTGCTGGACTTTGTTCCCTAGGCTTGCCTGGATTCAGCGGCTTTGTGGCAGAGATGACCTTGTTCATGGGCAGTTGGCAAAACGCTGACCAATGGTATCGGCTGGCTACTATTTTAGCGTGCGCATCCATAGTAGTTACAGCAGTTTATATACTCAGAGCGGTGGGCAGCGCCATTATGGGTCCTGTTAGGGATAAACATTTTAATAACCTAACGGATGCATCATGGAACGAAAGACTGGCAGCCGGCATATTGATTATTGGTATTGTGGCAATCGGTATTGCCCCATTTTGGTTGAACCAATTGATTACACCGGGAGCTGAACATATTATGGAGCATTTGGGAAGAGCTGTATCAATGAAATGACAACAGGAATTGTAATGGAGTAAAATAAAAGAGTTTTGTATTAGATCATTGGGTATCGAACAATGGGTGCAAAACAACAAAAGCTAAATTATGGGAACCGATTTTTTAATTTTGATGAAACAGGAATGGATGGTGATCGCCATCATTTTTATCCTGATGTTTATCAAAATAGGATCAAATGAATGGAAGAATGAGCGCATCCTGAACTTGGTAAATATTTTATTGCTGATTAATTTCATCTTGGGGCTTTTCTGGAACCAGGAAGGCACTCTCTTCAACGAAATGTACAAGACCAACCCATTGATTGTAGCTGAAAAGAATATTCTCAGTCTCGGTACTTATATTATTGCCTTACAGGCTTATTCCTGGCTCAAGAACCATCAGCATGTGTTGGAATTTTACATACTCCTTCTTTCAACGCTGGTAGGAATGTTCTTTATGATATCCGCAGGCAACCTGCTCATGTTTTATTTGGGACTGGAATTATCCAGCATTCCCTTGGCAGCAATTGCTAATTTTGATCTAGAAAAAAGAAAATCATCCGAAGCTGCTTTTAAGTTCATTATTTCATCTGCCTTTTCTTCGGGATTGTTATTGTTTGGTATTTCGCTCATTTATGGTCTCACAGGAACTTTGACATTCACTGAACTTTCACAGCATCTGAACGGCAATCCATTGGAAATATTTGCTTTTGTATTGTTCATAGCGGGATTTGGTTTTAAAATTTCTGCCGTACCATTTCATCTATGGACAGCCGATGTATATGAAGGTGCACCGGTATCCGTAACCTCATACCTATCAGTGATTTCAAAAGGGGCCGTATTATTTGTCTTCGTTTCCATTCTATATACTGTATTTAAACCGATTGCCATTACTTGGTATAATATTTTGTTTATACTGTCTGTACTTACCATGATCATAGGAAACCTTTTTGCCATCCGGCAACAAAACCTCAAACGGTTTCTTGCCTTCTCTTCCATTGCGCAAGTTGGTTTTATACTAGTTGGTATATCGGGAGCTTCGCGGGAAGGCAGTGCATCGGTCGTATACTTTGTGTTGATCTATGTTTTTTCCAATCTCGGTGCGTTTGGTGTAGTTGGCTTAGTTAGTGCTTTATCTGGGAAAGAAAACATCGATGATTACAAATCTTTCTACAAAAACAATCCCCTGCTATCATGGGTATTGGCCATTTCACTATTTTCACTGGCAGGCATACCGCCAACAGCAGGGTTTTTTGGTAAATTCTTTTTATTGATATCAGGTGCTGGGCAAGGAAATTATTTACTTATCACGATTGCGGCCTTGAATATGATTGTTTCACTTTATTACTACCTCAAAGTGATCAAAGCCATTTTTATGGATCCTAACGATAACCCGATTGAAAAATTAGCAATACCCGCTTCACCCAAGCTGGCTTTGTTCATTTGTGTGGCTGGTATTGTACTGACTGGGCTGATGAGTTATGTGTATGAGTATATTTATTCGCTGGCGACCAGCTTTTGAAAAGTGGAAATTACAAACTGAAAACGCTGAACGTTTATGGCAATCAATCAAAATCATACCAGTGAAGAGTTGAACGGTATCAAGTGCGCCGTGGTTGAAAAAAATGTATCGGGTGATAGAGCCGCCTTTCTACAGCAATTGCTCAGCTACAATAAATATACCGTGGTGATTGCTGCCACAGCTCCTCCCAAAGCGGCGCCAGCAAAGCCTTTGGCAGAAGGGGAAATCCCTCCACCCCCAGCCCCTCCCGCACCTGAAACTTTTACGGTGGGGGTTACAGACCTGATGTTCAACGCCATCAATGCTATTTATGGAAGACTTTTACATACTGCAGATGGACATGTGGTTACTGCCGCATACTGGCATCAACAGGAAAAAATCTCGCATGATGAAATCCCGTATTATGAGAGGAAATGATAGAAAAAATCAGGCATGCCCGTATTTGCAAGAAATCGCTTTAGCTGATTAAAGACCGAAATAAGTCACCAACCTATATTCATAAAAGAAAAGAAACCTGCAGAGGTTTCTTTTCTTTATTAATGGCGGTCATTAGAGGCCTTTGAGAGTAACCAATCGGTCCCATTTAGTTTGCCTAGCCATTTCCGCTTGGTGCAGGAACTCTTCAGCAAGCTCTGGGTTTTTGGCCTTGATTACTTTAAATCTATTCTCATGGTACATAAACTCACTCAATGCCATGGTTGGTTCTTTTGAATCGATGACAAAACGTTGACCCTTTTCTTTCATCGGATTATAATGGAACAATGGCCAATACCCTGATTTCACAGCAAAATCCTGTTCTTGCGCCCCATGTGCCATATCAATACCATGTGCAATACACTGGCTATAAGCAATGATCAAGGATGGACCTGGATAAGCTTCTGCTTCAAGTATTGTTCTCACCGTATGGATATCATTTCCACCCATGGCAATATTAGCTACATAGGCCGTACCATGTGCGATAGCCTGCAAGGCAAGATCTTTTTTACCAGTAGTTTTTCCATTCACCGAAAACTTGGCACTCGAACCCAATGGGGTAGATTTCGATTTTTGTCCCCCTGTATTAGAATATACTTCTGTATCGAGTACCATGATGTTTACGTTTTCTCCAGTAGATAATACATGGTCCAAACCTCCGTAACCGATATCGTAGGCCCATCCATCACCACCAACAATCCATACTGATTTTTCAGCAAGGAAATCGGCCAAATGATAGAGGTTAAGCGCTGCCAAGGATTTCTCATTTTCCAAACGATGTTTTAATTCTTTGATCAACTCATGCTTCGCATGTATCTCCGCTTCTGTAATTTCTGGTGCATTGAGAATCTGATCAGCAAATTCCTCACCGACCAAGGGCTTTAATTCATTTAACACTGAAATTGCGGTCAGTCTTTTTTGTTGGTTAGCCATTTTAATACCCAGACCGAATTCTGCATTATCCTCAAAAAGAGAGTTGGCCCAAGCTGGTCCAATTCCATCCTTGTTTTTTGACCAAGGGGTCGTCGGCAGGTTACCACCAAATATAGAAGAGCAACCTGTTGCATTGGCAACAATCATTCTTTCCCCAAAGAGTTGTGTGAGCAATTTTAAATACGGCGTTTCCCCACAACCTGCACAAGCACCTGAAAATTCAAACAAAGGTTGGAAGAATTGAGAGCCTTTCACCGTATTCCGGTTTACCCTAGCACGATCCACTTCAGGAATGCTCAGGAAGAAATCCCAATTTTGTTTTTCATTTTCCTGAATGGGAGTCTTATCAAACATATTAATGGCCTTGTGCCCTGGGTCTGTCTTGCTAGTGATGGGACAGAACTCCACACATAATGTACAGCCAGTGCAATCTTCTGTCGAAACCTGAAGGGTATAGGCTTCTTTTGTCTTATCCCATTCCTTACCGATCGGGTCTACATGTTTAAAGGATGCAGGTGCAGTTGCCAACAATTCTTTATCGTATACTTTGGGCCGGATGGCTGCATGCGGACAAATCAGAAAGCATTTGCCACATTGGGTACAAAGATCCGCGTCCCAAACAGGCACGGCATCGGCAATATTTCTTTTTTCAAATTTGGTAGTGCCTGAAGGGAAAGTACCATCCACGGGTAAGGCACTCACAGGAAGTTCATCCCCTTCCCCAGCAATGATCCTGGCGAGAACATCTTTCACAAACGTTGGTGAGTTTCCGGGCACTACTTCATCCAATGACCTGTTGCCTACAATCAGGTTTTTATAATCTATTTCGTATAAATGCGCTAAGGCCTCATCCACCGCAGCATAGTTTTTCTGCACAACAGCCTCTCCTTTTTTCCAATAGGTATCATAAATTGCTTCTTTGATCTTCGCAATGGCCTCTTCACGAGGTAATACATTACTGATGGCAAAAAAGCAAGTTTGCAGAATGGTGTTAACTCGGTTACCCATACCCGTTTCTTTGGCCACCGTATAGGCATTGATGACATAAAACTTCAATTCCTTTTCAATAATTTCTTCCTGAATTTTCTTTGGTAACTTTCCCCAAACCTCATCCTTTTCATAAGGAGCATTCAGTAAAAAAACAGCCCCGTGCTCAGCATCCTTTAGTATATCATATTTAGTGAGATAGTTAAAGTGGTGGCAAGCGATGAAGTTGGCAGACTGAACCAAATAGGTGGAACGTATCGGTTTTTCTCCAAAACGCAAATGGGATGCGGTGAGCGATCCTGATTTTTTAGAATCGTACACAAAATATCCCTGAACATAATAATCTGTTTTTTCCCCAATAATCTTAATAGAGTTTTTATTGGCACTTACGGTACCATCTGCACCGAGACCAAAAAACAAACCCCGGAATTTATGCTGTGCATCTAAATTAAAATTCTTATCATAATCCAAACTCAAATGGGTCACATCATCATGGATGCCTACCGTAAAATGGGTTTTGGGCTTATCGGATTTCAGTTCATTGAAAACGGCCAGCACCATCGCTGGGGTAAATTCTTTGGAAGACAGTCCATAACGGCCGCCAATAATATGCGCATGTTTGTTTTCCTGTGATTCGTTCAAGGCATTCACCACATCCATAAACAGTGGTTCGGCCATACTGGTTGGCTCTTTACTACGATCCAATACCGCAATCGATTTCACTGATTTTGGCAACACCTCTATAAAATGAGATATAGAGAAAGGACGGAACAATCGCACATTCAACACCCCCACTTTTTCACCTTTTTCGTTTAGGTAATCAACGGTTTCCTGCACTGCACATTCGCCAGACCCCATAATCACAATTACTCGGTCTGCTTCGGCATTCCCATAATAATCGAACAAACGATAATGCCGACCGGTCAGTTCTCCAAACTGTTTCATCTTTTCCTCCACAATAGCTGGTACTTTATCATAATAGCTGTTGGCAGCCTCCCTGTTCTGGAAGAAAACATCGGGGTTCTGCGCTGTTCCACGTATAAATGGATTTTCGGGAGACAAGGCCCTGGCACGATGTTGATTCACTTCATTCATATCAACCATGGCCTCAATCACTTCATCGGGAATAATATTTACCTGCGATAATTCATGTGAAGTCCTGAACCCGTCAAATATATTTAAGAACGGTACTCTTGCTTTTAAGGTAGCTGCTTGTGCAATCAAGGCCATGTCCATGGCTTCCTGTGCCGTGTTCCCAAACAACATGGAAAAACCGGTTGCACGAACCGCCATCACATCACTATGGTCACCAAAAATAGAAAGCGCATGCGTGGCTAAGGTTCTTGCTGCAATATGAAATACAGTAGCGGTGAGTTCCCCAGCGATCTTATACATATTGGGGATCATCAAAAGTAGACCTTGTGAAGCAGTAAAGGTAGATGCCATCGCTCCGCCTTGCAAAGCACCGTGAATGGCACCTGCAGCACCAGCCTCACTCTGCATTTCCATTACTCTCGGCACCTGACCAAAAATATTTTTCATCCCTTTTGCGCTCCATTCGTCTGTCCATTCGCCCATGGCCGAAGATGGCGTAATGGGATAAATGGCACATACCTCGCTGGTCTTATACGCAATATAGGCGGCCGCTTCATTACCATCCATAATGGCAAGTGAAGATTGGTCATCGTTTTGGGTACCGCTTCCTGTTTTTGTTTTGATAAGTGTAGACATAATAATAGAATATTATATTGGCATGAGGATTGACTGAACGAATTTATAAGTATGGCCAAGTAAAATAAATGACGGCCATCAGGTTTTCTGATGAGTTAAATCTTGTGCGCCTTGAGTTTGGTAGATGTTTTGTACAAACTGGTTTTTGCACAACTTTTTTGACTGTGGCTTGAAATTGATGGGACTAGATAATAGCTATGGGTATAATTTGATAATCTTTTTAAGCTCTATGTCGGGAGCCCAAAGATATTTAACAAATTGCCTAAGATTTATTGCATAGCAACAAAGCAGCCCGAGAATTAATCCCGGGCTGCTTTAAGGCATTTGTCAATGCCCTTTGATATAAATTGAAACCTATATTTTCAATCGATTAAGCCTATCTGATTTTGTTCTGTAATCCCATCCAACTGCCCCCATTATAGACTTCAGAATAACCTGCTGACTTCAACATGCTTTTGGCAGATGCACTCCGCATGCCCGAAGCACAGCAGGTGATCACTGGTTTATCTTTTTTAATTTTGGAAAGATGTGAGCTTAGTCCATCCAGTGGGATATTGATGGAATTTTTGATATGCCCACCTTGATACTCGCCCTTGGTACGAACGTCAATGATTATCGCCCCTTTTTGAAGCAGGTCCTTATAATCAACACTGGGGCCCATGCCCAATATTTTCTTTAAGAAAGACAACATAAATTTTATTTTAAATGAATGGTGAAATGCAAATTAAGCCTTCATTTACGGTTTCCTTTGTAACAATAGTTACCTTTCCCAGCTTAGCAAACACGCAAAAGAGGAATTATGAAAATGTATAGGATTATCGAGAGGAGGTTCAGGCCCATGCCCATCAGTGACTCGTCCATTTAGAACCTGGTGTATGGCGTGGACTTGAAATAAAGGAAAAATAGGGTGAGAAATCTCCCTTTACCAATTGGTAATTGAGTTTTCCCTTAAACCTATTACTATAAAAAAATCACGAAATTTGCTTCGGTTATTGCTGAAGCCTATCCGAAACATCTACTATTTAACTAACCCAAATTTTAAACCGTTCACAAATTAATATTGGAGAATAGACCATATTCCACCATATTTGAAGTAGTTTAAACCCCATTCGACACATGACAAACAAGACCCTGTTATTCTGGGCATGCATGGCATTTGCCACAATAGCCCAATCCCAACAACCTGTTTCTCTAACAGATAAAGATTATGAACATGCGGAACAATTTCTAATCTATAATACCGCGCCATTGGTGGATCATGGACCGGTAAGACCCAATTGGATAGAAGGGGATCGTTTCTGGTACCGCGACCTGAATGCAAATGGCAGCGAGTTTAAATTGGTGAACTCTGTGAATGGAAAAAGGGGACCAGCTTTCGACGCAAATAAGCTCGCTGCATCGCTTTCAACAACTATTGGGAAAAATTATTCAGCCAATCGCCTGCCTTTTCAATATTTCAATTATGCCACCGATGGGAAATCCATACTTTTCAATATTGACGGCAAAGCTTGGAAATGCAGCTTGTCCGATTATCAATGCGGGTCTGCCCCTGCTCCTATCAAAAAAAATAGGAATGAAGTCATTTCACCTGATGGCAAAAAAGCGGCATTTATAAAAGATTATAATTTATGGGTCAGGGATTTGGCCAGCAATGAAACAACAGCATTGACTACCGATGGCATCAAAGACTTTGGTTATGCTACCGATAATGCTGGTTGGCGAGGTTCCGATGCACCAGTAATGCTATGGTCGCCCGACTCCAAAAAAATCGCGACCATCAAACAGGACCAGCGCAATGTAAGCGATATGTACTTGGTAACGACGAATGTAGGCAAGCCAACCCTTAAAGCATGGAAATATCCACTGCCCGGCGATAAAGAAATCATTACTATCCAACGGGTGATCATTGACGTGGATACACCCAAAACCATTTTTATCAAAGTGGCCCCCGATCCACATCGTGCTTCTTTGAGCGATGATATTTTAGATGGAAACACATTGGCTGATGTGGATTGGAAAGCAGATGGTTCAGAATTGGCATTTGTTTCCACATCCCGCGACCATAAAGTTGAAAAATTCCGAATAGCGAATGCTGCCACTGGTGATATCCGTGAAGTATTTGAAGAAACTGTCCCTACCCAATTTGAATCTGGTCAGGGAGCCATCAATTGGCGATACCTGCCTGCTTCGAAGGAGATCATCTGGTATTCTGAAAGAGATAACTGGGGGCATCTTTATCTTTATGACGCAACCACTGGCCAACTAAAAAACCAAATCACCAAGGGAGATTTTGTGGTTACCAAACTACTTCGTGTGGATGAAAAAAAGCGTGAGCTTTATTTTCTGGCCAATGGCAGAGAACCTGGGAATCCCTATTTCACCCATTTCTATAAAGTCAGGTTTGATGGAAGCCATTTGAAACTGTTGACACCTGAGGAAGGGATTCACCAAATCAGCTTGTCGCCATCGGGAAAATATTTTGTGGACAGTTATTCACAGCCCGATGTACCCGCCGTATCCGTATTGCGTAACACCGATGGAAAATTGATTTCCACATTGGAGAAAACGGATATTTCCAGACTGCAGGCCAATGGATGGAAACCGGCAATACCCATCACCGTGAAGGCGCATGATGGTAGTACCGATTTATATGGGATTATGTTCACTCCTACTCATTTAGACCCCAGTAAAAAATACCCGATTATCGATTATATTTATCCCGGTCCACAAGGTGGCAGCATGAGTGGCAATTGGTCATTCTCAGCTTCCAGAGGCGATAACCAAGCTTTGGCAGAATTGGGTTTTGTGGTAGTACTGATTGAAGGCACCGGCAACCCACTCCGCTCCAAAAGCTTTCATGACATGAACTATGGCCATATGTCCGACAACACTTTGCCCGACCAAATAACAGGTATCCGACAACTGGCCGCTAAATATGCTTATATCGATACCAATCGGATTGGTATATGGGGTCATTCGGGTGGTGGTTTTGCCACAGCCTGTGCCATGTTCAAATACCCCGATTTTTTTAAAGTGGGCATTTCGGAATCTGGCAATCATGATAACAGAAATTATGAGGATGACTGGGGTGAGCGCTATATTGGCTTATTGACTTTTGGGAAAGATGGCAAATCGAATTATGAAGATCAAGCCAATCAAAATTTTGCCAAAAACCTCAAGGGCAAGTTACTGCTGGCTCATGGGATGATGGACAATAATGTACCGCCTTATAATACCATGTTGGTGGTGGAAGCACTCGAGAAAGCGAATAAAAGTTTTGATTTGGTCGTGTTCCCCAATAGTCCACATGGGTATGGTTCATATAACCCTTATATGATGCGCCGTCGCTGGGATTATTTTGTCAAGAATCTTTTGGGCGCCGAGCCACCCATCAATTATGAACTGAAATGGAAACCAGACCCAAGAAATGGGGATTAGGTTATTTCCCGATGATATTTTGGGTAACTCAATCGCGCATAGAATGCTAGAGAGATTACAAATCCTTTCTACAGAACCTTCTTGCCGATAGCCAAACGGGAACGAAGATCCAGACAAGCATGACCAATAGTGCTATGGAGAAACCTATGCCTGTGCCAAAAAAATCTTTAAATATAGCACCTGTATAACCCATCAATGCGGACACATCCATTTTTAGTAATATTAAGATCCTGCCCAAATCGATGGGGTTAAGACCACTGAGTAGCAGCATGGGCTTTTCCAATGGATAATCTTGAAACTGAAAAAGAATGAATAATACCAACCCATCGAAAAGCAATGAAAAATAAAGCCAAAGCAGAATGGAAATACCGATGCCCTTTGCTTTGTCCCTCGTGATCACGGCAGCGAGCATGGCAATGGCAACGAAAATGATGGACAAGAACAATCCCATCAACAGCATAATCAAACCGGTACTGGATAGCGCATAAATCAATATGGGAATGCCCGCGCCAACAAAATAGGCCAGGGATAAGGAACCTGCGAGACCTGCAAACAGGCTGATCCATATTTTTTTCCGCTGTAAGGGTTGGCTTACCAACAGTTCAATGAACTCCGAACTATTATAAACATAGATGGTGGCAAAAACGATGGAAACCAAAGGCACAATAATCAATACAATATTGAGTAAACTCAACAAACCTTTGGTTGCATTGTTCTCGAGATTGAAAACGGTAAAAGAGATAATCCAAAGAAAGACCGTATAAGCCAAAACGATTTTGTTCCGAAGGATATCCGCAATCACATATTTGGTTATTTTTTTCATGGTTTATTTTTTCAACATTACGTTGGCAATGGCTTTTGACAATTTTTCTTCCCCGGTACTCTGTTTAAGATCTTCCAGTTTCTTATGGAAAAGCAAATGGCCATCCTGCATATAAATAATCTGGGTAACCAAATCATCCAGTTCACTGAGAATATGGGAGGTAATCAAAATCAATTTTCCCTTCTGCTTTTCTTTCAAAATTTTTTCTTTCAATATTTCCGAGGCAACAGGATCCAACCCAGCGGTTGGTTCATCCAATATCAACACATCTGGGTTGAATAAAAAAGCAAGTGAGGCACTTACTTTCTGTCTCGTGCCACCAGACAAAGTACACATGCGTTTTTGCATCAAACCATCCAACCCAAATGATTGAATCAATTCTTCATCCAGTTGGGTTTGTTGATTGTCTTTCCGGATATCGATCATCATCTTTAGTACCTGTCCGATGGTCATATTATCGGGATAACGACCAATCTGGGGCATGTAACCAATATGTTTTCGGTATGTCCAGTCGTGAGAAATATTTTTTTCATTGAAAGTGATGAACCCGCTATCAGGAACAACCATTCCGAGAATGCATTTTATCAAAGTAGTCTTACCACTTCCGTTTGGACCTATCAATGCAATACATTCGCTTTTGACGCAATTGACCGAAACATTGTTCAACGCATTTAACTTGCCAAAACGTTTTGAAACATTGGTTGCGAAAATCATAACTTGAGTGGTTTCATAAATGGGTAATTATCTTTCAGGTTTTCGGGTGTGAGGCTGGGTAATATCCTTTCGGTCTTGTCCAGAATCGTTGTCATAAAACTTCGGAACAACATCATCGCAGAAGGATTTTTTTCGACAATCATTGAGAACAGACTTACTGGATGGAAAGGCACATCTCCAATATTGTTTTTGTTGAGATCATAACCTTCATATTTATCCCAATAGTTATGGTCGAAACGATTCAACACCAAACTACCGTTGGTGCTGATATCAAAAGTATTCCCAATGAAATTATTGTAGGCGATATCGATATCCATGCAGCTTGCCTGAATCTTCAACCCCCATCCATTATTACTAAACTCATTGCGCTGCATTTTTATACGGCTGGCCCCTTCCATATAAATGGCACTGGTATTATTGATGAACTTATTGCCATACACATAACTGTCGGAGATTTCTTTTAGCAACAACCCAAAAGCACCATCTCCCCAATTGTCTTCGAAAATATTTTCAATCATTTTTACGCCATGGGTAAACATAACCGATACTCCGGCCCCATTGTTTTTAAAAATATTGTTGAGATAGTCATCATTATGAGAAAACATAAAATGAAGTCCGTACCGGATATTATGTTCAGAAACATTTTCAGAAATATAGGAGTTCGTCACAAACTCAAAATAAATACCATCGCGATGCCCTGAAATTTGGTTGTTAAAAATCAGCAGGCTATCACATTTCCAGCAATGGATGCCATTGCCAGCTTGTTGCTCAGTTACCGAATAAGCGGTCAACTGATTATCCATAATCAAACAGTTGGCACCCGACTGTACATAGATTCCAAAGAAGGTATCATCCAGTTTGTTGCCGATAATTTTTACATTTCTGGACTCATATATTTTTATCCCAGCAATATCCACCATGCTGGATATTCCAGAATGGACAAGTTTAAAGCCCTTTATCAATACATTGTTGGCCTTTACACTGATGATCTCATAATGATGCTCGCCATCCAGCACGGGATAACCTTCTCCTATCAAAGAGATGGATTTTTTAATGATAATATTTTTTTCGGCATAGTTGCCTGCAGCTACCAAAACGGTGTCACCTGATAGTGCCTGACCAATGGCCTGTTGTATAGTATGTATTGCTTCAGATTTGCCCACCTTAATGGTCTTCGCCCAACCGTTGGTGGCAGCAAACAATAAAATTAACCAAATTGATAAATGCGATTTCAAAACTGAAGGATTTCGTTCCAATGAAGAATAGAACCTTTGTACAACTGCATGGCCGTTTGCAAACTATCTGGATGAAGGAATGCGGCGATATTACCAGCCATCGGACTTCTAAGATCTTCACTTTTTAGGAACAGTGCCTCTTTGGATGGTATAAAATGGTGGTCATTAAAGTCGACAAAGTAGGTTTCCTTTATTTCTGCTCGATCGTTTTTTTGCAGGAAGGAAAGTAAGCAGTGTACATCATCAAACTTAAAAAGTTTTCCCTTTTTTGTAATGAGTTCTGCCCCAAAACGTGGGTCGCTGATGGTCATTTTGCAAAAATCACAATGGTCCTTGCCCAATTGGAAAGGCTCTGGTTTCGTACTACAAGAAGGCAAGGAGAAAAGGAGACATACCAAAACCGCTAAACTAGCAGAACGATTTGGAATTTTTTTCTTTTTTGGTTGATACCAACTTTTAAAAACCAAAACAAAAAGCATTACTCCTACCCCAACAAATAACCATCCGCCGATATCAGGAATGGAGTATGCCCCAAAATTGAGCAATTGCTTGAACCCAATCAAGGGAGGTTGGTAAGCCATGCCAGGTACTACGATGGCAGCATCGGGGTTGAGGTTATGGCCATAGTCGTATTCCCATTTCCAGAAATCGATCATGGCAACCACCCCAAAAGAAACGAAAAGAAAAAACATCAAATAGAGCAGTTTTCTTTTGCCCAAGAGCCCGGTAAGCAGCAAGGCCATCGAAAAAAAGCCGATAATATAAGGTAGCATTTTGAACTCGATGAAATCTGCTGTGTGCATGGTCTTCATGCCAATATAGTGGTTCAGACCATTGATGATATCAACATTTCCGGCTAGCTTGTTTGGGTAGATCAGAAGTACCAGCCCTTCGGGGTATTGAGGGGCAGCAAGCTGTATCTGCCACATCGGAACAAAAAGCACTACAAAAAGAGTAAGTCCACAAATGAAAATCACAACTTTTTCCAAAACACTAAGCCTATTATTTTTCATAAAACAATGATTGATGAAAAGAAATGGCATTTCCTATTTTTAAATAAGGATATTGGATTTTAAACTCAAAAAGAACTAAACCTTCATTTGTTAGGAGGCAACAATACAGCATCGATCACATATATAATTCCGTTGGAAGTGGGAACTGAGTTAATTACATGAGCGCTATTGTTCAAGCTGATTTTTCCGTCCTTAACGTTTACGGTTAGATTGTCACCATTGACCATTCCCAAGACTTGTCCATCCTTAAAACTCTCTGGCTTTAATACTCCTAAGGCTACATGGTATTGCAACACATTCCTCAGATCATCTTTTTTATCATCCTTCATCAATCCCGCAACCGTACCAGCCGGAAGTTTGTCAAAAGCGGCATTGGTTGGCGCAAACACGGTGAAGGGCCCTGCATTGGAAAGAGCCGTTACCAAATCTGCTTGCTTAAGTGCGGCCACTAGTGTAGTATGGTCTTTGGAGGAAACCGCTACTTTTACAATATCTTTTTCAGAAAGGCTGTCGCTTACATTTTCTTGACCACCGGAAGGAGCTGTGGTTACTGCGGAACTTTCATTTGATTTATCAGGTGTTTGATGGCAGGCCATCATTGCTGCTATCAAAACAATAGCTAAACAGCTTTGATATTTTTTCATAACAATGATATTTGATAGGTGTTTTAAATGGTTGGCAGAAAGATGGTCCTTCTGCCAACCATCTTGACTTATTATGGGTTAATACTGGTTGAATCTTTTGGGGGCAGATTTTTCCCTGTACTGAACAACAGAGGCGTGTTGCTGCCAGCAGGTGAAACCCTTACATAACCCTGCATCTCCTGGTGCAAGGCACTACAGAAATCGGTGCAATAAAAAGGATACATGCCCGGCTTTTCTGGTGACCATTTCAGGGTCTGTGTCTCTCCCGGCATAACCAGGAGTTCCCCGTTCAAAGCGCCTTTAATAGCGAAACCATGCGGCACATCCCAATCCTGTTCCAGATTGGTTACATGCCAATACACTTCATCGCCCATTTTAATGCCCTCAATATTATCAGGAGCGAAATGTGAACGTATCGCCGTGATATAGATATCCACTCTCTTGTCTTTTCTGACCACTTTGGTTTCGGCCTCCCCTTTAGAAACATAGGGGTTGAGGTTGTCCTCGAGCTTAAAGAATTTTACAGAATTGTTTTTTATCAAATCTGCGGAAACGGCTTGCGCATAGTGTGGCTCGCCAATGGTTGGGAAGTCCAGGATCAATTGCATTTTGTCGCCCGTGATATCAAAAATCTGTGCAGCTTGCGCCAATTCTGGACCGGTAGGCAGGTATCTGTCCTTTGTGATTTTATTGTATACAATCACATATTTGCTGTTAGGTTTTTTGGTATCGCCACCAGGAATGCACAAGTGACCAGGGGAATAATAAGTCGGCTGGCGATCGATCACTTTCAGGTCCTTGATATTCCATTTTACAATCTCTGATGAAACGAACATGGTGGTAATGGCATTTCCCTTACCGTCAAACTCAGTATGCAATGGCCCGAGGCCGGGCTTTTTTACTTCGCCATAAAGTGCAGACTCGTATTTGATAACTGGGATGCCATCATAATCACCGATATAATCTTTATCGGCAATAGCTTTCATAACCTTATCGAAACTGAATACCGGTATCAATGCGGCCAATTTACCACTACCTACAATATATTCCCCTGTGGGATCCACATCGCAACCATGTGGTGATTTCGGACAAGGGATAAAATAGCAGATATCTTTCAGGTCTTTTGTATCCAATACGGTCACTTCGGTTTTGGTTTCGGAACTGGCCGTATGTGTTTTTTCATCGTACAGGTTATGCACATATTTCACCGTTTCCTTTTTTCCTTTTCCTTGTTTCAAATATTCCTCTGCTTTTTTCCAATTCACCGCCATGATAAAATCTTTATCACGCTGCGATGCATTTACTTCCAACAAGGTATTGGCTTGTTCGGTATTGTAGCATGAGAAGAAAAACCAACCATTTGATTTTCCTTTTCCAGCATGGCTCAAATCAAAATCCACACCGGGGCATCTCAATTGAAAGGCGATATCCATATTGCCCGTGTTCTTATCCACTTTGATAAAGCTGATAGAGCCTTTGAAATTTTTACGGTAGGAGTTGATGGGAACATCCCCATTGGCATTATCGGGTGGCACACTAAAACGAGTGCCCGCCACTACGTACTCGGTATTTTCAGTGATGAAGGGAGATGAGTGGTTGCCTGCACTGTTTGGCAGTTCAATGATTTCTGCGGTGCGGAAGGTCTTCAGGTCGAGCCTGGCCACCCGTGGTGTATTGTTGGCATTTACAAAAAGCCATCTTCCATCAATTTCGCCATTGGTCTGCGACAATTCGGTATGGTGCAGATCGTCCCAGGGAACAAAACCATGCGAAGTGTTCAGCATGGGTTTGGTTTCCTCGCTATAGCCATAGCCTTTTTCAGGATCCACCGAAAAAACGGGGATCACCCTGAGCAAGCGGCCCGAAGGCAAACCATAAACACTTAATTGCCCACTAAAACCTCCAGATACAAAATTGTAGAACTCATCGTATTTACCGGGGGGAACATATGCTTTTGCGGCAGCATCGCCAGTTACTGCATTGCCTTCATTTTTAGGCTTGCAGGAATTTGCCCCTACCAATAAGCAGATGGCGAGGGCAATCAAGGATAGATTTAGTTTCGTGTATTTCATTTGTGATGTTTTTAATAGTTTAAGAAAATAGCTAGCCTTATTTCACACCATCATTCTTGCGCATAAACTCATAGATATTCCGCGCATCATCATCGCTGAGGTTTTGGTTGGGCATGCGAACGAGGCATAGCTCCAACATAGCCTGTGCCTTGGGATCTTTGTTCAGCATTTCATCTGGATTGGTGGCAAAATTCATGATCCACTCGGGTGAGTGCCTACTAGTAACCCCTTTCCATCCCGGGCCAACCAATTTTTCATCGGTCAACTTATGGCAGGAACTGCATTTGACCTTATAAATATTTTCCCCCGCGGTGGCCTTGGCCACATCCAAACTTGGGCTCACATCTACTTTGGTAAACTTGCCTTCACCTCTATTCGCATCGTATGAAGGGTTGCCACCTGTGCTTTCCTTATCACTGGTAGCAGGTGCGCTCTGTTGATTCTTTTCAGCATTGTTATTGCCGCCACAGGCAGCTAAAAACAAGGTAATGATGCCGGAAAAAATAATTTTTTTCATAATATATTTTTTGAGTTAATATTAAGCAAGATTAGAAAGGGATACAATCCCATCTTATGCGTTCAATCATAAATGGGTATTTTCTTTTTTATTCCTTCATTCCTAGACCTTACGGGTACTGTGTTTTCTTGAAATTTTCTTCTTGTTCCCCAACGGATGATATCGATCATCCATGTGATTAACCTAAATCATTCCTTGATTTTTATTGAACGGATAATTTCGTGTATCTCATTGATATATAAACTATTTATAATAATGATAGCGATTGACACTTTGCTGGATTGGGGTGCTACTTATAAAAAAGTGGACCTCGGCGAAACCATCTTTAGGGAAGGCACAGAAGGACGTTTTTATTATCAATTGTTGAGTGGTTCTGTGCGCTGGGTCAACATCAATGAGGATGGAAGGGAATTTATCCAATATATCATTGAACCGGGTGAATGTTTTGGTGAACTGACCATGTTCGAGAACACGGTTTATGCAGCCTCTGCCATCGCCAACAAAGAATCGGTACTGCTGCGCCTACATAAAGCTAGTTTCATTCAGTTATTGAAAGAAAATCCTTGCATTCATTTCTCATTTACCAAAATGATGGCACAAAGGCTCAGAGATCGTTTTTTATTCCTCAACGAAGTGGCCTGTCATAGTCCCGAACATCGGATCGAGGCTTTGTTCAACGTGCTGAAAAAAACAAGTAAAGGAATCTGTCCAAAATGCAATATGATCAAACTGACCCGTCAGCAAGTAGCTAATATGACCGGGCTTAGAGTGGAGACTGTGATCCGCACCATTCGCGATCTGGAAAATAGAGGCATCCTCAGTATCGAGAGAGGAAAAGTATTTTGTGGAACTTATGATTGAACGCATAAAAAGCTTTTTACACCTTGCTTACTTTTGCAGCAAATCCTAGAATAGCATGGTGGAGGGAACCCGAAAATGGTTGAAAATCGCTTTGTTGAATTTAATGTTGGTGGCATTTCTGGGAACGATTCTTCGATATAAGATTGTTTTTTCTATTCCCTTTATCGATCAGCGTAATCTTTTACACAGTCATTCCCATTTTGCATTTGCAGGTTGGGTGAGCCATGCGCTCATGACTTTATTGATTGCTTATCTATGCGAAAAGAGCGATAAGGATTATTTTGGTAAATATAGATGGTTGTTGATAGCCAATTTGCTTAGCGCCTATGGCATGTTGGTTAGTTTTATTTTCCAAGGGTATGCCTTTGTCTCCATTCTATTTTCTACCCTTTCCATTTTTGTTTCCTATTGGTTTGCCATTGTCTATTGGAAAGATTTAAACCAGCTCAAAGAGCATGGCATTCCCCATCTTTTTTTCAAAGCTGCTTTGGTGTTTAATGCACTTTCTTCGATTGGTCCTTTTTTTCTTGCCTATATGATGGCATCAAAGAATATGCACCAAAACGAATATTTAGCTTCGGTCTATTTCTTTCTCCATTTTCAATATAATGGATGGTTCTTTTTTAGTTGCATGGGGTTGTTCTCATTCCTACTAACCAAATATGGAATGGCAGGCCAAAAACTGAAGATGGTTTTCTATCTTTTTGCTATGGCATGCTTACCGGCCTATCTCTTATCGGCTTTATGGTTGCCCATGCCCTATTGGGTTTATTTATTGGTGGTTGCAGCCGCGATGGCTCAATTGCTGGGTTGGGGTTTGTTGGTAGGACTACTTTACTCGAACATGAATATATTCAAAAAACACTTTTCCAAACTTTCACAATGGTTTTTTGCTTTATGTGCGGTTGCCTTTACCATCAAACTTAGTTTGCAAGCTTGTTCGGTTATACCAGCCTTAAGCAAATTGGCATTTGGGTTTAGACCCATCATCATTGCTTATCTTCATCTGGTATTGCTGGCTGTTATCAGTCTTTTTATATTGGCCTATATGGTAGGCTTTCGGATGATTTTGGTAGATAGGACAACCAAAATAGGTCTCATCATTTTTGTGACGGGTATATTTTTAAATGAGTTCCTGCTGATGATACAAGGGATCGGCGACCTTTTTTACTTTGCCGTTCCATCCATTGAATTGTTTTTGTTGATAGCAGCCATGGTATTGTTCACGGGAATGGCTATTGTAAATTATCGTCAGGCTAAATTAAAAAACAGTCTTGCGTGATGTAAACGAAATGAGGCAGATCAATCAAAAAATAATCGTCTCTTACCTCAAAATCCTCAACCGACCTTCCCAACTATTGCCATTGATGGTGGAAATATAATAGACAATATCGTTTTCGATCTTTTCAACCATAACATGCATCACATCCCCGGGACGATAAGGGAAATTGGGGATATTCACGGAAGAAAGTATCATGTCGTACTCACAATCATTGGTCCAATCCAATTTCGCCATAATGGAATATTTTCCATTATTATGGAATTCTTCCAAACTATCATTGGAGAGACGGATATAGGCAGAGGTATCCTGGATACTCAGGTATTGTAGTTTATATTTTTTTAGTACCGAACAGTCCATCCCCTGGCTACGCTGACCATAAGCGAATGAACTCAAAGCAAAAAATAGTATTATAATGAAACCTCCTTTACGCATCAACAAATTTTTGACAAGAGTTAAAAAATATTTCTGTTATCTCTAATTATTTAAATTTCAAGTTTACTGAAATCACGTTCGATACCAAATCGGTGGTTTGAGCATAATGTCCAAACCTCGCTTCTATCCCATTCAACCCAAGACTTCCAATGCTCTTAATAAAGGTAGTTCGGAAGCCAATGCCAAAGAACTGGCTGCTGAATGCTGACAAGGCATAATTGCTCGTGAAAAAAGCATCGTTCCTTGAATGCATACCATAAGGCGCAAAATAATTGGCGGCAGTTTGTATATAATAACGATAAAAAGGGGAAATGGAAAAAAATGGCGTCAGTTTTACTGGCAATTCCAGATTGGCCGTATGCGATAGTATGCCCCAAGTATCCAAGTAAAAACGGTAGTAAGCCCTAATGATCAGGTTATCACCCGCAAAATAATTTAACCGAAACCCAATAGGGAATTTGAGCCGAATGGAAGGGAGTGATTCCACAGCTTCTGTACCATCGGTGAAATACACACGATGGAATGGAAGACCCAGATCCCCCGCTTGGAAAACTAGATCCGTCATAATGCTGGCCTGCATGCGAGGATTGACCACTTGTGCGAAACTAAAAGCGCCGTCCAACGTAAATCGTGGGTCCGAGGGGATGCCAGCACTTCCTCCCGAACCACTGGCAGAGGTAACCACTACAGCTGTTGAAGGTCGCAGTTCTGTAGGGTAGATCAATTTTACACGATCGTAAAAAGCATTTATTTTGATGTTATATTCACCATTGCTGGCATTTTTTTGTGAATAGCCTGCATTCAATCCCAATGAATGATAACTATATTCGGAGGAGTAATAGGCGCCGAGACTCAGCTCGCTACCATTTTTTCTGTTTTCAGCAGTATAGCTCAATTCTGGATATACACGAATGCCATCACTTTTGGAGCTACCATCTTTTGACACATAGGCTTGGGAAGCCGAAGTATGGTGGTCAATACCCAAAGAGGCCGTCAGACTGCGTTTATTGGTATCCAAATCATAGCCCACCCATTTTAGTTCAAGGCCATTGGCAAGGTCGGTGCCCTGCTCGGTACCGATGCCCCCGGTTACCGCCGAATGGTTCCCGTTTTGCCAATAATAACTCGAAACCAGGTTCACTTCATCGAGCTTTAGGCTACGCTGCTGATAACTTGTTTTTTCTACTGGATAAAACTGCGAATAGGCATGAAGCAAACCCAAATAAAGCCCCACTACGGTCAGGCAAATTTTTCTCATAAATCAATCGATAATATTCGTCTATGGAATTATAGATCCGTTCGAAGATGCATTACGCAAAATTTAGAGGAAGGGTTGTTTTTAAATTAAAACAAACTAGAATGTGAGTCTTTTGCTTGAGCAAACCCTATTTTATCAACTGCCTGATTTTTTTCAAATCATCCATCTCCATGGTGGATAATGGCTCATCGTTATCAAATTTGGCTTTCAAAAAAACCACTCTTTTGTGTTGGGGGTATTTGTTGAGGATGTCGGTAATCATTTGGCCCACTACCCCATCTTTTTGATATAAAGGCTTAATCGGCGGCTTTTCTGATTTATAGCGGGTAGGCATTTTTTTAAGAACCGCTTCCAACCCTGCTAATTTGCCGGGGGCGAGTCCTTCAATTTTGGAGGCCTTGCCATAAAGCCCCTGCAATTGTTTTTTGCTGAGTGAGCCTCTTTCCAAATATTGTTTATATATACTGATGATGAACGACGAAAGTGGGTAGGCAAGGATGCATTCTTCCAACAGCTCGTTTACGATATCAATCTTATTTTTTTGTTTTTGCATTGGCCACCGATTGCGTGGATATTCGCCGATATAAATTCAGAATCATTTTTTTTCCAGACTGAACAAGCTATCCACAAATTCATGTTTATCAAAAACCAAGAGGTCTTCCATCTTTTCTCCCATCCCAATAAATTTTACCGGAATTTTAAATTGCTGGGCAATGGCAAGCACCACACCACCTTTTGCTGTTCCATCCAATTTGGTGACAGCGATAGCACTCACATCGGTAGTGGCTATAAAATGTCGGGCCTGTTCAATAGCGTTTTGTCCGGTAGAACCATCCAACACCAACAATACTTCATGCGGTGCATCGGGCATCAGTTTTTTTACAACCCGATTTATTTTGCCCAACTCGTCCATTAAATGTGCTTTATTGTGCAAACGACCAGCGGTATCAATAATCACCACATCCATATTCCTTGCCACACCACTTTGTACGGTATCAAAGGCAACAGCGCCGGGATCGGAACCCATACCTTGTTTTACAATGGGAACTCCCACCCTTTCACTCCAGATCGTCAACTGATCAACAGCGGCTGCACGAAAAGTATCAGCAGCGCCCAATAGCACTGATTTACCCGCTTTCTTAAAATTGTAGGCCAACTTACCAATGGTAGTGGTTTTGCCAACGCCATTTACACCCACTACCAAAATCACATAGGGTTTGTTGCCAGAAGGAGTTTGAAAATCTTTGTATGACTGTTCAGTCGCGTCTACTAAAATGGATTCAATTTCCTGTTGCAGGATCTGGTTCAGTTCCTTGGTGCTAACATATTTATCTTTTGCTACCCGCTTTTCAATGCGGTTTATGATTTCCACGGTGGTATCAATGCCCACATCGGCGCTCACCAATGCATCTTCGAGATTGTCGAGCACTTCACTATCCACTTCACTTTTCCCAGCTACAGCCTTGGCGAGTTTTGACAAAAAACCTTCCTTTGTTTTTTGAAGACCCTCGTCCAAGGTCTGCTTTTCTTTCTTTCCAAAAATTTTATCAAAAAAACCCATGACCGATAAGATTGAATGATTTGATGAAAGTAGGAATAAATTTGAGAAGCTTTGTATTAGGGTGCGAACGGTATGGCAGAAAATAACAAAAGCTGCCCTAGAGGGACAGCTTTTATATTTTATTAACCCATTAATTATTTTTGAGCAAGGAATTCTTTGATTTTTTCCTTGTGCACGATTGCTTCTTTGAAAGTGTATGCACCAGTCTTAGAGCTGCGCACAGCACGTATCACTTTAGTCCAGTTCTTTGCATCTGCTGCTGCTTTTGCATCTTTGCTCTTGATCGCGGTTTTTGCTGCCTTTGCCATGATATTAATTTGAGAATTTGATGATTGCCCGATTGCTCCTAGGCAACCAGCTAATTATTTGATTTCTTTATGAACAGTTACTTTTTTCAGGATCGGGTTATACTTTTTAAGTTCCAGCCTTTCCGGGGTGTTCTTCTTGTTCTTGGTGCTGATATAGCGGCTCGTGCCAGGCTTACCGCTGGTTTTATGTTCTGTGCATTCCAAGATAACCTGCACCCTACTTCCTTTTTTTGCCATGATAGTGATTTGAAAATTTGATAATTGCCCTATCGGACAATTGGCTAATTATATTTTAACTCCTTCTGCTCTTAATTTTTTGACTACGTTCAGCAAACCGTTCTTATTGATAGTGCGGATGCCTTCAGATGAAACCTTTAGGGTAACCCACTTATCTTCCTCAGCAATATAAAAGCGTTTTGTTTGCAAATTAGGCAAAAACCTACGTTTTGTCTTGATGTTGGAGTGCGAAACACTGTTCCCGCTCACTGGAACCTTACCTGTAATCTGACATACTCTTGCCATAAATGCTAAAATTTTGGACGGCAAAGGTCGCAAAATCTATTTAATTAACAAAAAGAATTGCATCTTTTTTGCCCTTAATTACCAACATTGTGGATTATTTCGGTTTTCAGGAGGTTTAGGTTCAAAATGAACAGGTTGGAGACCATTTCCAAGACCCGGCAACGGCTTTATCGGGCAAAAGGGGAAATGCACCCATATCGAAACGGCCAGTGAGGGGATTATCAAAGCAAATCCCTTCACTCTTTATAAAAAAAGACAAATCAATTTAGTTATTTGCCAGCGAAATCAATTGATTCCACCCGACAGTTAATAATTATTTAATTTAACGCTTTGTTTCACTAGCCTACTTTGCAAAAAACTAGGCTGAAATGGTAAACCCTGAGATGAAAAGAAGAACAATTACCCGAGATATTAGCTGGTTATCGTTTAATGCCCGAGTGTTACAGGAAGCTGCCGATAATTCAGTACCACTTAGAGAAAGAATCAAATTCTTAGGCATTTTTTCCAATAATATGGACGAATTTTTCCGTGTTCGTGTGGCAACCTTGAAACGGATGATCGAATTGAACGGCAAGTCGAAACTGAACATGCACCTAGAAGCTGCCCCGGAAAAAATCCTGGATGAGATTCAGTCCATCGTCATCCACCAACAAGATGAGTTCAATGCCATTTGGGAATCCATACGGAAGGATCTGGTCAAGGAAAAGATTTTCCTGACAAACGAAAAACAGCTCAACAAGGAACAGCAAAAATTTGTACAGACCCATTTTGAGGAGGAAGTGCGATCAAATATCATTCCCCTCATGATCGAAAGCATCCATCAGTTTCCCTATATACGCGACAAATCGATCTATCTGGGCGTGGTGCTTTCCCGCAAGGACCGTAGCATGAAAAAGAAATATGCACTGGTAGAAGTGCCAAGCAGGGCCTTGGGCCGTTTTGTAAAACTCCCCAGCCCTCAACCCGATGAGCACCACATCATCTTATTGGAAGATGTGATCCGATATAACCTGCCCAGTGTTTTCTCCTATTTTGGATATGACCGATACGAATCATGGGTATTCAAAGTAACCCGCGATGCAGAAATAGATATGGACAACGATGTTTCCACATCCATTATCCAAAAAATTGAAAAAGGGGTCAAGAACAGACGCAAGGGTAAACCCGTGCGTTTTGTATATGATAAGGAAATGGATGGTAGCCTATTGGAATACCTGATAAAAAGATTGAACCTGACAAAAAAAGGAAACCTCATCCCAGGTGGGCGAATCCACAATTTCCGACACTTCATGGATTTCCCAGACGTGTTCCCCAAAAAAGGACAGCGTAAAAAACCTTTTATGCACCCTGCCTTGGTAAAAACACCCCGTGTAACTGATATAGTATTGGAAAGAGACCTGATGTTGCATTTCCCTTACCATTCCTTCAATCCGGTGATTGACCTGCTTCGTGAAGCGGCTATCGACCCCAATGTGACGGCTATCAAAATCACATGTTATCGCCTTGCTTCCAATTCAAAAATCATCAATGCATTGATCAATGCGGTACGTAATGGAAAAGAAGTGACCGCAATGGTTGAGTTGCGTGCCCGTTTTGAAGAGGAAGCCAACCTGAAGTGGAAAGAACGCTTGGAGGAAGAAGGAGTAAAAGTGTTGATAGGTTCTCCCAATATGAAAGTGCATGCCAAAATCTGCATGATCAAAAAAAGGATCAACAACCATACCATCCATTATGGTTTTGTGAGCACGGGAAACCTCAATGAAAAAACAGCCACCATCTATGGCGACCATTGCCTGCTCACGTCCAATAGAAATATTATGGCGGATGTGAACAAAATATTTAATTATCTAGAAAAAAAGAAGAACGGATTATTGCAACTGAAAGCTTGTAAAACGCTGATTCCTTGTCCGGTTTCATTGCGGCGCGAATTGCTTAAAATGATTGATCGGGAAATAAAACTTGCCCACAACAAAAAGCCAGCGGCCATCACACTGAAGATGAATTCCGTTTCTGATGAAGAGCTTATTTACAAATTGTACGATGCTGCCAAAGCGGGTGTGGAAATCAAAATGGTAGTGCGAGGCATTTTCTGTATGTTTTCAGAAAACCCAAAATATATCAAGCCGATAAACGCAATCAGCATTGTGGATGAATATCTGGAACATGCCAGAATATTTATTTTCCATAATGGGGGCAAGGAAAAAGTATTTATATCTTCGGCAGATTGGATGGTGCGAAACCTCGACCATCGAGTGGAAGTCACCTGTCCGATCATTGACCCGAACATACAAAACGAACTGAAAGATATTTTACAGATACAATTTTCTGACAATGTGAAAGCAAGATGGCTGAACAATGAACTGAGCAACAAATACAAAAGGGACAACCGGCAAAAAAAGGTAAGGTCGCAGATAGAGATATATAATTTCCTTTATCAGAAAACCACCCGACAAATTGAAATACAGAACGAAGCCATATCCCACGTAACCATCCCAGAAACGAGCAATCAGGAAGTAGTTGCCTCTTAAAACCAAATTAGCTCATGAAACTAGCAGCAATAGATATAGGAAGTAATGCAGCAAGGCTGCTGATTTCGGAAGCCACCGAAAGCAATGGCAAGGTTGAATTCAACAAATTGAATCTGGTTCGGGTACCCCTTCGTTTAGGTTTCGATGTTTTTGAAAAAAAAGAAATATCGCCCGACAAGACTTCCATGATCTTGAACACCATCAAGGCCTATAAAAGCTTGTTAGATGCCTACGAAGTGAAATACTGTAAGGCTGCAGCCACTTCGGCCATGAGGGATGCAGCCAATTCCAGTGATATTATCGATCAAGTGAAAAGAGAAACGGGCATCGAGATAGAGATTATCAGTGGTGGAGAAGAAGCCTCGCTTATTTACGAAAACCATATCGCTGAAAATATGGATAAGGAACATGCTTATCTATATATTGATGTGGGTGGTGGTAGTACCGAGCTTACTTTTTTTGCCCAAACCAAATTAATATTCAAGGAATCGTTCAATATCGGCACCATTCGTTTGCTCAAGAAACAAGTAGATGAGGGTCATTGGGAGGAGATGAAGAATTTCATTAAAGAAAAAACAAGGCCCTATGTCGACCAAATTGTTGCTATTGGTTCAGGAGGCAATATCAATAAGATTTTTTCCATGTCAAAAAAGAAGGATGGCAAGCCACTTCCTTTCGAACTGCTCAAAGATTATTACAAGGAATTCAGCAGTTTTTCTTTGGAAGAACGAATCAAGCTCTATAAATTAAGAGAAGACCGAGCCGATGTGATTGTGCCAGCATTACAGATATACATCAACGTAATGCGCTGGGCCAATGCCCCAGAAATTTTTGTCCCCAAGATTGGTTTGGCCGATGGGTTGATACAACATTTATATCAGGAATTGAAAGAGGTTCACAAAACGACAAATATTAATCAGCCCTGACAGTACCCGTCATCGTCTAATAAATATTATTTGTGGGGTCCGAATTGAGCTGCACCACATTGGGCGCATGTACATAGGTATTATTATACCTGAACTGAAGATTAATGGTGGTCAATATTTTAAAGGGGTTATTCTGTGGTACATTGTTCGGAAAATATACCAGTCTAAATTCCATAGTTCCGAAAACCAGGTTTTCATTGCGAGTGCGCACACCACAACCCAATCCATAATAAACCTGCGATCTGGAAAATGGCTCCATGGGTGGCGTAAGCAAAGCTGCATCAGCAAATGTAAAAGGCGCAAATTTGAAACCCAATAGTTTGTATTTTAAAAAGAAAAAAGTTTCTTCGTGAAAGCTGAACCGCCGTTGGCCTATTGTTGAATCGGAAGTGAAATACCTTAGTCCGAAAGGGTTATCCAACCTCAATGCATCTATGGCCACATTATTGAATAAGCGGGTAAAACTAAAGCTCGCATATTGGCGAATCTTGGTATTACCCAAATGAAGAAGCCTGCTGTACAAACTTCCCCCCAATAAAACGCTGGCATCCTGCCACTGGCCATTTTTCAGATAGCCACCCGAACGTAAAAAATATTGAAAAAAATCCCCATGATGGCTAGCTACATATTTGTTCAACCCCAGGCCAGCATAAAACCGCTTCAGATCCAATTGCCGATACCATCCAGATGTAAGTGAAATATTATAGCCATGAGGGATATCCTCCGTAGTACCAAAACCGAAAATATAATTGGTTTTAAAGAAATCCTGTTTGAATAGCGTAAACTGTGCCAATACGGCTTCCCGGTCATTAAACTTGGTATTGTATCGATGACCAATCTGATTAGGGATTTCATTGAAATTGTTTTGAAGATAGCGGAGACTCAAAAATTTTCGGTCCCTGGCATCAGTCTTTGACGAAGCTTTATCATAACCCAGCGCATACCCAAGCCAAGCATCAAAAGTTTGGTAAGAATATTTATAGAATAGACTATCTGGTTGTCCATAGGAGTTAAAAGATTCCGTGGTGCCAAAAGTTACCCCACCCGCCAAATGCATGAACTCGGAAACCAATGGACGTTGCAGTTGGATAAACTTGGCCGTCTCATTAGGACTGGCATCGGCCAAGTTGGGATTAATGGTTGTATACTTAATGGACGCGTTTACAAAAGAATGAGCCAAACTGTTCTTGCTGTAGGAGAACTCATAGCCAAATGTGGGGGATCGATTGGTCTGAAACAAAGTGGTTCCCTCGATACCCTGTCCCATACCAAGCAAGTTGCTTTCGCTGGCCGTGATGTTAAAATTATTATTGCTCACCCCATTTACAGCGCCTGAAATACTAAACAGATCCTTGGTAATGACCTCCAGATCCACAGAATCTTCATTGCCGGGTATCGGCAGCACTTCAATACGGGCATCCTGAATAAAATTCAGCGAACGCAGATAACGTTCATTATCGGCCAATTTATAAGCATCCAATATCGAATGTTCCTTGATGAATAGATTATCCCTTATTACCCAATCACGGGAAGTCTTATGCAAATGGTTGAGGATATTAGTTCCAAAATAACTGATGCGCTTGGAGGTATCCGTGAACATCTTGTCGAATTCGAATTTCTTAATATAGATATATCGGATCCCCTTCCCTTGGTAAGGCATGAACAGGTCAGCACTCTTGATGGCGTTTACGGAAGAATCGTTCTGGCTTCGGCTCATGGCATTCATGGCCAGCCTAAAAATATTATTGTTCTTTTTCGCCGGTTTAGATACAGAGTCTGTCACCTGCCCAATAGAAGGAGATGGCAAGCAAAATTGGCCTAAAATCAGGATGAGGCTTAGAAACCTACAATAGATAGCATTGTTCAATCGGCAATAAATATAAGTATTTGAAATTAGAAGCCAATATAGGCGAAGCTGGTAGATATTGGTTTTCAGACCTGCACCTATAAAGTTTTATATTTTGCGAAAAGGGGTTCTGCTAAAATAAAAATTATTCGGCAATAGAAAAATAGTTTATTTCCTCTGTAAAATCAAGATAGGGATGCTGCTGGCTCAATTGTTTTGCTTTTTCCAAATGGGTCTTCAAAAATTTTTCATGTGCATGTGTAGCAGGTTGAAATGCCTTATGCTTTCTGGCAGTCACTATTTTCCTTATTTCCTGCATCAAAGTTTGTGAAGGTGAGTCCATGAATTGTTGTACAAATTTTTGTAATACAAACTCAGTAGCCTGATAATTTGGATGCACCATATCGGTATCAAAAAAACGATAATCACGTAGCACATCGATTACCCATTCATAGGCGGGGAAATAAGAGAGCCGATCGAATTTATTCACTAAGTGGTGCACTACTTCAATCAGCCTGGCCTTACTGCGGTTGTTTTCTACTACCCCATCGCGGATATGGCGTACAGGACTTACAGTAAATATGATTTGTAGGTTTGGGTTGAATTGGAATAATTGATATAGGCAATTATCCAGCACACTGTTCATTTCCTCAATGCTCATCAAATGTTTCCGGAACCACTGCGCCGGGGCACGGTGACAATTGGCAACGGGCTGGTTGTTTTCAACCAATCGATATGAAAATGAAGAACCTAGTGTTATAATCAACCAGTTGGCTGTTTTCAGGTATTCATGGCCGAGGTTTCTGGATGCATTGATCATTTCCAGACATTGGTCCTGATCCATATCCGAAAAAAAACTATGGTGCTGCCAACTTTGCCACAATTCATTAAAAAAGGAAAGGTCCTTTTCTGTACAGGGCTGGTTATGGATATAGGATAATAAACTGGTGGCCACGCTTTGTGTATCGAACAGAATACCGTTGGGATTATTCAGTAAATCGAATTTTAATTCCTTCAAATATTGACCAATATGTTCGGTAAAGCAGGACCCCACCAATAACAAACGGTCTTGGTAGTTTATTTTTTTAGCAACAGGCTGCACCGGTATATCCAACATAAATTCCATAATCGCCTCTTTCTATTTGGTCAAAAAAAGAAAAGATAATATTAGGGTTTTACCCATTTCCAGATTCTTCCAATCATCAATCAGCTTACGCAAATAATCTCTGATGGAATGAATTTCGTGATCCAACAATACTGGTGGATTGAGTTCCTTACCCATGGATTTGAATGATTGCCCAAGCGTTTGGTTAAAATCTTCGAGATTTCCTTGCACTATTTCCATCAAAAAAAGGTTTGCCATATTCTCTGCAAATACTGCTTCGGGAGCAATTGTCAACTGCAAGCGCTTTTCACGACTTTCAAATTCTTTGATATCCATACCCCGATTAAGCATGCCCATAAAAGCTTCTGTATAACCAAGGGTTTTCTCAATCGCAAAATGGCTCAAATCGTGCATCACAAAAAAATCATCGGCATGCATCCATGTTGTTGTGGAATCATCCCTGCGATAGAGAATCACATGTGGCTTCCCTTGATTTTTGGTTACCTGCAGTTCCATCTAAATAAAAATTTCATCTGCAATCTGCAGGGACTCCAATAATGCTGCTTCATTGATTCCACGAAGCATATCCAATCCTGTAAAATAAGGGATCATCAATCCGGTATCCATATTGCCCACCAACTCATCGTTGGCCATTGGGCAGCCGCCAATCCCTTTCAAAGCCCCATCAAACCTTTTGCAACCTGCATGCAAAGCCGCGTCCAACTTTGCAATCCGGTTATAGGGTGATGAATGCAGGTGAACCCCAATCTGTTGTTGGGGCATATGTTGAATTAGATGGTTGGTCACTGAAAAAACTTGCTCTGGGCTAGCCATACCTACAGTATCGGCCAGTGAAATAATTTGGGTGCCCATATCTGCCAATC
Source organism: Bacteroidota bacterium (assembly GCA_018267575.1). GTDB lineage: Bacteria > Bacteroidota > Bacteroidia > Chitinophagales > Chitinophagaceae > Puia. The sequence goes on from JAFDYF010000033.1 coordinate 34,738, forward strand.
TTTTTGCCCAACCAAAAACAATTTCTTCAGAGTAGGGGTCGCCATAAGGATTACCAAAGCCCATGGAAAGATAAACGACCAATTCCTTTTTATGCTTTAAGCAAATGGATTGTATCCCCTCTACCCTTTTCAAGGATTCGTCGATGCTGCTATTGGTATTGCGCTGCTGAAATGTTTCCGAAACAGAAAAGGGAAATCCTAGATAGCTGATGGCTTCCTGTGTGGCAGCTTCTTCTGCCCCACGAACATTGGCTATAATAGCCAATAATTTGGTGACAGAGCCCTCCATCTCTAAGCCTTGCAACACTTTCACCGTGTCATCCATTTGCGGGATCGCCTTGGCAGAAACAAAACTTCCAAAGTCGATGGTATGAAAGCCGACTTTCAGTAGGGAATTGATATAGAGAATCTTTTTTTCTGTGGGTATAAAATGCTTCCACCCTTGCATGGCATCACGCGGGCATTCGATGATCTGAATGCTTGAAGGGCTGATAGAATGGTATGATGGCAATTCCATTTTTTTGCATTTTAATGATTGCAAGAGTCCCTGCCACTAAGCCTTAGGACTATTTTCGATTTTACAAACGTTTCTTCATGGCTTCATACAAAACAATACCCGCCGCAACAGAAACATTCAAGGAATCAAAATTGTTTTTCATGGGGATGGTGAAATGGGCATCGGCCGCTTTGCTCAAATAAGGTTGTACACCATGGTCTTCACTTCCCATGATAATGCAGGAAGGCTCCGCAAAGTCAATATCAAAAACTTTTTTCTCAGCATTCATCACACTGGTAAATACTTTAATCCCGTTCAAATGAAGTTCGTCCACCGCTTTCAACAAGCTGCCCACGCGACAGATATTGATTTTTTCCAAAGCACCTGCGGAAGATTTCATGGCTTCCTCATTCATGGCACCAACGCCTTTGTCGGGAACGATGATGGCTTGTGCACCACAACATAAAGCCGTTCTGGCAATAGCGCCAATATTTCGTACATCGGTTATCCCATCGAGCATAACGAACAATGGCAATTGACCAGAAGCCACTACATGGTCGACCACCTGTTGCAGGTCTAAATAATTGACCAATGCGGCAAAGGCAATAACACCTTGATGGTTTGCCCTCGTAATGCTGAACAATTTTTCAGGAGGCACTTGTTGGATGGGGATATGATGCTCCTTGGCCAACTTCCTAATCTCCCCAATCGATTCACCACTCGTGTTGCGTTGGAAAAGTATTTTGTCAATAGCCCTTCCGGCCTGAATAGCTTCTATCAATGGTTGCCTACCGATTATCAATGAGGATTTGCTCACTAGTTTTTATTTAGTCAACCGGCCATCAGCCAGCATCAATTTAATTTTTTGAATAGCTGCTACAGAAATAGAGTCGGTAATCAGCCCTTTTTCTACCATTTGATATGCTTCCTCAAAAGGCAATTTTTTAATTTGTAATTCTTCTGTTTCTTCTGGCATAGCCGCTCTCGCTTCCAACTGCTGTGCAAGAAAAATAATAGCAATCTCATCAGACACGGAATTGGAAAGATGCATCGTCAATATCTCCGTCCATTTTTCTGCCACCAGACCTGTTTCTTCCAACAGTTCTCTTTTGGCCGACTCCACCGCACTGATACCGAAAGCACCGCCTCCTTCTGGAATTTCCCAACTATAGGCATTGAGCGGGAAGCGGTATTGCCCAACCAAAAAGGTATTCATCTCCGCGTCCAATGCTAATGCACCAACAGCTATACTTTTAAAATGTACTTTGCCATAAATGCCCTTGCCCCCGCCGGGATTGATCACATCAAACTCATGAACGCTGATCCATGGATTATCATAGATGCTTTTTTCAGCAATCACCTTCCAAGGATTTTTAGATTCGTTCATGATTTGGATGGCTGAATGGAAAATGGCTCAATTGCCCAAAAATTGAGCCATTGAGCCATGATGTAATTTACAGAATTAATTATTTAAGCCCGAAAGCCTTTTTCACTTTAGATACATAATCCAATTTCTCCCAAGTAAAGAGTTCTACTTTCTTTTTCACCTCTTTGCCATCAGGTGCTACAAAAGTTTTCACAACCACCTGAGGTTTGCGGCCCATATGACCATAGGCTGCCGTCTCACTATAAATCGGGTTGCGTAATTTCAAACGCTTTTCAATGAAATAAGGACGCATATCAAAAATCTCAGCTACCTTTTTTGCAATCTCACCATCTGTCAATCCAGTCTTTCCAGTACCATAGGTATTTACGTTGATTGAAGTTGGCTGAGCAACACCAATCGCATAGGAAACTTGTACCAACACTTCATCCGCCACACCTGCTGCTACCAAATTTTTTGCAATATGACGGGTTGCATAGGCAGCAGAGCGATCCACTTTTGAAGGATCCTTACCACTGAATGCACCACCACCATGAGCACCCTTACCGCCATAAGTATCCACAATAATTTTTCTTCCGGTCAATCCGGTATCACCGTGCGGTCCACCTATCACAAACTTTCCAGTCGGGTTGATGTGGTACTTGATTTTATTGTTAAAGAAATGGGCGTATTTCTTGTATTTTGCCTTCACCCTTGGGATCAGGATATTGATGATATCTTTTTTGATTTTCTCCTGCATCTTTGCTTCAGTATCAAAATCGTCATGTTGGGTAGATACCACAATCGCGTCAATCCTCACAGGATTATTATTATCGTCATATTCCAGTGTCACCTGACTCTTTGCATCAGGACGAAGGTATTTGATCTGTTTGTTCTCACGCCTTAAAACAGCGAGTTCAATCAAAATATAATGTGCCAGGTCCAAAGCCAGTGGCATATAATTGTCAGTTTCGTGACTTGCATAACCAAACATCATCCCTTGGTCACCAGCGCCCTGTTCTTCTTTTTTCTTTTTATCAACCCCTTGATTGATATCCGATGACTGCTCATGGATAGCGGAAAAAATACCGCAGGAATTGGCTTCGAACATATATTCGCTTTGCGTGTAGCCAATCTTGCGGATTACCCCACGTGCAATTTCCTGAACATCCAAATAGGCTTTCGACTTTACTTCACCCGCAAGAACTACCTGGCCTGTTGTAACCAAGGTTTCACAAGCTACTTTGGATTGGGGGTCAAAAGCAAGAAAATGATCGATGAGGGCATCGGAAATCTGATCCGCCACTTTATCTGGATGGCCTTCTGAAACGCTTTCCGAGGTAAATAAGTAAGGCATGGAATTGATATATTTTATGAGTTAAAGAAAACTAGTTGGCAATGGCCAACCCATTTATGATTTTAAAGCCGCAAAGATAATCGCTGAATTCAATTTACAAACATTCACAACGCTTTCTTAACAATCACTTCTGGAAAATTATTTAGAAAGATCGGTATACAACTGCAAATAATCCGTCAGGTCAGATTCCGCATTGAAGTGCAAAACCTGTTTGCCCCTTACCTTATTGAACTCTTCTGTAAGTTTTTTATCTATTTTTTCAGCCCCAAAACTAATTGCATCGGCATAATGTGCCCCGCCACGGAACATGGCTGTATTGTTCAACTCTTTAAAAGGCTCTAGGTCTTTTTCTTTGATGTTGGCATGAATATTTGCCAGTTTAAAAAATTGGGAACCCATTTTTTCCTTAAAAGTATTTTGACCAATAGTGAATACTGATTTGGCATGTGCAAAAACAGGTTCTTTCTTGTAAACTGTTTTCAAATAGAGGGGAATCAGACTGGTCATCCAGCCGCTGCAATGGATAATATCGGGAGGCCAACCAAATTTCTTGACAGTCTCCAATGCGCCTTTACAAAAGAACACAGCCCGCAAGCCATTGTCATCAAACCATTTTTCATTCTCGTCATGAAAAATGGTCTTGCGTTTGAATAAGTCCTCATTATCCAAAAAATACACCTGTAGCCTTGCATTGGGCAAGGAAGCCACTTTGATCTGCAAAGGATAATCATCATTATCAACCGACACATTGATACCAGAAAGCCGTACCACCTCGTGCAGGCGATGCCGTCTTTCGTTCACAGCTCCAAAACGGGGCATAATGCATCTTACTTCAAAATTATTCTCGTTCGATTTTATTGCCAGCTTGTTCACGGTTTCGGCAAACTCGGTCAGCTCTAAATAAGGGGACATTTCAGTAGCAATAAATAAAATTCTTTTCTTTGTGAGCATTATGGATTGTAATTAGTGAAAAAATGCCAACCTCAAAATTGGCGGCGAAGGTACGATATTTATTGGGAAATAAGTGCTGTAGCAGCTTTCATAAGGGCTAAACCTATTAAATATGATTCTATTCCGGAATGGACACCAATTGGCGGGCTACCTAGAACAAGAGAAAAAAAAGGGCAAAATGATTGGCTTTGTACCTACCATGGGCGCTTTACATCATGGACATTTGTCGCTGGTTGAATCAGCCAAACAGCATACAGACATTACCGTTTGCAGCATTTTTGTAAACCCGACCCAGTTCAATGACCCCACAGATTTTCAAAAATACCCAATCACCATTGAGTATGATATCTTTTTATTGGAAAAAGCCCAAACGGATGTCCTTTTCCTGCCCCAAGAAGCTGACCTCTACCCTAACGGTGTCGCACAACTGGAAAGCTATGACTTGGGCTATCTGGAAACCATTTTGGAAGGCAAATCCAGACCGGGACATTTTCAAGGCGTTTGTCAAGTAATGGAAAGATTATTAACCTTGGTTCGTCCCGACGATCTTTTTATGGGCCAGAAAGATTATCAGCAATGCATGGTCGTAAAAAAATTATTGACCATCATGAAAATGCCAGTCCGTTTTCATGCCTGTCCAATCCAAAGGGAAGCGGATGGGTTGGCCATGAGCAGTCGAAATATGCGGCTGAACGAAACCCAAAGAAAAAATGCATCGGCCATTTTTACAGCGCTTTACTTTACCAAAAGCCATATTGGCACAATGCCCCTAAACCAAATCAAAGCTCAGGCTTGGAATATACTCTTGGAAAATAGTTTTCGAATTGATTATATCGAAATAGTAGATGCCATTACACTGGAAGAACATCAGGAAATCAAAGACAAACATGATCTGGTAGCCCTGATTGCCGCTTACCAAGCTGAAGTGAGGCTTATTGACAATATGCTCCTCTAAGTGTTTTTAGTAGATAAAAGGGGGTAATTAGATATGGACTGTTGCCGATTTTATTCCCATTTGAAAACCTTGATGGCAACTGCGTACACAACGATCCCCCAAATGGTCAAAGCGCCAATCTGTTTCCAGCAATCGAATATAGTGGCACCTTCAAAAGCCACATTGCGCATGGCATCATTGAGCTGCTTTACGGGCAGGATATCACAAAACTTTTGAAGCCAGGTCGGGAAAGCATCTGTGGAGAAAAAAGTACCGCCCAATAAAAATTGTGGAAGGGTAATGAGATTAGCAAAAGGCGGGATGGAGCTTTCGTTCTTGGCCACCCCACTCACGATAAAACCAAAACCCATGAAAACGATGAGTCCGAATAGGCTCAGCAAAATCATTTCCATAAAAGTTTCAAATCCATGCACCAGGGTAAACTTAAAAATAAAGCGCCCCACTAGGATGATCACTATGGCTGTTAGCAATTGAAAAGCCACCCTACTGATGCCCTCACCCACAACAATATAGCCCCTACCAATAGGTGTTGAATAAAATCGCTTTAGCACCAATTGCTGCCTCAGGTTAAAAAACAAAAAAGCCACACCAAAAATACCCGCACTCAGCAAAGAAAAACCCAACATGCCGGGAAGTATAAAATCGATCATGGTATAACGGCGGCCCTTCATCATGGGCAGTTCATCCACACTCACCAACCTAAACTGCTGCGGCACATTTCGTTCTTCGATGGATTGAATGGTCTGCGACAGTGCCATTTTCAGTATGGGATATTTATCAGCACTAGCAGATGAAGTAAGGGTATGTATCTGATATTGGGTAAAGCCCGCACTCGATTTGGAAGAATCGATGGTAAGGATAGCAGCAATCCTACCCTTTTCTAGATTTTTCCTCATCTGCTCCGTATCGGTAACCGTAGAAAGTTTGATGACGGGCGAATGCATCAATGCCTTGATCACATAATTGTTGGAGTCGCTTTGATTCTGTAAACCAAAACTGACCGCCATACCTCCTCCTCCGATAAAACCAAAAACCAATATGAAGATCAGCGGAAACCCAAAACTGAAAGCCACGGCAGAAGGGCTTCTAAAAATAGCGATGAAACTGGCTTTTGAAATGGCCAGCATAGCACGGACCTGATTGTATTTCTGAGACATGTTCCTGTTATTTATCTATTGATTCCTTAATTGACTAACAAGGTCAAAACTAGATCGTATTATTGAATCGTAAAATCAAATGGTAAACGAGCCTGTGTTTTCCCAACCATTGCTTTTACCTTTTTAATAGAACTATAGGTGCGATAACCATCTTCACCAAGCTCTTCTTTGATAGCACCGATGCTTACCGATTTTTTATATTTTGATAAGATCATATCCAGAATGTTTTTAGGTTCTGGATATTCCCGCAAACGGTAGTCGGTGGTTTTCGCCATTCGTGCAGCGCAAGCAACGGCATCCTGAATGCCACCCATTCTATCGACCAGTCCTAATTGCATTCCTTTTTTGCCCAGCCAAACCCTTCCTTGTGCAATGCTATCCACATAATCAATCCCTATTTTCCTGCCATCGGCTACACGGGTTTTGAAAGTAAAATAAATACTATCCACTTCGCTTTGCAAAAAACGTTTTTGTAAATCCGTTAATGGCTTGCTCACCGAAAGCATATTGGCATCGGGTGCTGTTTTCACCTCATCAAAGGTTACACCTAATTTGTTTTTGAAAAACTTTTGCATATTGGGCAAAATGCTGAAAACACCGATAGAACCTGTAATCGTATTGGGGTCTGCAAAAATGCTATCCGCATTACATGACATATAATAGCCGCCAGAAGCAGCCACATCGCCAAAACTCAAAATAACAGGCTTCTCTTTTTTTGCGATAGTAATCTCACGCCACATGTCTTCACTGGCCATGGAACTGCCACCGCCAGAATTGATGCGGATCACGATCGCTTTAATATCCTTATCGAGGCGAGCCTTACGGATATACCAACGATAAGTAGCCCCTCCTATTTGGTTATTATCCCCCTTGCCATCAACAATTTCTCCTTCGGCATAAATCAGCGCAATCTTATCACGCCCATCCAATTTATAGCTTACTGCGTTTTCATATTTGCCAATGGAAACAAAATTAATGAGCCCATGCCGCTCTATCTTTAATTTTTCTTTGATCTCGTCTTTTACCTCATCATCATACTTTAGTCCATCCACCAATTTGTACTGAAGTGCATCCGAGGCATATTTCACCAAATGTTCGTTTACACATTTACGTAAAATGGCGGTATCAATATCCCTTGATTTGGACGTACTGACCATTAAACGATTGAACAGTTCATTCAACATTTCAGAAAGCTGCAAACGGTTTGCATCTGTCATTTTATCTTCCCTCAATGGCTCGGTGGCACTTTTGAACTTGCCCGCATAAAAAATCTGAGGTTCAATCTCTAGTTTGTTCAAGGTTTCTTTCAAGAACATTTCTTCAATCGAAAATCCTTTCCATTCCACCCCACCCTGTGGGTTGCAATAAATTTTATCGGCTAGGTTAGCTACATAATAAGCCTTTTGTGAAATCACATCCGCAAAAGCATAAATAAATTTCCCTGATTTTTTAAAATCGCCCAACGCATGGCGGATTTCCTCGCTGGTAGCAAATCCATTATTATTTTCCCCACACTTGAGATAAATCCCTTTGATGGCAGTATCATTTTTGGCATGGTCGATCAAGCGGATCAAATCATACAGACCGGGCACATCATATTGATCGGAAGAACCAAAATCGGAAAAAACATTATCCTGTTTTTGTTCATGAAAAGACTGGCTGAGGTCTAGCACCAAAACCGCATCGCTACCTGTTGTGGACTTTTTGGGGGTGGCAATACCAGCGACAATCCCGGCAAACACAAAAAATATGACTAATGTAAAAACAATAAACGCTAACAAAGAGGCAAAAAACACTTTCAGAAAGCTGCGCATGAGCAACAATTTTTAAATAAGGGCAAAAATAGAGATATTTGGCCGCCTGAAATAGCAAATCTATGAACGAGGCATATTTACTGATAGGTGGCAACGAAGGAGAGCGGCACGGATATCTGCAACAGGCGCGGGAGTATGTATCCCGTTATTGGGGTGATATTGTGCAAGCATCCGCTATTTATGAAACGGCAGCTTGGGGCAAAACCGACCAGCCGAATTTTTTGAACCAAGTTTTGTTCATCCGTACTGGTTTGGATGCCATATCGCTGATGAAGGAAATATTATTGGCTGAAGAAAAGATGGGCCGTTTACGTAGGGAAAAATACAGTGCAAGGTTTATTGATATCGATATCCTTTTTTTTAATAGCTCCATTATCAATCTGCCCCAGTTGGTAATACCCCATCCCGAAATTGCTAACCGACGCTTTGTACTGTCGCCAATGGACGAAATAGCTCCCAAACTTTTACACCCAGTTTTGCACAAAACAATCCACACATTATTGCAAGAATGTCCAGATAAGCTGGATGTGAAAAAAATTTGACTTTTGTTTGTAGTATTTCACATTTCTTTGTACTTCACAATAAGTTAGTGGTTAGTAGCTTTTGAAGGGCAGTCCATTTTTATTATATATCGGTTCCCACTACTCCCCACTCGCCACTTATAGGATGAACTATCATTATATCGCTATTGAGGGAAATATTGGCGCAGGGAAAACCACCCTCGCACACTTGTTGGCCAAGCATTATAATGCCCGGCTGATATTGGAACAGTTTGCCGATAACCCCTTCCTTTCCAAATTTTATGACAACCCAAAGCAATTTGCATTTCCACTGGAGCTATTTTTTATGGCAGAACGGTACAAGCAGCTCAAGGAATTGGTGCATACTAAGGATTTGTTTCAGAGCATCACCGTATCGGACTACCTGTTTACCAAATGCCTGCTTTTTGCCAAAGTAAACCTTCCGGCAGAGGAGTTCCTGCTTTACCAAAAACTTTTCGATATCATCTATCAACAATTGGTACAACCAGATATCCTCATCTACTTGCATGCCCCAGTAAGCAGGCTGCAAGCCAATATCAAAAAAAGAAACCGCATCTACGAACAATCCATCAAGGATGAATACTTGTTTGATATACAGGAGGCCTATACCAATTATATCAAACAGCATAATATCAAAACCATTTTTATTGATGCTAGTAATGCGGATTTTTTGGGCAACCCTAACCATTTTAAAGTGATTGTGGATACATTGGAAAAAGAATATGAAGGCGGGCAGCATTATTTTTCATTACCCTGATGAGCCGCAATGCTAAAATGGGATAGAAGCCATTTTAAACGCAGACCAAAATTTCAAAAAAGCGAGTTTTCAAGTAACCAAAACTTCATGACAGAGACACAAGCAAGACCCGACCCTTACCAATCGATGCGGATTTTTGAGTTTCGGAATCTGGTGATTGGTCGTTTTCTTTTCATCATGGGACTGCGCATGATGAGCACCTTGGTGGGCTGGTGGGTCTACAACCTCACCAATGCACCCATTGCTATTGGCATTGTTGGTCTGTCAGAATTCATCCCTGCTTTTTCCTTTGCACTTTATGCTGGTCATGTTATGGATTTGAGCGAAAAAAGAAGGATGCTGTTACGCGGTGTATTGCTGTATTTTACGGCGGTGCTGGCACTGCTGATGCTTTCTACTTCTTTCACGGCAAAGCATATCCACAATCATCAAATCGCCATTTGTATCTATGTGGTTATATTCTGTACAGGCATTATCCGTGCTTTTACCGGACCTGTTTTTAATGTGATTTTGGCGCAGATTGTCCCAAAATCCAGTTTGCCCAATGCCACCACCTGGAACCAGGGCGCTTGGCTTTCAGCATCAGTGAGCGGTCATGCAATTGGAGGTTTTTTGATTGGGGGTTTGGGCAATACGGGTACATTGACCGTGATTGCCGTTCTGGTATCCATTGCTTTTTTTATTTTGTTTAACCTAAAGCCCAAACCTGCCTTTAATAGTAAGAGTGAAAAAAGAACCATGGACAGTGTGAAGGAAGGGCTACGGTTTGTATTTCAAACCAAGGAATTGTTGGGCGCTATTTCATTGGATCTATTTGCCGTGCTGTTTGGTGGGGCCGTTGCCATGGTGCCAGTGTATGCCAGAGATATTTTAAAAGTGGGCCCACAGGGCTTTGGCTTTTTAAATGGCGCTTCCGACCTGGGTTCCATTATCGTGACACTGACACTTACCTTTTTCCCAATGAGAAACCAGCAGGGCAGAAAATTATTTTTTGCCGTGGCGGGTTTTGGTGCTTGCATTATTGTATTCGGACTTTCCAAATGGTATTTCCTCTCCTTCTCCGCATTGATGCTTAGTGGTTTTCTCGATGGAATCAGCATGGTCACCCGCGGCACGATCATGCAATTGAAAACACCAGACCATATGCGTGGTCGTGTGATGAGTGTAAATTCCATGTTCATCAACTCGAGCAATGAGTTGGGGCAATTTGAAAGTGGGGTTGCCGCCAAATTGATGGGTGTTGTGCCATCAGTTGTATTTGGTGGATGCATGACTTTATTGGTAGTGGTCGGCACTTGGTTTAAATCACCGAGCTTGAGAAAGATGGAATATTAAAACAAAAACATTACCAGCTTTTCGCCTGATGGCTTTCGGATTTATTCAGTAAATTACTGCTTTAAGCCAAACATATGCAACGCCGATCTTTTATTCGCCATTCCAGTTTTTCTGTTGGAGCTTTATTATTAATGAAGCAAAGGACTTTTGCCAAGAGCAGCTTCGATGATCCATGGAAAATGAAAATGCTTAGGGGCGATGTGGGGATTTTTACAGAAAAAGGAGGAACGATTGGCTACCTTAAATCCAAAAAAGGTCTAGTGGTAGTAGATGCAGAATTTCCTGAACAAGCTACCCACTTGATCAACGAATTGAAAAAGCAAAGCGATGCCCCTTTTGAAATGCTTATCAACACACATCATCACAGCGACCATACCTCAGGGAATATTTCTTTCAAGGGAAAAGTAAAAGATGTTTCAGCACATAAGAACTCCTTGGAGAACCAACGACGAGTGGCCATTCAACAAAAAACGGAAGACAAGCAATTATATCCTAACAATATTATTATCGACTCGCAAACCTATAAGCTGGGGCACGAGCATATCAAAGCGGATTATTTTGGTGCAGCCCATACCAATGGCGATATCATTGTCCATTTTCAAAACGCTAATATTGCCCATATGGGCGACCTTGTTTTTAACCGCCGTTGGGCTTTTATCGATCGTAGCGCTGGGGCTTCTATTAAAAGTTGGATACCCGTACTTGACAAAGCCTTGAACACTTACGACAATGAAACCATTTTCATTTTTGGTCATGCTTTCGATCCCGAAAAAGTGACTGGCAACAAAGAAGACCTAAAAGCCATGCAGGATTATCTTGCCAAATTATTGGATTTTGTGGGAAAGGAAATCAAGGCAGGGAAATCAAAGGACGAGATACTAAAAGAAAAAGCAATACCCGGGGTTACCGAATGGCAGGGCGATGGCATTGAACGTGGCTTGACGGCGGCTTATGAAGAACTGACTTCATAAGCCGGGTTGATTTATTTTCCTTTTAATTTCTTCACAAAATCAATGGCTGGTGGATGCTGATTTTCCAAGTCAACTTATTTTCTATACTCACATTCCAAAAATTAAATCCCTCCCTCATTCATTTTTTTAACCAGCGGCCCATTTTACACAGACAACTTTTTTCAGTATCATTGGATAGAAATAATTTGAGATTGAACCGACAATTTTGAAAAATGCTCCACGATCCTTTCACTATGGGTATCTGTAATAAAAATCTGTCCTTCGTTTTGTATGCAGGCCCACTCGAGCAGGTTATGCATCCGGTTTTCATCTAGTTTCTCGAACACATCATCCAGCAACAGTAATGGCGGAAACCCTTTTTCTTTTTTTAGGGTCTCAAATTCCGCAAGCTTTAATGCAAACAATAGGCTTTTTCTTTGTCCTTGGGAAGCGATTGCTTTAAAAGGCTGTTCGTAAAGCCTGAAATCCAAATCGTCTTTATGGATACCCACGGTCGACCTTTGTAATAGAAGGTCTTTTTCCCGGCATTGCTTTAGCAATTGATCAAATGGCTGCCCCAATAATTGGCTTTCATATTGTATACCCACTGGTTCCTCCATACCGGCAATCTGAATATAAAAACCCTTCACGGCAGGGAGGAGTTCTTCCAAAAATTTTTTTCTTTTTCCAAAAACATAATTGCCCGCATTGACCAATTGCGCATCATATATATCCAATAGGTTGAAATCATGCGATCGTTTTTCGGCAAAGGATTTTAATAAACTGTTTCGCTGTTGCATCAATTTATTATACTGCATCAGGCTTTGTAGATAAGCACTATCCAATTGGCATAATAAGGCATCCATAAAGCGTCGACGCTCTTCGCTGCCATCCGTAATCATTTGCACATCATCAGGCGTGATGATCACCGCGGGGAATTTTCCAATATGAGCTGAAAACTTTTCATACAAAGCTCCATCCAGCATAAATTCTTTTTTACCGGTCTCCCGAAGAATGCAAACTACCTGTTCCTCTTTACCGTGGGACTCAAACCTGCCCTCAATCCGAAACCCTTGCGCCCCATGATGCACATTTTGCCCATCGGGCCTGCTGAAATAACTCTTGGTAAAACAGAGATAATAGATGGCATCCAATAGATTGGTCTTGCCCACCCCATTTTTTCCACAGATACCAATGACCCGCTCCTGGAATCCAAAGGAGGATTTGGGGTAATTTTTGAATTGCAAAAGCGATATGGAATTGAGTCGGAACAAGATCCTGCAAGATAAGTTGAGATATTGATTAAGTTGGCCGGAAAGCAAGGACATGCCATCTTACGAACTTGAATAGGGTGTTTCTAAATTCAAAAACCGCAATTTGTTTTCAACCTTTTAACCATCTATCCAACATCACGTTATGTTTCTTGCAATTTGTGCAAATTTCCCCTTAACCCCTTATCTTTGCCAACCTAAATTTGAGCAAATTGGCTACAAAATTCTCTAAAGAAACATATCTGTATTGGTATGAGTTGATGCAGCTTATTCGTCAGTTTGAGCTGATGGCAGAAGAAAAATATAAAATGGATGGCAAAATCCGTGGTTTTTTCCATGCCTATATTGGGCAGGAAGCCATAGCTGCGGGTTGTATGACGGCCACCAAGCCCGACGATACCTTTATTACCGGTTACCGCGACCACGGTTTGGCGCTTTCCAAGGGCGTTAGTGCCAATGCCTGTATGGCGGAACTATACGGCAAAGCCACTGGTGCGGCCAAAGGAAAAGGTGGCAGTATGCACTTTTTTGGTGTGGATATGAAATTCTATGGCGGTCATGGTATTGTGGGCGCTCAGATAGGCACCGGTGCTGGCTTGGCCTTTGCTGAAAAATATAAGGGCACCGACAATGTATCCCTTACTTTTTTTGGGGATGGTGCTGCCCGTCAAGGGATGTTGCATGAAGTTTTCAACCTTGCCATGCTTTGGAAATTGCCCGTGATTTTTATTTGCGAAAACAATAACTATGCTATGGGCACATCAGTTGAAAGAACCTCCAATGTGGTGGATATCTATAAATTGGCGGATGCCTACGAAATGCCCGGTGATTCCATCGATGGCATGAGCCCTGAATCGGTGCACGAAGGTGTTGCCCGTGCAGTAAAAAGAGCCCGTGAAGGCGGCGGTCCCACTTTAATCGAAATCAAAACCTATCGCTATAAAGGCCATTCCATTTCTGACCCACAGAAATACAGAACCAAGGAAGAAGTGGAAGAATATAAACAGCGTGACCCCATCCAAATGGTATTGGATACTATTTTGAAACAGAAATTTGCAAGCCAACAGGAGATCGATGCCATCAACAAAAGGATATCTGATATTGTAACCGAATCCGTGAAATTTGCGGAAGAATCCCCATGGCCCAACGATGATGAGGTTTTGAAAGATGTTTATATCGATAAAAACTATCCATTCATCGTAGATTGATTTTTCCACTAACCAGAACCCCATTTTAAAAACAAATTAAGACATCAATAATGACAGAGATTAAGAAACATGTTCATTTGGAAGAAGAAAAAAACGTGGTAGCAGATGTTGAACTGTTCTGGAATAAATATGGGAAAATGGTAAGCTATGGCATTTCAGCCATCGTAATCCTGATTGCCGCCTATTTGGGTTATAAGAATTTTGTTCAGGAACCCAATGAGAAAAAAGCCTCGGAAGCAATGTACCATGCCGAAGAATATTTCCGGATGGATTCAGTGAAACTTGCTTTGAACGGCGATAACATCAATCCCGGCTTCGCCAAAATCGTTTCCAAATATAGCGGTACAAAGGCAGCCAATCTGGCTTCTTTTTATGCAGGCTCCTGCTATCTGAAATTGGGCGATTATAATAATGCCGTTAAATACCTTAAAGATTTCTCCACTTCTGCCCAACAACTACAGGCAAAAGCCTATGGATTATTGGGTGATGCCTATTCCGAGCTGAATAAAAAGGACGATGCCATTGCTGAATATAAAAAAGCAGGCACCCTTTTCGAAAAGGACGACCTCATTTCCCCTGAATATTTGTTCCGTGCTGGTTATTTGTATGAGAGTATGGGAAAAAATAAAGATGCCATTGAAATGTATCAGACCATCAAGGATAAATACCCCAACTCCCAAAGAGGCGCAGATATAGATAAATACCTAGCCAGGTTGGGTGAGACCAAATAAAAGGAAATGGATCAGGTTTGGGAAGATTGCCTAAACCTTTAACCTTAAACCACATGGCAGAAATTAGCAACAGTAAAATATTAGATACCACAGGCATCCAAAACACAGCGGATGCCTGTGTTGTTATTGTGCGTACCGAATGGAATGCGAAGATTGTGGATGCTTTGGAGGCCGGTTGTCTGAAAACATTAGCCCAGCATTCTGTAAAAAAGATAAAAATCATTAATGTACCGGGTGCTTTCGAGATTGGTTTCGCCATAAAAAAATATTGGACCACCCATTTTGATCAGCCAGATAAACCCGATGTTTTTATAGCTATGGGCTGCGTACTCAGGGGCGACACACCGCATTTTGATTATGTATGTAAAGCAGTTACCGATGCGATTGTGCATTTAAATTTGACATTGCCCGTGCCTACCATATTTGCAGTGCTTACTGTTGACAACCAGCAACAGGCAGATGAAAGGATCGGCGGGAAACATGGACATAAAGGTGAGGAAGCAGCTATTACTGCGTTGAAAATGATTAATATATAGGGTGGAGGGATTGAGGTGGAGGTCATAGGGTAAGTCACTTACTGATGAAGACCCCCAATACTAGAAAACTATATATTCTTAACCCTTTATGGATATTTTCAGACTCAAATTCTCAAAATCTCATGAACGTACAAATATTTATTCCCTGCTTTGTTGACCAGCTTTACCCACAGACTGCATTCAATATGGTTAAGGTATTGGAAAAAGCGGGTTGTACGGTTCAATACAATACCAACCAGACCTGCTGTGGCCAACCTGCTTTCAATGCAGGGTTTTGGGAGGAGTCAAAAGCGGTTTGTTCCAAATTCCTCAAGGATTTTGCAGGTAGCGATTATATTGTGGCACCCAGTGCTTCCTGCGTTGGGTTCGTCAGGAATTATTACCCCAAATTATTTGACAATTCTTCGGTACATAATGATGTAAAAGATATGGAGAAGCGGATTTTTGAATTCTCCGACTTTATGGTCAATGTGCTGCAAGTGGAAAATGTCGGAGCGAGTTTGCAAGCCAAAGCAACCTATCACGACTCCTGTGCCGGTCTTCGGGAATGCAAGATCAAAGAAGAGCCGCGCAAACTATTAAGCAACGTAAAAGGACTCGAACTGATTGAAATGAACGATGTGGAAACCTGTTGTGGTTTTGGCGGCACATTTGCGGTAAAGTTTGAGCCCATCTCTGTGGCCATGGCCGAACAAAAGATAAACAATGCACTAGCAACCGGGGCAGAGTATATCATATCCACCGATCTTTCCTGCCTCATGCATATTGATGGGGTTATCCGCCACAAAGGCCTTGCATTAAAAACCATGCATATTGCTGATGTGCTTGCCAATTCATAGATGGTAATAAGGATTGGGTAAGCAAAACGTACACTGGCGATGATATGCAGCCTAGCCTTGTGGTGCTGGGTATACGTGCCTAGCAAAAAATCATCGCATCAATGCCAAACACTTCGACTTTTTTTTAACCACCCAATCTGTGGCAAAGACCTTTGATCTATCAGGCAAAACTGTAAGGTAAAGACTGGGCAAAAAAAATGGTTAATATTCTGTAACCCTTGCATTTGGCTGTGCCCTTGCTGCTGGAGTTTCCCTACCCTGTATTTCTTGATCACTGATCCCCAAATATTTTTTGACTTTCAGATAAAGCATATATCTGGCTTCCTCAATACTCTTGCCCTCGCGTAAAAATCGCAGGGCTATGCCCGTCCATTTCCGGTACAACCGGATATCTTTCTTGTCCTTATCGACCAACCTATAAACACAGGAGGCGATACGGGATGCCCGGCCGAACAGGCCCGCATTTTCCATCGTTTTCCCGAAGGCCTTGTCCTCTTTCACACGCTTACCATCCAGGCTGCTTTTGGAGCGAGCATAGAAATGCCTTCCCATTTGGTAATAGGTAATACCACGCAAAGTGCCAGTGATAAAGAATGGTCCAACCTGTCTTGCCATGGTTTTTGATTGCACAAAAACAATGCCCATCCGCCCGGGGAGCCGGCCCAAGCCCCAATAAAAAAGCCCCGATATCATATATTTTTAAAACATATCAAATAAGACAAAGATGCATCCCGTTCAGGCACAGAAAGAGAGGGTTTAATATATGGTTGATATCTGTAAGCCATAGGCCTACTGTATGGATCATGTATGGGTTCAGTATAGTTAAAGCGCATGTTCAGTATGGATACTGTATGGATCATGTATGGCCTAAGTGTACTTACTGTATGAGCAAAGTATAAATTAAACAGCTTTACTTGAAACCATGGTTGGTCCTACTATCTTCACCCAATCAGTGAATCAGTGGCAATTTGAACGTGAATGGTCAATGATGAACAGTGAAAATTTCAGAATTGACTATTAACCATTACAAGTCATGCCGACAAGAAATTCATAACAAGAACAAAATCATTCCCAATCAGTGAATCAGTGGCTTCCCCTTTTCGTTCAAACTGGCGCGGATATGCAGCTTTGCTTTTTGTGCGGAGGGGTATCCGTGCCCAAACAAGGAAACATAAAGGTATTCCCGTGAATTTATGAATGGACATAACTGGCACAGATACGCCAACGTTCATTACCCGCAATGCATATCCCCGCCAGGCTGAGATGTTTGGCCAAGCTCAAACTTTGCTGTAATGCGCTTGACCCAAAAAATTTTGAGTATATACCAAAAATATATACTTTTATGGTTAAAGTCATTTTATGAAAACACTATCTTTAAAACTAGATGATGAAATCTATTCAGAAACAGAAAAAGTGATTTCAAAATTAAAGCGGCCTCGCAACAGATATATTAACGAAGCTTTGAGTTTGTATAATCAATTTCAAAATCGGCGGCTTGTTAAAGCACAACTCAAAAAAGAATCCAAACTCGTGGCAGAAGACTCCTTGGAAGTGTTATCCGAATTTGAAAAGCTTTACCAAAATGAAGATTAAACAGTTCGACATTTGGCTTGCAGATTTAAATCCAACTGTTGGGACAGAACCTGGGAAAACAAGACCAGTGGTTGTCATCCAAACTGATTTACTTAATGAAACACATTTATCAACTATTGTATGTCCTGTTACTACAAACGTAAAGAGCGATGTGGAATTACTTAGAGTTCACCTACAGCAGAATCAGCTTTCGAAACTAAGTGACATACTAGTCGACCAAATTAGAGCTATCGACAACCGTCGCTTAATCAAAAGACTTGGCAAATTAACGAAGACACAAATCGAAAGACTTCGAAACAACATCAAAATAGTATTAGACCTTTGATAGTACTTCTGCCTACATGGGGAATGGCTTTATATCATACGCTTGTACCAATACAAGCTGGCGCGGATATGCAGCTAAGCATTTGTGAGGATGGGTATCAGTGCACAGGCAAACAAACAATATTATATTCTCTTAACTTCACAGATTAACAAGTAGCAGGAATAGATAAGTAAAAGCTTATTTTTCCACAGTTTATTTGAGCTAGGGTAATGTCGACCCGCTTCTGGAGCAGCATTTTTGCTATTATATAGAATAACAATTTGATAATGTAATATGTGGCAAAATTTAGGGTTATCAGGCTAGTTTATATTCAATTTAAAATCCCATGCTTAGGAATTATTTTAAAATAATGCTCAGGAATTTTAGGAAAAGAAAAGTTTTTTCCCTGATCAATTTATTTGGGATGGCAATAGGGATGGCAATTTGCCTCTTACTTATTTTATATATTCAGAATGAACTGGGTTACGATAACTATCAGGAACGAGGCGACCAAGTATACAGACTAGCGATGGAAAGAAAATATCCAGGTCGAAGCGCTTTCATCGGTCATATCCCAAAATCAATAGGTCAGGCAGTCAAAACTGAATTTCCTGAAGTATTGGAAAGCGTAAGGGTAATAAATTTCGGCAACGATGGTCAGATAAAAGTCGGCGAAAAAATATTTGCTGAAAAGTATATTGTGATGGCTGATTCTAACTTTTTTCGAGTCTTTACCGGAAAGTTCTTGGCTGGGGATATCAACACTGCATTACAAAAACCAGGGACAGCTGTGCTGAATGAAACCACTGCAAAAAAATATTTTGGATCAGTTCAAAATGCAATGGGCAAGGAGATTGATGATGGAATGAAATACATCATCAGTGCTGTTTGCGAAGACTGGCCCGAGAAATCCCATTTTCATTTTAACGTTTTGATGACCACATCGGGGATTAATGATTTGAACAACCAAGAGTATGTATATTTCGGTCCATACACGTATATCCTTTTAAATAAAAATGTTTCAGCAACAGCACTGGAAGCGAAATTGCCAATGATTGTAGACAAGTACGTGTCGGGAAATGTTGCAAGGCTCTTCGGGGAGTCTTATGACAAGTTCGTTGCAGAGGGAAATGGGTACAGATATTTCCTTCAACCGATAAAAAAAATTCATTTACATTCTGAACTGGAAGATGAATTGATGCCGGTTGCCAGCATACGTGTTATTCTTTTATTTGGGGCCATTGGAGTTTTCATATTGTTTCTGGCGTGTGTGAATTTTATTAACTTGTCCACAGCGCTTTCCGTTGAAAGGGCAAAAGAAGTGGGCATCCGAAAAACTTTTGGCTCTTTAAAAGTTGAATTGATTGGACAATTCTTATCTGAATCCGTTTTTTTTAGCATCTTAAGTATGCTTCTTGCACTACTGTTTGTCATTTTATTGACTCCTCTTTTAAGTAAGATATCAGCCAGCGAACTAAGCTTTAGTTATTTCTTTCGGCCATTTCCTCTTTTATTTGTATTTGCTTTTTCTATACTTGTTGGTTTAGTGGCAGGTCTTTATCCGGCTTTGGTGCTTTCCTCGTTTAACCCAATTATTGTGTTAAAAGGAAAATTCAAATCGAACAAAAGAGGAATAGCACTGCGCAATGGGCTTGTTGTGTTTCAATTTGCTATTTCAATTATCTTGATTATCTGCACCATCATCGTCAACAATCAAATGCAGTATACTCTAGGATCTGAATTGGGCTTTAAGTCAGATCATATTATCAGGATAGATGGGGTATGGCATTTGAGAAACGGAGACAAACAGAATGATAAGCGCCCAGTCTTTATGAGTGAAATAGCAAAAATACCCGGCGTTGTTGATATAACCGAGAGTGATTTGCCAGGCAATGATGAATCAGGCACGGGAGGCACATGGATTGCCATTGACAATAATGTTTCCAGGACACAAAAAACCACGCAGGTCGATTATAATTATTTAAGCCTTCTCGGGCTTCAACTCAAGGAAGGAAGGTTTTTTTCAAAGGAATTAGCAACGGATTCACTAAGCATCGTTTTAAATGAAACTGCTGCGGAGGATTTTGGATTGAAAAATCCTATTGGGGCAAGATTGATCAGTACGGAAGGCGGCTGGGATTCCACAGATTTGAGCATTGGCAAAGTCCAAAATATTTTTACAGTTATTGGTGTTATAAAAGATTTTCATTTTCAATCCCTCCATAAGAAAATAGCACCATTGGTTTTAATAAACTCGAATAAATTTGGATGGGGTTCGGTTGGCCTTTCGATCAAAGCTGACCATTTCAAAACAACAATGATGGATATTGAGAATACTTGGAAACGTTTTGACCCCAAGGATGATTTTCGTTTTAGTTTTTTGGATGAAACCATTGCCGTTCAGTACAAATCTGAACAAACTGAGCAAACCATATTCACCATTTTCTCCTTGCTTGCTATCCTAATCGCCTGTATCGGATTATTTGGGCTTTCCAGTTATTCTACCGTTCAAAGAGCCAAGGAGATTAGCATCCGAAAGGTAATGGGCGCAATGCCTTGGAATATAGTCATTACTTTATCCAAGGATTTTTTGATTCTTATTTTAATAGCATCCTTAATCTCTTTCCCCATAGCATGGTGGGGAATGCATGGATGGCTTAAGAATTTTTCTTATCATGTTAATATATCATGGTGGGTATTCCTATTGGCAGGATCGATCTCTGCAGCAATCGCTATGCTAACTATCAGTTACCAAGCAATCAAAGCAGCATTTGCAAATCCCGTTAAAAGCTTGAAAACGGAATGACGCTGATTCAGTGGCTGAAAGGTCTCTCATAGGTGTGGATGCCGCCAAGTATTTGTCTGGATGGGTATCCGCGCCAGAGTATGTTTAGACACTCTAACTGGCGTATCTACAAAAAAAGCCACCCACATTGCAAAAGCAATCAGGTGGCTACCCTTAAAAACAACCAATCGCAAGCTTTTGCACAAATCTTTCTTCACCGTTCATGCTCACAATCTGTTTAGTTTACGGCAGATTTATCCAAAAGATGCCTCTACCCCCCTTTTTAACATATCCATTCCAAAATCCCGGGCTGGCTATTTATGAACTATAAAAGAAATCGGGGAAATTTTCTAAAACTTTTTAATTTGTGTATCAAACCAAAAACCAATTCGTCAAATGGCTTACTGGCTCGTAAAATCAGAACCTTCCACCTATAGTTGGGATCAGTTGGAAAAAGACAAACAAACCTCCTGGGACGGGGTGCGGAATTATGCCGCCCGCATCCACCTTAGAGCAATGAAAAAAGGGGATGAGACCTTTTATTACCATAGCAATGAAGGCAAAGAGATTGTGGGCATTGCTAAAATCTCCAAAGAAGCATATCCTGATAGCACTGCCAAAGAGGGTGATTGGGTTGCCGTTGAGATAAAACCGTTCAAAAAACTGAAAAACCCAGTTTCGCTAGAAACCATTAAACAAGACAAGCGCCTAAAAGATATGGCCTTGGTAAGATTGGGCAGGCTATCGGTTCAGCCGGTTACCGAAAAGGAATGGGAAATAGTGATGTCGCTTGCAGAAACGAAATAATAATATGGTAAAAGTCATCATTAAATACCATTAAATCATTGTATAAATTTAAAAAAATAGATTACTACCTCGCTGAAAATAATTTGTTTACAAAAAATGATTCCAAAAAATATTCATATTAAAAACCAATTTCTTTGCTTGCACAAAATATAGAAGCCCGGTAGCTATTGCATGCCCACGGCGTGGTCGGGCTGTACCAATTTTTTAATTCCAGCGTTATAATGTAATCTTGCAGGCTAAAGGCCTCTGTAAAAACCAGTTGTTAAGCATGGCGAAGAATTTACTGATTGTGGAGTCTCCAGCGAAAGCGAAGACCATCGAAAAGATATTAGGGAAAGATTTCGAGGTTAAAAGTTGCTATGGGCACATACGCGACCTTGCCAAGGGTGATATGGGCATTGATGTGAACAATAAGTATAAGCCTAACTATATTGTGCCCGAGGAAAAGGAAAGAGTGGTAAAAGAGCTGAAAAGTCTGGCAAAAAAATCTGAAGAAGTATGGCTCGCAACGGATGAGGACCGTGAAGGTGAGGCCATTAGCTGGCATCTTTGCGAAGTGCTTGGACTAAACCCCAAAACCACCAAGCGCATTGTTTTTCACGAGATTACCAAACCCGCCATACAATCCGCCGTTACCAAGCCACGTACTGTTGACATGAATCTGGTGGATGCACAACAGGCCCGCCGCATTCTTGACCGTATTGTGGGGTTCGAACTGAGCCCAGTATTATGGCGAAAAATGAGCGTAAAGAACAACCTGAGCGCCGGTCGTGTTCAAAGTGTTGCAGTTAGAATCATTGCAGAAAGAGAGCGGGAAATCAACGCTTTCAAATCTACAAGTACATTTAAATTAGAGGCAAAATTTACTTCTAAAGATATTAATGGCAACCCGGTAAGTTTTGTTGCCGAGGGCAAAAAATACGCTTCGGAAGACGATGCGGAAGCATTCTTGAAAAGCTGTATCGGCGCCCGTTATAAAGTAGGGGATATTCAGGTAAGACCGGCCAAAAAATCTCCCTCTGCTCCATTTACCACCTCTACACTGCAACAGGAAGCCAGCCGAAAATTGGGTTACTCTGTTAGTCGTACCATGCTCGTGGCCCAAAAGCTCTACGAAAGTGGTAAGATAACCTATATGCGTACCGACAGTGTGAACCTGAGCGATACTGCCATGGAGGATATCAAAAAGCAGATCGGAAACCAGTACGGGGGCAAATATGTTCAGGTAAGGAAGTTCAAGAATAAAAACGAGTCTGCGCAAGAAGCGCATGAAGCCATTCGACCTACCTATATGGATGCTTCTACCATCGATGACGCTGATGGCAAGCGTCTTTATGAGCTGATCTGGAAACGTACCATCGCCAGCCAAATGGCTGATGCAGAATTGGAGAAAACCACAGCTAAAATACAGATAACCACCAATAAAGAAGAATTAACCGCCAGCGGTGAGGTACTCAAATTCGATGGTTTCCTGAAAGCCTATATGGAAGACAAGGACGATGACGAGGGCGATGACGAGCAACAGGAAGGCATGCTGCCCCCGTTAACGGTTGGACAGGAATTGGACCTAAAAGAGCTTCAGGCCATGGAGCGTTTTGGTCGCCCTGCGCCCAGATATACCGAAGCTTCCCTAGTTAAAAAACTCGAAGAATTGGGTATCGGAAGACCATCCACCTATGCACCTACTATTTCCACCATCCTCAAAAGAGGCTATGTGGAAAAAAGGGATAAGGAAGGGGTGAAAAGGGATTTTCGAATACTGGTGCTCAAAGGCAACCAAATCAACAAACGGACTGAACAGGAAAATACCGGAGCCGAAAAATCAAAACTTTTTCCGACCGATCTCGGTCTGGTGGTAACCGATTTCCTGAAGCAATATTTTGATGACATCATGGATTATAGCTTCACCGCCCGTATTGAGCAAGAATTTGACGAAGTAGCGGAAGGCAAGCTGAAATGGAATGTGATGATTGATGATTTTTATACTCCTTTCAAAAAGGATGTAGACAAAACCATTGAGACAGCCACCCGTGCAAGTGGCGAACGTGAACTTGGCTTCGATCCCGCTACCAATAAAAAAGTGATTGCCCGTATGGGACGTTATGGTCCCATGGTGCAGATTGGTGAGCAGAATGACGAAGAGAAACCCCGTTTTGCGAAGCTGAAAATCGATCAAAGCATCGAGACCATCAATTTAGCAGAAGCGATGGAACTCTTTAAATTGGGTGCTCCTTTGGGTGAATACGAGGGCAAGGAAATCTCAGTGAACATTGGTCGTTTTGGTCCTTATGTAAAATTGGGTGACCAATTTATTTCTATCCCAAAAGGAATAGAAGCATCCACCGTTGATTTGGAAAAAGCGATTGAAATCATCAATGCCAAAAAGCTTGAAGACGCTCCTATAGGATATTATGATGAAAAACCAATCACCAAGGGAAAAGGTCGGTTTGGTCCCTATATCAAATGGAACAATTTATTTGTCAATATCCCCCGTGCCTATAATTTCGACCATCTTACCCAAAAAGATTGTGACGAACTGATTCAAAAGAAAATCGAAAAAGAAGCCAACCGATTTATACAACAATGGCCGGAGGAAAATATAGCCATCGAAAATGGTCGCTGGGGTGCTTTTATCCGCTTTGGCAAAAAAATGATGAAGCTTACCGGGGGCGGTGCCAATGGAAAATATACCCCTGATGAATTAGCAGTGATCAGTCTGGATGAAGTAAAGAAAATGATCCTGATACAAGACCCCAAAGCTTTTGATAAAAAGAAGACCGCCAAAAAAGCTACAGCTCCGAAAAAAGCCAGCCCTAAAAAAGCAGTTGCCAAAAAAGCCGCACCCAAAAAGGCGGCAAAGAAAAAATGAGGGGAGAGCGCAGAACGCTGAACGCATAATGCAAAACGCAGAACCCGATTTCTCAATCATTTCTCTGCACCTCTGTGCCCCTGCGTGCAATTCTTGTTTCTAAGAAAATAAACCACATAAGACAAGAAGGGATCCTTATGTGCCTTATATGTCTCATGTGGTTCAAAAAAGTCATGTTTTTTAGGTACCAATCAACTTCCTCCGCGTCTCTTCGGTTATGTTCTCTTGCCAAAAAGACACTAAGGCACAAAGAAGCACAAAGCGTTCAAAACAGAAATCGGTTACGAATCAACTTTTCAACCCAAACGTCTTTCAACCTCTCCTCCACATCAAGTAATGCATATCACATCTTTAAAACTATAAAGTGTATAGCATGGGGGGAAATAAGCATTATAACAAAGCATTTAAAGGAAGAATTGTTTTGTGGGTTCTTGTTTTTTTAATTATTTTCAATTTTTAGCCTGCCTTAACTATAAAACATTTTTAAAATAGCATCGCTGCTTATTTTAAAAATGCTGCTCAGCCTCCATTGAAACCTAAAATTTCATTTCCTAACTTCTAAAAATTGAACTATGAAATTTTCACTATTCTCAATTGGGACGGCCATTCTTTTATTAATGGGATATACCAAAATCAATCCCCGCCCGCCGCTACAAATCAATCAAGAAGCCTATCAAAAAACAATACTGAAAAAAAGCTTGGCAACACTGTGTTGTTCTCCCGATTGGTCAACCTATCGAATTACCGATGAAGAAATAAGGGAAATGATTCCCTTGCCCGGCACGGGCGCCCATTCATGGAAGATTAATACAAACAGCGACAGTGCCCAATTTTATTTCAACCAAGGCATCAATCTCTACTATGGTTTTCATATCATTGAAGCGTTGCCTTCTTTTAAAAAAGCACAGCTTTTCGACCCCACTTGTGCCATGCTGTATTGGGGCGAAGCCTTGGCCTATGGTCCCAATGTCAATGACTTTGTATATGCCGAAACCCCAGATGCGTTGCTTGCTATATCAAAAGCAAAACAATACAGTAATGCCTCTACTGAAAAAGAAAAAGACTTGTTTGATGCCATGCAGTCACATTATTCCAATGATACCAGCAAGACAAGGGCATTGCTCAACCAGGAATATGCTGACAAAATGAAAACAATCCATGAAAAATATGCCGATGATGCAGAGATTGGGGCTTTGTATGCAGATGCATTAATGAACTTGCATCCCTGGGATCTATGGTACCATGATGGTAAACCGAAACCTTGGACGCCAAAACTGATTAAGGTACTGGAAGGAGTTCTTAAAATTGCCCCTGAGCATCCTGGGGCGAATCATTATTATATTCATACCATGGAAGCCTCACCATTTGCTACAAAAGCAAATGCAAGTGCTGATAGATTGGCCAAGTTGGCTCCAGGGATTTCACATATGGTGCATATGCCTTCGCATATTTATATTCGGACAGGTCAGTATGATAAAGGAGTAGCAGTAAACAAAGCAGCCGTTGCCAATTATTACAATTATAAAGAGCTATTTCCATCTGTGGCCAATAGTGCATTTTTGTACGATTACCATAATCGGCATATGCAGGCCGCTTGTTCCATGAACGCATATGATTATTCCAAAGCCATTCAGGATGCAATAGAGTGTAGGAATGTAATTGATACCTCATTTTTTTCAGATGCAGCGCCGATGGGTGATTTTATGCAGTATATATACATGACACCTCTTATGACGATGATTCGTTTTGAAAAATGGGATGAGATACTCAAAGAACCTGCTATCGGCAGCAAAAACCATTATGGAACCTTGATAGAGGAATTTGCCAAAGGAATGGCTTATGCAAACAAAGGGAATCTTAACCAGGCTAAATCTTCCTTATCATCCGTAGAAGCCATTTTGCAAGAACCAAGCATGGCAGTAGTCCTCTCCCCTTTCAATGCTGCAAAGACCGGAGGCACCGTGGCCAAATGGATATTAAAGGGAACCATTGCAACCAAAGAGAAAAAATGGGATGAAGCCATTCATTGTTTCCATGAAGGCGTAAACACAGAAGACTCCTTGGTTTACCAAGAACCCCGGGACTGGCTTGTACCCGCAAGACATTATTTAGGCAATGCATTGCTGAAAACGAAAAAATATAAAGAGGCTGAAAAAGTATTTTTAAAAGACCTAACCTTCCAACCCAATAATTATACTTCCACGAATGGATTGATTAAAGCAAAACATTAAGTGGTTCTTATTTATTTAACGAAAGAAGGAGTTGATAAGTGCACAATCATTTATTGACTCCTTTTTATTTTCTATTTATATTTTTCTTTACACTTCTCGCAGCGCTTACCCACAACCTGTGGATAAATTCGATTAGCAACGTTATGGTTTAGCAGCGAAATTTATTCCATTATTTACAATAAAATTGAAAGCTGACCGTATTACTAAATAAAGCTTACCTAAATCCCTAATGCATGGAGGAAACCAAGGAAATCTCTGCCCTATTTCATCTGATTGATGACCCAGATACGGAAGTATTCACTAGTGTCAGCGACCGAATTGTTAGCTATGGCAGAGGCATTATACCCAATCTAGAACATCTCTGGGAAAACACCATTAGCGAAGATGTGCAAACCCGCATTGAAATGCTGATTCATAAACTGCATTATAGGGACCTCACTGAAGATTTTGTCCGTTGGAAAACCAGCAGCTATCAGGACCTACTCACTGCATGTATGTTGGTTGCCAAATTTCAATATCCCGAAATGCCAGCAGCTCCCGTATTGGGCGATGTAGAAAAATTACGTCGTAATATCTGGCTCGAGCTAAACAATTATTTGACCCCGCTTGAACAGGTAAATGTGCTCACGAGCATTCTTTACAATTATTATGGACTAAAAGGTGTGGAAGTGGGTTATCAACACCCCGAAGAATTCCTGATTAATAAAATACTGGAAACAAAAAGAGGAAATGCGATTGCTAATGGCATCCTCTACCTCCTATTGGCTGAACTGCTCGACATTCCAGTAAAAGCAATCAATATACCCAGACAATTTATCCTTGCTTATATCAAACCGGAATACCTGTCAGAAAAGCCTTCACATGAATCTGCCATGAGTAGAATCGAGTTTTTTATAGACCCCATGAGCGGTCAGGTATTTACCCATAAGGATGTGGAGAACTATTTCAAGAGGATTTCTGTACCTCCTGTTGCCTCCTATTTCAATCCCATCAACCATGAGCGCACCATTCAAATACTGCTGGAAGAACTGAGCAAATGTTTTGATGACGACAAAAACCGCTATAAGCAAAATGAGCTTATGGAATTAGTGGCCTTGCTGGCAAATGCTGCATAGAAATAAGTGGGTTTCTGATGCCATTTTTCCTGAACCCGTAATCATGAAAGATGTAAAACAATAAAGCGAGTTGTTTACATCCCGGGAATCAAAGGTCTTCCAATGATATGCCTGAATGGCCAAGGGATAGAAGCCAGTACTAAAATCAAAGCAATTAAAAAATACCAGAAAGCTTTTTTGAATTTTGTTTCATCGGCAACCGCTTTTTTGGCCATGCCATAACCCATAGTGATCAGCGCAATGGCAATAATCATTCCTACAGGGTGCTCCACCCAATAGAAACGATAAAAAGAATCTTTCATCAGTTTGGTGCCTTCGGGTAAGCTGCTAGTAAAAATCCCAAACCTTCCAAAGCAAACCTGATAAAGACCTATCAGCAAGGTGATATGAGCAGCAATCAATGTAAAAAGCCAAGTTTTGCGGTCACCAGGACCAAAGGGCTTTTTAGTTTTCCAACCCGCATAGCTTTTACTGATCGAAAGAATCAATAAGACTAAAATGACCCAACGCATCAAGCTATGAACCACTAATAAGACACTATCCATGATAATATATTTTGATTATTAATAGATTTGCAAGGTAATGCACAAATCACATACGGCAAACACAAACTCTCCAATCTGATATTACTGAAAAAAGTAGACCATACAAACAAATAATCGCATTCGCCTTAAGGTTTATCAGTTTCATTTTTTACAAACCATAGGAGTCGAAGATGGTTCTACCCAGTCTTGTCATAGGTTAAAAGATTCGTTAAAACATTCATCGGGTCAATTAATTTGCCCATAAGTTTCGTTTAGCAATATTATGAGACCGAAAATCACTAAATCGGTAGTTTTGCGATATGAAGAAGTTTTTAAAAATAAACGGCATCCTTTTGACAGCCTGTTTTTTTACGATATTCGGTTGCCAGGAAAGCACTCCAAAAAAGCCAGATAACGAAGCCGTACTTAACCGGCCTCCGTTTGCAGCCTTAACGGATAGCATTAAACGCTTTCCCGACGATGCCGACCTGTATTTCCGAAGAGCTGAAAGACTGTCACAAAACAACCTCACGGATATCGCCACTGCAGATTATAAAAAAGCATGGGACTTGAAGCAGGAAGTACTCACAGGCATGCACTACGCATCCAACTTGGGAATCAACAGCCAGTTGGATGAGGAAATCCAACTGCTGTTAGATTGCATCAAGAAATTTCCTGAAGAAAACGGATTTAAACGATTGCTTGGCGAAACCTATATCGATGCGGGCAGAACAAAAGAAGCATTGGGAATCTATGACGAAGCCATCAAAACAGATTCACTGAATTTTGAGGCTTGGTATGAAAAAGGGAGGTTACTTGAACAGAGCAGGGATACTAGTGGTGCTATCCTGGCATTTAAAAAAGCATATACACTTCAGCCCATACCCATGTATGCAATGGAACTGGCGCATGTGTATGCAGAAGCGAAAAACCCGCTGGCATTACAGATTTGCGACCGTGTGCTTGAATACGACTCTGCGCATGAACTCACCGATCCCTTTTTTATCAAAGGCATTTATTATTCCAATACCAAACAATACAAACCAGCGGCCATCCAATTTGATTCCTGCATCAAAAGAGATTGGAAATTTACAGAAGCCTATATTGAAAAAGGGATTGCCTTTTTCAAACAAAAAGACTACGATACTGCTTTAAGTACCTTTCGTATGGCCGCTACCGTTTCCAATACCGAACCCGACCCTTATTTCTGGATCGGTCGCTGTTTGGAAGCCAAGAACAACAAACAACAGGCCGCTGAATATTATCAACGGGCAGTAGAACTTGACCGGAATTTTGTGGAAGCGAAGGAAGCCTTGAGAAGAGTTGGCGGCTAAAATGTTGAGTAGTTGATTTGTTCTTAATGGCAAAGGAGATTATTTTTGTGTCTTGCAACCATCACTATTAATTTTTCAACCAACCCAATATGCCATTGATTGCGCCTTCCTTATTAGCATGTAATTTTTTAAGACTCGAAGAAGAATGTAAAATGGTCAATGAAAGCAGCGCAGACCGTTTTCATTTGGATGTTATGGATGGTCGTTTTGTGCCCAATATCAGTTTTGGCATTCCATTGATCGAACATATCAAGTCCGTTGCCCAAAAGCCTTGCGAAGTACACCTGATGATTGAAGAGCCCGAAAAACTGACGGAAGCTTTTAAAAAAGCGGGGGCTGATATTTTGATTGTACACATCGAGACCTGTAGAAACCTGCACCGGAACATACAGCAGATCAAATCGCTGGGCATGAAAGCAGGTGTCGCCATAAATCCACATACCCCAGCCCGGGCATTGAGTGAAATTATGGAAGACATTGATGAGGTTTGCGTGATGAGCGTGAACCCGGGATTTGGTGGCCAAAAATTTATTGACCATACCTATAAAAAAATCAGGGAACTCAAAAAAATGATCCACGAAAGAGCTTTGCACATTCAGATAGAGATAGATGGTGGGGTAACGCTCGATAATGCAGCCGGTATCGTTCATGCAGGGGCAGACGTGCTGGTAGCTGGCAATACCGTATTCAAAGCTTCAGACCCCAAAAATATAATCGACCAACTAAAGAACATATAAACTGGTCTTATGGTCTCCGTCAGACCGTTTATATGTTCTTACAAATTTGCTACAAGGTATGAACCTTGGTGCATGTAGGGAGGCTCTTTATTCCAACTTTATTTTATCATGTACCTGATCGAGCATGTCAGCCGTTTCCTTAATCCAACTGGTAGGATGTTCGGGCCAAACCAACACGTGTTTTTCAATCAATGTTTTCAACATTTGATATGCTTTTAACGCCTCTTTTTTCGAATAAAAACAATCTATCCATTTATTATCAAGTCCCCCTTCCAAGGGTAAACCAATACCTCCATTATACCATACGAAGCAATTGGGCAGACCAATAAATGAAATATCCGTTTCTTGACGCTGATGGTTGTCGCTAAAAAACAAGGCATAGAAATGGGCGCATTGTTTCAACCGATCCAAAATCTGCTGATCTGTTTCTGATCTGCTGGGCTTTATGCGCCAACGATTATTGGAGGGGTAGAAAGGGTCTTCTTCTGGCCGCTTATGCACCAGCCCATCGGATGAAAAGTAGAGCGTCATTTCATTGCCATCCGCATCTTTTTTTGAGACGACCAGATTCTGGTATGCAATTTTTTGGATGGTATAGATTTCAGTGGTGCCATCAGTAAATTTCAGCAACAGTTTGCGATTCTTTTTATTGACCGCCCATTTCCCAAAACGAATATGGTCTCTAGCATTTTCGGTTAAACTAAAATCTCTATACAATGCAAGCTCGGGAAATTTTTTTTTATCGGAGATAGAATCCCATAATAGTTGGTTCCAGTGTTTTTGGTCAGCATCTTCCATTTTCCAAAACTGACCCAGTACATTCTCCAAGGCCAGCGATGAAGCCGATTTTAAGTCAATCAACGCAGTATCCAGTACCTGTGTAGCTGTATCATAATGCAAGGAAGTTGCTTTAGCTATACGCTTACTTTTTTTATTTGAGCATCCCATCAACGACAGGAAACTTATCAACCATAAAAACAGGAGTTTTTGCAATAGGTGAGCGATTGGGGGTTGTCTTAAAATTAATTAAAGCAAATAAACATAATTTCCGCTTTATTACGTTTTTTAAAGGGCTCATTTCTCTTAATTTCGGTCATCGTAAAAAAAAATCATTGAGAATACGACTGTTATTTTTGCTGCTTGCTGCTTTTCTTTCTTTTCAGTCTTCCTTTGGGCAAAAAAAGACAGCATATGTTTCAGGCAAAGTGCTGGACGAAAACGAGAACCCCTTGGCCAATGTGTCAGTAATGATTTTAGGCCGACAAAGCGGCTTTGTCACCACTGATTCAGGCAGCTTTCGGATCAAGGTACCAGCCGAGAAAGCATTTGCACTGGTTTTTTCATTTACTGGTTATAAAACAGAACAACGGAATTTTTTTCTGAATGAGAACGAACAAGAGCAAACCATCATTCGATTGGAAAAAAAGACCCAAGAGTTGAAAGAAGTAACGGTTACGGACCAGCGAAGCCGTCGGGAGGCAGGACTGATCAAAATTAACCCCAAAGACGCTATCAATATTCCCGCACCGATTGGAGGCGTTGAAAGCCTGATCAAAATTTTTGTTGGTTCAAACAATGAGTTGACATCCCAATATTCAGTACGTGGCGGTAATTACGATGAGAACTTGGTATACGTAAACGATTTTGAGGTTTTTCGTCCTTACTTGGTCAGCAATGCACAGCAAGAAGGGTTAAGCTTTATCAACCCAGAGATGACAAAAAACGTGAGCTTTTATAATGGGGGCTTCCAGGCAAAATATGGAGATAAAATGTCTTCCGTGCTGGATATCCAATATAACAAGCCGAAAAAATTTGGTGGCTCTGCCTATGTCGGTCTGCTAGAGCAAGGGATACATGTAGAAGGAACTGCTGCCAAAAACAGGTTCACTTATTCTATTGGCATGCGCAACAGAACCAATCAAAGCCTTTTGAGTAGCCAAGAAACGGTGGGTACCTATTCCCCTTCCTCTTCCGATATACAGGCCTTGCTGACCTACCAGTTGAACGAGAAAAACCAATTGGAGCTGATGGGCACTTTATCCAAAACCAAATTTTTTCTAGCCCCTCAATCGGAACAGTTGACTGCCTCGGTATTTTCGCCCTATTTCACTGCCAACCTAGGACTGAATGTGGGTTTTGAGGGAGAAGAAAAAGACGCCTATCAAACCAATATGCTGGGGCTTTCTTTTACTCAACAAATAAAAAAGAATCTTCGGCTGAAATGGATGGCCTCCCGTTTTGGTGACGATGAAAGCGAGTCCTACGATATTCTTGGCAACTATATTTTTGGTGACCGAAGTTTCGATAAAACCAGTGCCAGCTTCGGCCAAATCATTAAGCCACTAGGTGCGGGTATCTATCAGGACTATGCCAGAAATCAACTAGACATTGCCGTTTGGAATGCCACCCACAAAGGATATCTGGATATTGGCAAACATTTTATACAATGGGGCCTGAGCGTGGAAGAGCAGGTGGTGAACAACAAGTTGCATTCTTGGACCTATCAGGATTCAGCCGGTTATTCCCTGCCCTATACTCCAGGAAGTATCAATTTGAATAATTACGTAAATGCCATCGGGTCGCTTAACATCACACGATTCACTGGTTTTGTACAAGATAATATGTTATTGGACAAAACAAACGACCTGATTTTACAGGCAGGGCTCCGATATAATTATAATAATCTGAACCATGAATTTTTGGTATCACCAAGGCTAGGCGTTTCCTGGAAACCAGCACAATCACAAAAAGATATGGTATACCGTGCAGCCATTGGCATTTATGACCAACCTCCTTTTTTCAGGGAAATGGTAAAGCCTGATGGCACATTGAACAAAGGATTACTGGCACAAAAAAGTTGGCAGGCCTCTGCCGGGTTTGACTATAATTTTAAAATGGGTGAACGCCCTTTTCGTATAGCTACGGAAGCTTATTATAAAGGCATGTGGGATGTGGATCCGTACGATATCAATAATGTACATATCCAGTATTTTGGCACGAACAACGCCAAGGCCTATGCGGCGGGCATCGAGACCAGACTTTTCGGGGAACTGGTAAAGGATGCGGAAAGTTGGATCAGCATTGGTTTTATGAGAACAAGAGAAAAAATTGCCGACCAGTTTTATTATAACTATACTTTGGATACACTAAACCACCCAATCGATAGCGTGAAAATGCAACAGGGCTGGGTGCGCCGTCCCTCAGATCGTTTGTTTACGTTGGGCATGTTTATTCAGGATTATTTAGCAACGAATAAAAATCTGAAATTTTACATGAACCTGTTATATGGAAGCAATATGCCTTTCAATATCCCGGGCAGTGTTAAGTACCGTAACGCATTGACCATTCCCCCTTATATACGTGTAGATGTTGGTTTTAGTGCCTTATTGCTGGATGCTGAAAAAAGCAACCGTAGAAGCCATAGTCCCTTCCGTAATTTCCAAAATATTTGGGCCAGCTTTGAAGTGTTCAACCTGATTGATAGAGCAAACACCATTTCCTACTTGTTGATCAAGGATTTTTCCAATACCACTTATGCCATGCCGCAGCGGCTTACCCCCAGATTACTGAACCTGAAACTGGTTGCCAGGTTCTAATTCCCTATCTTTCCAGCATTGAGCCCCAGGATTCCCAATCGGGGAGCTAATTCAGATTTTAAAAATCACAAGTTATTGATATTAAGCATGTTGATTTCTGGCAAGGGATTGGTTATTATTATAGCGAATCCGATAGTATGAAAAACGAATCTAGAAAAACCAACAAATCCAAATCCGATAAAAAACTTTAAATATCCAAAATCAAGAAGAACCCGAAAATCCAAACCAATAGAAAAACCAATCAGAAATCCGAACCTATAGAAGAACCCAAAATCCGAATCTGAAAGACCATCATCCAATATCAATGAAGAAACTCAACTAAAACCAATAACCTAAAAGATCCAAATTTTTAATCTAAACCCCAGTAAAATGAAAACCGCCATAAAAAATTTATTAGAAACCCTTTTCCCGATCATTAAGGAACAGCCTAAATTAATCCCCATCCCCGTTCGCAATAACCAAAGCGAATATCAACAACGCATTAGGAACTAAAATTTCAACATTTAAATAGCTAAGCCTATTTTATAAAAGATATTACTGGCGGTTAGATGGATGCGAGCCCAATTGGGCTCTATTCCTATTTAACTTTTTTAGCTGTTAGTAATAGGGCGTATACTGGTAATTCAGTCTGCGCCTTTTTTACCCACCGTATAGCTGGCCAAAAAATTCCTTAACATAAGAATAACAGCCAATTCATCGAGGACATTAAACCATTGCACCTAAAAAAAGCCAAAATAGGCTAATAGCCTGTTAAAGGCTTGGAGATATAAAAGCCCGCGGATAATTTTGGGCAATCATCTATACAAACATCAAACAAAAAAGCACATTTTATGAGGAATGTTTTACAGACCGTTGTTCTTTTCGCATTCATTGGCATGCTAGCCAGTTGCAGCAGTTCCAGAAAAGCAAGCCGTGATTTTGTACCCTTCACAAAAGAACTTAAGGAAAGACTGGAAAGAGACAATATTGATATTAAGCAAGTGCAGTTTTATGTGGACCAAAAACTGATTTTGTCAAGGTATCTTACCGACGAAAAAGCGCAAGTGACTTTAGGCAAAGTGAGGCTTGAAAATGGGAAATACATCAACGAGGTTATCATCAATCCCTATACCCCAGGTGTATGTGAGGAAATTGAAAATGGCAACTTGATGATCAGTTTTGAAAAAGGCAGCAGTAATCTTGGTTTTGGTCTGGGGAGTAATTATACAGCACATCAATATGTACTGTATGGATATGATTGGCGAAATGGCACCGCAGTGGTAAATTTTGATAACAATAAGTTTAGGGCCAGATGTGGCACCTGTACCGATGTAGCCATGGCCAGACTAATGATCAAAAAGAATGTGATTGACAAAAGCGACAAAAAAACAAGAGTGCTAGAAGGAAGAAAAGTAGAATAACCACAATAGACTTGACATTTACCATTCAGGCATCCATTTATTACAGAGAGGGTGTCTGAATGGTATATATCCATCCAAATACCCTCCCCCTTCAAAGAGATTTGATGCAGATATTACTCTCAATAATTTAATCTCTTTATCAGAAAATGGTTTTCTGAACGAATTTGCTACCATTATCAAGAATTACAGAAACGATATTGACCGAATTCCTGTACTTACCACTAGCATTCAAATCAACCACATTCATCCCATTGCTGAATTGAAGGGTCTTGGTTTGCAAAACCTGACCAAGAATGTTATAAATGGTAAGGTTGCCCCTGCATGGTTTCTCCATATTGGCCACCAAAGAAAGGCTTGAGCCAGCTCCCATTTTGGCTATAAAGAATTGCTGTTTTGAATTAGGGGCCGCATTCATTTGCACAATATTTGAATAACTGGTGGTACCATTCCTGTACAATGCCTTTACACGGTAAAAACTATTTCCACAGCAGGCATTATAGTCCATAAAGGAAAAAAGATTGGTAAAGCTGATGCTCTGGTTCCCACCCATCACCACAGCTATCTTTGAGAAGTTGATACCATCGGTGGATTTTTCAATTTCATAAAAATTGATATTGCTGTTGTTCAGATCCTGCCATTTCAGATCGACCGTGCTATTTACATAAGAAGCGCTCAATGATAGATTGCCATTGGCAAGTATCCAAAAATCAATTCGTGTATAACTATGGGCAACCGTGTTTGTACAGCCATTCCTTTTTTCCGTAACCGTTAATTGATAAGTGCCCCAAGTGGTATCGTTGATTGGGTTTTGAATAGTTGAACTAAAGCCCCCAGGCCCACTCCAATTCCAAAGCAAACCTTGCGAGCCTCCAAATGGTGTTGGATAATTACTAGCAGCGAGGTCACCACCATAAAATTGCAAATGCCCATTATCGCTGGTAAGACCTGTAATAAAGGAGGCCACGGGAGGAAAAGTATCAATAGGAATCACAATCGTATCCGTTCTGGCAATCGGACAGCCCACTGCAGGAGTTGATGATACGATATAAGTGCCCGGCTTGTTTAAATTGATTTGGGAACTGTCTGAACTGGCCCCTGTAATATCCCCATTCGTGGTTTTCCAAGTATAATAACCTGCTGTGCTATTATTCGTGACCTGTATTGTGCCGGTTGGTTTGTTGCAACGAAGTGTATCTGGCTTAATCGAATAGTCCATCAATGGGGGTCTTACGAAAACCATTGGCGTAACAAAATCCTGCATATTCGATACAAAGGAATTTGATGATCTTGATTTAAAAAAGATGGAAGAGAAAAGAGATTCACAGGGACTAATCCCCAAGGCATTGTAGAGAGATGGATCTAAACCGATACGGGTTAGGTTCAGTCCCACCTCAATAAACTGCTGCGACAAATACTGCGCTCCCCAAACTTTAGTGGATTGTTCGGTGCCCCAAGGTGTGGAATAGGTAGTATCCTGCAATGCATTGGTTGAATAGTTCGATATGCCAGACCCAAAGTTGGTGGCTCCCAATTTGGATAAAATGGAAGCATAGCCATAAGCAGGGGTAGCCCCATCAAAATTGGCCCCAAATCTAAAATAAGTTGGGATAACACTGGCAAAAGTTGTGCTGCTCACCCAGATGCGCATATCCACAACGGGAGGCGCTCCTGGAGAAAAATTTACCGCAATAATCATATCACCAGACTGTATGATATTCCCACTTGCATCAAAAAGCCATTCCGTATGCCCCGCTTCGGTTCCTGCAGTTGTGAATTTTCCTGCCACTGCACTATAGGTGAATGCTTTTTTATAGAATTCAATATCAAAGTATCTGGAACCAGCGGCACCCACAGTTGAAACGCCTGTAAAAACCCATAACGAGTCATACACACTGGTACCATCCCTTCGCATATGTGCATACACATCCAGCAGATCGTTTTTGTCTGGGGTATTTGAAGTACCCCCCAGCCAATTAATCGGGTTATCACCATTTTTCGCGGCTGTTGTAAAAATGGTAGAATCAAAGAGTGGGCTCGTGCAGATATAATCGCGACCGTAAACCGCATCTAACCAAAGCTTTCCATTTACTTTCGAATAAAGAAGAGTTGACATCCTTTTATTAAAAGCAAGGTTTTTTGCCCCCGATTGAAGTATTCCTAAATAATAAGAGGCGTTGGACGTATCAATGATATTTTGCCCCAAAGGGGAAGACGAGAACCAATCATCAGCAGGGATTAGTCCAGACTGTATACCGTATTTTGAATAATTGTTCCGGGTATCGCCATCGACACCGAAATAAGCATTGATACCACCATTTGTTAGCTGTGCTGCTACAGGTGAAGAGCAAAAGAACAAGACAGCAAAAAATATAATCTTGAAATTGTTCCTTCTAATAAGGTCAATATGTTCAACCGTTTTCAAGGGGGTGGATTTATGCTTTAAAAGTAGAGATAAAAAACATAGGATACAAGCCATTAGTCTTAAAAAAAAGTACCCTTGCATATTACACTGGGCAAAAATCTAGTATCAATTCAATTGCGGAGAAATATGGAAGTGAGAATCAACATATAACACCGTATAAAAAAAACCAACTCTGCCAATAGTGGCAGAATTGGTTTTTTTTATTGTGGATAACTTATTATTTCTTCTTTAAATACACGCTATCCAAATTAGTAACCTGCCCGAGCACTACCGTTGTATTGATTATACTTGATTGAAAATGGGCCGTATCCAAAGGAACAACTGTTAATGAGTAGGCTCCAGCCGGAACATCTTTTATCAAAAAATTTCCATTGGATGTATCATTGAATGCGGAAGCAATTGTATCTAACCCTTGAATAGCAAAAATGGCCGTCCGCACTGAATCTGGAACAATAATCCCTTTGATATCACCACCTGATGATTGCAAGGAAACGATCCGCAAAACAGGCTTCAATATGTAATTACCACTATTACCCGCTTGTACGATGGAACGTCCTGCATCAAAATCCAATACCAGTCGATATAAAATACCACCAACCACATCCTGGTGCACTTGCACTTTCAAACCCGATTGTTGTGCACTGGGTGTTTTAAGAGGAATCTGCGTACCGTCATTGGTCACGATATAATTGTTACTGCCCAATATCAATCTTAACTGGCTAATGGTCCCCGATGGTAAGTTTGCATCCGTCAATAAAGTGTCTTTGCCATTGGTGAAATCAAGTAGGTTATAGACTCCTGGATGTGTGGCACTCAATAAAATTGGTTTGCTACTATCGCCCATCACTATCTCCACTTGTTGTACATCTACCCATACTCCTTTTACTTGAGGAAAAGGACTATCTGTAAGCCGAATCTCTACTTTGGCAGTATTAGAACCGGCCCCAGTTTGGTTTCTTGAACAGGAAGACGATAGTATAGAAAATGCCAGTAATAACAAAACAACAGAAAGATTCATTTTTGCACTTGTCATAATAATAAATTGTTTTGATGAAATAGATAACAGGCATCTTGCAAACATTGTTCCAAATAGATAGTGCATTTCAACAATGGGAGAATGCTGATTGAATTAAGAAATTATATCAACTTTAAAAGCAGTAGAATCAATGCTTTTATCGAGAGTGGCTAAATAAATTTTTAAGACCGAAAAGTTCCAGCATTTTTCGCAAGAAATTAACGCATTAGTTCAAATACAGCAGACTCATGTGCATTCATTAAAAAATTACTCAGGGTTGAAATATTTCCACTGAATATATCTTTCATTTTTGAAAACCCTTTAGTGATTTCTGCAAAACGTTTCAACGAGATGTTTTTTTCTTTGTCACCAGTATTCAAAACAACCATTACTGTTTGTTTTTCATCATAACGGAAATAGACATAGATCGCATCTTCTGGTACAAACTGCATGGTTTTCCCAGTTTGCAATGAGGATGACTGTTTTCGGAACCAGGCTAGTTTTTTTATAAAATCGAAAGCCTCATTTTCTTTTGGGGTTCTTCCTGATGCGTCAAATTTATTTACACTATCACCTTTCCAACCACCCGGAAAATCCTTACGTACTTCTGCATCACTTGGGTTTTTAAAATTTTTCATCAGTATCTCTGTGCCATAATACAATTGCGGAATGCCACGCTGTGTAAGCAATAGCACAATACCCATTTTGAACTTATCAAAATCTTCCCCAACTACGGAGAAAAAACGATCCTGGTCATGGTTGTCCAATAATATTTCATTGCGCATGGGATCTTTATACAAAATATCCTGCACCAGAATATTATAAACATGCATAATGCCATTGCTCCATCCAAAATTTGCATTCAAACCATCGTGTACGCTCCCCTCCCATTGAAAATCAATCACCCCTTGTAAATTGCTTTTCCAGGCCGTGTTGATATTGTTCTTACAATAATAAGCTTGCTCAGTTACCGATTGCATGGTATTTTCCCCAAAGATGCTGATTTGCGGGTACTCGGTATATAAGGCTTGATTGACGCGATTGAGAAAATCGCGGTCGCTATAGAAATAAGTATCAACCCGCCATCCATCAATACCAAATTCTTCCACCGCCCACAGCGCATATTGGATGAGGAAATTGGCAACATAAGGATTACGCTGGTTTAAGTCGGGCATAAAAGTGGTAAACCAACCATTTACGGAAATATTATAGTCCCATTTAGATGCATAGGGATCCACCAATGGCTCATCCCGATAAGTGGTATTTGTATACTTTGGCCATTGGTTGAACCAATCTTTTGATGGTTTATCCAAGAACAAAAAATGTTTATCGCCTACATGGTTGTACACAGCATCTTGAATAATTTTAAGTCCCTGGGCATGAGCCGCATCAATCATCTCCTTATATGCCTCATTGCCACCAAATCTTTTGTCGATTTTATATTGATCGGTAAATGCATAACCATGATAAGCGCTTCGCTTGGTATTGCCTTCATCAGTCAATGCTTGATCGTTCTCAATAACGGGTGTCAACCACAAAGCGGTTATTCCTAATTCTTTGAAATAACCGAGATGGTTGGTAACCCCTTGCAAATCCCCACCATGCCGAAGAAAGGGATTGTTTCGATCGCAACTGGTATCGTTCATGTCTGCAAATCGGTCGTTGGATGGGTCGCCATTGCTAAAGCGGTCTGGCATCAAAAGATAAATCAAATCTTTTGACGTAACACCTTGCGCATACGCATGGCCGTTTCCTTTGCGTTTCGGTTTCAGTTCAAAATCAATCACGGAATGATTGCCTTTCCCTTCAATTTTGATTTTCACCTTACCCGCTTGAGCGGTAGGTGAAATGAAAATATCCAAAAAAAGATAGTTTGGGCTTTCCTGTTTGGAGGTCTTCAATAGTTTTACCCCCGGATAGGAAATACTTGCATGAGAATTAGCAATGTCTTTTTGATGCACGATTACTTGTACCTTGTTCCATTTCATACCTACCCACCAATTGCTAGGATATACTTCCACTTTAGGTTGGGCAAAAGCGCAATAGGAAATAAGAACCACCAAATAAAAAAGAGGAATCGATTTTTTCATAAAACCATTTTAAGCCAGTTTTTTCTTCTGGATGCGTATAGCTCCGGCATCGTATACAAAGAGCACACTAACCGCCGCACATAATAAAAGAATCCCAGCCAATACAATAGAATATATAGGATGCCCCCCGTAAATATGCTTCACAAGCCAACCACCAAAAACCCCATTGACAATTTGTGGAAGAGTGATAAAGAAATTGAAAATTCCCATATAAATACCCAGCTTGCCTGGAGGGATAGAACTCGAAAGGATCACATAGGGCATGGCCAAAATACTTGCCCAAGCTAGGCCCACCCCAATCATGGAGAACTTCAACATAGCCGGGTCCTTGATAAAATAAATAGAGATGAGACCAAGCCCTCCCCCAATCAATGAAATGGCATGGGTTGCTTTACGGCCAATATATTTGGCAATCACCGGCAATAACAATGCGTAGAGCATGGCCACAAAATTGTACACGCCAAAAGCACTGCTCACTTTATTGCCGGCCTCATTATAGGCAACCGACTTTGAATAATCACCTGTCAGTCCATACACATGGGTGGCAACGGCATCTGTTGTAAATACCCACATGCTGAACAAGGCAAACCAACTGAAAAATTGCACCAAGCCCAATTGCATCATGGTTTTGGGCATATTCTTAAAATCCTTGATGATCTCTGCTATGCCACTCTTTTCAACCTTGGTATCTGGTTTTCCATGGTAGCTTTCATATTCCTTGGGCGGGTATTCTTTGGAGAAAATAACGGTAATGAGTATCGCAATTATAAATACGGCTGCCCCGATATAAAAAGAGTAACGGATATTATCGGCTACGCCAGATTTGCCTGCCTCGAGACTAAAACCATGATTGCCCAAAAATTCAGGAAGATCGGATCCAACCACCGCACCCAAACCGATCAAAAAGGTTTGCACACTAAAACCCAAGGTTCTTTGGCTATCGGGGAGATTATCCGCAACCAAGGCACGAAATGGTTCCATGGCTATATTGAAAGAGGCATCCATGATCATCACCATGCCTGCGCCAATCCATAATGCAGGAACGATGGATGAAAGTCCTGCCGAATTGGGAAGTACAATCAATGCAAGCGATGATAATAAAGCCCCTGTAAGAAAATAAGGTTTTCTTCTGCCTACCCGATTCCAGGTCCGATCGCTATAATGACCAATCAAAGGTTGAACAATCATACCCACGATAGGCGCCACCAACCAAAAGGCAGGCAGTTGGTCTACATCCGCACCAAAAGAGCGGAGTATCCGGCTGGTATTGCCATTTTGGAGAGCAAAACCAAACTGGATGCCCATAAAGCCAAAGCTCATGGTGAAAATTTGCCAGAGCGTCAACGTAGGTTTTGCTGCTGTGGGTTGTATGGAGCCTGATTTGATATTCGCTGAACTGGCCATTGCAATCGTTTTGATTAAATATGTACTATGTACACTTATGTAAAACTAAATAAAAAAAATCCCGCAATGCGGGATTAGGATAAAATATACTTGATCAAATCACAAAGCCATTCGATAACACTGCTCCTTTCTTTACTACCACAATCCCGTCTTTTACTGTATATAAAGCATGGTCAGTATTCTCCAGATGGCTACCACCATTGATACGAACGTCATCTCCTATGCGGCAGTTCTTATCCACTATAGCGTTGCGGATATAACAACGATGCCCAATCCCTACCGTTGGGAGGCCATGCGCATTCGCCTGATTGATCTCATCCAATGTTTCGTAATAGTCATTCCCCATTAGGTAGCTGCTCACAATGGTAGTACCACTGCCAATACGGGTTCGGATACCCACCACGCTATTCTCAACCCGAGAGGCATTGATGATACAGCCTTCAGCAATCAATGTTTTTTCAAGTGTGGTGCCGCTAATTTTTGCCGGTGGCAACATGCGGGCACGTGTATAGATTGCATTGTCATTATCAAAAAGATTGAAATCGGGGATATCATTGGTCAAGCCCAAGTTTGCTTCAAAAAACGAATAGATATTACCGATATCGGTCCAATAACCATCATATTGGTAGCTCACCACTTTATATTTGCTGATGGATTGAGGGATGATTTCCTTGCCAAAATCGGTGGCGTCCACATATTCATTCTGCAATAAGTCTGCAAGCAATTGACGATTGAAAATATAGATACCCATGGAGGCCAGATAATTTCGCCCCATGCGCTGCATTTCATGGCCTGTATCACTTGTCCATTCACCGAGCACTTCTTTTTTGGGCTTTTCGATGAAGGATGTGATGTAGCCATTCTCATCTTTTTTCATGATGCCAAATTCTGAAGCTTCACGATCGGCAACGGGTATGGTGGCAATGGAAATATCAGCCCCTTTTGCCTTATGGTTGTTCAACATTTCATTAAAGTCCATTTGATAAAGCTGGTCGCCAGAAAGTATCAAAAGGTATTCGCTGTCAAACGGGCCAAGATGGCGGAAACATTGGCGGACCGCATCCGCCGTGCCTTGATACCAGGTGGGGTTATCAGGCGTTTGTTCGGCAGCGAGTATATCCACAAAGGCAGCACTAAATGCACTGAAATGATAGGTGTTCTTGATATGCCTGTTCAAGGAGGCCGAATTGAACTGTGTGAGCACAAACATTCTATTGATCCCTGAATTCAAACAATTGGAAATCGGTATATCCACTAAACGGTATTTACCTGCTATCGGTACGGCTGGTTTAGAACGGCTTGCTGTGAGCGGGAAAAGTCTGGTACCTGCACCACCACCCAATATCACTGACAAAATTTCTTTAGACATGGCAAGAGATTTAATTTAGTTAATGTTATCTATTCGGTTTAAGTTTTCAATCCACCAATTTCAATACTGGTTATTACTGGATAAATGTATACAATATTATCATCGGACACATGACTTTGATTAGCTCGACCTATTGAATTACCTTGTTATCCCTGTTCATTTTGTGTTTCGAAACCATGCAGCAGGATGATTTTCCACTTTAATTCTTTAAAGGGACTTATACAGATCGATATACTGCTTTACACTTGTTTCCCAGCTAAAATCAAGCCGCATCATATGTTGCCGGATCTCCTTTAACTTTTCCTCATCCTTATACATTTCAACCGCCCTCCATATTGCTTGGGAAATATCCCCTACTGCTGCATAGTTGAAACGGATACCATAGCCGTCCGGGTCACCATAATCGATTACCGTATCCCTTAACCCACCGGTATTCCTAACCATCGGCACCGTACCATACCTCATCGCATACATTTGATTGAGCCCGCAAGGCTCCACTCGAGAAGGCATCAAAATGAAATCCGCCCCGGCATACATCAGATGGCTAAGCCCTTCATTGTAGCCAATATAGACATTGTAATCGTTTTGGTTCAGAAACTTCATGCTTTCCAGTTCGCTTTCTACTTCCGGAAACCCACTACCCAGCACCAAAAAATTCATGGTTCTGCCGATATAATAAAATGAATCCCGAATAGCCTGTGGCAACAAATCGGCTCCCTTCTCCCCTACCAATCTTCCAATAAAAACAATCAAAGGTTTTGT
Source organism: Bacteroidota bacterium (assembly GCA_018267575.1). Taxonomy (GTDB): domain Bacteria; phylum Bacteroidota; class Bacteroidia; order Chitinophagales; family Chitinophagaceae; genus Puia. The sequence continues at coordinate 79,357 of JAFDYF010000033.1, forward strand.
GATATCCAAACCAAAGGTTTCACAAAGCAATTTCTTGTTTTTCAGTTTACCCTTATCAGCACTTTCGGTGTCAAAATGGTTCTCGATATATTTATCAGTAGCAGGATCCCATACCACAGAATCGATACCATTCAAAATGCCCACACATTTACCCTTTTCATATTCAAAAAGCGATTCCAGCCCATTGGCTGATACACGCAATTCATCGAGATAGCTCCAACTCACGGTCGTTACCTTCCAAGCACATTTGATACCGCTGGCTAAAGGGTTGATGGAGCCTTTCCAATCCAACATGCCCCTTTTCCAAGGGTCCCAGGCCGGAAGAAAATGGCTTTTGTCCCAACCCATCCATCCTTGATACTGCGCATTATGGATGGTCAACACGGTTGGGATATTTTGAAGATGTTGATATCGATAGCAGTATTTGATGATAAAGGGGATTAATCCTGCATGGTAATCGTGCACATGGATCACATCAGGACGATGGGACCATGCCGATATCCAATCCACCACGCTGATCTGAAAAGCGGTGAAACGGTCGGCATCATCATCGTAACCATAAATCTTATCCCTATCAAGAAGTCCGTTGATATCTACCAGATAAAGGTCAAAATCCAGCACATTGTTACGCTCCTTAATAATGGTATAGGTAAACCACCAATTGCCCAGATTGGTATAGCCTTTATGAACCACATCCCATTCATTGGCCAACAAAAATTTAGTACGGTACATGGGCATTACCACTTTTGCAATATGGCCCGATTGGTTCTGGTATTTAGGTAATGCACCTACCACATCACCCAGTCCTCCAGCTTTGGCTACGGGATAACATTCTGCAGATACGTGTATAATTTCCATGTTTGGGATGTCAGTTAATAAATGTATTCAGGAATAAGTCCTTTGCAAAAAATGTAAACGAAATAAGTTTACACTGATTATAAGCAGTGAAATAAATCGTTGTTCAATTTAGGAAGGTTTTTGAATTATATCATCAGACAATGAAAAAATTTTTCGCTTCACAAAAACTTATTACTTTCAGTCCTTCAATTCTTATTTAACTGATCATATATGAATCAACCCAAACAGCCAACCAACAGTGGAGCGCTTGCAACTTTAGTTATTGTTTTCTTTTTTTGGGGGTTTATTGCAGCATCGAACAGTATCTTTATACCTTTCTGCAGAACCCATTTTAATTTGGACCAGTTCCAGTCGCAATTGATTGGCTCTGCCTTTTATGTTGCTTATTTCGTAGGATCCTTGATCCTTTATCTCTCTTCCAGCTTTCTCGGATACGATATCCTCAACAAGATTGGGTATAAAAAGGGTATTATATACGGACTGGGCATTTCAGTGGTTGGTGCATTGGCCATCATTCCGTCAGCCAATGCCAACTCATTCCCACTGATATTGGTTTCATTCTTTATAATAGCCTTAGGCTTTTCATTGCAGCAAACCGCTGCGCAGCCATTTGCCATTGCTTTAGGCGACCCTGCCACCGGATCACATAGGTTGAACCTGGCTGGAGGTGTGAATTCATTGGGCACTACCTTGGGCCCAATCATTGTAAGCTTTTTTCTGTTTGGCACCCCAAGTAGCGCCAATGCGAATGTAACGGTGACCAACGTAAACAATCTGTATATGATTGTGGCTGCTGTTTTTGCGGCCGTAGCTTTATTCTTTGCATTTTCAAAATTGCCCGACGGCAAAGACGATGCAAAATTCGAAGCCTCCAGCAAAGCTTCCTATTCGTTGATCGCTATTTTAGTATTCATGATATTGATCATCATTATCGGTCAGTTTACCGCACTTGAAAAACTTCCATTATTGGTGATTACTTTGATTGGCATTTTTGGTATACTGTTTTACTCATATAGTAGTGCCTCTAAAAATAGCGAAGGATGGGGCGCCATGAAATACCAGCAATTGATATTGGGTATGATTGGTATCTTTTTATACGTCGGTGCCGAAGTGACCATCGATAATAATTTCGGGGCCTTGTTAAAGTCGCCAGGTTATATGACTGAATCTGGTCTGCATGACAGCCAGATATCCCAATACGTTTCTTTATATTGGGGCAGTTTGATGATTGGGCGTTGGACCGGTGCTATTGGGGTTTTTAATTTTTCTGAGAAAATGAGAAAGGTCGCAACCGTTGTGGTACCATTCATTGCTTTTGGGGTTGTGCTTTTTGTGAACCATCTTTACGGCAATCCCATCGCTGACCTGCTCCCTTATTCCATCGTCATCATTATTGCGATTGCCGCATTTTTCTTTGGGCAACAAAAACCAGTTAAAACATTGCTCACCCTTGCGCTACTGGCTTGTTTCGCCATGTTGTTTGGCGTGGCAACCAAAGGGATTGTTTCGGTATATGCAATCATGTCTGGTGGTATCTGCTGCTCAATCATGTGGCCTTGTATATTTTCATTGGCGATTGCTGGTTTGGGAAAATATACCAGTCAGGGTTCTGCATTCCTCATCATGATGATTTTGGGAGGCGCCATCATTCCACCTTTCCAAGGATCGATTGGTGATAAGCTTAACATGCATGTTTCCTATTTGGTGGCAGCCGCTTGTTTTGCATCGCTTGCTTTTCTTGCCATCAGATTAAGAACTGTGCTGAAATCACAAGGATTGAATTTTGACGAACAAATTGGTGGTGGTCATTAATGATTCCCATATTTTAAAATACTTTTGCAAAAAGAGGATAGATAATGCCGAACTCGAAAAAGACAACAACTGGATCTGTTTCACTTGACCCCCTTGCCATCGGAATTGATATTGGCGGCACCGGTACCAAATTTGGTATCGTGGACAGAAATGGCAATGTTTTATTTTCCAGTGAAATTTCCACCAGGGGACATGACGAAGTAGAAAGTTTTATAGATGAGCTTCACAACAGCCTAAATGCATTGATTGAAAAGTCTGGAGGTCCCGGAAGGATCAGAGGGATTGGCGTGGGTGCCCCTAACGGTAACTACTATACGGGAACTGTGGAATACGCTCCTAATCTACCTTGGAAGGGTATAATACCACTCGCAAAACTCATTCAGAATAAATTCCAGCTCCCCGCAGTACTTACCAATGATGCGAATGCTGCCGCCATAGGTGAGATGATGTATGGTGCCGCTAAGGATATGAAGGATTTTATCATGATCACTTTGGGAACTGGTGTTGGTAGCGGCATCGTTGCCAATGGCCGCTTGATATTGGGTCATGATGGATTTGCTGGGGAACTGGGCCATACCATCACCATCCCCAACGGAAGGTTTCATCCGGGCACGGGCAAATATGGCTCTTTGGAAAGTTATGCATCGGCTACTGGCGTTACATTAACAGCCATCGAGATGCTCGAGAAAAATGATACGGACAGCTTACTCCGCAAAATCCCCAAAGGAAAGCTTGACTCCAAAAAAGTATATGAAGCAGCCATCGAAAACGATCAATTAGCAAAAGATGTTTTTGAATTCACGGGAAAAATATTGGGTATGGCACTGGCCAATTTTGTTATGTTCAGCAGTCCGGAAGCCATCATTTTATTTGGAGGCCTCACCAAAGCTGGTGAATTGATACTAAAACCCACCCGGGAGCATATGGAACAAAACCTGATTCAAGTTTTTTCGAACAAAGTAAAGATTCTGGTCAGCCACCTAAAAGAATCGGATGCAGCCATCTTGGGCGCCAGCGCTTTGGTATGGGAAATGAAAGACTAAGCTAAAGCTTTGCATTTGTGATTGGTAATACGGCTGCATAAATAGATTGCTTATTCAATGCTCGTTTACTTGTTATCAATCCTATATTGTCATGCAAAGCGTTTATCGCATATACCTGTTTCTGCTTTTTATTATAGCATCAGTTTCTGTCCAGGCGCAAACTGCTAAAACCTATTTTGAGAACGGCTCCATCAAGTTCCGTTTGAAAAAATATGATCAGGCCATTGCTGATTTTACAAAAGCAATTGAACTAAAGCCTGATTTTACGGACGCCTATTATTTTCGTGCATTGGTAAAACTAAGACTGAAGGATTCATCTTCCATATCAGATTTCACAAAAACAATTGAACTGGATCCCAAGAACGCCAAAGCCTATAGCTTTCGTGGGGGTGTAAAATTCACTTTGAAACATTATCAGGAAGCCCTACCTGATTTTGACAAAACGATTTCCTTGTTGCCCAATTACGAGCAAGCCTATTTTTATAAAGGGAGTTGTTTAATGGAATTGAAAAACTATGATGAATCTATTGTACAATTGACCAAAGCGATTGAATTAAAGCCCGACTATACTGCCGCATATTATCAGCGAGCCATTACCCAATATCTTAAAAAAGATTATTCCGCCGCCGTCTTGGATTTTGACAAAACGGCCCAATTGGATTCAACCTATTCCATTCGGCTTTTTTATTTTAGCGGTGATGCAAAAATAAAGGTTGGCCAAAAAGAAGCAGCTTGTGCTGATTTCAAAAAGTCTTTGGATGCCGGATACAAACCAGCCGAGGAGATGATAAAAAAATATTGCCAATAGTCAATTTTTCAGCGCAAAATGCCAAAGTTGTTCCCCGAAATGGAATGGATGGTTTGGTAGAAGGACAAATGCCATACGCGTATACAGTAGTTCAACAAACCCAACTTCTCATTTTTTCATCATTTAGTCGAGTGATTTCCAAGCATCCGCAACTTGATTACCACAGTCATGCCTATCGCAAAGTTTCGATTGCTCCCTGTAATTATACGATTTTAGCTTTGGCGTCACCTGAAATACTAGAATGGTATACTCTTTGCTTCTTTTAAACATCATGAATCCATTACCCTTTAGCATACCATTCGAGTTTGACGGCAAACGATATGTTTGCGAGATCAATCCTCTCAAAAAACAACACCCCAGCCCCCGCACCTTCCAGATTGTACTGAACCAGGTTTATTTTGGCATTATCACTTTTACCGGACAATCTTGGGAAAGTGATTCCAGAAAACGACAGTTGGTTGATAAAATTGGGAGCCTGATTCACGAGTCCTACCCGCAATTCGGTAGCTAAGCAAAATCCTCCTTCAGTTTTATAACAAACACTAAATTGCAGTGCTAACCATAAACACTGCTATATGTCTTGGTACTTTTTAGTCTTTTCCGCAAGCTGTGATGCCATATATAACGTATTTCTAAAACGCACCAACAGTTTCACCGATTATTCTAATTTATTATTGGCTATTTTATTCCTGGCGGGCAGTATTATTGGGTTTAAGAAAGGCATTGAGACCATCCCACTTGGGATAGCCATGTCCGTTTGGTCGGGTGTGGCTGTTATTGGCACCATCCTTCTTGATATGATTTTCTACAAGGCCAAAATGGATTTTAAGATCGCTTTTTTTATGGCACTTTGCATCATCTCCATCATCGGGTTGAATTATTATTCGAATAAATAATCATTAGTCCCTGCGCAAATAATTATTTCCTAGTTCATCTTGGATCACAAAAGCATCTTTTCCTTCCTCGGTTTCAAATAAAAGGTCATCATCCAATATGCGGGATTTAAACTGCCAACCTTCGGGTATTTTCAATTTGTTCCCTAATTGATTTAATGTGCCCATCGTCAGTGTACTATCAATCATCTGGGAAAAACTTTGCATGATATAGGAATGGGATGGACTGACCAATTCGTACACTTCACTGCCCTTGTTAAAACCATATTTTGCGGCGTGATGGGCAGCCTGTTCCTGATAAGGTTTTACTTTTCCCTTCATGGCCATGGCCAAATTCACAATCACGACTGCCGTCTCCCTCATATCCAAGCTATCAAAACTCTTTATGGCAGGTAAGGAATCTTTTCTACCTATTTTATCCATCACTAAATAGCGGGGACCATTCAGGATGACTGCTTTTGCATCCAGTTCCTTTCTCAATTTGTTGGCATCTATTTTTTTCCATTGATCTGTACCACATTCGCTACAGCCAAACGTACTATAAACGGTGGCGATCAGCTTTGGCAAGCTTCCTGTCACCACTACGATTTCACAATATCTCGAGCCACGCACACTATCATTCATCACTAAAATCTGAGCGCTTGACTTTAGTGTAAAAGTAAATGCAAGAGAAAGAACCCACCCTATTTTTATTTTCATCGATTGAATAATCATGCAAGAAATGTAATCCATTTTGTGAAATGAATAAAATAAAACATCTACCAAAGATTTGGGCTCAAAATGTTAACCTAAACTTGATATGAATTATACCAATTAATGAGCATGGTCATACGATGGAAATACCCTTACCAATAAGTTTGTATCCACCATCATTAAATACAGTATGAACGCTGCTCCCACAGTAAAAGACATCGAACCTGTAAAAGCAGACCCGAGGCTAAAACTGATTGCAGCTAAAATAAAAAAAGAAAACTTCAAGCCCGATTCATTGATTGAAGTGCTGCATATTGCCCAAAACGCTTATGGGTATCTGCCAATGAATGTGCTAAAGTACATTACGAAAGCATTGCACCTACCACCAGCTAGGGTTTATTCAACGGTTAGTTTCTACCATTTTTTTTCTTTAAAATCAAAAGGTGATCACACTTGCTTGGTCTGCACAGGAACCGCTTGCTATGTAAAGGGAGCACAAGCCATCCTCAACGAAATAGAAAAAACATTTTCATTGAGGCCGGGGCAGGTAAGCACCGACAATAAACTTGGCGTGTCTGTAGCACGCTGCATCGGAGCCTGTGGCCTGGCACCTGTCGTGGTTTTGGATGAGGAAGTGCAGGCCAGAGCAAGCACAACTGAAATCGTAGAAAAAATCAATAAAATGGTAGCACCATGAATAGGCAGGAATTGAAAACAACCATTGAAGCCGAAAAAAACAAACTGGACTTGCAAAAGACCAAACATAGGATATGCGTATGCTGTGGTGCGGGTTGTATTTCATCTGGATCTGAAGCACTTTTAAAAAAATTACAGGAAGAAGTTGAAACCCGTGGCTTGGAAAAGGATGTTGAAATCATTCCGACCGGATGCATGGGACCTTGCAACCAAGGACCCTTGGTGAAATTCCAACCAGAAAATACCATCTACCAAAAAGTAGATTGTAACAATATTCAGCCGGTAGTGCAAGCCCAGGTCGTGGAAAACAAACCGATCGAAAACATGTTGCTTTTCTCGGATTCTAGATCCAAACCCTTTGTCAATGCAAAAGATGATCCCTTTTATAAAAAACAATTAAAAATTGCTCTTCAGGATTGTGGCGACATCAATCCAGAAAAAATAAAAGACTATCTATCGCATGATGGATACCAAGCCTTGGATAAGGTATTGTTTGAAATGTCACCGGAAGATGTGATTGGAGAAATAAAACATAGCCGTATCCGTGGTCGTGGCGGCGCGGGCTATCCAACTGGTTTAAAATGGGAAACCGTTTACAAATACGTAAGCCCTGAAAAATATATGATCTGCAATGGCGACGAGGGCGACCCCGGTGCATTTATGGATCGAAGTGTGTTGGAAGGTAACCCGCATCGGGTGCTGGAAGGGATGATCATCGCGGCTTATGCCGTGGGCGCTAATAAAGGTTATGCCTATATCCGTGGCGAATATCCATTGGCCATCAAACGTTTTGAGCTTGCTATTAAACAGGCAAAAAAAATGGGACTATTAGGGAGTCATATTCTAGGAACTGAATTCTCCTTTGATGTGGAAGTGCGGATTGGTGCTGGTGCTTTTGTTTGCGGCGAAGAAACTGCATTGATTGCCTCTGTAGAAGGAAAGCGCGGCACACCCAAACCCAGACCACCCTTTCCTGCAGAGTCTGGTTTATGGGGCAAACCCACATTGATCAATAATGTGGAGACACTGGCAGGTATCGCTCCCATCATCAATAAAGGAGGGGAATGGTATAGCGAGATTGGCACTCCCAAAAGTGCAGGTACCAAAGTTTTTGCCTTGGCAGGAAAAATAAACTATGCGGGATTGATAGAAGTGCCCATGGGCACTACGCTCCGCGAAATTATTTTTGAGATTGGAGGTGGCATGCCGGGCGGTGAAGATTTCAAAGCGGCACAGACCGGCGGTCCTTCTGGCGGTTGCATCCCTGCGGAATATTTGGATGTGAAGATGGATTATGAATCATTGATCAGCTTGGGTTCCATCATGGGCTCTGGTGGTCTGATCATAATGGATAAAAGTTCGGATATGGTGGATGTCGCCAAATATTTTATGGAATTCAGCATGGATGAAAGTTGTGGCAAATGTGTGCCTTGCCGGGTGGGAACAAAAATGATGTTCGACCTGCTGCAAAAAATATGCAATAACAAAGGAACCCGTATCGACCTGAACCGTTTGGAAGAATTGGCTGTATACGTGAAGGAAGCAAGTCTTTGTGGCTTGGGTGCTTCTGCTCCCAACCCATTGCTAAGCACGCTCAGGCATTTTAAACAGGAATATGAAAATAGGATCGAAAAAGAAATTTGAACAAAATCTACAAACCATCGCTCACAATTTAAGGTATGGCAAAAATCATAGTATATATCGATGATAAAAAACTGGAAGCTGAATCTGGGAAAACCATTCTGGAAGTTTGCAGGGAAAACGATATTGAGATATTGACGATGTGCCACCTCGAGGGCATCACGGATATCGGTGCCTGCCGCCTGTGTTTGGTGGAAATAGAAGGTAATAACAAACTGCTTTCTGCCTGCACTACCAAAATTGCAGCGAACATGGTGATTAAAACCAAAACGGAGCGCATCAAGAAATACCAACGGATCACCACCGAATTGTTTTTTGCAGAAAGAAACCATGTATGTTCCGTATGTGTGGCCAATGGAAAGTGTGAGCTACAGAAACTTGGATATAAAGTAGGGCTTGATCATATCCGCTATCCATTTTTATTTCCCCAATGCGAGGTGGACACCTCCCATGAATGGTATGTGCTGGATCATAACCGATGCATCATGTGTACGCGTTGTGTACGGGTTTGTGCAGAAGTGGAAGGGGCCCATAATTGGGATGTGATGAACCGAGGAAACCAAGTAAGGATAATTTCTGATTTCAATACGCCTTGGGGTGAATCAACTACCTGCACTTCCTGTGGCAAATGTTTGCACGCTTGTCCTACCGGGGCCATTTGGCCAAAAGATATTGTTCAAGGTCAGTTAAACAAAAACCCGGGGATGATCACAGAATTGATTGAGAAAAGAAAATTAGGGCTATAAACTTGAATGCTGTTTTGTAGAGATGAATATAATATGCCGGTTGTTGATGGTTCACAGTTAAATGCTAAAAAATGTCTAAGAAAAAACTTGCAACGGTTTGGTTGGGTGGATGCTCCGGCTGCCATATGTCACTATTGGATATTGATGAAAGGATTTTGGATGTAGCAGCTTTGGCCGATATTGTAAAAAGTCCGATCGTGGATGGCAAGGAATTTCCTGAGGTGGATATTGCCTTGGTGGAAGGCTCCGTAACCAGTGATGAACATTTGCAGGAAATAAAATTAATCCGCAAAAGGGCAAAGACCTTGATTGCTTTTGGTGATTGTGCGGTGATGACCAATGTAACGGGCATGCGCAACTATTTTCCCTTAAAAGAAGTTTTTGATGCTTCTTATAAATATGCGGTGAGCAATGACCAGTATGGTCAAGTGCCCAGTCACGAGGCCTTGCTCAAACTGAATGACAAGGTGGTGCCGCTGCAGGAAGTAGTGGAGGTGGATTTTGTGCTACCGGGTTGCCCGCCTAGTGCCGATACCATTTTCTATGTGCTCTTTGAATTCCTAAACGACAGAATTCCCAATCTAAGCGAAGCAAAAAAACTAAAATATGGATAAGGCAGAAAAAAGAACGGTTTATATTTCGCCGGTTACACGGATTGAAGGACATGCAAAAATTTCCATACAGTTGGATGCGGATGGAAAAGTGGAGGATGCCAAATTTCATGTGAACGAGTTCAGAGGGTTTGAAAAATTTTGCGAAGGCCGGATGTATACGGAAATGCCTACCATCACGCCCCGTATTTGCGGCATCTGCCCCACCAGCCATACACTGGCCAGTGTAAAGGCCTGCGAAATGATACAAGGTACGCAGCCTACCTATACCGCCAATCTGTTGAGGCGGCTTATGCATATTGGACAAAACCTTTCCTCCCATGCATTATCGTTTTTCCATTTGTCCTCCCCCGATTTTTTATTGGGATATGATAGTGACCCTGCAAAAAGAAATATTATTGGCGTTGCAGAAAAATATAGGGATGTGGCTGTGAGCGGTATCCGTCTTAGAAAATTCGGGCAGGAACTGAGCGAAAGGATTACCGGCAAAAAGATCCATATCATGGGCATTGTGCCGGGTGGTATGGCCTTTCCGCTTACGGAGGAAAATCGCAAAGCATTATTGGATTGGATGCCCGAAGCGATTGCCACCGTGCAGACAGGCCTAAGCATCATCAAAAGATTCCATGAAGAAAATGAGCAGATGGTAAAGACATTTGCCCCTATCCAAACACTTTATCTTGGCACAATAGGGCCTAATGGTGAACATGAGCTCTATGATGGCAAATTGCGTTTCATAGATGCCGATGGCACTATTTTGCAAGACCAGATCAATCCTGCCAACTATCTAGATTATATTGCCGAGCGCTCTGTTAGCTGGTCCTATCTCAAATACCCTTACTATAAGCCCTATGGTTTTGATAAAGGTTTTTATCGGGTGGGTCCATTGGCCCGATTGAATATATGTAGCAGAATGAAGACCCCATTGGCGCAGCAAGAATTCGAATTATTCAAAAAAATAAACGATGGCAAGCCAGTGCATGGCACTTTCTATTACCACTATACCCGTTTGATAGAAGCATTGAGTGATGTGGAGGATGCAGAAAGAATTCTGAACGATCCCCAAGTCACGTCAACGCATATCCAACACCATGGAAGATGGAATTATGAGGAAGGCATCGGTAGTTCCGAAGCGCCCCGTGGTACTTTATTCCATCATTATAAAACCAATGAAACGGGCAAATTGCTCAACGTAAATCTATTGATAGCGACCGGGCAAAACAATCCCAGCATGAACCGATCGGTGATGGAAGTGGCCAAACAATATGTGGATGGCAACCATATTGAAGAAGGCATGCTGAACCGGGTGGAATCCACCATCCGTTGTTATGACCCTTGTTTGTCATGCTCCACACATGCTATTGGAAAAATGCCTTTGAAAATCGAAATTTTTGATACCGAAGGAAAGCCGGTCCATACACTAATTAGAGACTAACCCCCTGTTCATACAAAAATGTTGTTATTTGCCTTATAGCTTTAGCAGCATTTTTTTTTGCATAGTCTGAAATGGATTCTCCCAATTCAAAATTCTCTCCCCGGATGGCACAAAGAAAAAATTGTTTTTTGCTAGGATAAAGTTGTTGGAACAATCTATAAAAGAAAGAGGCATCCACATGGTGGGAAGAAGATGCGCTGGAGGCTTTATGCTCATCTAAAGGATAAAACGAAATACCCTCCCCTTCCATACAGGCATCTACAATAATAATGTATTCAAATTTTTTGAAGGTTTCTACCAATTCAACATGAAGTTGATGGAAAACGAATGTGGTTAGTCCATCAATCTTAAGCTGCTCCATCTCCCGACAAACCAGCGCACCCACACCATCATCGGAGCGAAGTGTATTACCAATACCGCATAGAACTATTTTGCTTTCCTTTGGCATTATTATAAAGAAATGTATGCTGTGTAAACATACAAAATCATCAACAATAGTTGCTGAGCTCTTTTATGAGCATCCTACTGCCAAGGTTTTAGTAATCGCTTTAATGACTATTTATATAGTAAAGGTTAAAAATTAATTTTAGTTAGTTAGTTAATTAAACAACCCTTTTATAAAACTCGTGTTGGAACCAGAGGTTTGCAGGCTATTGACAATGGTGGGAGCAACACCCGAAATCTTATCCGCCCAGCCAGGGTTTGTTTGATTTTTTTTATCAATACTCTGTTGGCCTGCTTCGATTGCCTGCATTATTTTATTTCCAGAGGCTATTTCCGCTGCGTTGGCAGGGTCATTTTGTTGGTTTAGCTGATCTAATTTTTTTTGTAAATTTTGCTTATCCATTTTTAGTTCATCAGCCGCCTCCATTGCATCAATAAGCTTCAACGTTTCTTCATATGGGTCTCGCTTTTTCAAATCATCACAATTGGTTGCCAATTGATCTTGCAGCCATTTTTTTAAATTGTGCTTTTCAATAATTTTTGCCAAAGGTTCAAGCATATCTCCTTCTTTAGTAAAAATCGCCAAGGGTGCCAGGTCGTCCTCTTCCTTCAAAATTTTAGCGAGTGGTGTAAGTTCATCTTCATCGTTTATTTTAGCAAGTGGTGCCAAATCATCCTTTTCAATACTTTGTTTAAAATTTCCATAAGCATCCTGACCATTATATCCGGAACTATTTACCTCTCCCTGGCTGGTATTAAAATATGGCGTTCCGCCTTTGCCGGGTTCGGCTATACTGCCATCACCTGATTCAAAAGCTATAGATACATTGGGTGCTTTGCTGCTGGCAGATTTACTGATATTGTTATTTGCTCCCGGCATGCTGTTGATATTGACCGGGCATAATAATTTAGGCAATTCGTAAGGTTTTACAGCAGTAATGGCGTTTCTATTGTAAGTCAGATTACAAGCACTCTCCTGATCTTTTAAAAAACCAATAGCTTCCGCCACTCTGTTCATAAACAATTTTGAATAATATAAAACCTCCAGCAACTGTTGTTTAGGCTGAGGATTCATCACCAACATTCGATAGGTAATAAAAGCATTTATCCAGACACGCTGTTTTTCTAACTTTTTTTCAAAAAACTTTTTAATATCAGGGTTTACTTTCTGCAAATATTCACCAGTGTAGATATTATCTTGTACCTCGCATTTAGCAGCTTGTCCTGTCTGCTTATCATAGCAATCGTCTTCAGCCTTTTTGTATGCTTTTTTTACGTTCTCTTCCAGCACCGCATCTTCATCATAATTTGTAAGTGCATACTTACCCTTGTAATTGGCAATAGGTATTATTATATTTTGGGCATAGCGGTTAAATATAGAGGGGAATTCAGTCTCCTTTGAATTTCTAATAGAATCTTCAATTGCCTGAATTTTTAACATGATGCCTTTGAACATTTCTGTATAGCCATTTAGTATGCCAATATCTGCCTGGTAACCATCCACACTGTTGGATAAGGAGGGAAGGTTTACCCATTCTTTTTTGAAATATTCATAAATGGTTATTTTGTTCTTTATTTGATCAAAGGTCATATCATCATAGGGATTACCCCTGCGGGCATTTTGTAAAATCATTTCACCCATTGCACTGGGAGATTCAACAAACGCCTCCTCATATTTTTTTCCGGCTTCCTCTGTATTACCCTTCTTCTCCTGAATAACACCCGTGCCGGTTTCGGTTTCAGCATTTTCGGGATTGAGTGCAGCCGCGGCCGTTAATATGCGCTGCGCACTGTCAATTTCACCTAAATTCAACCAGGCATAACCCAGGTTATTTTTCACCGTACTGTTATTGGGTAGCTGTTGCTGAATCGTATTCAAATAAGGAATGGCATTTTCAGGATATCCATTGTTGGTTAATAAAGCTGCCATATTATTTTGATAGTTCAAATTCGAAGGTTGGGCTATTACCGCCTGCATGGCAAGTCCCAATGCTGCCAGCTGGTGCCCCTGCATCATGGCCTTCACCGATGCTTTGTTCAAATTTTCCGGATTGGTTTGCTGCGCTGTAATGGAACTGATGATATTTTTTTCTTCTGCCGGTAATTTGGCTATCATTTTATTGTATAGCAGTTGGGTATTGCTCAACATTTCTGCATTGGAATATATTTTTTTGGAAACACTGTTGATGCGTTTCAAATCCTTGTCCGGCACCAATGACGCATTGTTGGTAAAATAGCCAAAGTCAGCAGCCGATTTGGTGGTTTTAGTGCCGGAATTGACCATCATGTTGTTGATCCTATTTTGCCCCTGCGTTTTAAAATCCGGCATCTTGCCCTGCTGTTTCATGAGCTTCATTTGGGCAGCTGCTTTTTTGGGGTCAGAAGCATCGATGCCCATTTGCTTCAATAGCTGCTTTTGCTGGGGCGTCAGTTGTGCCTGCGGGTTTGTGGTCTGTTGGGCCTGTGACTTTAATGCGCCCATTGCCAGTAAAATGAAAAAATATTTCTTCATGCCAATCAGTTGAATTGTTGGAATACGGTTTTCTAAGGGTTATAATTTTACAAATTCCACCCTTCTGTTATTGGCCTTGCCTTCTGGAGTGCCATTGTCAGAAAGGGGTTTGGTATCGCCAAAACCTTTTGTTGTTAACCTCGATTCATCAATACCTAAGGCAACCATTTGCTTTTTGACCGCATCGGCTCTTTTTTGTGAAAGGGTAAGATTGTTTGCCGCAACGCCACTATTATCCGTATGCCCCTGTATCTCAAATTTCAGGTCGGGGTTATTTTTCAAAATGCCCACAATAGTATTGATGGTGCCCATGCTTTCTGGTCTGATATCAGCTTTGTTGATATCGAAATTGATGCCGTGGGTAACAATTTTTGTATCGGTGAATTTTGTTTCCTGCGTTTTAATGCCGGCGCCTTGGGCCAGCTTAAAATTGGTGATCATCACCGGCTTTTCGGGTTGACCATCGCCCCTGATGGAAATCACATTCGCCTTCAAATCTATTTCGGGGATAGAAGCCACCCGGTATTCATCTACATAAATTTTGAGTCGCTTATTTTTATAGGCAATGGCGATATGATGCCATTTGTTGAGATAATTATCAGATGCCAGAGCGGGTGGGTATTGAAGCACCGTCTCATTCTTATTGTCTTTTGGGGTTACCCTGATATTGCCATGCCGGTCGTTCATCACAATAGAAACCAATTCTGTGTAATCTCCGTGCACATCCCCTTCGCTATTATAAAAACCAAGTGCCGGACCGTAATCGTCTTTTGAGTAAGTGTCAAATTCCACCGTAAAGCTATCCGTTAAATAGGCTTTTGTTTTGATAGCGGGAGTGGCCTTGGTACTACGATCGGTTAGTAAGAACACTTTGCGATTGTCAAAAGTATTCATCGTTCCCTGTCCCTGCGCCAGATGCCAGTGAGCTGGGAATTCGCCTTCTTCATCGGTATCGAAATGGTCTTCAAAAATTATTTTATCGCCCGGTACAAAATCGTAGTTTTTGTAGGCGCCTATTTTAGGCCCCGAAGCGGGAGTAGGACTGGAAGCGGTATTCGTGGAAGTGTTGGTATTTGATGGGGTGCTGCTATTACTCCCATTTTTACCTATTGCTGAATTCACGGTATTGTCCACTTTCTTATCGGCCGAATTCACAGTGTTGTCGATGGTCTTATTGGTTTTATTATCAATGGTCTGGTTTACCTTATCTTTTATTTTTTTAAGTAGTTGGGCTTGTGTAATGGTAGGCATGTATAGAGCAAGCAACAATACTGCTGAAAGTTTGCAAATGTTTTTTCCGATTTTCATATCTAGTTTTTAAAAAATGGTGGTTAAATTATTGTTGATGTGAATTTTTATTGAACGATTAACGGTTTTAGCTTTTCAGCAAGCAAATCAAAAATGCTCATCTGCTCCAGCGCCCGATGAAATTTGGGACAGTTGTAACGCTTATTGCCCAGCGCATCGACATCCTGGTAATAGTCAAATCTCAGCGTGATCAACTGCGGTGCGGCCTTATCGTTAAGGTTGTAATTGTAGTAAGCAAAATTGGGCTTAACAATATAAGCCCGCATATACCCATCGGCCTGCCGGTTTTCGAAGTAGTCGCCCTGTTCTTCTCCTTCGTAGGCTGGCTGTGCGAGTGCTTCAGCGGAGTTGGTTTTTAAAATGGTATTGATCTTGTCGATTAAATTTTGATAGACTCCCTTCATTTGATCAAGATCTTTTAAGGACCCATTTAAATAGGGGTTGCCAGCCAACTCTTTTCTAGTTTTTTCTTTTCCGGCTTCAATATTTTCAATCTCTATATTGTATTTATGTTTCCACTTTTCGTAATATTCTTTCTTGCTCATGACAGCGTAGGGTAAGCGGCCATTTTTGATAATGGTGCGTGACTGCCGCACATTAGCGCTGTGGGTGCCGCTGCCGTCTACATCATCTGTAATAAAATCAAAATAACCTGCTTTTGCCGAGGGCAGGCTGCGGACCGACGTATATACATCGGTCATGGGATCTTCGTCCTGGTTGGTGGTTTTAGGGCCAGTGGTATAAAAACTATGATCAAAGGTGAAAGGCAGTTCGTTAAAATAAATATGGAAATAACTGGCATCACCAAAATCCTTGTCGCCACTTACTTTACCCCCATAGCAACGGAACAGCATATAACTGATATAAGTATAATAGCTATTGCATATTTTAATGATTGGGGTCGGGCGGTGGTCATCGCCTTCCCAAAAACTACCATACCCAATATTGCCGGCAATGGGCATGCCCGGAATATTTTTTCTCAGGATCTCTATTACCCCCTCCATAGTAAGCCGCTCTTTTTGAATGGTCGCTTTTGGAATGAAATAGGGAATAGATCCTGGTATTAAGGTCATCCATTTGCCATGTAGCGTATCCAGTAAAGCATCGTTGCATTGCTGTGCGTAGTTGCTGCAACTAAAGGTTATTAAACAGATTGTAAAAAATAGTTGTTTCATTTACTGTAAAATCAGGGGTTTTAATTTTTCGGTGAGCAAATCGAATACATTCATTTTTTCCAGTGCCCTGTAAAAAGCTTCATCTGCATAACTTATTTTACCCTGATCATCCTTGCCCATTTTATATTGCTGACAAATGCTGATTACTTGTGGAATGTTTTTTGAAATGTTGTTGTTGTAGTAGGCCAGATTGGGTTTAACGATATAGGCCCTGTACACCGACGCCTCCAGGCTTTCAAAATACAGCCCTTCCTGCTCGCCTTCAAATGCGGGCTGAGCCAGTTCTTTGGCGGATTTGGTTTTCAATAATCCATCTATCTTGTCGATATACGCCTGATAGGGTTCTTTTAATTGATTGTTTAATTTTAATAGATCCTTTAGCTGAGGATTGCCAGCCAGTTCTTTATTTTTAGCCTCTATATTTTCAATCAAGACCCGGTATTTGTTTCTCCATTTTTCATAAAATTCTTTTTTGGTCATTAGGCTGTAAGGAAGTTTTCCCGGCTTACAGATAGTACGGTACTTGACGATTCTTCCAGCCGTGTTACCCGTTCCGTCTCCCTGATCTACGATATAATCGAAGTACCCATCTTTAACATCGGGCAGCCAATGAAGGATCTCGTATTTATCTGTTTCAGGGTCCGCGTCTGTTTCCTTTGCGTTGGGCCCCGGCATGTAAAAACTATTTTCAAAAGTGAAGGGTAGCTGGTTGAATTTAACGCTCAATGTATTGTCTCCGTCTTCAATTGCAATCTTGCCGGCTGCGCAGAAATAATGGTTGTAATTAAGTGTCAGATAAAAATCTTTGCATAATTTCCTGAGTGGAATTGGCCTGCGATCATTTGAACCGGAACTGCCATAAAGAATACGCCCACCTACTGGCGGCCAAGGGAAGTTTTTTTTTATCGTTTCCAAAATCCCATCCGCAATGGGTTTCTCTTTCAGCACATCGTCCTTAGTATCTGCTGAAGAACCCCAGCCGTTGTCCAATATCCATTTGCCCGGCATATTTTTTACATTGGAATCGGTGCAATTCTGTGTCCGACTGTTTGCTATGACCATGACGCATAGGAGAAAGACTAAAAATATTTTGCCCATAAAACATTTCGTTAGACCTTCCATTTTAATGTGGGTATTTCTGAATTTTTGAAACTGGGATACTGGTTTGCAAAGCGGGACACGTTATATAGAGGGACCTTCCGTGAGAAGGCATTCCATACCGATCCTGTCATTATTCCTGTAAATGTAGCAGGATGGCTTGTGGGAGAAAATAGGTAAAGCGGCTATGGGGTATAGGCATTTTGTGGGATGCCTGCCATCTAAAATTTTTTGCCGTACACTTTGTTGATGGCTTCTGTTTTGTTTTGCACGTGGAGTTTTTCGTAAATGTTACCAATATGTTGGCGTACGGTGTGGAAGCTGATGCCAAGCTGATCGGCGATTTCCTTATACAGCATTCCTCTGGCCAGGTTCTCCAATACCTGCTTTTCCCTGCTGGAAAGAGCGGCCGCTTCATTGTTCAGCACTTCTTGCTTTTCCTGAAAATGGCTAACCAATTTACGGGCAATTTGTGAGCTCATGGGCGAGCCGCCATTGTACAGCTCTTTGATGGCTTCGATTATTTGGGAAGGGGAAGTTTTTTTCAGCAAATAACCACTGGCACCCGCTTTGAGGGCTTCAAACACTTGGTCATTATTCTCGTACACCGTAAACATCATGAAGAGCATGCTGGAAGTGATCGCTTTTATGCGCTTGATACATTCAATACCCGTGATGCCTGGGAGATTGATATCCATGATGACAATATCGGGCTTGACGATGGGCAATTCCAAGGCGGCCGCTTCGGCAGTGCGGTAAGCAGCAACCAACTCAATGTCTGCATCCTGTTTCACAAAAGTGCTTAGCCCTTCCAACACTTCTTCCAAATCTTCCACGATCGCGACTTTTATTTTAGGCATGCTGCAAATTAAGATTGTTATTGAATGTAGCTATAGGCATTTTGTGTTATAATGGCACTTCCAAGGAAATAACGGTGCCCTTGTTTTCAAACACCTGAAATTGGCCACCCACGCTCTCCATCCTTTTTTTTATGTTCTCCAACCCATTGGCAAAGGGCCTGATATTATTCATGTCAATGCCTTTGCCATCATCCTCAATAAGCACTTTCAATATATTTTGCTCTTCAATAAATTTGATCGAGGCGGTTTTTGCCCCTGCGTGTTTGATAATATTGTGGAGCGCTTCTTTGATGACCATGAAAATATTTCTCCTCAGTTCGCCTTGAATTTTTTTATTGCTCAGGATGGAAGCCGTGAATTTTAGTTCAATGTTTTTATCCTGTAAAAAATCAGCGGCATAGGCTCGGCTAAAACTGATCAGGTCTTCCAAGGAATCGTACCGTTGGTTCAAGGCCCACACAATCTCATTCATCTTCTCGGCCATTTCATCGCTGTACAAGGAAATCTTAACCAGATCGTTTTTCAAATTTTGGTCACCTTGGTGAAGTACCTGAACTTTTTCGCTGATGAACTTGATGCGGCTAAGGTTTGCCCCAAAATCATCGTGCATATCGGTAGCAATGCGGGTACGTTCCTTTTCGATGGCCTGTTTGCGTTCCAGATTGCTTTTTTCTTTTTCCAGCTTCACCGCATAATAGGACTTGATGATGTACCAAACAAGCAAAGCCATTAGCAAAATAGCACCCCATGTAAACCACCAGGTCTTAAACCAAGGCGTTCTTACCAAAAAACTAAAAGGGGTCCCTAAAACTGTCCAATCAATATCTCCACGATGCTTTGCCCTTACATAAAAGGTATAGGCTCCTGGACTTAAATTCGCATAGGAAGCGGTATTTGCCTTGCCAACTTCCAACCAATTTTGATCGGCCCCTTCCAACCGATATGCATAATCGATATCTTTCCCATTTTCGATATCCACTGCCACAAAATGAAATTGAAAATTATTCTGCTCCGGCTCAAAAACTTGATTCTTAAAATCCATGGTTGGGTGAGCCTTGCCATTTACAGTGATCTCATCAATATAGATCGGAATTTTTTTGATGCGCAGTCGCAAAAGGCTATCCGGATAAAAACTAAGCAATGTATTTTTGGCCCCAATCCACAATTTACCTCTGGCCTTATCAAACAAAGTGCAATTTTCATAAAAGCCATCCTCAGGCAACCCATCATAAACTGTATAGGTTAGAAACCTGTTCTCATCAATTAAAAAACAGCTCAAGCCCTTGGGCGTACCAATCCACAAACGATGGCGGTCGTCAAAAACAATGGAATTGATATAATTGGTGGGAAGCCCTTCGCTATTCAAATAACGTTTTGCTTTCTGGGTTTTAATATTATAAGAAAGGATCCCTGATCCTTCAAAAGCCACCCAGATAGTATGATTTGCATCAATCGTCAAATCCGAAATACCTGTAAACACCGGGTTGATGTCCCCAACCATCGTAGCAAAACTAAGTTCCTGAAAATAATCATGCACATGGTCCCAGTGCAATAATTTTTCTGATTTGTTAACAGAAAACCAGAGGTCGCCCGATTCGTCTTCAACACAATTGCTATAATAGCTGATGGTAAATCGACCTCGAGGCCCATCCTTTTTATAGGCATGTACCGTTCCATCTGCGGCGCTGATGCGCACAAAGCCCCCACCCTTATTCCCGCTATACCATTCATCGCCATTTTTTTGTTTAAATGCAAAAATAATCAGTTCGGATTCGGGAAAATATTTTTTTAGAATGCTGCTTTGGGCATAGCTGTTATTTTGGGGATCAAAACTGGTTACCGTAGTACCCATGCCCGCAAACAATAATTTATCCCCCATATTATTGCTACACCAAATTTTGGGAAGCTTAAGGGTATCCAATAAAGTGGCCTGATCAGTTTTAAGATCGATTTTATAGCAATATGGAACATTAAATAAGGTTTGATAAATATTACCATCTGAACCTTTGCGAAGCTGCAATAAGGTGGGGTTCTTATCGCTGGATAGAAATACACTATGCCAAGTTTTGAAGATAGAAGAACTGGCATTTATTTTACTTACACCCAAAGAAGTACCCAACCAAATATTTTGCTCCCTATCAATATAACTTTGCACAACCGTATTACTTAACAGAGAGGAGGGCTCAGCTGGGTTGTTTACCACCCGACTGATCAAATTGGATGTTTTATCCAATATAAATAAGCCTCCTTCATAAGTGCCAATCCACAAGTGGTTAATATCCGCTTTGTTCACGAAACTAATATTCGTTTCAGGAAGAAAATGGGGAAGTTTCCCCTGTTTCCATTGACCGATCAGATTCCCCTTTATATCATAACATAAAAGACCGCTATAAAAATTTGAAAAATAAAGTCTATGGCTGGACGTATCCAAGTACTGGAAATTGAAAAACCTTTGTGAATATGGAAGTGAGGTCTCAAGGGGGAATACTGAATACTTTTGGGTTTTGAAGTTATAGACAAAATATTCCTTGATATTGCCCAACAAAAGCAATGAGTCATTCAATTCACTGACCGTAATGATGTTTCCTTTTTCTTTTAAAGGAGGTACCAGCACCTGTGCAATACCCAATGAAACATTCGTAACAAAACAGGTATCTGCATTACTGGCGTAAAACTTAGCAGAAGACCCTTTACAGATTCGGTATATTTTTTTCCATTCAAAGGCTTTAGGGCAACTGAACTCAAGGGTGAGTGTGTTCATTGACGTGAGTTGACCAGAACTGAGCAGCAACAAACGCCCAGGCTTGTACTCATGCAAAAAACTAATCCTATTGTCTTTTAAAGAACTGCTATTGGTAGATTTGCTTGCAAAAAAATTCTTAAACCCCGCACCATCGAACCTACTCAGCCCTTCTTTAGTGCCAAACCACATAAATCCCCTACTGTCCTGAACAATGGATTGTGTATAATTATCCGGCATGCCGCTCGTAACCGTGTAATTAGTGAAACTGTAAAACTGAGACTGTGCATGCAATGGTTCATGCAAACCCATGCCACACACTAAGCATACAATAGCCATTCTGAAAACGAACAATAAAAAAGGGCGAATACTCATTTGATCCAAACTCTAATAAAAGGGAGTCAAGATAGTAAATAATATTAACGTGTTGTGCTATTAGCTTATCAAAAAAATAGGCATTGATTAAGGCGT
>JAFDYF010000034.1 GCA_018267575.1 Bacteroidota bacterium
TTTTCAAATGCCGCCACAACATGCCAAGCCCTGGCCGTTGGCTGTAATTTTTATGCGAGTAAATAATAACTTTATAAAATTTTGGACTTTTTTTTCCCTTCTTATTCTATTTATTTTTCAATATTGCAAAAGTGACATACATAGCAGCAACGAAGATTTGATTTTTGATAGTGATACTTCAATTAAAAATGAAAATGCAAAAAAATGGTTTGAAAAAGGGCTTTATTATGTTAGAATCAGAGACTACAATTGGGCAAACAAATGTTTTAGCAAGGCCGACAATCTATTTCCCAATTCGCCAATAATTTTAAACTCTTTGGGCAATTCCTTTTATAGGACTGGGGAATATGATAAGGCAATTGAAAGTTTCGATAACGCTCTTAAAATTGACAGTTTCTTCATTAAGACATATTCAAATTACGGCATAGCCTTAAATGGAGTAGGAAAATATAAAGACGCAAAGGATATTTTGTATTTAGGTCTTAATAAATCGCCTGCACATTTAAATACGATTGATCGAAGTGTCCTAAATCTAAATTTAGCTTACACTTATCACAATCTTAATAACGATGAAAAAGCTCTTCAACTACTTGACAGTGCCAAACAAGGGCTTCCACAGGGAGAATTGTTCAATAGAATTATAAACGCTAAATTAAAACTAATAAAGCCGCTCCCTGTTCAAAAATAAAAACTACAGCCAACATAGGGCTTGGCGTTATGTCGGCGGACGGAAAACATAACCCAACTTCAACTATCAATCAGCATCGGTCTCGGCGGACGGATAGGTCCAAGCTTTAGAATATATTTTTAACTTTAGTAACTTTATCAAGCACCGGTTCGGGCAGGACGTTTTTCAAATGCCGCCACAACATGCCAAGCCCTGGCCGTTGCCTGCAATAGTGATAGGCCCCCAAATATTATGAGTTACGATTTATATTTCTACAAGCAAAAAGGGACAAATCTCACAGAAACTGAAATAGCTAACTATTTGACAGAGAATTTAGTTCCAGTCAATGAAAGTAAAAATCAATGGTTTTTTGAAAATAAAGACACAGAAGTTTATTATTCAATTGAAACCAATGCAATTGAAGACGCCCCTGAAACTATTGAATTGTTTGACAGCTTCTCGGACTTTGACAATACTGGCTTTTCGTTTAACTTAAATTTTATGCGACCAAGTTTTTTTGGACTTGAAGCATTTCTATTTGTCGAGAAATTCATTAAAGATCTAGGCTTATTTGTATTAAATCCGCAAGAGGAGTTCGAAAACCCATATATACCTACTAAAGAAGATTTGTTCGATAACTGGAATAGAACAAACCTATACGTTTCGAAAGACAATTTTGGCGAAGAATCATTTTATTATCCTCTTGCAGAATCAAATACTATTTGGGAGTTTAATTATAACAGACAAAAACTTCAAGAAGAAATCGGGGTAAACTATTTTGTTTCAAGAGTTTTCTTTTGCAAAACTTTTAGGGACAATAAAATTGTGACACTTTCAACTTGGACACAACACATTCCTAATATTCTTCCAAAGGCCGACTATTATCTTTTGAGCAGAGAATATAAAAAACTTTTTAAAACAGTAAAGGACACAGTTTTAATTAACCGACAGACCCTACTTGATAAATTTGGAGACTATTTTGAAGACTACCCCTATCAAGAATGCAAAATAATTCATCCTGACAAGGCAGCGAAAGTTGAAAGTATTTTTAATGGCCTCAAATCAGAAGTAAAGTTTGAAAAATTTATGGAAAGAGTAGGTATGGAATATTTGTATAACGCAAAACCCTAAGAACGAACTACTGCAGGCAACATGGGGCTTGGCGCTATGTCGGCAGATGGAACACATAACCCAACTTCACCTATCCAGCAGCATCGGTCTGGGGGGACGGATAAATCCGAGCATTAGAATATATTTTCAACTTTTGTAACTTTAGCCAAGCAGCGGCCCGGGCGGGACGTTTTCCAAATGCCGCCACAGCATGCCAAGCCCTGGCCGTTGGCAGTAATACAATGTCGGCTGTCATTTGATGCGAATTTGAATCAAAAGCGGACTTCAAAGACAAATTCGCTCTAAATATTATATAAACAAATTTCATTAGTGACGGTAATCTATCCCCATAATGATAATATAAGGGAACTACTTAAAGATAAATCAGAATTAGTTCGAAATGAAGGACTGAATTATTTAATTCCTGATTGGCAAAAATTTGCTGACCAATACTCGGACGCTGAAGAATCATTATATGAATGGCTTGATGACCTAGATACAAGAAAAATTATTGACGAGATTCTTCAAATTTTGCCATATCATGACAGAATCAAAATAGACGTTGTTTTGGAACCAATTGACAAGAAAGTAATTGACAAAACTTTTGAAATAAACGAATGTGTTTGGGGTTCTAATATTCAAATACAAGAAAAATTTGACAGACAAAAAAACTGGTACTATTTCAGACTGAATCAAAAAATTTTCGATTCCGAACCGGGACAGTTTTCAAAACGAATGTAATGTACTACTGCCAACATGGGGCTTGGCGTTATGTCGGCGGACGGAACACATAACCCAACTTCAC
>JAFDYF010000035.1 GCA_018267575.1 Bacteroidota bacterium
CACTAGCGTTGCGTTATAAATCGAAGATATTCAGCTGAATATCTTTTTTTTCTTTGAAATATTGTACTTGAGTTTGCTGAAACAGTTGATCAATGGGCATTTTATCAAAAATGGAGATGCTTAAAATCTGTAGGATTTCATAAAGACTTTGTTTTAGCATAAACCGCTTTTTTGCGATGGCCACTAAAACATAAACCGAGACCGCGATCCACACCTGGGTTTTAACGGCATTTTCTGATTGCCCCCAAAATGATTTTATCTTGAGATGTTGTTTGATCCATTTAAAGAACAACTCAATTTTCCATCTGTGTTTATAGAGCTGTGCTATCTCTGTTGCGCCAAGATGAAAGTTGTTGGTTAAAAATATCAATACCTTTCCCGACTGTTGATCTTTAAATTTTATTCTTCTCATTTTTACCGGATAATTTTTAAGTGCATAGTAATTATTTAGTATTATGGATTGGTCATAAAGTACCCCTGTATCAACATCCTTTGGGTAAGAGCATGATCTTCTATAATTCATATTATCCTTGGCCCTGGTAACGAAGAAGGCGCCAGAGCTATGGATCTTGTAAAGCCTTTTGTAGTCTACGTATCCCCTATCCATTATATAAAAACTGTTGACCTCAAAATTGATGACATCCAGCACATTCACATCGTGGACAGAGGCCGGGGAAAATAAAATAAATTCAGGGATAGCTGTTTTCAGATCAAGTTGGGTGTGCAGTTTTATGCCACCTTTGGTTGTTCTAAAAGTAGCCCAACAAAAAGCGGAAAGACACAGGTCAATAGTTGTTGCATCTATGGCAAACACATTTCCTTTGAGTGTTACTTCCAGTTCATCGTCAAGCCCGTAAAGTTGCTTTGCTTCCTGGATTAACAACATCGCAAGGTCTTCATAAATTTGAAATGAACGGCTTTCGTTAGCTCTTGTAATCGTACTCACAGCAACTACTTCCCCGATGCCAAAATGATACATTTTATTGGCATTTGCTTTTAAGCACAACACGGTATCGCTAATGCTTTCTCTATGGGTAAGTTGGCCAAAGGCCATGCATAAATATTGCTTCCAACAATTAAAATCCCGGACCTTATAGTCACCAAAGTGCCTGTTGACGATGGTTTGAAACTGTTTGTGGGAAATTAATCCCATAAGCTGCGAAAAGATATACTTGCCTTGATTCATAATGATTGAAAACCAACAAGCTATACTTTTTTTGACTTTCAAAAACTCAAATCGTTCCCAAGCTGAAACCACTCCAAACCCAATACTGACAATACTTTCAAAGAACTAAAAAACTCAATAACGCAACGCTAGTG
>JAFDYF010000036.1 GCA_018267575.1 Bacteroidota bacterium
AAGTTGAAAATATATTCTAACGCTCGGGCCTATCCGTCCCCCGAGACCGATGCTGCTGGATAGGTGAAGCTTGGTTATGTTTTCCATCCGCCGACATAACGCCAAGCCCCATGTTGGCTGCTGTTGTAAGTAAAAAGTTATTTAAAATTGTCAATTATTGTCTGAGCAATTAATTCTCTTTTTTTAAGGAACAAGTCAGGAGGGTTTATTGTAACAATTTTTCTTGAACACATTGAATCGGTGTCGATAAAACATATTTGGTATCCATTTTCATAATTGCTGTCAGCTTTGGCATGATTTTGTCTTTCATTTATGTCATCACTCTTATATATTAAAACAACAGTCTTGAGTTCTGCACTGTTTGACGCAAACAAATTATTTTCATAAAGTTTTTCGGAAATTATACTGTCTTGAGCAATGTCATTTTCTTTTGTAATAAAAAAAGCTAACGTTTTTCCTTTTTTATATTGTCCAGGTTTATATGTATAACTTTTGCCTGATAGCTTGGTATAAATATAATTGAATGAACTGTCAAGCTTTAACGAATGAGCAATTGTCTGAGTATGATTTGTGCAAGCTGTCAAAAAGAGAATAGGAAACAATAGTTTACTTGTATGCATGGTTAACTATTGCGCATCAATAGCAGCCAACGTTCGAGTATTTGCGAAGGCAGAGAATTCATTGATTGTCCAGCCCGGTACAAATGCCCATTTGAAAATATGTTGTTGAAGTTATGAACTAAAGTTGAATATTTAACGTCGAGCCCGAACCGCTGCTGATGCCTGCACATAGCTGATGTTTCATTGTCCAGCCCTGCTTTTGCAAATACTTTTGTTGTGTGTTTGTGCCTCTTCTTACTGGGTCTTTGTCCATTCGGCGTCTTTGCCACGATTATTATACGTTATTATTTTAAAGACGTTGTTGCTATCTTTTACAAACTCAAATCTCAATGGTGCTTCTTTCATATAAAATTCATTTTCGCTTTTAGCATACAAAAAGACTTTAGGTAATCTGTCGTCAGGATTGGAGGCTTCAATAGATAGCCTACCATCAGCGAAAGTTACTACCAGTTTATGATTGATATTATTAAGGTTAACCTCGTATGTGCCAACATAAGCTTTTAATATATTTTCACTTAGTTTAACTTCATCATTTAAAGGCTTTCCTATCGCAAGTCGTGCAATGTCATTAGTCAATAATTGCCAATCCATATCTGCTTCGTAACAATTAAACAAGGTAACAATAAAAATATTTTCGTTCGGAAGATAAACTTCATCCGACTGAAATCCATCAGTTGAGCCACTATGCTCAATAGTCTTGCTGCCGTCAATATTTTTTATAAACCAACCATATCCGTATTCAGAAAATGTACCGTCAGGAAATTGGAATGCGGTAGTTGCTTTTTCTAATGTTTCTTTTTTTACTAAGTGCTGGTTATATAAAGCTTTGTGCCATTTATAAATATCATCGGCATCGCTAATTAATGCTCCTGCTGAATACATTATCGTTACTTCTTGCAAATTTGCTTTTTCAATTTTGCCGTCAAACTTTGAATAACCTTGCGGCATGTCAGGAATGTTTTTTTCTGGATGGATGTAAAAAGTATTTTTCAAATCTGCTGGGTCTAAAACATTTTCCTTTAAATAGTTTTCAAATGTCTTGCCCGTAACAATTTCAATAATGTAACCCAATAAATAATAGTTAGAGTTGCTGTATCGGAATTCACTGCCAGGTTTGAAATTAAGTGGCTCGTCTTTTATGTAGTCAACTCCTTCTTTTGGTGTGTAGGTTTCTTTTTGTTTGGAAGGATTGGAGATTTCTGATAAGTAGTCTTTAATACCTGAAGTATTTGTCAATAAGTTTTCAATAGTGATTGTATAGCCTTTTGACGGGAAGTCTTTGATATATTTTTGAATACTGTCCTGCAAACTAATTTTGCCTTGTTCCACTAATTGTAGAATGGCAATGGCTGTGTACTGTTTACCCATAGAACCTGTCCTGAAAAGCATATTTGGTTGCATAGGAATGTTGAGTTCTGTGTTAGCCATCCCAAATGCTTTCTTGTAAACAACCTTGTCATCTTTTACAATTAACACTACACAGCCCGGTGCAATCTTGGTCAACCGTTTAGGAATTAGTTCGTCAAGACTTTTTGATAGTTTTCTGTCCTGCTTACTTTGTCCACAAGAACTTGTCAGAAATAAAAGAGAAATGAGGAAAAAGTAAAACGATTTAATCATTCTTGAAATATTAGAGAGTGTCCAATGGCATAACACACAACTAGCTAATTTACGCTATTATGCGCTACTAAAATTTACCAAACAATTTTTCTGAAACCCTGTTTTTTAAGCTTTTATTCAAAAAAACGCGGATG
>JAFDYF010000037.1 GCA_018267575.1 Bacteroidota bacterium
AAGGGAACTTGCGATTAAAAAGAAAAAGAGTGTTAGATATATTGAATGGTTGATCAGTCAGCGCAAGTGAGTTGGCTGGAGCGCTTGCATGCCCCGAAAGCATTCGGGGAAGAGGTCGTCGGTTCGACCCCGATACTCTACACAAAGGGCCAAATTGATGTGGACCTTTTTATTTGGGGTGCTTGCTAACCAATACCGTTTCTTTAAGTTAATGATGATGCTAGCTTATATACCTCAGTTTCCCAATTATTTTACAAGCTCATCGAATTGATAGCACCAATTATATAGGGGATAAACCTCATTCAGTATAGTCGCTTTTTCTGTTTCTCCCTGCGAGTCGCGCAGATTGCCCCTCGGACCGTATTTGAACCCACTTTTATTTTTTTTGCCATTGACAGCATACCTCACTTTAGAACCAGATGGTGATTTGATACAACAAAGTTTAATCTTATTATTTGCCAAAATCACATGCTGAAGAATGTTCACATTTTGGGAATCAATAACACTGAAGCCATAGTTTGCTGCTTTGAGCACAGCTAATGTATCCAAAGCCAAGGGAGGCGTTGGTACATTAAATTCAACCATTACGGTATCCCCAACAATATTAAAATTTTTAGGTATCAGGCCCTTACTTGGTTTTGATTCGAATAACCGGATGGCGGACAATCCCTCCAAATATCCTAGTCGCTTTTGGGATAGGCCGTCAATATGAACTTTTTCTTCCACAAAAGAATAAGGATAAGTAGGTCCGCTCGCCATAAATAACGAATCATCACGAATCAATTCCAACTGTCCTTGAGGAACATAGGTTTCCTTGCAATCAAACTGGTTTTGGTTAAACCCTTTGGATAAACTTACGCAGTTGGTTTGATAACAAATACAAACCACATCACGAGTCTGTTTGGTAATTGCTTTGATATCTGTATTTAGATTGGTTTGAAATTTCTTGAGGTCTTTTTTATAATTTTTTGATTTTCTCCATACAATATCGTCTTCCCCCTGCATCCAGCAAAAAGCGGGGACTATGAAATCCCAACCTTTACTCTGGGCATTATTGTAAGCTTCCGCAATCTCATCTAAAAATTTATTGTATGCAGAACTGCCTTTGCTCATATCCACAATGCTGGTAGCGCCCCTCCCTCCAGGAAAAGTGCAGAGGATCACACTATCGCCATAGCCTTTTTTGTTTAAATAACTCGTTACAGCTTCAGACATGCCATAGATAGAAAGTTCAAAGGCACGATGCCTGTCATGAAATAATTTTTTCATACGCTGCTTAAATTCGGTATCAGAAAGATATCCGAAATCTTCGTCTAAATTTTCCGTCACAACAAGGTGATGGCATTTTTCGACAAATGAATCAAAATCGGTAATCCTGATTGCTTGCTCTCCCAATGCCAAGCTCTGTCCATAAACTGGAATTGCCCATACCGTCTTTTTCTTTGAAGGTTTTTCCGTGCAGCCCTGCAGAAAAAAAATGCTACAGATGAAAATGAAAACCCAATTTAAATACTTCATGATTTTTAATGTAACTGTTAATCTAAAGGAAAGATTAGACTCAATGTTACTGTTGGCTATGATTTGGTCTCAAAATTATAATAACAACCTTGATAATCTTTTAAAATAAAATCGATTTTTTCATTTAAATATCCAAGAAGCCATCAAGATAATAAAGTTTTTCATCAAATTTTTTTTCTTGCAAATTTTGTCTTGGTCGCTAATTCAATCACAGACAAGAAGTTCATAATCGGTACAAAGAGGGATGGTGTTAAAATTATATTGATTACCTATTTCAGTTACTGCGAGACTTGGCTTTCAGTTTTTAAAAGAGGGAGGGGCAAACACTGGAAGGAATAACAAAAAATATTACTGGATAAATTTGTCCAGTATTAAATCCTTACTTAGTTTTGCCTCTCAAACTGGCGAAAATATGTTTTCAAAATCATGTGAGTATGGCATTCGGGCTTCCATTTACATTGCGGGCCAGTCTTTGTTGGAGCGTAAAGTAAGTTTAAAAGAAGTGGCCAAGGCCATCGACTCGCCGGAGGCCTTCACCTCGAAAATATTGCAACTGCTAGCCAAAAATGAAATTATTAATTCAGACAAAGGCCCTACAGGGGGCTTTTCATTGGATAAATCGAAACTGGAGAAAAACAGATTAAGCCATGTGGTTGCCGCAATCGATGGCGATGGTATTTATAAGGGATGTGGTCTAGGATTAAAGGCTTGCAATGAAAACAAGCCCTGCCCTGTTCACGAAAAATTCAAGTCAGTCCGTGACGAACTAAAGGAAATGCTGGAAAATACTTCCTTAAAGGATCTTGCACACGGTCTTAAAAACGGCACAACCTATTTGAAGAGATAATTTTTTTTGAAACAATAATGGATAAAAATATCCACTAATATATTATGAATAATGCAAATATTTTTAGCCAGTCGGGGATTCTGATCCTCCTGTTTCTGGTAGCAATCCCAGTAGTGGCCGCAGCGATTATTCTCATTATCAAGGCTCGCGCTTTTACTATAAGGTATCTAAAGCGGAAAGAGCAGGAAAAATTTTATATGGGATTGAAGAACATGAGTCCCGAAGAAGTACAACAATTGGAGCAACGAAAAAAAGAATTGGAATTTAGTTTGTCCAATAATGAACTATCTGGGAACACGATGCCTTCCGATACAAGAGGATTGGTAAATAATATCAACCATAAGGAAGATTTACGTTTTATCAGCAGTAAAAAGAAAGGTCAGCAACGACCCTCTATTGATCCACATCTCAGCAAACTCATTTTATGGTTCTTGGGTTGTTCGGTATTTTGGCTTTTGTTGGGTACTTCGGTAGGGGAGTACCTGGGTATCAAATTCACGGCTCCCGATATCGATCATTTTAGTTGGCTCAGCTTTGGTAGGCTTCGGCCCGTGCATACGAATATGGTTTTCTGGGGTTGGGCCTCACTTGCAATGGTTGGTCTTTGTTATTATGTGGTGCCTAGGGTAAGCAATGTCCCAATCAACAGTATCAAGAAAGGCTATTACACATTGTATCTAATGAATGCTTCCGTGATCATCGGTAGTATTTTCCTGATGGCAGGCATTAATAACGGCGGTGGCGAATACCGGGAATATATCTGGCCGGTAATGGGGCTATTTGGACTGGGCATCATCATTTCACTCATCAATTTTTTAAGGACCATTGCTAAAAGAGCCACTAAGGAAATCTATGTTTCCAACTGGTATATCATTGCCGCTATGATGTTTTTATTGACCATCGCCTTTGTGGCCTATTGGCCGAGTTGGCAGAATGGGCTAGGGGAAACAATAGTGCAAGGTTATTATATGCACCAAGGAGTGGGTATGTGGTTCATGTTGTTGAATCTGGGTCTGATGTATTATTTTTTACCCCAACAATTGAACAAACCGATCTATTCCTATAGTTTAGGTATCCTTGCTTTTTGGACCCAAATTCTCTTCTATACATTGATTGGCACGCACCATTTTATTTTTAGTGCCATACCATGGTGGCTTCAGACGGTGGCGATTGTTGGGAGCGCAGGAATGGTTATACCGGTAGTGGCGGGTACCACCAATTTTTTGATGACATTCAACGGCTCCTGGAAAAAATTATCGACCAGTTATACATTGCCGTTTTATCTGATTGGTATCATCTTTTATTTTGTTGGTTCGCTGCAAGGCACTGCCGAAGCTTTTCGCTTTACCAACTTGATATGGCATTTTACCGATTTCACGGTGGCGCATTCGCATCTCACCATGTACGGTATCATCTCTTTCATGCTCTGGGCATTTTTTTATACCATCGTGCCAAGGCTCACTGGCAAGGAGCCGCCACATATAACGGTAGGCGCCCATTTTTGGTTGGCGTTGATTGGTCTGTTGTTTTATACTATCCCTTTAATGATTGGTTCCACCATGCGTGGATTGATGTGGCTCGATGGAAAACCCTTTATAGATACGGTTTCATTCATGGCGCCTTTTTGGCTCTGGCGTGCTATCGGTGGCACTTTGATGTGGCTTTCGCACATTTTATTTGCGTACAATTTTTATGTTATGGTGAAGAGCAGGGAGGAGTTCCCCATCCCCACAACGCCCAGTGAAATTTTAAAAGCAAAACAAGCATTAGCCTAAAAGAAATCAACCTTTAAAGAAATTAAAATGGAATTTTTCGATAACCATAAAAAATTATTTGGCACTGCATTCGGACTTTTTGCTGGTTTAACCATCGTAGTAGCCGTGTTGCCAGCCATCAATAACCAACGACGGAATGTACCCTTGATGAATGCAGTCCCATTGAGCAAGGAAGCCGCGGCAGGAAAAGATCTTTTTATTGCCAATGGATGCGTTGCCTGCCACACACAGCAGGTTAGGGATGTGGATATGGATAAAGTGTGGGGGTCGCGACCCAGCATTGCCGCCGATTATGCCCTGAATACACGTTTGGATTTTTGGCGCAATACTGCTACCCTGATGGGCACCGAACGAACCGGCCCAGACCTGAGTGATGTGGGTAACCGTCAGCCCAGTCAGGCATGGAACCTATTGCATCTATATCAACCAAGAGCTATCGTTGAAAAATCCATCATGCCCGCCTATCCCTGGCTTTTCAAAGAAGTGGATAGTGTGCAAAAAGGAGAGGTAGAAGTGATCGTTCCTGATAAATATGCAAAGGGCATTCATGGGAAAATCATTGCTACCACTGATGCATTGAACCTGGTTGCGTATTTACAAAGTTTGAAGCAATTGCCGCTTCCAAGCGGGATGCCCTCTCCCAATTTTTTGTATAAAAAAGAAACAAAGACGAATGCTGCTGGCACCACATCCAAGCTGCCAGATGGAGCTTCTTTATATACTACCAATTGCCAAAGCTGTCACCAGCCCAATGGAGAAGGCATGAAAGGCGCATTCCCTGCTTTGAAGGGCAGCCCCATTGTAAATGGTGATGATTTGGAACTATATGTGAACATTATTATGAATGGTTACCAGGTTCCCCGTCCTGAATATGCTACCATGCCGGCGGTGGGTACCAATGCCAACCTGAGTCCCGAGGATGTTACTGCTATCATCAATCATGAAAAGACAAGTTGGGGAAACAATGCAAAAACAGTAACGGTGGATCAGGTGAAAAAGATAATGGACAATATTAAAATAACACCCAAAAATTAATCATGAAAAAACGATTCTATTTATTGTTGGTTGGGATGCTGTTGGGTCAAATTATCTATGCATGTCCAGCCTGTGAACAACAACCACCCAAAATAACCAGAGGACTGGTACATGGTGCTGGTCCCAACAGCCAATGGGATTTTGTAATTGTGGCCATCATCGCAGCCATAACTTTAATGACGCTTTTTTTCTCCCTAAAATATTTAATTAAACCGGGGGAAAAGGACAAAGACCATATCAAGCAAACCGTATTGAGCTTTTAAAAATAAAACAATGACCGAAGATAAAAGCAAGATCACTTTATTCGTTGATGAGGAAGATCATCCCATTGCGGTGATGACAACACCGGTGCAATTTGATTTGGACACCAGTAAACTAACCGATGGTGAACATGTGCTGAAGATAGTCAGCAGATCGCCCACAGGTAGGGAGGGAATAAGAGAAATAAAGTTTACAATCCGCAATGGGCCTGCCATCGCGGTGGAAGGTTTGAACGAAAATGATGTGGTGGACGGTACCATTCCACTCATGATAAACGCATACGACAAGGGTAATCAAAAAAGCTTTATTATTGGCGGTAGTGAAACACCCCAAAGTGTGCCGAGTTGGTTATGGATATTATTAATTGCTTTCTTGGGCTGGTCAGTATATTATATGATTACCAATTTTAGCATTTAGAAACTCAAAAGATGAAAAAAGAAATCGAAGGCATTGATGACATTAAAATTTTAGTAAACGATTTTTATTCCAAAGTCAGGGAGGATTTGTTGTTGAAGGATATTTTTAATTCACGAATCCAGGATCGTTGGCCCCAGCATTTGGAAAAAATGTACCGTTTCTGGCAGACGGTTTTGCTCGACCAGCATACTTATCTTGGCAGCCCCTTCCTTCCACATGCCAGACTTCCGGTGGATAAGACCCATTTTGAACGGTGGCTAACATTATTTAGCGAAACAGTAGATGCACATTTTGAAGGAGAAAAGGCCGAACGTGCCAAATGGCAGGGGGAACGCATGGCCGAAATGTTCCTTTCAAAAATTGAATATTATAAAAACAATTCTGCCACACCATTGATATGATGAACATCAATTATGAGGGGATAATGGTTATTGTCGCTTTTTTGTGGATAGGTTTTGTAGCTGCTATCAGTTTTATGGAGGCTTGGCTAAAGTTTCAAGCACCGGGTATTACGGTTCCTCTGTGGCTCGGCATTGGCAAAATAGTGTTTGCTGCGCTGAACAAGGTAGAATGGTTTTTTGCTAGTATTATCGCAGTACTATTATTGTTGAATCTAGCCGCCCTTTTCCGAGGAAGGGATCTGTTATATATCAGCGGATTCATTATTTTATTGATGCAAACTTTTTGGCTTCTTCCTGCTTTAGGTAGGAGAGCGGCTAAGGTAATCAAGGGCGAAAAACTCGCCCCTTCACATTTGCATCTTTATTTTGTGGCCATGGAAATGATAAAAGTGGCGAACCTATTCCTATTCGGCTTCTCTTTGTTAAAAAAATAAGTAGATAAATTTTTTTGAAAAAATAATCAAACAATAAACTAGCTATGCCGATTAAAAGAACTGATTTTTTAAAGCCTTTGAGCCGCGACCATCATCATGGTTTATTGCTTTGTTGGAAAATAAGGGTCGGGTTTAAAAAGCATGTAGATCCACAACGGATCAAGAAATATGCAAATTGGTTTTTTGAAACCCATCTTTCCCCACATTTTGAAACAGAAGAAAAAAACTTCTTCCCTATTTTAGGAAATGAAAATAGTTTGGTCGTTAAAGCCATAGCAGAACATAAATACTTAAAGCAACTATTTGCAAAAACCGATGACCTTCCAGCTACACTTAATTTAATAGCGGATGAACTGAACAACCATATCAGGTTTGAAGAAAGAGAATTGTTTCCTGCGATTGAAGGAAAATTGACTAATGATCAGTTAAACCAATTGGCCAGTGCTCACAAGGAAGAGAGATTCATTGATAATCTAACTGATCCATTTTGGGTATGAACGATAACTCAATCAAGCTAGTGATTATTGAAAATGGGGCAAAACAAATTATCCAAACACATCCGGGGGAATACCGAAACCTGATGATGCTTTTGCGCGACAAATTATTCTTGGAAGGTTTTGGTGAATGTGGCGGCATGGGCAGGTGCGCTACCTGTATCATAAAAACAAAAGGGATAAATGGGATCTCCAATATCAAGGAAAGAAATGAACCTGCTACCCTTTCTAAATTGGGTTTCCATGAGAATGATATTCGCCTATCCTGTCAGTTATTGATCACACCCGATTTGGATAATGCAGAAATCGAGATTATGGAATATTAAAAAAGCAACAGGATCCCCACAAACTTAATCTTATTTTTTTATGCTGAAATGATAAACCCCCGATCCCAATTCGATTTTCAGATAATCATTTTCTTTTTCCCCTACCTTAATGTCAGCATCCGATGAAAGGGGCTTGCTATTTTCAGATACCGCGTTTGCGCTGGAAGCGGGAAGGAAAACAGTGGCACTTGTGTTAGCCGGTATTTCTACATCCATTCTGATACTGTCACCCACTATTTCCCAGGCGTTGCTGAGTGTTCCATAATAGGTTTCCAAACTAGCGGAAGCATTCGTGAACCGGCCACCAATATGGGGCTGAATTTTGATATGCTTATAGCCGGGGCCATCCTCATAAGTATCGAGGCCAACCATTTTCCGGTAAAGCCAATCCCCAATTGCACCATAAGCGTAATGGTTGAATGAATTCATGGAAGGCGTTTGGAAACTACCATCTGGCTTGATGCCGTCCCAACGCTCCCAAATAGTGGTCGCTCCCATTTTTACTGGGTATAACCAAGAGGGATAATCATCCTGCAGCAAAAGTTTGTAGGCGATATCATCATAACCGAAACGGGTAAGCACATGGCTGATATAGGAGGCGCCTAAAAAACCAGTAGTAATATGATAATCGTAGTCTTTGATATTGTCCACCAGTCGTTGTGCAGCTTGCGCTCTCATCGTTTCTGGCAGCATATCAAATTGTAGCGCCAGCACATAGGCCGTTTGGGTTCCTGATATCAGCCTGCCATTTGGCGTCACATATTCTTTTAGATAAGCATCTTTGATTTTTTTCAAAAGGGCTGTATAAAAAGCCACATCTTCATCTCGACCCAACACTTTTGCCGCATTAATAACCAACTGTGTTGAATATGCGTAGAATGACTGTGCAATTAAATATTTATCGGTAACGGCCGACCGACCGTCATTGTCATCTGCAGGGCGATAAAACAACCAATCGCCAAAGTGGAAACCCGTATTCCATAAATCGTTTTTGCTTTTATTGGTCATATAGCCAACCCATGCTTTCATACTGGCATATTGTTGCTCCAGTATCCTTTTATCACCATATGCGAGATACATGTTCCACGGCACAATCGTTGCAACGTCCGCCCAGCCTGTAGACCCAGCAGCACCCTCGCCCAATACATTGGGAATCACAAACGGCACATTGCCATTCGCCAGCTGATCGGCAGCCACATCCTTTAGCCATTTCGCAAAAAAATTATCTACGTTCATATTGAAAGAAGCGGTTCTGGAAAATACTTGTGCATCGCCAGCCCAACCCAAACGTTCGTCCCTTTGTGGACAATCGGTTGGCACATCCAGAAAATTACCTTTTTGTCCCCATTGAATATTGTGTTGAAGCTGATTGACCAATGGGTTCGAACATTTAAAAGTACCAGTGGTTTGCATATCTGAATAAATAGCCACTGCGGTAAAGTTCTCGGGGGTTATCTCACCAGGATATCCTTCCAACTTTATAAACCGAAAGCCGTGCCAAGTGAAATGTGGTTCAAAAACTTCTACTTCCCCGCCCTTGAGGATATAGATATCCTGTGCTTTGGCCGCACGCAGGTTTTCTGTATAAAAATTCCCTGCCTTATCCAAGACCTCTGCATGTGAAACAATGATTTTATCACCAGCATTACCTTTTACTTTCAACCTTACCCACCCAACCAAGTTCTGCCCAAAATCGATGACCTGTTCCCCTTTTGGGGTTTTAAAAATACGGATAGGCTTAAAGGTTTCATGCTTCCGCACTGGTTCGCTCCTGCTGGCAATAAGATTGTCATAGCCAAAATTGCCGAGTTTTACCCCGCTCCAGTTTTTGTCATCATAGCCGGGCAATGCCCAACCCTTTTTTTCCAATCTGGCATCGATGGTTTCGCCATCATAAATTTCTGAACTGATGATGGATCCGGTGCTGGATTTCCAACTTTCATCAGTTACGATGGTTTCCGAGCTGCCATCAGTGTAACGGATTCGCAACTGCATCAAAAAGGAAATATCCCTTCCATACAGATTATGGTTGCCACTCCACACTAGAAAGCCACGATACCAGCCATTTCCTAAAGTGGCGCTGATGGCATTCTTCCCATTTTGTAATATTCTGGTCACATCATATGTCTGATAAAGCAAGCGCTTTTGGTATGCGGTCCAGCCGGGTGTAAGATAGGCATCACCGATACGATGCCCATTTATATGGGCTTCATACAAGCCATGTGCGGTAATATAAGCAGTAGCGGAGCTGATCTTTTTATTGGCTGAAAACTCTTTTCGCATTAGGGGGCTCTGGCGCAATATAGAATCCTCGGTATAACCGGGTTCGATCCATTGGGCTTTCCATTCGCTCTTATCGAGGAATGCAGTCCGAAAATAAGCAGGGGCACTCCATGAGGAAACTTTGCCTTCATTGTCCCAAACACGCACCTGCCAGGTGTATTTTGTTTCTGACTGTAAAGGGATGCCCGCATAAGGAACCTGAATTGATTGATTGGACATTACCTTACCACTGCCCCAAACTGTTGATTTGCCTGAAACCATTTTTATTTCATAGGCGGTTTGCAAAATATTCCTTTTATCACCAGCCAATTGCCAACTAAATCGGGGTGTTGACATATCCAACCCAATTGGATTGGATAAATTTTCAGTGAGTAAATGTTGTACTTTGACTTGGGCAAACGTAAAACTCGATAAAAAAAGCAGACTCAGTACGATGGTTTTCCGCATGGCAAAAATTTTAAAAATGGTCACATAAAGTTAGTGCTTAGCTTTATGAACCCTATCCTGCACAGTCCTGATTTTTAATTAAGGTTAAATGCGTATAACCAATCTTAAAATGGTTCATTGCTCGTTGCATCTTCCTAAATTTGCTGCTTAATTTAAAAAAATGATAGACTTTAATATTATACGCCAGTACAATTTCCCAACAATCATCCGTTTTGGTGCTGGTGCCGTGAACGAACTGCCAGCTCATCTGAAATCAAACGGTCTAACGCAACCGTTGATGGTTACCGATCCCATGGTGGCTCAATTGCCCTTTTTTAAAAATATAAAAGACAGTCTTGCTTCAAAATCAATTTCCGTTGAAGTATTTTCTGACATACATAAAAACCCCGTGAAGACGGATGTGCTGAAAGGTGGTGAAGTTTTCTACGCCACAAAAAGGGATTGTATCATTGGTATTGGCGGCGGGGCGGCCATGGACGTGGCTAGGGCCATCGCTTTACGTATCAACCATCATCGCGACTTATTCGATTATGACGACCTGATTGGTGGAGATCAATATGTGACCGAGGATGTTCCTTATTTTATAACCATCCCCACTACCAGTGGAACAGGTAGCGAAGTGGGCAGGAGTGCCATCATCTCTGAAGATGAGACCCATCGGAAAAGAATTCTTTTCTCCCCAAAATTATTGGCGAAAATTGTATTTGCAGACCCATTGTTGACAATGGATTTGCCGCCTTTTATTACTGCAGCAACCGGTATGGATGCACTTACCCATAATATGGAAGCCTTTCTGGCTAAAGGGTTTCACCCGATGGCTGATGGCATTGCCTTGGAAGGGATCTCTCTGATCAATAGATCCATCGAAGCAGCCGTGAACAAGCCTGCATTAGAAGCAAGAAGCTATATGATGATTGCTTCCTTGATGGGTGCTGTTGCTTTCCAAAAAGGATTGGGTGTGGTGCATTCGCTGGCACATCCACTTTCCTCTTTATTGGATACGCATCATGGTTTGGCAAATGCGGTGAACCTTCCTTATGGTATGGGTTATAATATCAGTGGCTTTGAAGAACGATTTAAAAAAATGGCTAGAGCCATGGAATTAAAAGAAGAAACTGGGGAAGCCGTTGTAAAACATCTTTTTGACTTGAACAAGCAGATTGGCATGCCTGAGAAACTTGGTGCTGTTGGTGTGAAGCAGGAGCATATTGAAACATTGTCTGATCTCGCTTTTGCCGATTTTTGTCACCCCAACAACCCAAAACCAGTTAGCAGGGAAGATTTTAAGAAACTTTATCAGGAGGCATTATAAAGGATACTTAGGTCTTTGGTAGAGTAATACAACCTTGGTTAAAAATATGGATTGAATGAAAAAAAGAATTGGGATCAGCTATACCAAAAGCAGTTTTCAGAATTATTGGGATTGGTTTACTAAGTCAGATTTGCAAAACGATATGGAATTGGTTGAGTTATCGTTCGAAAAAAACAATGTGCAGGATATCCTAAGCTGCGATGCTTTTGTACTTACGGGTGGCATTGATATTGAACCCTCCTTTTATGGGGAAAATGCTGATTATGAAAACCGACCCGACCGTTTTCAAACTGACCGCGATTTATATGAGCAACAAATTTTTGAGTACTCGCAAAAACAAAAACTCCCTTTGCTCGGCATCTGTAGGGGAATGCAGCATGTAAACGTGTTGATGGGCGGCAAGCTGGTGCAGGATCTCGGAGAGTTGAACGAAATACATAAAAAGGAAGAAGCGGATAAGCTCCATGAAGTGAAAGTGGAAAAGAATTCTATGCTCAATGAAATTACCCAATCTTCCATTGGCAATATCAATAGTGCGCACCACCAGGCCATCGATCCGAATGCATTGGGCGAAAATCTGATGATCAGTGCTCGTTCACATTCTGCGGATGCTACTATTGAGGGTATCGAACTCAAAGACAAAAAGGATAAAGCATTTATGCTTTGTGTGCAATGGCATCCAGAAAGAATGGAAGGAAAAGAAGAAAGCCCCTTCTCCAAAAATATTAAAGAGCGGTTTTTACAAGAAATTAGAAAAACAAACATGAACAAATTATCGGTAATCAACCCAGCTACAGAAGAAACGATTGCCACTTTGAATGTGGATAGTAGGCAAAGCATTGATGAAAAATTTAAATTGCTAAAGGCAGCACAGCCTGCATGGGCGGCTTTACCACTGAAAGAAAGAATCAACTGCATCAAAAGGTTTTATGACTTGTTGGACACCCATAAAGACGAATTGGCCAAAACCCTAACCAATGAAATGGGCAAGCCTCTTCAACAATCCTATAACGAATTGAATGGGGCTCGTGGTCGGATCCTCTTTTTTATAGAAAATGCCGAAAAATGGTTGAAGGATGAATGGATCAACACAGAAGGAGCTACTAAAGAAAAAATATCTTACGAACCTTTAGGTGTTATCGGCAATATTTCTGCATGGAACTACCCTTATCTGGTTGGTGTCAATGTTTTTATTCCTGCTCTCATCGGCGGGAATGCGGTATTTTATAAACCATCCGAATACACGGCATTAACGGGCATCCATATCCAAAAACTTTTGTACCAAGCGGGACTGGTGGAAAACTGTTTAGAGCTGGCCATCGGCAAAGGCGATGTGGGTGGCTTGTTGCTGGAACTTCCTTTGAACGGATATTATTTTACCGGATCATACCGCACCGGCAAACATATTGCCGAAAAAGTGGCGCATAAACTGGTCCCCTGCCAGTTGGAACTCGGTGGCAAAGACCCGATGTATGTGATGGATGATGTGGAAAATATTGAGCAAGTGGCCGCCGCTGCATTGGAAGGCGTGATCTATAATAATGGACAAAGTTGCTGTGCGGTAGAAAGGATTTATGTGCATGAGAAAATATACGACCCATTTGTTGCCAGCTATGTGGAACAGGCTAAAAAGCTGGTAATCGGCAACCCTTTGGATAAGGCAACAGAAATTGGTGCCATTAGTAGAAAGGAACAGATTGATTTTTTACAAAATCAGATGGATGATGCCAAACAAAAAGGGGCTACTCTTTTATATGGCGGCCGCAAGCTGGCTGGCAAAGGATATTTTTTGGAACCAGCGGTGCTTACCCATGTGAACCATGAGATGAAACTGATGAAGGAAGAGTCTTTTGGTCCTATTATCGGTATCCAAAAAGTAAAAGATGATGAAGAAGCGGTATCGCTGATGCAGGACACGGAATATGGATTAACGGCAGCCGTATATTCAAAAAGCTTTGAGCGGGCAGAAAAAATAATGAAGCAACTGAATACCGGAACGGTGTATTGGAACTGTTGCGATAGGGTAAGCGCTTCCTTGCCTTGGAGTGGCAGAAAACATTCCGGTTTGGGCAGCACTTTGTCGTACCAAGGAATCAGGGCCTTTGTGCAGCCGAAAGCATACCATATCCGCGGATAATTTTATTGTGGCATTGCATCATCGTAGCTATGCCATTGAAAGTGCGTTTCTATTATTCGGGGACAGACAAACGGATGCCCCGTCAAGGCAATGTGGCTACAATACCAGAAAGGCTATTAAAAGCCTTGGCATCAGCTCACAATTAATTATTGTATTTTTACCATCCTTAAATAATTTTTAATGAGTATACCACAACAAAGACCACTTATCGGTATCACTACTGGCGATGTGAATGGCATTGGGATCGAACTGATCATCAAAACGTTTAGCGACCATCGTGTTCTTGAATTATGCACACCCATTGTGTTTGCTTCCAATAAGGTCATCAACTTTTACCGCAAGGCCATAACGGATAGCAATTTCAATTATCAAAGCATCAAAGATTTCAGTCGGATCAGCCATAAACAGGTAAATATTTTTAACTGTTACGAAGAAGAAGTGGCTATTACTCCCGGTCAGCTTACGGAGATAGGCGGTCAATATGCAGTGAAATCATTGATCGCAGCTACCGAAGCTTTGAGGGATAAAAAATTACATGGACTCGTTACGGCACCAATCCATAAAAAAAACACACAGTCAAAGGATTTTGATTTTACTGGGCACACCCCATTCCTTAAATATAGTTTCAAAGCAAACGATGTGTTGATGCTGATGACTGCCGAGAATTTCAAAGTGGGATTGGTAACTGAGCATGTACCAATCAGTGAAGTGGCTAAATATATTACCCGCGAAGCCATTATTTCCAAGTTGAATATTTTGAAAGATAGCCTAATCAAGGATTTTGGTATCGACAAACCCAAAATTGCCGTTTTGGGGCTCAACCCACATGCGGGTGATGAGGGACTGATTGGGAAAGAAGAAGAGGAAATCATCAAACCAGCTATTAAGGATGCCAAACATAATATGATGGTATTTGGTCCTTATAGTGCAGATGCTTTTTTTGCACGTAACCAACAACAGAAATTTGATGCGGTACTAGCGATGTACCATGACCAGGGTTTGATCCCTTTCAAATCACTAGCAATCGGGGAAGGGGTTAACTATACCGCTGGTTTGCCCGCAGTGAGAACCTCACCAGATCATGGCACTGCTTTTGATATTGCTGGAAAAAACAAGGCCGATGCATCCTCTTTTCTGGCAGCGATCTACTCCTGTATTGATATTATCAACAATCGGCAAGAATATGAAGAGAACAGAAAAAACCCAATGAAGAAAGTGGCCCCAGCCATCCTCGCAAATGCAGTGGATGAGAAGATTGAGGAAAACGAAGGTTAGTTAATAAGCATATTGCATATAAAAGAAAAGGGATAGTCGTTTTCAATAGCGACTATCCCTTTTTCTTTAAAGAATTATTTTTGATTACTACCTCGCTACGTTGACCGCTCTTTTTTCCCTGATTACGGTAACCTTTATTTGACCTGGGTAAGTCATCTCGGTTTGTATCTTTTGTGCAATCTCAAAACTGAGTTTAGCACTATCGTTGTCGGTAACTTTATCTGCTTCCACGATCACCCTCAATTCACGTCCTGCCTGTATGGCATAAGCTTTCTCAACCCCATTATAGCCCATGGCCAAGCTTTCCAGGTCTTTGATACGCTGCAGGTATTGCTGCATGATTTCCCTTCTGGCACCGGGGCGAGCGCCACTGATGGCATCACAGGCCTGTACAACGGGTGAGATAACATACTGCATTTCCACCTCATCGTGGTGGGCACCGATGGCATTCACCACAGCAGGGTTCTCGCCATATTTTTCTGCCAGCTTCATACCAAGCAATGCATGGCTCAACTCGGTTTCCTCATCAGGCACTTTTCCAATATCATGAAGAAGCCCGGCACGTTTTGCCAGTTTCACGTTCATGCCTAACTCAGCAGCCATGATGGCGCACAAATTGGCAACTTCCCGGCTATGCATCAACAAATTTTGACCATAAGAAGAACGGAAGCGCATTTTGCCCACAATCCTTACCAGTTCCTTATGAAGCCCATGGATGCCCAATTCGATTACGGTACGCTCACCGATTTCCATCACTTGTTCCTCTATCTGGCGGCGGGTTTTTTCTACGATTTCCTCAATTCTTGCTGGGTGTATACGGCCATCTGCCACCAAACGTTGTAAGGAAAGTCTAGCTATCTCCCTTCTCAATGGGTCGAAAGATGAAAGTACAATTGCTTCTGGGGTATCGTCCACAATCAGGTCAACACCAGTAGCAGCTTCAATGGCCCGGATATTTCTTCCTTCACGTCCGATGATCTGCCCTTTGATTTCATCACTTTCAAGGTTGAAAACGGTGATGGAATTTTCAATGGCCTGTTCGGCGGCAGTGCGCTGGATACTTTGGATAATTATTTTCCTTGCTTCTTTGTTTGCCTTGAGTTTAGCCTCGTCAATAATTTCCTGTTGAATAGCCAAGGCCTGTGTCTGTGCTTCGTGTTTGAGGCTTTCGATCAGTTGCGCTTTGGCTTCCTCGGCAGTGAGGGCGGCAATTTTTTCCAGTCGGCGTATATGCTCCTCCTGATGTTTTTCCAGTTCGGTGCGTTTGTGATTTACCACTTCAATCTGGCGGTTCAGGTTTTCCTTGATGGCATCATTTTCCTTGGCCTGCCTATCCAGATTTTCTACTTTTTGGTTAATGCTTTGCTCTTTTTGTTTAGCCCTCGTTTCTGTATCGCTTAACCTGCGGTTTCTTTCCAGAATTTCCTTG
This sequence comes from Bacteroidota bacterium, assembly GCA_018267575.1. Lineage (GTDB taxonomy): Bacteria > Bacteroidota > Bacteroidia > Chitinophagales > Chitinophagaceae > Puia. The sequence continues at coordinate 16,392 of JAFDYF010000037.1, forward strand.
TCGTGCTCCGCTTTCAGTTGTACAAATTTTTCTTTGGCTTCGAGCAGTTTTTCTTTTTTTAGGTTTTCGGCTGTTGATTGGGCTTCCGAAATGATTTTGCTGGCATGTTGTTCAGCTTCTTCTAGTTTTTTCTCTGTGTTTTTTGTAAAAATCAGCTTTCCAGTAAGGATCCCAGCTCCTAGCGCGACCACTCCAATAATAACGTATATCAGGGTTGCATCCATTAGATTTAAAGTTTAAAAAGTTCGAATTGTGATATTTAATATCCACGCTTTGAGTTGCTTGGATATAGTCTTAGCGGACGAAGATACGGATTTACAGCGTGGTTTTTAAGCGAAGGATGGAGAAATCACAAAACCCGATCGAGCTGCTGTTCCATTTTTTTAAGGGTTTCCGCTAATTGGTTTCCGCCCATGGGGCTATTGCCCAGTTCACCTGGCTGGGTGGCATACCAAAGCAGCACCATGGCGATGTAGTCCTGGATATCCTTACCAGCAAATTGGGTTTTGAACTCGATGATTTTATCATTGATGGTCTTTAGTTTGGCCCGAACATCCTGTTCGTCATTGGGGTCGATCTTAATCCGGTAGCTACGGTCCGCAATTACAATATTGATAGGCATCAGCTCTTGCATATTCAATTTTTTTTGTCTAAATTTATCAACATATTATCAACAGCATTGATTCTCAGACTGGTATCGCTTCAAAGTTAGGATAAGTTCGGTTCAAATTTTTTTATTTTCCGTTAATTAAAATCTGATAACCCTAAATAAAACACCATGTTAGTAAAAATGAAAACCCCGGTCTTTATCGACCACTTTACTTTTGAAGTAGATGACCCTCAGAAATGCCTGCTCAAGGCGGTGCTAAAAGATGATACCGGAATCGTTCGTAGCGCTCTCGAAACCGAAGCAGAAAACAATCAATTGGTTTTTAGATGGGGAGGCCTCAACGATCTGCCCTATGGAGTTTATACACTCGTCGTTTCCAGAGGTTGTGATGAAACAAAAATGAGATTGGTGAAACGGGTTTGACTAGTCCTTTAGCAACGTAATGCACTTGTCGATCTCTTTCACATACTGATTTAGCCGTTTTTCAAAATTCTTTTTGTCTTCCTGGCTCATCTCTTCTTTTGAGGTTTTCAAGATTTCTACCTGTTGTTGCAAGCGGTCCAATTGTAAGAGTCTTTCTTTGCTTTTGTTTTTTTCCTCCTGTATTTCGGCTTTCAATCTGCTGTTTTCTTTTTGCAACGATTGATATTGCTGCAGCAATTGCTGAAGTTTGTCCTGAACACGTTTAATATGGTCTTCTGTTTGCTGCATAAGCCAGGGTTGGCGTCAAAAGGCAATCAATTTAATGCATTATTTCCTTATCTCCGCATTCAAATCTTTTTCTAGCGACCTGATCAGTTTGCCAACCATTTCATCCACCTCTTTATCGGTGAGGGTTTTTTCCTCATCCAAAAACCGCAGGCTGATGGCAAGTGATTTTTTATCCAGCCCCAATTTCTCACTTTCAAAAATATCAAAAAGCTGCACTTGTTGCAGCTTGCCAAGCTTTGTTCTTTCAATCAGTTTTTCAACCTCTTCATATTTCAGGGATTTGTCAACAATCATGGCCAGGTCCCGATGAACTGGAAGCTGTTTGGGCAGTTCCTGGAATTCGATATTATTCTGGCCCGATGAATGTAATAAAGAAGTCCATTTGAAATCGGCAAATAGGACTGTTTGTTTGATATCGAACAACCTCAAAACCGATGGGCTCACAATACCTGTTTCCAATAGTTCCGTGCCATTGATTTTGCCGGTCAATCCAGTTTCCCATTTCTTGCTTTGTAAGGGGGAAAAAGAAAAACTTCCGGCATTTGTCAGTGCTGCAATCTTTTCGCAGATACCTTTGATGAAATAGAAATCAGCCTTGATTGGTTTTCCTTTCCATGATTCCAATGCCATGTCACCGGTAATATATAAGCAGAGATGGTTGGTTTCGGTATAATGGCCTGCCGATTCCTTGCTATACGTTTTGCCAAACTCAAAAAACTTCAGGTTCTGTTCCTTTCGGTTCAAATTATGCGCAATGGATTCCAGCCCCGTCTCCAGCATGGAATGCCGCATGATGTTTAGCTCTGCACTCAGGTTATTGATCATCTTCACTGATTTCTCGAGCTCGTCCTCATTGAAATAAGCACTATTTGTTATCGAGTTGGTGAATATTTCATAAAACCCGTTGGCCACCAAATAATCGGCTACTTTTTCTTTGAGAAGCGATGTGGATCGGTCCGTCTCCACCGAAGGAGATATGCTGATGGTAGTTGGGATGGCAATATTATCATAGCCATCCATGCGCATGATTTCTTCCACTACGTCGGCTGGCAATGTGATATCGGGTTTGTGAAAAGGAACTTTCACTTGGATATCATCCAATCCTTCCTTGATGATTTCGAAACCAAGATTGGAGAGAATGTTTTTTACACTATCAGCATGGTAGTTTTTCCCGCTCAGTTTTTTTAGATAGTGGAAACGTAGCGAAATTTCTGTTTTTGCTTTAGGTTGGGGATAAATGTCAACGATGTCTGAGGCAAACTCGCCGCCTGCCAAATCCCGGATTAAGGCAGCGGCTCTTTTTAAGGCAGCCACTGTACCAGAAATGTCCATCCCTTTTTCGAAATGGGTGGCGGCGTCCGTTCTCAGTCCGTGACGGAAGGAAGTTTTACGGATATCGATTGGGTTGAACCAAGCACTTTCCAGAAAAATATTTTTAGTAGTGGCTTTTACTCCGCTTTTCAATCCACCAAATACACCGGCGATGCACATCCCCTCTTCCTCATTGCAGATCATCAGGTCATCGGCACTGAGTTTTCTTTCTTTCTCATCTAACGTGATAAAAGGGGTTGCTTCAGGCAGGTTTTTTACTATGATGTGATTGCCTTTTATCTCGTCCGCGTCAAAAGCATGAAGGGGCTGCCCGGTCTCGTGCAACACAAAATTGGTAATGTCCACAATATTATTGATTGGGCGGATGCCAATGGCTTTCAGTTTTTCCTGCATCCAATCAGGTGATGGCGCAATATGGATACCCGCAATACTGATCCCTGAATAGCGCTGGCAGGCGTTTTTATTTTCGATGCTAACGCTAATGGGTATGTTATTATTGACTGCTTTGATATTGCCGGTGCTTGGGGTTTTAACACGAAGTTCCTTGTTATCATGATGGGAGAGATAGGCGCATACATCCCTGGCAACACCCAGATGGCTCATGGCATCCATATGATTGGGAGTGAGTCCTATTTCATATAGATGGTCAATGTAAGGCTTGAAAAAATCAGCAACCAGTGAGCCTGTTTTTAAAGAATCTGGTAACACAATAATACCAGCATGACTATCGCCAATACCAATCTCATCCTCGGCACAGATCATCCCAAAACTTTCGGACCCACGGATTTTAGCAACTTTCATGGTAATAGGGTCTCCCTTCATCGGATAGATGATGGTGCCTGTTTTGGCTACTACCACTTTTTGTCCTGCTGCCACATTTGCCGCACCGCATACGATTTGCAAAGGGGGTTCTTCCCCTATATCCACCTTGGTCAATTTAAGTTTGTCGGCATTGGGGTGGGGCACACATTCCAATACTTCGCCAACTACCAATCCCGAAAGCCCCCCTTTAATGGATTCGTATTTTTCGAGGCTTTCTACCTCAAGCCCTATGGAGGTCAATATTTTTGAAAGCCTTTCTGGCTCAATTTTTACTGGAAGATATTCGTGAAGCCAATTATAGCTAATGGTCATCGGTTAAAAAAGCTTTGATAAAGCGGCAAAGATAGTTTTTTAAGGTAACCAAAAAATGAGGGCAAGAATGGGTGGGCATTATAGGAAGGGGATTACCGATCTATGGTTATGAGCAGTACTTTCGGTTCAAGCTTTATATCTAAAGTCTACGGAAAGATATTTCCCCAAAAAATTCTTTTAATGAGATTCCTTAGTCTTTAAATTTTATGAAAGAATTTGTAAATCAACTTTTAACTTTTTTCAATTTACCAATCCAATATTCAGGCTTTGAACAATGGATTGGATATGATGGACAGTTTAACCTATCAATATCAAATTTTAGGATGATTCATGCGTTATGGAATATTAAACTAATTTTAATTGTTAAAACTACTGTATGAAAAAAGCAATATACTTACTGATGGTGCTCGCTTCTATGCTGAGTGCTTGCGGTCCAACTTATGTGACTGTTCGTGATAACCCTCCCCCTCGTCCGCTTCCACCTCCTGAACCAGCACCTGTGGATGAAGGGATCACTTATCAAACTTTTTATGATGATCTTAGTCCTTATGGTCAATGGATCGATTATCCCGGTTACGGTTATGTTTGGATGCCGAATGTGGATCCTTATTTTAAGCCCTATGCTACCAACGGGCATTGGGTTTATAGTGAAGATGGCTGGATCTGGGCTTCGGATTATAACTGGGGATGGGCAACCTTTCACTATGGGAGGTGGTTTTATGAAAATGGATATGGTTGGATGTGGAAACCGGGATATGAATGGGCGCCTGCCTGGGTAAGCTGGCGCAGAAACGATGAATATTATGGATGGGCCCCATTGAGCCCGGGAGTCAGTGTTGGGGTTTCTATTTCAAATTATAACCCCCCAGCCAACTATTGGTGTTTTGTGCCTCATCAGCATATTACCGAGCGTGCGGTGAACAATTATTATGTAAATGAGACCAGGAATGTGACCATCATCAACAATACTACCATCATCAACAATAATGTTACCAATATTACCAACAACAATGTGGTGAACAACACGACCATTAACAATCATGTTCATAATAACATTTACGCAGCAGGACCAAACCCCAACGAGGTTTCAAGAGCAACGGGAACTTCCTTAAGACCCATGCCTATTGCTAATGCTAACAGACCTGGCCAACAATTCAACAATGGTCAGTTGGCTCTTTTCAGACCAAGGGTAAATCAGCCTTCAAACAATAACAACAATGGAAATGCCCAACCTCAAATGGCCCCTGCCAGGGTACAGCCTTGGAGAAATGTGCCAGCTTCGAACAACCATGGCTTAAATACACCGACTACAAATACGAATAATGGTTTTCAGCGGGATAATGGCCAGAGGCCCAATAATGATCCTTTTACAAGACCATATAATAACTCAAACGTACCGGTTAATACGCCTACGAATAATGGCATACAGGGCAATAACCCCCAATACAACAGACCCAATTATGGCAATCAGCCAAGCAACCCAGTCAATAACAATGCACCGGTAAACAATAATTATAACCATCCGGTTTTCAATCGTCCAAACACGAACCAACCGGCCACTGGCAATACACCTGCCAATGTGAACCCAAATGTTAACGGTAATGCACAGCCTAATTATAATAGGCCGAATAATAATTATCCAGTCAATAGCAACAACCCAGTGGCTCAACCCCCAGTGAACTCGCAACCCAACCGGGCTCCGGTAATGAATAATGGGTTTCAAAACCAGAATGGACCGGCTTTTAACAGGAATAGGCGATTTCAACCACAACAAAGACCCAACCAGCAGGTTCGACAACCACAGACCAACCAGCCACCAGCAAGGCAGCCACTAACAAGGCCAGCAGTAATACATAAGGATGTCAAGCCAAAGGATAAACCCAACGATAATAAATCTCAGCAATAACCATTTTAAATAGTATTCAAAAACGATGCAGCCCGTTTTCATGACGGGCTGTATTTTTTTTTAGGCCGATTCGATTTGTAAAAGTGAATCAAGAACTTCTGTGTTTACATTAAACCCACAAAATTTTTTTGGTGAAATCTTTTTGCACAGCAAGTGTGAATTTAGTTTCCAAAAGCACCCAAAACTTTTTTAAATTGTGTAAAGATGGGCATCTGTTGTGGATTAACCCTATGTTGACGTGGATAACCTTGTGCATTGCTAAAGGAAAAATATACGAAAAGAAAAATTTTTTTGAACCGTCAATAGGGGTTTAATTCGCCCTCCCGATTCAAATGGATAATATTGACTTCACCTTAAAGTAACAATTTTTTAATATTAAGGGGAAACCAATATCCAAATGACATGAAGGGAATATGATTTAGCCTCGGCCATTTCATACCATCCAAATCCCATATCCCCCAAAGCCGCCACAGGCTGGAGATAAAGTAGTCTGTGTTTAGAATGAATTCAAGCCAATGTGACGCTAGCGAAAAATAGACAGTGGCCATTTAGACCAGTATTCGCGGTACCATTTTTTTTTATTTTTTTGGACATAAAGCATCATGGATCTAACTAACCTGAACAAAGAACGTAAGCTACGCCGTGCCCCTTCGGTAGACATGAGTACCATGGTATATGGGAAAGTTCCTCCCCAAGCGAAAGACATAGAAGAAGCCGTACTAGGGGCTATCATGCTCGAAAAAAGCGCTTTCGATACGGTGGTGGAAATTTTAAAACCAGAATGTTTTTATGTGGATGCGCATCAGCGTATTTATAAATCCATGCTGTCCCTAGCACAAAAAAGTCAGCCCATCGATATACTCACGGTAGTGGAAGAACTGAAAAGCCGCGAAGAATTGGAGGTTGTGGGAGGTCCCTATTATGTGACCAAGCTAACCAATGTAGTGGTATCGGCTGCCAATATTGAGGCGCATGCCAGGATCATTATGCAAAAATTCATACAGCGTGAATTGATCCGCATCAGCAGCGAGATTATTGGCGATGCCTATGAGGACAGCACGGATGTGTTTGATCTACTGGATGACGCGGAGAGCAAATTGTTCGAAATCACGAATAACCATCTACGTAAGAATTTTGATAGTATTGATACGGTGCTCGTAAAAACCATCCAGCGTATTGAAGATATGCGGAACCGGAACGAGGACATTACCGGTGTGCCAACCGGGTTCCCTTCACTGGACATGATCACCTATGGATGGCAGCCCACCGACCTGATTATATTGGCAGCTCGTCCCTCTGTTGGTAAAACCGCTTTTGCATTGAACCTGGCCAGGAGCGCTGCCTTGCACCCAAGCAAGCCTACGGCTGTTGGATTTTTTAGTTTGGAAATGAGCGCCAGCCAATTGGTTCAGCGTATCCTTTCTGCTGAAAGCGAGATATGGTTGGAAAAGATTGCACGAGGTAAACTTGAAGAGCATGAAATGAAGCAGCTCTATGCAAAGGGTATCCAAAGATTGGCACAGGCGCCCATCTTTATCGATGATACAGCGGCATTGAACATTTTTGAGTTTAGGGCAAAATGTCGCCGATTAAAAAACAAGCATAATGTGGGTTTGATTATTATCGATTATCTACAGTTGATGAGTGGCGCTGGTGAGAACCGCAATAGCAACCGTGAGCAGGAAATCAGCCGCATTTCAAGGGATCTGAAAGGGCTCGCAAAAGAACTAAGTGTGCCCATCATTGCCTTGTCGCAGTTGAGTCGTGAAGTAGAAAAACGAAAGGAAGGGAACAAAATGCCACAGCTTAGTGACCTCCGTGAGTCTGGTGCCATTGAGCAGGATGCCGATATGGTAATGTTCCTGTACCGGCCAGAATATTATGATATTACTTCCAATGAAATGGGGGAAAGCAACAAGGGCGAGACCCATGTGCGCATCGCCAAACACCGGAATGGTTCGTTGGAGACGGTTAAACTGCGGGCATTGCTGCATATCCAAAAATTTATTGAAGAAACGGATGGCGGTTTTGGTGGCATGGGGCTGCCTCAAGGAAATTGGAAACCCGTGCCGGTAGAAGATGGGGCAGGTCCCAAATTATATATCCAGGCAGGAAGTAAAATGAACGATCTTCCATCAGCCGATTATGATGACGAGACCCCATTTTGATAAATAGATAATAAAAATGAAGAATGAATATCGTTCTTCATTTTTGTTTAGGGGCTTCAATACAGAGCTGGTTAATGTTCTTCCCAGAACAAGTAAGGAAACAAATTGTATGCAACACCTGAATTTTGAATTTAAGGCAACAACGGTTGTATTGGAAGCCGCTGAAAAAAAACTTTTAAGCTTAGGTCCATTTTTTGTGGGGGTGGACCATCAGATAGATACCTATTTCAATGTGGCTAAAGGAAGATTGAAGTTGCGTGAAGGCAATATCGAAAATGCCCTTATCTACTATGAAAGGGCTGATAGCATAGAGGCGAAACAATCCGATATTGTTTTATATGAGCATCAGCCCGATTCAGCTTTAAAAGAAATCTTATTACGGGTTCATGGCGTTAAAGCCATTGTGGATAAAATTCGTAAAATCTATTTTATTGATAATGTGAAATTCCATTTTGACACGGTGAAAGGTCTTGGCACATTTATAGAAGTGGAAGCAATCGACAAAACGGGTGACATCGGAATAGAGAAATTAAAGGAACAATGTAGTTATTTTGCTTCTTTTTTGGGTATCCGGGAATCAGATTATATAGCGGTTTCTTATAGTGATTTGATTTTGGCGGATGTGAAATAGATTCCTTATAACTAATTTTGAAAATCAACACTCATCAATTACCACAGCAATATGCCGCTCCCGCTTTTTTTTATTGAAGAAACTCTGCCCGATGCAGGTTTTCTTACTTTAAATGAAGAAACCTCAAGGCATATCGTACAGTCATTGCGGATGAAAATAGGGGAGCCACTCATGGTGACCAACGGGAAAGGCTATCTGACTAACGCTGAGATCAGCGATGACCATAAAAAGCGGTGCATGGTGAAAGTAATCCAATCCACTTTTGTTGAGAAAAGCCCTGTACGGCTTTCCATCGCAATTTCCCTATTGAAGAACCCAAACCGTTTTGAATTGTTTTTGGAGAAAGCAACAGAACTTGGCATTACGGAAATTATACCCATGATCAGCGCAAGAACCGAGAAGCTGCATTTTCGGATGGACCGCATGAAAAATATTCTCATTAGCGCTATGCTCCAATCATATCAAGCTTGGCTGCCATCTATCACGGAACCGGTGCAGGTGGGCAAGATAATTGCTGAAGCCAATCATTCGCAAAAATTTATTGCACATTGTATGGATGATGCAAAAGTGGCCCTGAAAGAAGCGGTGAACCCCTCCATGCCTTCTCAGATCATCTTGATTGGCCCAGAAGGTGATTTTACAAAAGAAGAGCTTAATAATGCATTCCAAAACCATTTTGTACCTGTTGCCTTAGGACAAACCAGATTGAGGACAGAAACAGCCGGAATCGCTGCCGCCGTGATCATGTCTGTGCGTTGATTATTGCTATTGGTAATATTTCTCAAAAAAAATAAAATTCCATTTTCAGGAACTTTTTAAAATAGAAGCTCATTCTTTTTAAAATTGAAAACTTGGCACAATTTTTCTATGTATTGGCAGTTATAAGTTTGACCCCTTAGATAAACTGTTTACTTTGATTCAATTTTACCTAGTAACGCTTTCTGTACTTTTTGAAATTTAATATCTATGAAACCCTTCATCGTAATTTTATTCATGTTGACCATGTGCCATGCCAACGCACAATTCTCTGGCTCTTCTGGCATGATCAAAGCAACTGCTGGATACACACACGACTTTCCCGGACTTAATGGCTACACCGTGGGTGCCGAATATTCATTTCCACTTACTGAAATTTTGCAAGGCAGTATGGGGCTCAAACATGCCGATATGCAAGGCTTCCCCCGATCCAGTCAAGCATTTGAGTTCACCAAAGCCACTACTTTGGATTTTAATATGTATTGGGCACCGCTGCGTACGGAAAATCAATTGTTCCGTGTTGGTCTAGGCTATTCTTTTTCTTTTTATAATATTCAAAGAGCCTACCCATTGGTGGTTGACTATGCCACTGGAAAATCCACTACCTGGCCCACTTACCTAGAAAAAGGTCGGGCTAACGGGATCAATGTGGTCGCAGAATATGAATATAAATTACCTTCGTCCCACTTTTCTGTAGGCGTTCGTGGCGCATTGTATAAAGCATACACCGAAACCAAATTTATAGGTGCTGTAGTTGGCTACGAGCTATAAAAGCACTGGCTATTCTACAATAAAAATGTTGCTTGGTGAAGACAGCGAGATGTTTTTTATTGGAAGAATGAAATGCTAAACAACTATACAATCTAAATAATTACAGACCCGAAAGTATTTTTTTTGTAATGGCAGGACCTTCATAAATAAAACCAGTCCAAACTTGGAGCAGGTTAGCACCCGCATCTAATTTCTCTTTAGCATCCATCGAATTAAAAATGCCGCCTGATCCGATAATGGGTATGGGAGTTTTGATATGATCGCGGATATATTTTACAATTTCAGTAGATTTTTCTTTTAAAGGGGCGCCGCTTAAACCACCGGCCTCCTTGCTCGTAGGTGATGACAAAGGACTTAACCCATCACGGCTAATGGTTGTATTGGTGCAAACCAGTCCGTCCAACCCAATCTCTTCTGCCAAGCTGATCACATCATCAATTTGTGATAGGCTAAGGTCTGGAGCGATTTTTAATAATAAAGGTTTGGGCCTTTCTTGCTGTCTGTTGATGACTTGAAGCTGCGATAAGATTTTCCTCAAGGATTCTTTTTCCTGCAATGCCCTTAACCCGGGTGTATTGGGTGAGCTTACATTCACCACAAAATAATCAACACAATCGAACAGTTCCCTAAAGCAAATCTCATAATCCTTCCAGGCGTCCTCGTTCGCGGTAATTTTATTCTTACCAATATTACCGCCAATGATCAAACGTTGGCCAATGGCTGAGGACAGATTTTTTTCTTTCCATGCCCTTAATCTGCTAGCAATGATTTGAACTCCATCATTATTAAAACCCATCCGGTTGATGAGTGCCTTATCATGGGGCAGCCGGAACAATCTGGGTTTCTCATTTCCGGGTTGGGGTAGTGGGGTGACGGTACCCACTTCCACAAAGCCGAAACCAAGCGCTTCCAGTTCGTTCAGATATACAGCATTTTTATCGAAGCCGGCCCCAAGACCGATGATGTTTTTGAACCGCAGCCCCAAAATATCTTTTTCAAATCCCGGTTTGTTTAAACAGAATTGCGATACTATGATATTCTTTGTCCAGTTCATTTTGCAAGCCATTTTCAGGCATTTCATAGCAAAATAGTGGACTGATTCTGCAGAAAATAAAAATAAAAATTGGCGGATGGCTTTGTACATAATCGCCGCGAAGATAATGCACATTAACATTGCCTTTTTTGAGTTGCTCGGTGATTATTTTTATCTTTGGTATACAAAGTTGTTTATGCAACTTTTGCTTCATTCTTTTTTTAAATCATTTTTTATGCAAGAAGCATATATCGTAGCCGGTTTCAGGACAGCTGTTGGTAAAGCAAAAAGAGGCGGTTTTCGTTTTTACAGACCCGATGATTTGGCGATTGAAGTGATCAAGCAATTATTTGGCTCTGTGCCACAGCTCGATCCAAAAAGGGTGGACGATGTGATTGTGGGGAACGCCGTGCCCGAAGCAGAACAAGGTTTGCAAGTGGGGCGCATTATTGCTGCCAGAGCGGTAGGTATCCATGCACCGGGCATGACCATAAACCGATATTGTGCCAGTGGATTGGAAACCATCGCTATTGCTACGGCTAAAATAAGAACCGGCATGGCAGAATGTATTATTGCTGGTGGCACCGAAAGTATGTCAATGGTACCCACCAGTGGATGGAAAACAGTGCCTGCCTATTCCATTGCTTCTGTGGATCCAGACTTTTATCTCAACATGGGACTAACGGCAGAAGCAGTAGCCAAAGAGTATAACGTGAGCCGTGAAGATCAGGATCTGTTCTCTTATCAGTCGCATCAAAAAGCAATGAGTGCTATCAAGAATGGCTATTTCAAAAATGGTATTCTACCCATAAATGTGGAGGAGGTGTACCTCGATGCAAAAGGGAAAAAACAAAAAAAGAACTATTTGGTTGATACGGATGAAGGCCCACGGGCAGATACTTCCATAGCGGCATTGAATAAGCTAAAGCCAGTATTTGCTGCCGGAGGCTCGGTTACGGCGGGCAACTCTTCACAAACCAGCGATGGGGCTGCCTTTGTAATTGTAATGGGCGAGAAGATGGTGAATGAATTGGGATTGAAACCCATATCCAGATTAGTGGCATGTGCCAGCGCAGGCGTACACCCAAGGATTATGGGTATTGGGCCAGTTGAAGCCGTGCCCAAAGTATTGAAGCAGGCCAATATGAGCCAATCGCAAATTGACTTGGTAGAATTGAATGAAGCATTTGCTGCTCAATCGCTTGCAGTGATCAGACAATTGCAACTAGATCCGGAAAAAGTAAATATCAACGGAGGCGCTATTGCTCTTGGCCACCCGCTAGGCTGTACTGGGTGCAAGCTTACGATACAGATCACACATGATATGAAACGGTTAAATAAAAAATATGGCATTGTAACGGCCTGTGTGGGTGGAGGCCAAGGCATTGCAGGTATTATAGAAAATATTAATTAGAAAGGAGTACTACAAACCCTTGTCAAACTATTTTCTTTATAAAAAACCTATATTGCCAACAGATTTAAACCTACCAAATGGTAAAAGTATTTATTACCGACGACCACGAAATGTATCTCGAAGGGCTTGCCTTGCTACTCGACAAACAAGAGGGAATTAAAGTTACTGGTACTGCTTTGTCTGCTACGGAGCTTTTGCAGAAACTTCCTGAAATTGATGCCGATATTTTGTTGCTAGATGTGTACTTGCCCGATCTGGACGAGGAAGAATTGCTGCAGAAAATCAGGGCGATGAGGCCAACCCAGAAAATTGTGTATCTCACCATGTTGCGCGGCACACGATATGTGCATAAGCTGATGAAGCACGGTATTCAAGGGTATATCCTGAAAAATGCTTCTGTGGCAGAGCTGAACGTAGCGCTCAACAAAGTGCAAGATGGTGAAGTGTATTTCTGCAAGGAAGTGAATATCGGCGATCAGGACGATGACTTCCGGTCTACAATTATCATTGAAGATAAAGACATCAATGCGATCCTATCCAAGCGCGAGCTTCAGGTACTACGGCTCATTTGCGATGAGTTTAATAATGCAGAGATTGCGGCAAAACTTTTTTTGAGCGTTAGTACTGTGGAGACCCACCGAAAAAACCTCATTTCCAAATTGGGGGTGAACAATACGGTTGGTCTGGTGAAATTTGCCGTGAAGCACATGCTGGTAGATTAGGCCCGCATCCAAAACTCTTATCCATTGGCTTATCCGGTCATGCTTATTACGCTTGTCCTTACATTGGCTGCCCTTTTGGTAGCGGTGATTTTTTTGTTTTCGAAAAATCGGCAACTTAAGCAGCAACAAGAGGACCTCAATTTTCTGAACAGGAAATACCGGAGGATGTCTGAGATCAACCGAAAAAGAAAATCATTAGCATCCATCATCTCTCACGACCTGAGCACTCCCTTTGCAACGATTGATATGTGGGTGCATTTGCTCGATAGCAATAAAATTGATTTGGATGACGATCAGAAAAAAGCCAAAGAAATAATCCAAGGTGCTTCTGCTTATGGGCAAAAGCTGATCCACAAGATTGTGGAACTCGAAAAACTGATTCCCGAAAAAATGATTATTGAAGACTTCGATTTGAGTGCTTTGCTAAAATCGAAGGTGGAAGAAATGGGGCCGTCCTTACAGCAGGGTGCCCATTTTGTGTTGGATCTGCAGGAACCCATTTATTTGTTGAGCGACCAATCGATGATAAAGCAAATTTGCAGTTCTATTTTATCTGCGGTGGTTTGCAATGCCGAAAAAAATAGCCCGATTAAATTAAGCTTGTCAAATCAGGATGGGTTGGTTGATTTTGTGGTGAAAAGCGAGCCGATAGACTATGCAAAAAATAAAATTAACAATTTGTTTTCTGACTATAAACAGATCACATCCAGCACGCCGTTTGAATTAAAAGCATCCCCTTTGACTATAGCATTACGCTTAGCCTTGGAACTCAATTGCAGCTTAAGCACTGAGTCCAATGAATTTGGAGAGTCGGTTATTACTGCCCAGTTCAGGAACAGTTGAAAATATTTATCTGGAATTAAAAATATTTATCTGGAATTAGGTAAATTGCAAGCTCCTGATTAAGGCATGTGCAAAAACAATATCATACGAGCATTTCTTTCGGCATTACTGATGATTGTTTTTGCGTTCAGCATCACTCCCCAAATTTACTTGCACGATTTGTTGGCAGATCATCGTGATAGCCCAATCAAATCCAATTTTTCAGATCAAGCACAATTATCAAAAACAGGGTTCCATTGTACTTGGGATAATTTGGTGGTGGAGTCTCCTTTTATCAATAAAGTTATTTCCCCGTTTATATCTATTCAAAAACAGTTTGTAAAACTGGAGTCGGTTTTCAAAACAGATTGTTTGGGGTTGGATTATTTTTATTTTGAACTGCGCGGCCCTCCCGGAAATTTTGTTTGCTGATTTTTTCATTGAAGACCCTTTGGGTTTTTGCATTGGCGATTGTGTTTTGCCATACAATCAAAAAACAAAATAAAAACTCCGTATGACCAATTTTATCAATAAAAATTTACTTTTTTTAATAAGCTTATCTATTTTTCATCCTGCGGTTTCCTCGGGGAAAGATATTTCGTTCAAGCATCATCATGAAGGGATTGATAAAGGTTCCTTATCTGGAAAAATAACTGAAAAAGGCAAAGGAACCCCATTGCCCGGAGCTACCGTTTATATACCAGACCTAAAATTAGGCGTGATTGCGGATTCGTTGGGCAATTATCGGTTCAGATTATTGCCCACAGGCAGTTATTTGGTGGAAGCACATTCCGTTGGTTTTAAAACGCTTACCAAAACCATTCGTATTACAAGCAACAGTATTGCCAATTTTGAGCTGTCAGATGAATATGTGGAAGAAAGCCCCGTGGTGGTTACCGGCATATCAAAAGCAACTCAAATCAAAAGAAGTCCTGTGCCGATTATTTCCATCAACCACGATTATATCACTTCCAACCTCAGCACCAATATTATTGATGCGATTGCAAAAGTGCCCGGCGTGAGTGCGCTAACGACTGGTCCCAATGTATCCAAACCCTTTATCCGTGGTTTGGGTTTTAACCGGATATTGACACTGTATGATGGGGTTCGTCAGGAAGGCCAGCAATGGGGCGATGAGCATGGTATTGAAGCCGACCAATATGGTATAGACCGTATTGAAGTGATCAAAGGTCCGGCCAGCCTTACCTATGGCTCCGATGCATTGGCTGGTGTTGTGAACCTGATTCCCACCCCGCCTGCACCGGAAGGAAAAATAGTTGGGGATGTACTGACCGAATACCAAACCAATAATGGCATGTTTGGCGGATCGGCCATGCTCAGTGGCACCAAAAATGGTTTTGAATGGCTGGGAAGGGCATCGCATAAAGAAGCCACCAATTATCAGAACAAAATAGATGGGCGGGTGTACAATACCGCTTTCAGGGAAACGGATGCAAACCTTACATTTGGTCTTCACGGTAAATGGGGTTATTCGCACCTGAACCTCTCCTTGTATGATGACCTACAAGAAATCCCCGATGGCAGCAGGGATTCGTTGGGGCGATTTACCTATCAAAATACAGAAGCAGATACTTTGCCCCGGCCTCTTGTACCTCAATCAACATTGTCATCATATAAGATCACCACGCTGCATCAACATGTACAGCATTACCGTGCCTATCTCTCAAATAATTTTGCGATAGGCAATAGTCATTTATTGGTTAACCTAGGGATACAAAGAAGTGTGCGGCGCGAATACAGCCATCCTGAAGCACCATTTCAAGATTTGGCGGGCTTGTATTTGCAGTTGAATACCTATTCCTATGACCTAAAATATTATTTCCCGGAAATGAAGGGATGGAATACAACGGTTGGGGTAAATGGGATGTACCAGAACAACAATGTTACTGAGGGTACCGATTTTATCATACCATCCTATCACCAGTTTGATATTGGACCATTTGTGATGACCAAAAAGAGGTTCAATAAATTGGATATTTCTGGTGGCATCCGTTTTGATAACCGTTCATTTAGTAATAGCGGTTTATTTACCAAACAAGACCCACAGACATTGGTCACAAAAGCCGTGTACGGGGTAGATACGGTAGGTGCCGACCACCCTTTTAGTGATTATAGCAAACAGTTCTCTGGCTTTTCGGGTAGCATTGGTGCCACCTATAATTTTACCGATCGGTTTTCTATAAAAGCAAATTTGTCTAGGGGATATCGGGCACCCAATATTTCAGAGATTTCTTCAAATGGCATCCATCCCGGCACTTCTCTGTATCAGATTGGTAACCCCGATTTCAAGCCTGAGTTTAGTCTACAGGAGGACCTGGGGCTAGCTTATACTACAAAATACGTGGCATTGAATTTTAGTCTCTTCAATAATATCCTGTCCAATTATATTTTTAATCAACGCATGCCAGATTCTACCATACAGTCGCTACCGGTTTATAAATTCCTGCAAGGCAAGGCCCAACTTTATGGTGGGGAGCTTAGTTTGGATATACACCCAATCAAGCCGCTGCATTTTGAAAACAGCATTTCTACAGTGTATGCGCTTAACAGAGGGCTGGATGCTAAACTGCTCAATGATAGCAATCGATACCTCCCGAACATACCGCCATTGCATGGCATTTCAGAATTGAGGTATGATTTTGAAAGAAAGCAATTACACTTGCTCAATGGGTTTGTGAAAATACAGCTTGCCTATTATGCTGCTCAAAACCGTGTATACTTAAGCGATGGAACGGAAACACCCACTGCTGGTTATGCATTGTTCAATGCAGGTGTGGGTGGGGGCATTACTAATAAAAAAGGGAAAACAGTGGTGAACCTCTACCTCATGGGGAATAATTTGTTTGACGTTGCTTATTTCGATCACATGAGTAGGCTAAAATATTTTTATTATAATGCTAGCGATAGCAACCCTGCACATGGCATCCATAATATGGGAAGGAATATTGCGATTAAATTAGATTTCCCGTTGGATTTTAGCATGAAGCAACAAGCGAGTAATCAAAACTAACGATGAACCACATCTAATTTTATTAATGTGTATATACTAACCACTAATTTTCGTCGTTTATAATTCAACTAACCCATTTTTATATTAAAAAAAGAGCCGCGAAATATTCCGCGGCTCTTTTTGCTTTTAGTGCAATTATTTTTGGGGTTCTTCTTTTTTATAAAAATCCTCGGTATTGTAATCAAAAGTTTTCACCTTGGTTACTTTATAGTTTTCATCATACTTTACAAAAAAATACAGATAGATCACCCTGCTGAGCCGCATGAACCATGGCTGCAGCAATACTAGCAACACCCCATTAATGCCCATCCACCAAAAAAAACGGTTATCCGTGGTTGACATGCCAATCAATACCCACCAAGCAACAAAAGTAGCTACACAAAAGGCCACGGTTACCGCATAGCTCACATAGGCTGTGCCATACCAAAAGCCCACTTCCAATTCATAGGGCTGCCCACATTCGGGGCATTTGTCCGGCATCTTGAATGTTTTTTTCAACAGCCAAGGGTTATTGTTTGTATACATCGGTCCTCTGCGGCATCGCGGACATTTCATAGAAAAAAGGCTCCACCAGTAATTTGGCTTGTTTTGTTTTGCCATTATATTTATAATATTTCAAAGCTGCAAAGGTAGTATTGCTGGGAGAATATGCACGGTGATTTTTGTTACATATTTGGATTGATTATTTTTTTGGATGGTTTCTTTACAATTATTTCTAAAAATCACTTGAACATTTTACCCTATTTTTGCCTTCATAATATCATTCCATGAGCATTTTAGTAAATAAGAATTCAAAGATTATTGTGCAAGGCTTTACCGGAACGGAAGGCACTTTTCATGCAACTCAAATGATTGAATACGGAACCAATGTGGTAGGTGGCGTTACCCCCGGTAAGGGCGGTAGCCAGCATTTGGACAGGCCCGTTTTTAATACCGTAGCTGATGCTGTGAAGGCAACAGGCGCCAATGTTTCTATCATTTTTGTACCCCCAGCATTTGCTGCTGATGCTATTTTGGAATCTACAGAAGCGGGCATTGCACTGGTGGTTTGCATCACCGAAGGCATCCCAGTTCAGGATATGGTGAAAGTTAAAAATTATTTAACAGGAAAGCCTACCCGTTTAATAGGGCCCAATTGCCCGGGTGTGATCACTGCAGATGAATGTAAGGTGGGTATTATGCCGGGCTTCGTTTTCAAAAAAGGAAAGATTGGGATTGTTTCCAAATCAGGTACTTTGACTTACGAGGCCGCTGATCAAGTAGCCAAAGCAGGGTTGGGTGTTTCCAAGGCAGTGGGTATCGGTGGCGACCCGATTATAGGCACTACTACCAAAGAAGCCGTGGAGCTTTTAATGAATGATCCCGAAACAGAGGGCATCGTAATGATCGGTGAAATTGGCGGCAGCATGGAAGCCGAAGCTGCTAGATGGGTAAAAGAAAATAATAAAAAACCAGTGGTAGGGTTTATCGCTGGGCAAACCGCACCTCCCGGTAGACGCATGGGACATGCGGGTGCTATCATTGGTGGGGCCGATGATACAGCCGCTGCCAAAATGAAGATCATGGCGGAATGTGGTATCCATGTGGTACAAAGTCCTGCTGATATCGGCGCTACTATGGCAAAAGTAATGAAGTGATTTTTACAATAATCTTTTTGATAATAGGAAAGCCCCGAAATTTTCGGGGCTTTCCTATTTGTGGCCTCTATTTTTGATTTCAATGGTGGCGAGAGTTTAATTGTCGTCATCATCATCTTCGTGGCGACACCTCATTCTTTGATTGATTTGCCAAATTTGATATTGTATTTGCGCTATCTCCTGACGGTCGTGATTTACTTTGTCCCAATCGCCTTCATCCCTTGCTCTATCCAACTCATCCGTCTCCTGCATCAACCTTTGTTGTAAATTATATAGTTGGCCACTTAAGTCGTAATAGTTTTGCTGGTAATTAGGGTAGCCATATTGATTACCACTATATTGATTACCCCAGTACCCATTATTGCGGTCATCATGTCTATAGCCCCAATCCTGGGCTTTGGTATTTGCGGCAATGAATAGGCAACCGATAATCAGAATTGTAAATTTGGTTTTCATACAAGTTGTTTTAATTATTTGTAAAACAGTTACCATAATTAAGAAGCAAAAAGAAAATAGTTGTTTAAGCAACAATAGTTAGGGCCTTGTTAAAACCCGTTTATGTAAAATGGGTAATACTTGCATCTGTTACTAAAACAAGAACTAACTTTAAAAAAACCTTTTCATGTACCTCAGAAGTATTCTATCAATCTTATTTTTTGGATTTAGTTTTTTGCGTTCATACACACAACAGGCACCTAATCATTATATGGATAAATGGAAGAAAATAGATTCCCTTATTTCACAGAAAGGACAAACCCAGTCTGCTTTGAAAGAAGTGAATCTTATATATGCCCAAGCAAAAAAAAGCAATAACGATGGGCAATTGATAAAAGCATTACTGTATAAAATGGGTTTGCAGGAATCCACGCAGGAAGATGCGGGGAAGAAAAATATTTTTGAACTTCAAAAGGAATTAGCTACCAGCAATGAACCTGCTAAATCTATTCTCACCAGCATCTTGGCAGAAGCTTATTGGAATTATTTTCAACAGAACCGGTATGGGCTTTATGGCCGCAGCAATACGGTCAATTTTAAAAAGGAAGATATTGCCACATGGGGATTGGCGGATTTCCATCAAAAAATCAGTACACTCTATCTGTCTTCTTTGAAGAATAAAAAATTATTGCAAGAGACCAAACTGGAACCTTTTGATGCAATCATTGTAAAAGGCAATGTGCGGTACCTGCGGCCTTCTTTATACGACCTGCTTGCACACCGTGCATTGGAATATTTTAAAAACGATGAGCGGGATATTAATAAGCCAGCTTATGCATTTGAGCTTGACGATAAGGAAGTTTTTGCCGATGGCAAAACATTCGCCAATTACCATTTTCCTAGTGAGGACTCAAGCTCTCTTCATCTTAAGGCCTTGCAATTGTTTCAAGAACTCATATTGTTTCATGAAAAAGATACTCGTCCTGATGCTTTGATTGACGTGGATATTGAAAGGCTAGAATTTGCCAAACAATATGCCGTGATGGAAGACAAGGAGGGCCGCTATTTCAAAGCATTGGAAGCTATTACCGATAAATACAAAGACTATCCCGCAGCAGCGCAAGCTTGGTACCTACAAGCGCAAGTATTTGCTGGCAAAGCGGCACTCTATGATCCATTGAAAGATAGTAGTAACAGGTATGCCTACTTGAAGGCGAAGGAAATTTGTGAGAAAATTATTGCTCAAAAAGATAGCTCGGAAGGAAAGGTCAATTGCCAAAATCTGTTGCATGAAATCCAGCATAAAGACCTGGGCATGGAAATAGAAAAAGTGAATGTGCCATATCAGCCTTTCCGTGCTTTGATCAGCTATCGGAACTTTACAAAATTATATTTCCGCATTATTAAAGTAAATAGAAAATTAAAAGAAGCCCTTGGTAACCAATGGCAGGATGACTATTGGAAGCAACTGGTAAAAATTTCCCCGCTTAAAACATTCTATCAAGACCTGCCCGAAACAAATGATTTCCAAAAACATCGGGTAGAAATTAAAATCGATTCCCTTCCACCGGGGGAGTATGCACTGTTTTCAAGTGTGGATGAGCATTTCAGTGAACAGAAGAACCCGATGGCGATTGCCTATTTTTATGTCTCGAATATTGCGTTCATCAATAATAACCTCGATTATTTTGTATTGAACCGGGAAACCGGCCAACCCCTGCCTAGGGTAAATGTGCAAGCTTGGTATCAATATTATGATAGCCGTCAATTGAAATGGCTGGAGCGAAAAGGAGAAAATTTTATTACAGATAAAAACGGTTCTTTTTCGATCAGCAAGCCAAAGACTGATAATAACAATAGTCTGAGATTGGAGTTTACTTCCATGAACGATCATTTGTTTTTGGATGATCAGATGCAACTATACAATTATCGTACTGAAGAAGGGGATAATAATATTGATAAAGCCAGTTACGAAAAAAACAACCTCAAAACTTTTTTCTTCACCGATCGGGCTATATATCGTCCAGGGCAAACAGTTTATTTTAAAGGCATCGTGGTCACCAAAGATTTTGAAACCAAACAATCAAAAGTGCTCACTGCATTCAAGACCATGGTCATACTTCAGGATGCCAATGAAGAAGAAATAGATTCCGTTTGGGTGACCACTAATGAATTTGGTTCTTACCACGGCCAATTCAAATTGCCGGAAAATGGATTGAATGGGGAATTTAGAATATCGGACGACTCTACTGGTAACGAACAAAGTTTTTCCGTGGAAGAATACAAACGCCCCAAGTTTTTTGTGGAGTATGAAAAACAAAAAGGGACTTATCACATCAATGACAGTATAAAAGTTACTGGCTCTGCAAAAGCTTATGCAGGCAATGCTATTGACGGTGCTATGGTGAAATACCGAGTTGTGCGTCAGCCCCGTTTTCTTTATCCTTGGCGTTATGGTCGTTGGGGCATGCCAAGGGCTTCCTCACAAGAAATTGCGCATGGTGAAATAAAGACCGATGCCGAGGGCAAGTTTACCATTCAATTTGTTGCGATCCCGGATAAATCTGTCAAAAAAGAGTTCGATCCGGTATTTGATTATCAAGTGACCACCGATATTACCGACATCAATGGCGAGACCAGAACGGGTGAAACAACGGTGCCGGTTGGGTATAAGGCCTTGAACCTCTCTATCAGCCTCCCTTTGGGCAACCCATTGTTGGCGGACAGCTTGAAAAATATTTTTATAAAAACAGAAAACCTGAGCGGCGAATTTGAACCGAGCAAGGTAGATGTCGTCATCTATAAATTGAAATCGCCCGACCGCTTGATCCGTGAGCGATTTTGGGAGCAGCCTGATCAATTTGTGATGGACAAGGAAACCTATCTCCAAAACTTCCCTTATGATGAATACAGCGACGAGACGAAAAAAGAATCTTGGGAAAAAATAGCAAGGGTTTTTGAAAACACGGATACTACCCACTCAAACGGAGTTTTCGAATTGACTCGCCCATCCGCCCACGACCAACGGCCAACGGCCAACGATCATCGGTCATCCTTCTCCCCTGGGTGGTACTTAATTGAAGCATCTGCCAAAGACAAATACGGTCAAGAGGTGAAAGATATTCAGTACATGCAATTACAGGATGCAAAAACGGAAACTCCTGCTAGCCCATCCTACAATTGGACTGTTGATAATTATCAAATATCGGAGCCCGGTAAAGTTGCGAAAGCTAGCATCGGGTCTTCTGCAAAGGATTTATTCATCATCACTCAATTGGATAGAACGCAGAATGCGCAACGCGAAACGCAGAACGCAGAACAACCAACGACCAACTATACTTTCCTAAACCTGAGCAATGAAAAAAAATCAATTCCATATAATATCAGTGAAAGCGACCGGGGCGGTTTTGGGGTATTCTTTGCCTTTGTAAAAAACAACCGTTTTTATAATAGCGGCACTACCATTAGTGTGCCATGGACCAATAAGGAGCTTTCTATTAGTTATGAAACCTATCGTGATAAAACCCTTCCCGGAGCTGGGGAGAAATGGAAAATAAAAATTTCAGGGTATAAAAAGGACAAAGTTGCTGCTGAAGTATTGGCGAGTATGTATGATGCTTCATTGGATCAGTTTAAGGAGCAAAGTTGGAGTACTCCAAATTTGTATCATTATTATTATAGGCAAACAAATTGGAATAATGAACTCGGCTTTTCTTCGATACAAGCAATGAGCAAGTTCTTGGATGAGTATGGTGATAATTATTTTACTAAAACCTACGATCTGATTCTTAACCCCAACGAAACCCGGCAACTAAGTATTCGAGGAATGGCTTCTCCCTCAGCTTCTGGGGCGTTAATGGGTAAGGCTGCTGGCGTACAAATTAGTCAAGGTAATAGTAGAGAGATGGATAATGTTGTCGTTACTGCATTCGGGGTCTCTAAAAAAAAGGATATAACTTCTTCTATTTCTAGAC
Organism: Bacteroidota bacterium; assembly: GCA_018267575.1. Lineage (GTDB taxonomy): Bacteria > Bacteroidota > Bacteroidia > Chitinophagales > Chitinophagaceae > Puia. The sequence goes on from JAFDYF010000037.1 coordinate 39,479, forward strand.
TAATAAAAAATGAAGATGATAATGGTGAAACAGGAGAATCAGGTAAATCAAATAAATCAGGCGTCCAGATACGCAAAAACTTCAATGAAACCGCTTTCTTCTTCCCCGATTTAAAAACCGATTCCTTGGGCAATGTGGAATTTTCTTTCACCATGCCCGAAGCACTCACGCAATGGAAATGGATGACCTTGGCGCATACCAAAGATTTGGCATTTGGCTACGCTGAAAAATCCATCATCACTCAAAAAGAATTGATGGTTCAACCCAATATGCCACGTTTCTTGCGGGAAGGTGACCATATCAGTCTGAGCACAAAGATTGTGAACCTCACCGATTCGGAATTCACCGGACAGGTGGAATTACAATTGTTGGACGCAACAACCAATCAATCCGTGGATGGCTGGTTCCAGAACATTCAGCCCAATCAATATTTTACCGTGGGTGCCAAGCAAAGTGAAGCGGTGGTATTTGACCTTCACATTCCTTATCAGTTCAACAAACCGTTGACTTATCGCATCATTGCCCGTTCGGGTGCAATGAGTGATGGGGAAGAAAACAGCTTGCCGGTGTTGAGCAATCGGATGTTGGTGACTGAAAGTATTCCTTTAGCGATGAACGGTCTTGGCAAAAAGGATTTCAAATTTCAAAAATTAATACAAAGCGGGAATAGTGAAACGCTGAACAATCACTCACTCACTCTGGAGTATAGCAGTAATCCCGCTTGGTACGCTGTGCAGGCCTTGCCTTACCTCATGGAATATCCTTATGAGTGTGCGGAACAAACTTTCAACCGGTTTTATGCAAATGCACTTGCAACAAGGATTGTCAACGTTTCTCCCCGCATCAAAGAAATTTTTGAAAAATGGAAAACAGCAGATACGGCAGCATTGCTCTCCAATCTTCAAAAAAACCAAGAGTTAAAGTCAGTTTTGCTTGAAGAAACACCTTGGGTATTGCAAGGAAAAGATGAGTCACAGCAAAAAAGGAATATCGCACTGCTTTTTGATATGGCCAAAATGAGTAGCCAACTTGAATCGGCTATTGACAAACTTCAGGATATGCAATTGGATAATGGTGGATTTGCTTGGTTCAAAGGCGGGGTTGATAATCGCTACATCACACAATATATATTAACGGGCATTGGACACCTTAAGAAATTGAATGCTGTTCCTTCAAGCACGAGCGATAAAATCAATATAATTGTGAATAAAGCGATTGCTTATTTGGATAAGAAAATAAAAGATGATTATGATTATCTGTTGAAGCACAAGAGCAACCTCAAATTGAACAATCTTGGTTATACGCAAATCCAATATTTGTACATGCGCAGTTTCTTTAGTGACCATGCGCTTCCGGGTAATTGTTTTGATGCCATGAACTATTATCGAAAACAATCGCAGCAATTCTGGCTTCAGCAGAACAAATACATGCAAGGGATGATAGCACTTTCTTTGTTCCGTACAGGGGATGTACAAAAAGCAAAGGATATCCTAGAGTCCTTAAAACAAAATGCGATTATGAATGAGGAGTTGGGCATGTATTGGAAAGAGAATTCCGGTGGATATTATTGGCAGCAAGCCCCCATCGAAACCCAATCCTTATTGATTGAAGCTTTTAGTGAAATAGGAAAGGATGACAAGCTGGTCGGCAATTTAAAAATCTGGTTGCTCAAGCAAAAGCAAACCCAAAATTGGGGTACCACCAAGGCGACTGCCGAAGCTTGTTATGCATTGTTGATGCAGGGAAAGGATTGGTTGGGTCAAGATGATAAAGTGGACATACAGTTAGGTAGCACCGTTATTTCTTCCAATGATCAGAAGACCGAGACAGGCACGGGCTATTTTAAAAAAGTGATTGAGGGTTCTTTTGTAAAACCCGATATGGGAAATATAAGCGTGAGTGTTTCAAGCCCCTCCCCCAAGGGGGGAGGTCGGGAGAGGGCTTCTTGGGGTGCCGTCTATTGGCAGTATTTTGAGGATTTGGATAAGATTACCCCAGCCGCCACACCGCTGAAATTGAGTAAAAAACTGTTTGTGGAAAGGAATACAGACAGGGGTCCTGTGTTGGAGCCTGTACTTGATAACGGAAATTTGAAAGTGGGGGATAAAATAAAAGTGCGTATTGAATTGCGTGTTGACCGTGACATGGAATATGTGCACATGAAAGATATGCGTGCCTCCTGCATGGAACCAGTGAATGTGTTGAGCGGTTATAAATGGCAAGGCGGTCTCGGTTATTACGAAAGCACCAAGGATGCCAGCACCAATTTCTTTTTTGATTGGTTGCCTAAAGGCACTTATGTATTCGAGTACCCGCTTTTTGTAATGAGCGCCGGAAATTTCAGCAATGGGGTCACGACCATTCAGTGCATGTATGCACCAGGGTTCACGAGCCATAGCGATGGGGTGAGGGTAAATGTGGAATAAAGCCCTGTCTGACCGTCTCGGTCAGAGTGAGATATTTTATGAACCAGATTTTGGTTATAAGGTTTTCTTATGTGCCTTATATGTCTTATGTGGTTAAATTATTTTACCACATAGGAACATAGGAATGTAAGGAACACATAGCTATGTGCAATTATTTGCTTTACATTCTTTGTGTGTATTTCTTAGTGTCCTTTGCGGTAAAAAATAAACCGCAAAGAGCACAAAGTTTTACGCAAAGGGTGCAAAGGAATTTCAAATAGGTTCAGAAGTTGAAAGGAACCTTGCCACAGAATTCACTTAATTTGTATCATGCAAACAGACATCATCATCGTCGGTCAAGGGATTTCCGGGACTTTTCTTTCTTATTATTTGCAAAAAGCGGGTGTTTCGTTTATTGTTATCGATGAGGCAAATCCAAATACGGCATCCAAAGCCGCAGCAGGCCTAATCAGTCCGGTTACTGGCAGAAGGATTGTAAAAACATGGATGATTGATGAATTGATGTCTTTTGCAAAACTGGCTTATGCAGAAATTGGAAAAAAATTAGGGGTTGATTTTTTTTCAGAAACCAATATCATTGATTTTTTCGCCACTCCGCAGATGCGCCAGGCATTCTTGCAACGCTTGGATGAGGACAAACAATTTTTGGAATTGCCCGATGATGAAAATAGTTGGAGATCCCATTTCAATTATGATTTTGGGTTTGGCAAAATCGAACCTGTGTATTTGGTATCCATTGCCAAATTGATTGCTGCATTCCGGAAAAAATTGCTAGACCAAAACTTTTTGCTGGAAGACTATTTTGATATCCAACAGCTCGTTCTATCTGAAAATAAAGTCCAGTACAAAGACATCATCGCTGAAAAAATTGTTTTTTGCGATGGGGTCGAAAGTTTTCAGAACCCCTATTTCAAAAATCTTCCCTTTGCCCCCAATAAAGGAGAAGCATTGCTGGTGGAGATAAAAGATATACCAGATGATTTGATTTATAAAAAAGGAATCAACCTTGTTCCCTTGGGAAATCATTTGTTCTGGGTAGGCTCCTCCTATGAGTGGCAGTTTCAGGATGATCAACCAACAGAAACCTTTAGAAAGAGAACAGAATTGATTTTATTGGATTGGTTGAAAGCTCCTTTCAAAATCATGGAACATTTTGCCTCTGTACGTCCCGCTACGCTGGAACGAAGACCATTTGTGGGTTTCCATCCCTTAAATAAATGTGTTGGGATATTAAATGGAATGGGTACCAAGGGCTGTTCCCTAGCTCCTTATTTCGCTAGCCAGTTGGTAGAAAATATGGTTCATCAAATACCGATTGATGCAGGAGCGGATATAAACCGGTTTGAGAAAACACTTAGCAAGTCAGCTATCTTCTAAAAAATTCGGGTTTTTCAAATCGCTTTTAGGGCATGCGGTTGCTGCATGATGATGGTCGTTCTATTGGTGGCAAATTCAAGTGGGTTCTGGTTCAATACTTTTGTCATGGCCTTATACAGTTCGGGTAGTTCATGCTTTAGCCTCACTGGGTTCTCGAAAAAAACTTCAACAGATACCGCCCAAAATTCGTGGTAGTTCGTGCCGGCATAATCACCCAGCAAATTTTTATAGCCATTCTGCATATCGGTAAAAACAGGTCTGGCTACTTTGGAGAAGTTGTTGAATTCTTTTTTGAAATGCTTGTCCTCATCGGTTTGGGTGATAAAGTTCACATAGGCCAGTGCATGTGCCATTTCATGAAGCCCGATATTGCAATTGGGGCTGAGTCCCATAATGCCTTTGTTGAAATTGTCCCAAGATAGATAGATGCCCGTCTGGTCCACATGTCCCTGAAAAGGTCTTGAATAAACACCATAATGGTAATCGTCCTTTATCACAAAAATATCATCGAAATAATTGAAAAGAAATTTCTCCAAACCAAAAGTGAGTTGCACGGCCACCGCGCTGATGAGGATAGGCATCTCTGCATTTTCTTGTACCTCTATATAATGAAAGCGTTTTGATTTATGAAAAAGATAAGTGCGAAACAAAAATTTATGCTGGTCTTCCAAGCTCAATCGGTTATAATATTTGATGCGACCGGAGACAATTGTATGATAAAAAGTTTCCTTAGTAATAAAAATTTTGGCCTGCCGCCTAATATAGAGCTTTTGGAAAAGCAAGGTGATTGGACGGTGCAAAACCAACACTGCAAAAACCAGCGAAATAACAATCATAATTTCCATGAGGGTCCATTTTTCCTTTGTGATTGGGGTACAAATCAAAGAAAACGGCCTGGCACGGATGTTGGATCAACTAGGTTAAGGGGGTTTTACCAACTGGAAAATTTGGGGGGTGGTTTGTCGGCGGATAATAAATTATAGTGTGCAAACAAGGTAAAAACTAATTGCAATAAATGCAAGCCCCTACAAAAAAAAATTCCCATTTTTTATGCAACACATTGGCAACTAGCTATTTTAAATTGTGGAAATTATTTTGTGAGGGGTCATCGGATCCTGGTTAAGTAGGTTGCAGAGTGCAAAATATAAGCTTGGCATTTGCTGTTTGAACTGGGTAGGCCGCTCAAAAAAATTCTCAATGCATACCGCCCAAAACTCGTGATAATTGGTTGCGGCATATCTATCCAATAGATTGGTTTGCCCTGCTTGCATTTTTTCAAACAGAGGTCTTGCTATTTTTGAAAACTCCTTGAATTTGTCATGGAAACTTGAATCGGCACCATCTTCCACGGTAAAGTTTACGTAGGTCAATGCATGTGACAGTTCATGCAGTCCTACATTTTGCCCATCTGTATAGTCATTATACTCCCTGATGAAATTGCTCCAAGAAAGATAAACGCCATCTTCGCTCACATGACCTTCAAATGGGTGGTTGTACAACCCATAGGTATAGTTATCCCGCAGCACATAAATAGTCTTGAAATAATCCAACAAATAGTGTTTTAGCCTAAAAGTCAATTGTATGGCAGCACCACTAATGAGCAAGGGCATCATTTCTTCTGGCTCAATGCCTATATACTGAAAATCCTTTGATCCCATAAACGCTACGGTTCTTTGCATAAAATATTCCCTGTCCGTAAGGTTCAGACTTTTGTAATAAGGGTTGTATTGCTGTAGAATATTATCAAAAACAATTTCTTTGGTTAAATAGTCTTTTATTTTTTTTTTCTTTGTTCGCCTCGCAATAAAATATCTTAGCAAAGTAGGTAGAAGGAAGATGGAAAGGATGATGACGAAAACGAATATGGGATTGCCGGTTCCTTCATTGTTTGGGTGCTGTAGATTGCGTGGAGTAATTTTTGTTTGCGCGGTATCAGGCATGGCATTCAATATGGCCTTTATTGAATCCGGTAGGCTACTGCTGTCCGTTGGATTGGTTATGGTATATACGGTGGTATCCTGAGGCATGATTCATGAAAATACAAATTTTCACTTCATTTTATGCAGGCAACTTAACAGATATTCAATGATTGTTAGTTTTAAAACTGAGCCATTGTAGGAGCATCATTCGATTATTCGTCTCAGGTAAAAAAAAAGATATTTGCCAAAGACATCTATTTCATGACATTTGTAATCAACTATACCATTTTTTATTCAACCATTCATAAAACCCCATAAAGAAAACGTCAGCATAAAAAAAACAATACTGTTAACTGCATCCATATTTTTGTCTTTTCTTTTTTTGGGTGCCCAAACTGTTTCCCGAAATATCAGGACCAATGAATATAAGGCATTGCAGGAAAAATTGGGTAAGGGTTGGAACACTTGGTATAATAACAGTGAAATGTCGCATGTGCTTTTGCCTGAAGGGTTTTCTATCAATCTATGCATTGCAAGGCCCGGCAATAGTGATTACCTGAAAGAAATATTAAAGACTTCCAAATTTGCCAAAAGGGACGAAGTGGTGAACCTTGGTCTTCGTTCAGACGATGGGTCCTACACCAGCCTTGAACTCATTTATCATGATGAAGTGTTTGCGGTGCAGAGCGCAACAGATGGGGTGGATGAATTCATCCTTGTATCACCAAAAAAGGCTTCCAAAAGCCAATTGGTTATTGAAGCTGGATTGCTTTGGGGCAAGGATGGGCTCATTGAAAAAAAGGACAATCAAATAAAGGCATCTTTCCCAACAAGAAATATCACCGTACAAACAACCGGTCTGACAGTGGAGAATGCTTATGTCGTAAACACATCACCAAACCTGGTAGTCTCCTTGAATAATGAGATTGGCATTTACACGGGCAAAAGCAAAACGCTGGATGAGATAAAAGAAATGATTGTGGAGAAGAAAAAGCAAGCTGAAAACCGCGCAAATAATTATGGCGATTTGTCGTCCGCCTTCAAAGCAATGCAAACGATTCTCGCATGGAACACGATTTATGATGCTCCCAATCATCGGGTGATCTCACCCGTTAGCAGAAACTGGAGCAAGGGCTGGGGCGGTTTTGTATTGTTCGATTGGGATACTTATTTCGCCAGTTATATGCTTTCGCTTTTCAATAAGGATTTGGCGTATGCGAATGCCATTGAGATCACCAAGGCAATAACTGCTTCGGGTTTTGTCCCCAATTTTCAGGCACCTTTCGATTATTCCTCCTATGATCGGTCGCAGCCACCCATTGGTAGCACGGTGATATTGGCTATCTATAATAGATACCGTGAAAAATGGTTTTTGGATGAAGTGTATGATGAACTGTTAACCTGGAACCGCTGGTGGCCCAAAGCTAGGGATATGGATGGCTACTTGGTTTGGGGTTCCGATAAGGTACCTAAGAATACATACAATCCCGATGGTAGCATCAATACCATGCAAGGTGCAAAATATGAATCAGGGCTCGATAATTCACCCATGTATGATAGTGTGCCATTCAATGCTGAAACTGGAAAAATGGAACTTGCCGATGTAGGATTGATGAGCATGTATGTGATGGATTGCAATTCCTTGGCAGCTATTGCGGATATCATGGGCAGACAAAAAGATGCAAAAGAATTGAAGGCTCGTGCTGCCAAATATGGCACTAAGCTTAATAGTTTATGGGATGATAGTGTTGGGATATTCCTGAATAAACGATTGGATAATGGTCAAAAATCCTTTCGTTTGTCCCCCACCAATTTTTACCCAATGTTGGCAAAAGTTTGTACACAAAAGCAGGCAGAAACCATGATGGCAAAACATTTTTTTAACCCCAATGAATTTTATGGGGAATTCATCATGCCTTCTATCGCAAGAAACGATTCTGCCTTTAAGGACAATGATTATTGGAGAGGGAGAATTTGGGCACCGATGAACTTTCTTGTTTTTTTAGGGATGCAGAACTATAATTTGCCCGATGCCAAGAAAGCAATGATTGAAAAATCGAAGGCCTTGTTGATGAAATCATGGAAAGAGGATGGTTCAATTTATGAAAATTATAATGGCACCACCGGACAGGGTGATGATGTGGGAAGTGCTGACGGCTTTTATCATTGGGGTGCCTTATTGACCTTTATGTCCTTTATTGAAAATGGGTATTTGAAACCGGAAAAAAAATAATTTCCTGATCTCGCTTTTTCCAATACTTAAGTTTTGGTAAACAATCACTATTAAATAAGTCTAAGACAGGCTTTGAGATGAAATGCCCGATATCAGCACTCCAGAAAGCGCCCACCCTTAGGGAAAGGATATCTATTTTCATCTTTTCTAACAGCCCTTTTTAAATTACCTTTGCAGCGCTTTTGAAGAACGAAAAACATCAACATGTACAGGACTCATACTTGTGGGGAATTAAGAAAAACAGATATTGGCAAAGAAGTCAGCTTGGCTGGCTGGGTGCAAACCGTGCGTAAATTTGGTAGCATCACGTTTGTGGATCTTCGCGACCGCTATGGCATTACACAACTTTTGTTTGGTGATGACCTAAGCGATTTGCTTGCTGCAAACCCCTTGGGAAGGGAATTTGTGATACAGGTTAAAGGATCTGTATCGGAGCGGAGTAATAAAAATGCGAATATCCCCACTGGCGATGTGGAAATCAAAGTGGGTTCGCTTTCTATTTTGAATAAAGCCATCACCCCGCCTTTTACCATTCAGGATGATACCGATGGGGGCGATGATCTTCGCATGAAATTCCGTTATCTCGATTTGCGTAGGAATGAAGTAAAGAAAAACTTGGAGCTTCGTTATGCAGTGAACAGGGCTACTCGCGACTATCTTCATGCTAACCATTTCATGGATATTGAAACGCCTTTTCTGATCAAGTCCACACCCGAAGGGGCTCGGGATTTTGTAGTGCCTTCGCGGATGAACGCGGGTCAGTTTTATGCCTTGCCACAAAGTCCACAGACTTTTAAGCAATTATTGATGGTGAGTGGCTATGACCGTTATTATCAGATTGTGAAATGTTTTCGCGATGAGGATCTTCGTGCAGACCGTCAACCAGAGTTTACCCAGATAGATTGTGAAATGAGTTTTGTGGAGCAGGAAGATATCCTGAATATGTTCGAAGGATTAATCAAATATATTTTCAAGGAAGTGAAGGATATCGAATACAACGAAAAAGTGGAACGGATGAGTTGGGAAGATGCGATGTGGCAGTACGGTAATGATAAGCCCGATATCCGTTTTGATATGAAGATTGCTAATTTGAAATCGGCTTTCAAAAAAGATGGCGAACTGCTGGCAAAAGGTGAGTTGATCAATGGGGCAAATTTTCCTGTGTTCGATAATGCAGAAACCGTGGTAGCGATTGCGGTGCCCGGCTGTAGCGAATACACACGCAAGCAAGTAGATGAATTGACGGACTGGGTGAAGCGTCCACAAATTGGTATGCAGGGATTAGTTAACATCAAATGCAATGCCGATGGTAGTTTCAAGAGTAGCGTTGATAAATTTTATGATGGGGAAAAACTGAAAGCCATCGCCGCTTTTTCCAATGCAAAACCCGGCGACCTGATTTTGATATTGGCTGGTGCTGAGGAAAGGACCCGAAAAGCGATTAGTGAATTGCGTTTGGAATTGGGTCAGCGTTTGGGCTTCCGCAAAAAAAATGAGTTCAAACTGTTATGGGTACTCGATTTCCCATTGTTTGAATATGCGGAGGAAGAAAACCGTTGGGTGGCTCGTCATCACCCATTCACTGCGCCGAAGCCCGATCATATCCCCGTGATGATCAACAATAACCCATTGATTGAAAATGCGGCAGAGTACCTAAAACATCCTTATGCCAATATCAAAGCCAATGCTTATGATATGGTGTTGAATGGGAATGAGATTGGTGGTGGCTCCATCCGTATTTTTCAACGCGATTTACAGGAGAAAATGTTTGCTGCATTGGGCATGACCAAGGAAGAATCTTTGTACAAATTTGGTTTCCTATTGGGGGCTTTTGAATATGGCGCACCACCACATGGTGGATTGGCTTTTGGTTTCGATCGGCTTTGTGCCATCTTGGGTGGTAGCGAAAGCATCCGTGATTTCATTGCGTTCCCGAAAAACAATTCTGGTCGCGATGTGATGCTGGATGCACCATCGAATATTGATGATAAACAATTGAAAGAACTTTCTATTCAGCTTCATATTCAATAATTATTAGTGATGAAAAGATTATTGGCTATAACGAATGTGCTTTCTTGGGTGAACTTGGTGGTCGCCAGTTTTTTCGTTTTGCTTTCCTTGCTGGCCATTATATCGCTTCCGCCGATTGCGGTATTGATTTCAATCGTGCTGATTGGTTGTATTGTGCTGCACAGCTATGCGGCGATGCAATTGCACAAAGGCTTCATGAACCCACAGATGGCGCTAAGCAGGCAAACGCCGATGGGTATCCGGATGATGGGCTTTATGTCGATGTTCCTCGCCATCATGATGTTTAGCAATTCAATATATACAATGCAGCATGTGGATGAGTTATTGAAATTAGTTCAGATTCCTAAGGAAATGAGCCAGAAAATAAATGTAAGAGGAGTTATTCAAGGGATATCTTATTTTATGATTGCTTTTAGTATTAGTGTGATCTTGAATGTGGTTTTGAATTTTCGCCTGTTGAGCATTTATATATATTATCAAAATAAAGATTCAGACTGAGGATGATTTGGAAACAGATAAACATTAATTTTAAGACCTGTCAATATGTTGATAGGTCTTTTTTTTGATTGGGGATAATCTTTTTGCGCTAAGACAGTATTGGAAGAATTCAATAAATGAAGAATGGCTTCATTTGGCTACTCCAAGAATTGCCGAGTATTCTTTTTTCACTCTTATTTCTATTTGCCTGAGTGTGGCAATGATGGCAATGCCCAATATACTATACAATGCAAATGAGAAAGACAAAATTATTAAAAACATTTTGTCACTATTCTGCAGCCAATTATTAATTGGGGAGGAAGAATTTAATAAATTTAAAAGACTCATGTAAAGGACTGCAAATCCTGAAGCTTGAATAATAGTGAACATCTTGTTCGATTTGATTTGAATCCAAAAAAGGCGAAAGTTTACAAACATAATGTAACAACCAAGTGTAACTGGTATTGCTTTGAAAACCTTTCCAGCTATATTTTTATCTGCTAGCTCAAAAATTAAAAGGAAACTTAAAAAAAAGATAACTCCTAGTATGATTTTGGGCCACTGGAACTGTGCTTTAAAGGATTCCCACAAAAGATTCCAACTGTTTCTGCTGGCTTCTTTTTGTTTTTCTCTTACCATTTTTTTGAACCCATCATAACCGAAAGAAAGATGCACTTTATTCAACGTTTCATCAAAACCCATTAATGGGTTTTCTTTTTGCATGTTTTCAATCGCATTGGCCAAATGATCCACCAGTTCGGTTTGCACATCATAATATTTCACCCCATTTTCGGCACAATAGGTAAAGAGATAGTCTATTTGATGGTTGTTGAGCATGATGTTTAACTAAAAGCTTTCGTATAATCTTTTTCAATTTGGAAACGGATTCGATACATTATATTCACTGCACTTATGAATGCCACCATTAAGATTGGAAAGAGTGCGGTAAAAAAGAAAAAATTCGAAGTTTTATCAAATCCCTTAAAGCGGAGGTACAAGGAAAGTAAAATTATTGGGATATATGTTACGATTATTATTTTTTCATACACCCATTTTATAGATTTGAGGCTAAGCAATGGTTTTTTTGAGTCAAACAAATACAGTCCGTATGATATTTTCAATCTTTTTTTCCGAGCTATAAAGCTGATTGTAAGATATAAGGGTAATAATTGTAAAATAAAATAAAAATACTGGCTATATGCATGAAGGGAAAGCAACAATGCATATAGGAAAAAGAGGAATAGAATTTTCGGAAGCCTTGTGTACGAATAAAGTTCTTCTTTAAATGTACTGAAATATTTTTTTCTGATAGCCTTGCTTTTATTTTTGGTTATCAATGCAAATTCATCTGGAGCAAACTGTGCATCCACCTTTGCAATCTGTTCCCGAAAACTAAGTTCAGGATGCTCTTTTTGTGATTTTATGATGGCATCGGCTAAATGGTCCACCAGTTCTGTTTGCACATCATAATATTTCACTCCCTTGCATTCGCAATATTGATGGAGAATTTCTATGTATTGATCGCTCAACATTTCAGGCCAATTTTGGGTTCACTAATGTTTGCAAAGTGTCTAGGAAAGCTTGAATTTCCGTAAGGGCAATCTTGGTTTGTTTTTTTCCTGACTTGGTCAGGGAATAATATTTGCGTACCCGGTTGCCAATGTTTTCCATCTCTACTTCCAATATGCCACTCGCTTCCAGTCTGTGTAAAAGCGGGTACAAGGCTCCTTCCGTAATCTGGAGTTCATTTTTGGTAAGGTCCTTAACCTTTTGGGTAATCTCATAGCCATACATGCGCCCTTTATCGCTGAGCAATTGCATAATGATTGGCTCCAGGCATCCTTTGTACAAATTGCTTTTGTTCATACTACTAAAGTAGTGATTTTTTGAATACCTAATTTGTTTATGTATTTAATTTTTTAAATAATTATTGAAAAGCTGGTGCTGTTAGTTTGGAGTATGGTTAGATTGCTTAATTTTATTTCAAATTGTAAATCATGCTACTGATTATTTTGAATGTAATATTTTGTCTGGCTTTTGCCGCTTTTGCCTATGTGAACCTGAATGATGTGGATGCTTTTTTATGGGTTAGCATTTACGTGGTAGCTTCGGTCTTTTGTGGTCTGGCTGTGTTTGGGAAATACTACCCGATTGGCTACCTGATTGCCATGGCTTTTTACCTGGTCTATGCTGTTAAACTTTTTTTTGCCAAGGATGGAGTAAGGGATTGGATTGTAAAATACCGAACCCCCAGTATTGTGGAAACCATGCAGGCCACCAAACCCTATATTGAGCAGACTCGCGAGTTTTTTGGTTTGTTGATTATTACCGGTGCACTGGCGTTGGATTATTTTGTGGTGCCTTAATAAGTTCAGCATCGTCTGACGGTGTCCGTCTGACGAATTGAGGCACCCAATCAATTGTTCTAGAAACTCAACAAAAAAACAGAGCCTTCCCCTGGGGCAGATTGAACTTGTATATTACCCTTGTGCAACATCATAATCTGTTTGCAAAGGCTGAGCCCAATGCCGCTTCCTGCTTTTCTGGTACTAAAAAAGGGGACGAAGATTTTATCGATTAATTCGGCTGAAATACCCGAGCCATTGTCTGCAACCTTGATAATGATTTTTTGGTTGGGGGATAAATTTCCAGTTAAAGTAATCTTTGGTCGGCTTTTTTCTTTTACCGCCTCCACTGCATTAACCACCAAGTTGATGAGCACCTGTTCGATCAGGCTGGGGTCTGCATCTAGCGATAAATGCGGGTCCTTCAATATAATCTCCATCTCAATATTTTTTTGCGCCAATGTAGGTTGCATCAATTGATGGAGATTCTCAAACAGATCCCGAACATAAATTTTTTTCAGGTTGGGTGTAGTGATTTTGTTCAGGTTGCGATAGGTTTCTGCAAATCGAAGCAATCCTTCACTGCGCCTGCGTATGGTTTCAATACCCAACTCCAGGTCTTCGAAGGCGCTTGGGTCTTTGTGCAAGGAGCTGGCCGAGTTTTGCAATCGGTTGAGCATGGTGTCAGCCAGGGAGGAAATAGGCGCAATTGAATTCATGATCTCATGGGTCATCACACTTAATAATTTTTGCCAGGCCTTCGCTTCAGTTTCGTCCAAGGCCTCATCCACATTTTGAAAAGCGATCAGCTTATATACCTGATGATCGGTTTGAAAAGCAGTGGCTGATAATAATATTTTATAAACACTATGGTCTTTGGTAAGTGGGATGACCTTGCTCTGGCCAGGTCTTAGTTCCATGATTTCCCGGTAAAGAGAGGGGTCTCTTTTTTCCAAGGAGTGTATGGTTTTTAAATAAGGAGTGCCCAACATTTTTTTAAGTGCTTCGTTCATCCACCTGATTTCGCCATTTCCATGCTCGTAGGAAAGGATTCCCGTATCCACCAACTCCAATATTTTTTGCAGGTATTGCGCTTGGGTTTCTTTTTCCCTACTGATATGTTTGAACGTGGTGTTGATCTCATTGAACCCTTGTCTCATGGGTTGCAGTTCTACGGGGGCATGTTTTACATCAAAATGCCTGGAAAAGTCACGGTAATGTACCGACTCCACAAACTGTTGTAATTCGTCCTGCGCTTTTTTATTGAACTTATAAAAATCAACCAGTTGAAAAATAATGATGGGCATCACGATGATGAGATAGACCCACCACCCCTTGACCATAATAATGGAAGCGGCTGTGATGGTAATAAATAACAGGATCACTCTAATGACTAACCGAAAATAATGGTAGCGCTCAAATATCATATTTGCTTAGTCGGCGGTACAAAGCAGTGCGGGTAAGTCCCAATTCCTTTGCTGCTTTGCTGATATTGCCATTGTTTTTTTCTATCACTTTTAAAATGGTATTTTTTTCCACCATACTTAAATTATGCTCATCGTTTTCATCCTGTATATTGCTGGGAGATTCGATGGGCGAGAAAATAAGGTCCTGGGACTGAAGCACTTCTTGGTCGGCCATGATCACCGCTCTTTCAACCGTATATTGTAGCTCACGCACATTTCCAGGGAAATGGTAATGACAAAGCTTTTCCAATGCCTTCTCGTCAAACTCGCTCGAATTTTTTAGGTATTTTTTTGAATAGATTTTCAAAAAATGGTTTGCCAGCAAGGGAATATCATTTCCTCTTTTGCGGAGCGGTGGCACCATAATTTCCACGGTATTGATCCGATAGATCAGATCTTTCCGGAACCTGGATTCATTGGCGAGCTCCGTCAATGGCATATTGGTAGCACAGATCAAACGGATATCGATGGGTATAGGCTGGTTGCTGCCCAGTTTGGTAATGGTGCGGTTTTGCAATACCGACAATAATTTTGCTTGTTGGTGCAAAGAGATATTTCCAATCTCATCCAAAAACAAAGTGCCACCCGATGCTGTTTCAAAAAGGCCCAAACGGTCCTCACGGGCATCCGTAAACGCTCCTTTTTTGTGCCCAAACAATTCGCTTTCAAATAAAGTTTCGGTAAGGGCGCCCACATCTACTTTAATAAAAGGTTTGCTAGCCCTTAAGGATTGTTGATGGATGGCTTTTGCGATCAGGTCTTTGCCTGTGCCATTTTCTCCCAATATCAGGATGTTTGCGTCGGTGGGTGCAATCTTCTCAATCTTGTAAAAAATTTCTTGCATCACTTCCGATTCTCCAATGAACTCTTTGCCAATGATGGAGTTTTCAACACTTACATATCCCGTATCGGTTTTGCCGCTATCTTTTTGTTTGAGCGCTTCCTTGATGGTGCCGATCAGTTTCTCATTGTGCCAGGGTTTTACCACAAAATCTCGAGCACCTTCTTTTAATGAACGCACGGCAAGGTCAATATCGCCATAAGCCGTGATCATGATCACAGCCGCTTTGCTCCCAAACTCCTTTAGTTTCTTGAGCCAGAAAAGCCCTTCGTTGCCGGTATTGATACTGCTGTTGAAATTCATGTCCAACAGGATAATATCAAAATCCTGCTTCGACAATAATGACCGGATATTCTCAGGGTTTTTTTCGATCACCACATTGGCGGCCTCGGTCTTCAATAAAAGCCTTACGGCGGTCAGCACGTCGAGGTCGTCGTCCACCACTAATATAGATGCATTCTTAAGCGTCATTGTAACTATTTCAATTTTTTGTTCGTCTGATGCAACAATTACAGCTACAAGTTTACCTTAATTATAATGCTATGGCAATTAATTTTTTAGATAATTTCCGGAAAACAAAACTGTATCAAAACCGTACACCTGATGTATCACAAATGGACATCTTGATATATAATGACTGTTTAAGTTTCTGAAAATCATTAAAATGCAAACTGGCATGGTAGTGTTAGGTAAATGAACGGAAAAGATAGAAAACTAGGGGTCAGAAAACGGTAAAACTTTTTTTAGCGCAGGAAACAGGTTTTCTCTTTGCCCCAGGTACTTTTCCGCTTTCATTTTTCTTTAAAATAACTTGAGATTTTTATGGTAGACAGGATAATTGAAAAAAAGAAATGGTCCACCAAGCGTTTGCTAACGATTGGCGGAATAGTGGCATTGATAGCGTTGATCGGGGCCAGTTATTATTTCACATCGGGTAAATCAAAATTAAATGTGGATCTGGACCGGATTACCATCAGCGAGGTAAAGAAAGGACCTTTCCAGGAAAATATCCCAGTGAACGGAGTGGTGATGCCCATCACTACTATTTATTTGGATGCAACAGAAGGTGGCCGGGTAGAACAACGCTATGTGGAAGATGGTGCCATCATGAAAAAGGGGCAGCCTATTTTACGTCTTTCAAACACGGATCTGTTGATGACGATGATGAGCCAGCAGAATACCGTTTACAACACCTTGACTCAAATGCAGATCAACCATAATGCCGCATTGCAGAACACGGTGAGTAAACAAACCCAGATGGCCGATGTGGAAAGTCTCTTCAAAGAAGCAGAGCGGGTATATAATCTTGATAAAAAATTATATGCTGAAAAAGTGATTGGTTTGCAAGAATTCAAACAAGCAGAAAACAATTACAATTATTATTTGAACAAGAAAAAATTGACACAGCAAATTTTGCAACAAGACTCTGTATCCCGCGCCACTCAAGAGGCACAGGACAAACTTTCCTACAAAGGCTCACAGGAAGCATTGGAGATTATGAAGCAAAGGGTGGGAGACCTTATAGTTAAGGCACCTATTGATGGTCAACTTACCTCGTTGGACGCTGAGATTGGCCAAAGCAAAACAAAGGGTCAACGTTTGGGACAGATAGATGTGTTGAGTGGTTTCAAAGTGCGTGTGGATATTGACGAACATTATATCTCCCGGATTTATACCGGTCTTACCGGTACTTTCAGCTTTGCGGACAGTTCTTACAAACTAAAAATCGTCAAAGTATTTACCCAGGTAACCGGGGCGAAATTCCAAGTGGATATGGCATTCATTGGTCCGGCTCCCAAAGGTATCCGTCGTGGACAGACCCTTCAAATATTATTGGCATTGAGCGATGAAAGGCAGGCCTTGTTAGTACCTCGTGGAGGATTTTTCCAACAAACGGGTGGCAATTGGATTTTTAAAGTGAGCGATGATGGCAAAACGGCTTATCGTACCGATATCACTCTAGGTAATCAAAACATCGATTATTATGAAGTGATGCAAGGGCTGAAGGCCGGTGACAAAGTCGTGACCTCGAGTTACGAAACCTACGGTAATATGCAGGTGTTGGTGTTGAAGAAGGAGTAGAGGGGGAATTAGGAATTGGGGATTTGGAATTGGGGTGAGTGGTTGATAAGTTGAAAGGTTGAGAAGTTGATAAGTGGGATACACGGGGTTCAAACGCTAAATTGTTTTTTTTTGCTCTTTGTGAAAAGTATTGAAAATGAAAAATAAATTCTCGTTGATCATTGCCTTTCTGGTTTGCGGTTGGGTATTCTATGCTTCTTTCAAGGGGAATGGAAAGGGTGTTAAGAATACTGCCGATGCAATAATGGCTACAAAAGCACAGGATAAGAGGCAATGTACAGAAGCAGAACATGCAACGGGTGAATTTTCTATTATCAATTTGCTTTTTTCATTAATTAGATAGGGTTCAGTTATTTAAGTGGTAAAAATATTAATCGGAGAGTGCCCTTAGCTCCAGTCTCCTCTCCATCTCGCCTGAGGCGAGAGAGAGGGTTAGGTTGAGTGATTAAGGGCTTGCGTTCAGCGTTGCGCATCCAGCTTTAAGCGTTGCGCCCTTTGTATCCTTAGCGCTCTTTGCGTGTAACAAAAAGAAAATTTCTCGCAGAGACGCAGAGGAGAAAAGT
>JAFDYF010000038.1 GCA_018267575.1 Bacteroidota bacterium
GGCGGGACGTTTTTCAAATGCCGCCACAACATGCCAAGCCCTGGCCGTTGGCTGCTATTTGGACAGTCCCTAAAACTTTAAATAGTTTGTTTAAGATTCCATGCAAAAAAAATGAAGACAAGAATCAAAAAAACCTTAAAATACTTTTTTCTTGTAGTACTTATTTGTTTTCTAGTTTTTGTATGGAAATTTCTCCCAATTATAAGTGGGCACGTAGCAAAAGAAATGTGTTCTGACATTTTTATTTCAGGTAGAACTCCTGATGACATTGCACAACACGAAACTGGCATTTTCCTATACAATTTGGCTTCTTATACAGTAAATATGGAGGATAGTTCTGTATCTGCATCCGTATTGGGATTTGCTAAAAGAAAAGCAATCTATAGAAAAGGATTAGGAGCAACATTAATAAATGGAATTAGCGAAACAGAATTAAGAAATCAGCATATAGATGTTACTAGTGCTTTTTCATTCAATCAAGACACAATAAATTTCCCTCAAGGCAACCGTGTTAATGACACAATAAATGCAGGCGTGGACAAAGAACAAATAAACGCTGCAATAAAGGATGCGTTTAATGAGCCTTATAACAAACAGCAACGACAAACAAGAACTGTGGTAATAGTCTACGATGGGCAGATAATAGGAGAAAAATATGCAAATGGTTATTCCGTTAATTCCAAACAGTTGAGTTGGTCTATGACCAAAGGTATTGTAAATGCAATGATTGGAATTTTAGTGCAAAAAGGAAAGTTAAACATTAATTCTCTAGCTCCTATTGACCAATGGAAAAATGATGAAAGAAACAAAATCACAATTGCCAGCCTTATGCACATGAGTAGTGGGCTGCGTTTTTGGTGGTTTTCAGCAGGACCAAGCGACCTGACCAATATGTTGTTTAAAGAAAAGAACATGAGTGAATTTGCGATTGACAAATCTTTAAAAGATGAACCAGGAAATGTGTTTAACTATTCAGATGGCACGGCGAATATACTTTCTTATATTATACGCAAAACGGTTGGTGACAAAGACTACTACCGTTTTCCATATGAACAACTTTTTCATAAAATTGGGATGAACAATACATTATTAGAAGTTGATGCAAGTGGAACATTTGTTGGCTCATCTTATTGTTATGCAACTGCAAGAGATTGGGCAAGGTTTGGCTTGTTGTATGCAAATGATGGCGTTTGGAATGGTGAAAGAATTTTACCCGAAGGTTGGGTGAATTTTACTACAAAAGCTTCTAATGCAAAAAATTCAAGTAAAGCTGGAAAGTATGGAGCTTTGTGGTGGACAAATGAAGCTGATAAAAATAATCCTGCAAATAAAAAGTATCCTCATGTACCTTCTGATTGCATTTCTTGCCAAGGTTATGATGGACAATATGTTTGGGTTATACCTTCAAAAAAATTGGTAGTGGTTCGTTTCGCTTTTGAACAAGGAAGTAACTTAGACCCTGATATATTTTTATCAGAAATTATTAAAGCTTTGCCTAAATAAGCTAACGTTGACAGAGAGAAACAGCAGCCAACAAAAGGTTTGCCGCAAGGCTGGCTGACGTAATAACAATCGGCAGTTGTACTGCTATCAGCTAATATCGGGCTTGACCGAATTCTATTTGGCTTTTAGTTGTTAACTTCAAATCCAGTTTTTCAATCGGCTTCAGTTGCCAGGCGGACACAGCAACAATTCCAGCCCTGCGGCAAGCCTCGAACGTTGCCTGCAATGCCGCTGCACATCTAACAACCTTTAATAAAGCAAAATGACAT
>JAFDYF010000039.1 GCA_018267575.1 Bacteroidota bacterium
ACGATTTTGGTTTTTTGTGCCATTATAAAGGATAGCTCATTGGCTGTTGGTGAGCTACCGCGCAAAGCTTTCCCGCAACACCAGCTGCGGAGAATATTGCCTGCTGTTTTATTTGAAGATTCGCTTATCAAATGGAAAATTTCCCGTTGCTATTATTTTGATTCTTTTAAAATCAGGGTGTTTCGGGTTTATTAATAGGTTATAATCTCCTTGTGTAACAGCCGAAGGAATTTGTAATACGCAATATTTATTGTCCGCAATAAATTGGTCACCGATTGCTTGGGTAGTAGAAGGATGGGGGGATGTATTCCAATCAGTTGGTAAACCAGTTGTGTTAAGTTTAGGTACCGAAATGTCTTCTGGAATATGAATTGTAACCATCATATAGTTACTCGGTAGCGTCACTAAACTAAAATGAACAGCAACTTCCGCCATATCTAATGAGCGATTAGTTGCGGTATAAATAATTTCAACGCCAATAGAGTTCCATCTTGCCCCTTTAATAGCAGCACCTTTGCCTGATTGGAAAAAATAAAACTCCTCGATGGGTAGCCCCGCAATTGATTTTTCCTAAAACCAATGTTTGTCAACTTGTTTTGGCATACGCAAAAGCAAGTTGTAACTTTATTTGTCACTCGGTCGTGCAGGATAACGACAAGCAAGCTATGGTAAGGTTTGAGATTTTTAGAGAATAAAAAATAGAATAAAAAAAGCAAAACCCGCTACCAGAGCGGGCTTTTGCTTAAAACCAAGCGGACCGGACGGGACCGATAATATTTTCACCAAACCATATTTTTCAGCAACTTACAAGCGCTCACTTTGACTTACTCACCTATTCGCTCACCCTTTTTTGTTAATTGCAAATCTTATGTAAAGTTACTTTAAAGCTGTTATTCCCGCAAATGACTTGTTTCATTTCCTAAGTCCATATCAATTAGGCTGTGGTTCAAAGTGATACCTTAAATAGGATTGGTACAAATTTCCTGGTTTGTTATACTGGTTTATTATAAGGGAGTAGGCTTAGACCTCAGGCTTGTTCTTTGTTCGCGATTTGCAAACAAAGAACAAAATCCCTACCTTTATTATATGAAAGCGCATAACGGCATGAGGCCTCAGGATGTGGTCATCCTGATAAAAATATTGATTTCCCAAGACCAGGCCTGGCAATATAGGGATTTGGCCTCATCATTGTTTCTCAGTATCTCTGAAATATCGGGCTCATTGTCCCGCAGCCATATATCTGGGTTGATAGATGAATCTAAGCGAAGGGTGCACCGACAATCGCTCATGGAATTCATCCGCTATGGCCTTCATTATGTATTTCCGGATTTGCCAGGGACGATGGTGACCGGGATACCAACAGCACACTCCCATCCTTTTTTTGCGGGAAAGTTTAAAAGTGAGATAAACTATGTCTGGCTGGATGAAAATGGCCCTGTCCGTGGGTTGCAGCTCCATCCTTTGTATCCATCGGTTATTAAAGCGGTACGGAAAGATGAATTGCTTTACAAGATTCTCGCATCCATCGATATAATCAGGGTCGGGCGAACCAGGGAAATGAAGGTCGCAATAGAAGAACTTCAAAAGGTCATTCTATGAGTCACCGTCAAAATATAGCAAGGATAAAAGCGGTCCATCAAGCCCTTGGTGAGCTTTCGGCTGACGTTGTCTTTGTGGGCGGTGCCACTGTCTCTCTATATTCCACTCGGCCAGAAACTGAAACTAGGCCAACGGACGATGTCGATATTCTAATTGAGTTGATCAATTATAGGGGCTATGCTGATATAGAGGAAAAACTGAGGAAGAAGGGTTTTGTGAATGATGTGGAATCTGGCGTGATTTGCCGCTTTACCATACAAGGCATTACTGTTGACGTGATGCCTACTGATAAAAGCATCCTAGGGTTCTCAAATAAATGGTATCCAGCAGCTTTCGGCCATGCTGTTCCAATTGCTATCGACGAACACTCGTCTGCAAGGATTTTTACAGCACCATACTTTTTGGCCACTAAACTGGAGGCGTTTCGTGACAGAGGGGGAAATGACGGGCGTTTCAGTACAGACTTCGAGGACATTATCCATGTATTAAATAATAGAGGGGTGATATGGGAAGAGATAGCAGACTCGGATGAATCGTTAAAGCAATACTTAAAGGATGAGTTTAGAAAATTATTGGACCAAAGATACCTTGATGAATGGGTCAGTGCTCACCTCGATTTTCAAGAACAGAGAAGGGCAGTTGCAATTTTAGGGGCGATGACTGAATATGTGAATAGTTAATCTTTAGAACCACTATAAGGTGCAATTCGCTTTCTAATTAAATCAGCATCCAAGGTATTTGTAAAATGGTTTCAGAATACCTGGTTTAAATTTACTTGAACCTATCCAAATGAAAAGAAATGGTCAAAACCCTTAAAATAGATTTGATTACTTAATATTATCCTAAAATGCAAATGAAGAAGATGAGTTTATTGAACAGCCTACTACTGTATGTATGTTAAATTATAAATAAAAATATGTTCCTGTTTGAGTCATATTCATAAAATATCTTCAATTTGGTAACGATTTGTCGAGATTGAATTTCCCAAGCATCGTGTTATAGATAATTTCTACCCCCCAATGAAAAGTTACATAAAAATTCCACCCCCACTCGGTCTATCCCTTTAATTCTTCCATCCAATCCAAACGGAAACCTAAGATCATTTTTTTTAAACCTTTCAAAATTGATTTTATGCTTGACGTTCATGACCTAAGGGTTGGCAATATCCTTGCGCTCATCGGTGAGGAATTTATAGCCCCTACCCAAATTGTAGCCATTGATGAATCTGGACTAGTTCATCTTGAAGGAATGGATTCACCTGAAAGCATTGAGAACATGGTTGGTGTGCCTGTCCCGCCAACTTTTTTCATCGAGAAAAAATCCTTGATCGATAAGCTTGGGGGAATGGGCCTGATTGTTTCCCCACTTGGGTTGTTGGGAAGTGTCAACCATGCTGTTCGGGTCGAATTCAAAGGAGCAACTATCAAAGATTGCTCCTTTATACATGAACTGCAAAATATGCTAATTGACCTCGTGAAAACTGATCCCTTCATTAATTTAAACTTAATGGGTTAGTCTAGTTGTTTTAGACTTACAAATCCTGCAACCAACATTGTAAAGCAATTATCCTGGTTCAACCCAAACCTGAATAGGGAGTTGTGGATATTAATATTTTAGCTTTTTTTATCGCTTATATAGATTTATAGTATTTTTATGAATAAATAATATCAATTTACCAAACTAAACCATTGCGATCATGGACATGCACGAATTTGGGAGAAGGGTTCAATTGGCAAGAGAGTTGCTTAACATGACCCAGCAGGAATTTGCAAAAGCAATCGATACCCGGCAGACACTTGTCTCCAGGCTTGAAAAAGGTTTTGGTGGCACACCGCAGAATATTTTCAACATATTGAACCTTTTGAACTCAAAGGGATATGTCGGGAAAAATATTTTCAATGAACCGTTCAAAGTGGAAATGCTCCACAAGAAAAATGCGGGCACGCTCTCGTTCAAAAAGGCACTGAAGTCCGTTTCTGAGATCAAGCAATCACTTCATGACAACTATGAGAAGCTGGTTCTTGTGCATAATCTTTTTGAGGAACAGGTCAGCTCCTGAGCAGTCGGCAATTATTTGTGTAGCAGCAGGAAAAGTATGATGAAGAAACATGACATTATTGTAGCTGTAACAAGTGAGCCTAGCCCAAACATAAAATAATCCCATGCACTCAAGAACA
The DNA here is from genome assembly GCA_018267575.1 of Bacteroidota bacterium. Lineage (GTDB taxonomy): Bacteria > Bacteroidota > Bacteroidia > Chitinophagales > Chitinophagaceae > Puia. The sequence goes on from JAFDYF010000039.1 coordinate 3,777, forward strand.
CTATTTTTTTTGTACTGATGTCCTTTTTGAGATCGGCATGTGCCTCGCTTATTTTTATGATGATATGCAATAGTTCATCATCCAGATTTTCACCGGTGTTCGTTTTGTAATAGGTTCTAAAAATTTCCAATTTCTTTTTATAATTTGATTTTGACGACATGGCTACTAGGTTTGGAAATGGCTCACAACTTGGCAAGTTCCCTTTTCATGATAATCCTCGATGTAAAAGTCTCAAAATCCTGAAGCCCTTTTCCCTGTGCGATATAACCGATAATAGCTTGCCCAGAAGACCTTTCAGTCTGTATATTTCCAAACCTTTTAATTTTCAAGTTAACTTGGGCTTTGTGGGAATACAGTTCAATCTCATCCATGAGTTCTTTGTGTCCCGAGAAAGTTTGCTCATTGACATAACAGCATGTCTCAAAATGATCCCCAGCTAGACTCACCATTTTTTTAAGGTACTCAAAGCAGGCAATATAGGATGGTCCTCCTGAAATGACAATGTTCAGCACAAATTTTGCCCCTAGTGATTTCTCGAACTCCTTAAACTCGTCAACTGTAAAATCAAAATCAAAGAGTGCGGGGAATTGCTCGCTTTCTGGTGCTCCGAAGTCAATGAATATTTCCGCAAAATCTGTTCTTGATAGGATATCCAAAACCTCAAAAAGTTTTTCTCTTTCGATTTTCTTCAGGTTATCATATATGTCGATCTCGAACAACCGATTCTGCTCATCAAGGAACTTTAGCTGACGGGTACTGGTTTTGGTACTACTGTCAAGATCTACGAAACAAGACCTTGGGTCATCTTCATGCTTGAGTGCCTGAAAATAGGTGAGCATGGATTTCCCAGCACCACCTTTTGATTGAATGTTGAAATAGATTGTTTTCATTGCGTTGTTATTTGGAATAATTTGGTCTTTTTAAAATCGTTGTGGATAGGTTCTTCTTTCCCTCAAGAAATTCCATAGGGTCAGTTGGTTGAAAATCATCAATATTATTTTTCTTTTTTGGGGCAGGTCTCCATTTGAATCTTTCTTCATTATTTATGATCTCTTTTTTCGTTCGGGCCAGCCATTTATAAAAGGTTGCTCTTTTAATATCGCTTTTTTCGAGGCTGTATCTTTCACAGATCAATTCAAGAAGAACCCTTGGCTTGTTGTGCAGGATGTCTTCCGAGGCAAGTTCTTTTTCAATGAGGTCGTATTTCCCATATTTTTTGTTCAGCATGGATTCCTTAATCTTATTTGTCATAAGAAAATACTTTAATGAGTTACTTCATCAAAATTATTAACGAGATGTATAATATGGTAATAAAATATCCAAAAAAATACTTAAAGTGGTAAAATGTGCTGGCAATGTCCTATAATTGATCAACCAATTATAAAGATGTCGAATGAGGGATAAGCTTTTACAAAATGGTATAATTTTTTCTAAAAAATTAGAATAGTGTCGAAAAAGGTATAATCTTATGCGTTGAAAAGAGAGCTTTACAAATGGCTCATTTTCAATTTACGTTTTGAAGCAGCAAGATGTGTTTTTGTCCGCACAAAAACCATCTTGCCCAGCTAGTGGCTGGGGGCAAAACCGTCGCGTTTCCGGTTTTGGGTTCCTTTGAAAGATGATAATAATGGAAAGTCTTAAATTGCCTTAGTCAAATGCAACCAAGCCTTTATTTTTTGAAGGCCCAAAGCTATTCGGGTACATTGTCCTTAATAGCTTAATGCAAATTAAGTTAAGCGTTTAGGGAGGGTTTCATAAGCGCAAGCGTTTTCTTTTTTTCTTTTTCTTTCTAAATGCGTCTGGGCTTGTATCTTGCAAGCCTGCAAGTTCAGCATCAACGATGCTGCCAACAGAACTATCTTGTTCATATATCGACATTGTGTTTGCTTTGTTGATAAGGGGTTCCGTGAATTCTGTTGGGTTCTTTTTTTCTATTAATTGTTCCTTGTTCTTGTGGCTTTTTTCTTCCAACAATTTTTCAATGGGCATGACCTCGCTTCCCTTAAACACAAACTTTTGTTGATGGTCAATAATGCTGTAACCGTAGGGCTTCCCTTCTGGGTTTTTAAATAAAATAAATTCAAGTTGGAGATTGCTTTTTAGATATATAATAAATTCAAGGTTTGATTCTTTCCTATTGAATGATGCTAGCTGAGCTGAGTTGGTTCTACTGCCCAATTTGTTTTTGTATTTGTGGATGATCGCCCTAAGCTGCCTTATCCTTTTCTTCTTTGTCAGGCTGGATTTATTTTCAATCATTATTTCTTTGAACATGAGCTCGCCAACTTTCTTTCCTGCTTTATGGAAGCTATATCCATCAATGTATTTTATGGCCTTGAACCCCTTGGATTCAACCAACCAGACAAATTGGGGGTAGGTGGAACAGGTATAGGTCTTGGCGTATTCAATAGCAGCACCGAGTTCCAGGGGATGATCGATGCCAAGGATCCTGTCAAGGATGGCCAAAGCCCTTATCCCTTCATTGCTGTCGCTGATCTTCTTGCCATACATATCCACCCGGGAGCTTATGATATGGATATGGTTGTTGTCCGTATCGGAATGGCTATATACTAAAATTGGGTTGCCCTTATAGCCGAGACCATGCATGATCTGAATGGCGACTTCCTTTAATTCACCGAAACTATGTTCCTTTCCTTTGGCTGAAAGAGTGGCGTGGAACTGTGGCTTTTTGACCCTATCGTTGGAGCTCGAATATTTGATTAGATAATTCCTGAAATCTTCCTTGCTGATGTTTTCCATGTCTTGTAGATAGCCAAAGTTCTCGTGGTACAAATGGCCTGCCGATTGGTTGGCCACTTTTTTTTCATTGTAGGCAATGCCATGAAAGTTGGCAGAGGATTTCAATATCTTAAAAACCATTGAACGCATAATGACTTTAGTGTTTCAATAGTGGAGCGACGCTTTCAATAGGTTTCTCATTTCCTCGTGTGCCTTTAGATAATGCGACATCAGTTCATTGAACTGTTCTATTTGCTTTTCGATCGAAATGCCTTTCTTGTTGTGGATATGGATGGCATGTGTGACCTGGTTGATATTGTTGCCGATGGCATTGATCTCCTGGGAGACTTGATGGATAGCTGCCTTATAAAGGTTGTAATCGGTTTTGTTCTGCACTGTTTTCCGCATGCAACTGTGCAGCACAAACTCAGTCATGTTGAGGCCGTTTTCACTGGAAATTTTCTTGATCTTCTCTTTCTCGCTTTTGCTCACCCGGAGCCAAAGCTTGGTTTCCTTTTGCATGGGCATTTGTTATAAAAATCAAAAATATGGATAAAATATTTTGAAATAGTATTCAAAGTAATAATTTGGACTTCTAAAAGTAATAATTATGAAATTTGTATCACTTTTGTTGATTTTGTATATCGGCTACTACCTCACCCAGATCCTGATGGACCTTTTGAAACTTCAAAAGCTTGACACTGGCTCGGCCCATGCAGGCGGGCTCATGGAAATACCCCTTGCGAACCCAAAACCCCAAGAACATGTGACGGTGAGGGTGGACTTGCCAGATGATTTTGTTGGGGCAGAAGGCCGCCTGGGAGAGACTGAAAAAAAAAGTCCCTGAACAAGGATGTCCCAGATGGTCTCGATCAAGACCTGATCGATGGCATCAAAGTCTGGGACTATCTGATCGGGGAAACAAGGGAGCCGGAATGGAATGAAGTCACCCAAGAAGGATTGATGAAGTTTTTTCAAATGAAGATCTAAAACAAAGACAATGCAACTTTTCTTTTTACAATCGATGCCACAGGGCGATATGGGCAGCTTGGCCAGTCAGTTCTCCAGTATCTATGATACCGTCAAGATCATCGTGTTCATCATGTCGGGTTGCTTTGGTCTCGCGGCTGGGATCAAAATCTACCAGCAATGGCAGATCGGCCACAAGTTCCATATCACGATGCAGATCGCTGGCTGGGGAGCGGCATCTATTTTTCTTCTGTTGGCAGCATTCATCATCGAAAAATTGCTTCTATGAAAATGCAGTTCCATATCCTGTTGTTGCAGGATAGTGTTGACCCCTCCAGCACTTTTGATGGCATCTCCAAGATCCTGCTGGTATTGGGTGCCATCATTGGCATCATCGGTGCGGGTGTGATCTTTTACAATTGGTCACATGGCAAAAAGGACATCGAGCGGGACCTCGCTCTATGGTTTGGCGGTCTCCTGCTATTGATGATGGCCCAGGCTTTTTTCCGGACCATGTTCGGCCTCTGAAACCACAATCATTCAATGAACAATAAAAACAAACAAAATGAAATCGAAGAAAAACAAATCTCCCAATAGCAGGGCCGTAAAACAAGCCCGGCTAGCCACTGCACTTGCCTTCAGCATTTCCAGTTTGCTCCTGGCCCTTTCCAACATCTCCCTGTATGCACAGACCGGGGCTTCCCAGATGAGCACCGCGATCGAAAATTCCAAAACGGATATCTCCGGAATCTTCCAAAGCCTCTCCGATGTGATCCTCGTGATCGGTGCCATTGTCGGGCTGGTCGGTGGTATCCAGGTATTCGTAAAATGGAACCGCGGTGAAAGGGACATCAACAAAGAGATCGCGGCATGGGGTGGCTCCTGCGTATTTCTGTTGATCATGGGAACTATTTTGAAAACCGCATTTGGGCTATGACCATGGAAAAGCATGCATTGTATAAAGGCCTTCAACGCCCATTGGTGTTCAAAATATTCAAGGGGAAGTTCATCTATTGGGCAGCGATGGCTTGTATCAGCTCCATGATCATCGGTGGTGTGATCAGTGCCTTCAATAGCCTGCTTGGAATTTTGGCATTCATTGGTATCCTGATATCAGGGATGTTCTTCACCATCTCCAAACAGAAACAGGGGTTGAGCTCAAAGACCAGGGACGACAGCATCTATATCCTGCCACCGAGACAACACCCCAATAAAATCATAAAGGACAGTATATGAAAAGCAAGAAAATTTTTGATCCTCCTTTTATAGGGTTCGGCAGCATGGATGGGGTCACGCTTCTATATACAGCTGATGGTAGTTTCAGTTCAATGCTGAAACTGGAAAACCTGGCCGAGCAATACGCTGCCGATCCCTCATTGTATGAGCTGTACCATTCACTGATCGGACAGGCCATCAAATTATTGGGTGACGGTTATATCCTTCAGAAAACAGATGTGATCAGTAGGCGGTCTTATAGAAACGGTCAAGGCCATTCAGAATACCTGGACAAAAAATATTTTCAATATTTTGAGGGGAGGCCTTTCATCTCGGTGGCCACCTACATGACCATTACCAAGCCTTCAAAAAAAGGCAAGCTCATTTCATATTCCGAAGAAGCGCTTAAAGATTTTGCCAATAAGATCTATAAGATTATCGACGCCTTTGAGGTGAACAAGGTAACTGTTGTCCCCTTGTCAAAGCAGGATACCAAACTATTTCTAACAAAGTATATCGGCTTTTCATTTCATGATGATGCCTTCAGCCTGGATAATTTTTCTTGTGATGCGAATGGTCTTTATTTCGGCAACAAGCAATTGAAAGTGGTCTCACTGATCGATATCGATGAACTGAATGTGCCCAATGATGTCTCGACACATTCCCATAAAAATGACCTTGGGAAAAATTACCCCGTTGACAATTTCATGTTCCTGACCGCAGTGCCGGAAGCGGACACCATTCTGTACAACCAGGTCATCTTTATCCCCGACCAGCTAAAGATGAAACGCGACCTCGAGATCAAATCCAAGCGCCATTCCAGCATGCCCGACCCGGCCAACAAGATCAGTGTGGAGGACATCAATTCGATGTTCGTGGACATCGCCCGACAAAATGAACTGTTGGTCTATGGTCATTTCAGCATCCTGGTTTTTGCGGATAGGGACAAGATCAACCTGTCACTGAACTATATCGAGACTCAACTTTTTGCCAAGGGCATCATTGCGGGGAAAAATAGTTATAACCAGCTTGAACTTTTTAGGGCAGCTATACCAGGCAATGCTGGTGAGCTCAAAAACTATGACAAATTCCTAACGAGCCGGCCCTCTGCCATCTGTTTCTTTTTCAAAGAGCGTATGCCAAGATCGGAGGATTCTAGTTATCTCCTCTATTTCACCGACAGGCAAGGGGTGCCTATTGGTATCGACACTTCTGAAAAACCCATGCACATAAACCGGATCAATAACCGGAACAAGTTTATCCTGGGGCCATCGGGCAGTGGCAAATCATTTTTTACCAACCGCTATGTAAAACAATGCAGGGTTCTTGGCGCTGACGTGGTATTGGTGGACACTGGCCATAGCTATCTTGGGCTATGCAATTATTTCAAGGGGAAATATATCACCTACAAAGAAGACCGACCGATCACCATGAACCCCTTCAAGATCACGGCAGTGGAGAACAATGAAGAAAAAAGGCAGATACTCAAAAGCCTCATTGGTCTTATTTGGAAGGGCACCGAGGGCACTTTGTCCCAAGTGGAAGATTCGATCCTTGGCTCGGCGGTCAACAACTATTTTGCGGATTATTTTGGCCCAAAAGAAAAAGTACAAGGCTTAAGTTTTGACAGCTTCTATGAATTTGCCTCTGCCTATGTGGAAGAAGTGGTCGCAAAGGAATCATTGAATTTTGACACCCGTGAGTTCAGGTTCATACTCCGCAAATTTTACAAGGGAGGGGAATATGAAAAAGTCCTCAACGATGATTTTGACAGCACGCTATTCGATGAACCATTCATTGTCTTTGAGATCGACAGCATCAAGGAACACAAGCTTCTTTTCCCGATCACCACGCTGATCATCATGGACGTCTTCCTCCAAAAGATGCGTTACAAGAAAAACAAGAAGATCCTGATCATCGAAGAGGCATGGAAGGCAATTGCTTCCCCCATGATGGCAGGCTATATTCTCTACCTATACAAAACAGTTCGCAAGTTCAATGGGGAAGCCATTGTGGTGACACAGGAGCTCAATGATATCATCGGCAATGCCATCGTGAAAGATTCGATACTCGCCAATTCGGACACCATCTGCCTGCTGGACCAGAGCAAGTTCCGCGACAATTTCGATGTGGTGGCCAACCTGCTTTCCTTGAACGAGATCGAGAAGAACAAAATCTTCACGATCAACAAGCTCGACAACAAGGAAGGGCGGGGCCGCTTCAAGGAAGTATATATCCGCAGGGGAGCCGTTGGCGAGGTCTATGGTGTGGAAGTGCCCTTGGAAGAATACCTGACCTATACCACCGAGTTCACCGAGAAAGAAGCGGTGGCTGTTTATCTCGAAGCATACCAGGGCCATGAAAATGCACTTGATGCTTTTGTGTTTGACCTAAAGAAAAGCAAATTGTCCCTTCCCCAATTTGTGGCCCACATCAACAAGCAAAGAAAAATTTATTCATCCCCAAATAATATTCATCATGATCAATAGATATGCATCGACGTTAATAATAGCCCTGTTCTTTTTACTTATGGATGCACAGGCTCAGATTTCCCCCGTGGTGATAGACCCCGTGCTGGATGGTGCCACCATTGCAGGATTCGTGCTGGAGAACGAGAACTATACCAAGATAAAGGACAAGCAGAACGCCATCGAGGCATTGCAAGCAACGGTGGTGGCAACCACTGCTTCCATCAATGACTGGCAGAAAAAAATATTCAAGGGACTGACCACCGTGAAACAGAATGTTCAAAATGCCTGGCAGATCTATGAATGCTATACCCTGCTCAAACAGCTTTACAACAACGAATCCAAGATGATATCTGAAGGCTCGTCGGACCCATTGGCTTATGTGCTGGTGGCGAAGGCGCAGACAGAGCTCGTGAACAAGGGCATCAGCTATTATGATCAAATATCCACATTGTTGGTGCAGGAGAGCAGTGACATGATCATGGATGCGGGCGAGAGGCTAAGCCTCATGAACAAGATCTTGGCCGATATCCGCACACTGGACAATATTGCTTACCAGTGTTATCTCAAAGTGCATTTTACGGTAATAAACGGGCTGTGGAAGGGGCTACTTGGGACGAGCAAGATCCTGAACCAGGATGCCCAACTGATGAACAGCACATTAAAGAACTGGAAATTTTAATATCAACATCATGAAAAAAATACAAATATTCCTTTTAGCCCTTTGTCTGGTTGCCGCATTTTCGGTTAGCGGGCAAAAACAGATGTGGGACGTTGGGTTCACCGAAATGATGATCTCACAGAACAAACAACATTATTCCGATAACGTTACCGCAAAGAACAACCAACTTGTCAGTCAGGCCACCGTCATGGAATGGAAATCCGTCAACGACAAAATGAACAACCTGGTTGACAGCATTGACAAGTGGATCAACAAAGCTTCCATTGTGTTGGCGGATGCCGTGTCCGCTTACCAGCTTGCTGTCAAATGGAAAGACATATTCCAGGTCCAGGGAAAGATCATGTCGCTTGTTGGGCAATATCCTTTCGCTACCCCTATTATTATCGTGCCTGAGGAACAGATAATCAGTGATGGGGAAGAATTTTTGGCATTGGTATACCTATATATACTAACAGATGGGCAAGCCAACAAAATGCGTGTTGCAGAAAGGAAGCGGCTCTATAACGAGATTGTGGACCAATGCCAGATCATCCTCAACAAATCAAAAGCGCTCTATCAGGTTGCTAGTACCATCCGCTTCCAAGAAACCTTTAAAACGACCATGCCAACAAATATCCTGAACCAGGACAAGCAGATCGTATCAAATTTATTAAAGGACCTAAAATTTTAGCTATGAAATCTATTCTGTTTATTTTTTCTTTTGTGCTGGTTGCATATTTTGCAAGTGCGCAGGTATATGTGACAATTGTCTTTCATACCGATCTTCCGGTAAGGCAAATTGAGAACACAGCAGTGAAACAGGCCTGTCTTACGGAATATGGGGCCAAGTTGAAACAGATCGAAAATGACCGTGCGGTCACTAGTGCTGACTTAGCCCTAGTGGAAGAGATCCAGGCCAAGTTTGTCAAAAGTTTTGCCAACTGTGACGATGCCATCAGGAATTGTAAATCTTTATACTATGCATTTCAACGCCTTCCCAAGATATATGACAACCTTCAAAAAGCGGCCGAGCTTGCCACAAACAAACCTTACCTGATACCATTGGCCACCAATGCAGGTTCCATCATCGCTACAAGGTTAGGGAACCTTGTGGACTATATCAAGAACACCGTCACCAACAATGACTATGGGGTCTTTATCGATCAGGCAAAAAGGGACAAATTGATCATTCATGTTTGTTCAGAGATCAACACGCTGTATTCTTATTCCAGTTCACTCTACAACAAATTCAATCTGTACACCATCCAGGATGCGGTGAACCAGGTTGTTCCTTATAAGAACATGGCCAACCAGGACATGGCGATCATCAACAACATTAAATCCACCTTCAAATTTTGACCATGAAAAAAATAATCATAACACTTTTATTTTCTATCGATACCTATTTGCTTTTCGCACAGACCATCGCCAAAGACGATACCAACAATGGCCAGATGAAAAGGATGGTCTATAAAAAATGGGATGATTGGAGCGGGTACAACCAACTCGTGGCACTGATCTATTGGGATATCATCCATGAAAAATACAAGAACGGGGGTGACCTCCGGCCTTACAAATTGGGTGGGCAATTTGAACAGAACTATGCCTCCCTCACCTTGCAGGAAGAGAATGACCATAAGATCATGGACACGGCCAACAAGACCGTGGAAACCCATGTTGCCACTTATACAAGCATGGCAGGTGGGGCACTGGATATCCCCTACTCCATCTATTTCAAAAACAAGTTCCACAAGTTGACAACAGAAGTGACGGATGTGGTGGAACAGCAGATCAAAACAAATGCCCCGGTAGCTTATGGCCTGATCCAGGGCAGCACCGATTATGAAAACTATCTGGAATTCCTGGTCATAGAAAATGACCGCATACAGAATATCCACCATGCCTATCTCGACAAAGGGGAGCGCATACAATCCTATATCGATATCCAAACGGCGATCGAAGCTGCCAACAAAGTGATAGAGAAAAAGATCACCGCCATTTTTGCGCTCTCCAAAATCCCAACGATCCAAGAAGTGCAAAGTTCTTCGGCCACAAAGAGCATGGCCAACAATACAAAAGCCTTTGATGCCGCTTCCGTAAACAATATTTTAAAAAACTGGAATTTTTGATCATGAAAACTTTCATCTTTCTTGACGACCTCAATCCTTTCTGGGACCCCAATATCATGAATGCCATCGATGGGATCAAAAATGCGCTTTCCAATGGAAATCTCGTGACCACGGCACAGATGATCGCTGCGGTGCTTTCCCTCATCTATATTTCCATTAAGGCCTATGCCATGATCGTGGGCGAGGGCAGGTTCGACCTAATGTCATTGCTGAGACCTTTCGTGGTGACCCTATTGATCGTGAATTTTTCAACCTATGTGAACATCGTGAGCTGGCCGGGACAGTCTGCGGGTAACAGCGCACAAAGCCAGTTCGAGAGCAATGTGGCGCAGATCAACCTGTTGATGGACCAACGGGATGCATTGTACCAACAAACATTTTCCACCTTGATATCGCTTACCAATTCCATACAACGACAGAACTCCAATACCACCACTTCCCCAGATGCCAATATCTTCAGCCAGATATCCAGCAGCATTTCTTCCACACTGCAATCGGCACTCGATGATATCAATGCGCACATCACCATGTTCGAGTACCTCTCTTGGATGAAGCTGACCTTCTGGGTGGATGGCTTGTTGACCACGATCGCCCTTTCCTGTTTCAAGGGGATCGCCTACTGTATTTTCTTTTTGCAGATGATCATATTGCACGTGATGGCGGCACTTGGCCCCATCTCCTTTGCCTTCAGCATCGCTGGCAGTTTCCGGGAGAACTGGGCTTCATGGACAGCACGTTTTATAGCCGTCAGTTTTTATACCTATATCGGTTTTCTGGTATTGAACATCGCTTCCACCATGATCTACTATGGTGCTCAACAGGAAGTGTCCAGGCTCACCCAATTATTGGCGATCGGTGCAAGCGATATCCAAGCTGGGACCGCCACCAGTCAGACCGTTGCAGACTTTGCTGCCAATGCAAGCAATATCCAAGGGTTTCTTGGCTATATCATCATCGGGGTTATCGTTGCAATAACAGGTGTTATTTCAACCCCGGTCATTTCCACCTGGATCATTCAGACCGCTGGGGCGGGGCAAGCTTTTTTTGGTGGTGCCACACGCACCGTGGAATCGGCGATCTCGGGGGCTGCCAGTACGGCCAGATCGACCGTTGGTGCAGCTGCTTCCATGATCTGATTTGTTTACCATAAATATAAAACCAAATGGACCTGATCAAAAATATCGAGGGCAAAATAAAACTTTCATTGGCGGTAAGCCTCGGCGCATTCATCACCGCCATCATCATCTGCATCATCAGTTTTGGTTATGCGAGGAAAATGATCAATGAAGAAAAGAGGCAGATCTATGTGCTCAACAACAATATCCCTTTGGTGGCCACCAAGGAAAATATACTGGATAACCGCCAAGCGGAATACAAGGCGCATATCGCAGCTTTCCATGATTTTTTCTTTTCCTATCCGCCCGATAATGAGTACATCGAGTCCCAGCTCAAGAAAGCCATGTACCTCGTGGATGCTTCCGGGGCACAACAGTACAACACGCTCAAGGAAAAGGGCTTTTTCAATATCATTGTTTCGACCTCATCCACCATTACCCTCTCCATGGATTCGATCAGCCTGGACATGAACAGCATGCACTGGGTGTATTACGGAAAGGAAAAGATCGATCGGCCAAGCATGACGGTTGTCCGTTCGCTCGTGACCGAAGGGAACATCAAGGATATACCCAGGAGTTTCAACAACCCGCATGGGGCCCTCATCACCAATTGGAAAACGATCGATAACAAAGACCTATCCAGCAATGCCAAGAAAATATTTTAAAGAAAAGATTGGCCAGCCAGTCCGTGACAAGGGATGGGCGCTTGGTGAAAAATTTGGGAAGATGATCCTCCCCGGGGTTCTTTTATGGTTAAGGCTTTTCAATCAAGTAAAGAAGAAGGCCGAGCGAAAGCCAACCTTAACCGTATCCCTATTGATGCTGATGATCATCTTGAACACCCTGTTCGCCATCCATTTTTCTGATCATCGAAATAAAACAAACAGCAAACTCGATACCAAAGGATCCAGCATCCCAGTGATAAAAGCACCAAAGACCGTTGACATGGAAATGCTGGGACAACAAACCCCGGATATCGGTAGGTTAAAATCCCTCCGTGACAGTCTCCAATTTTTTAAGGATAAGAAAACATTCACTGCACAAGATAGTATGACCGTTCTTGAACTTTTGAAAACGGCCGCCACACTGAACAAAAATTACAAACATCCATAAACCTCAATCATGAAAAAGATCAATTTTAAAAAGCCGAAATACATATTGCCCCTGATACTCTTGCCATTCATCGTTCTCTTTTATGTGATCATTGGGAACTGGCATGGGAAGGATAAAAACCTATCCAATTCCAATACGGACAGTGCCCAGCTAAAAGGACAGATCAATACCAACATGCCCGGTGTTTCCAAAGAGATCGCCGGCCAATCCCTCAAGGATAAATTGGAAGCCTATCGCGACCAGTTCAAGGGGCAAAAGGATTTTTCTGCCATAGAAGAAATGGAAACGGATTCCACGCTCAACGGGGAGATGCTGGAAAGCAATTATAGCAAGGAAGAATTGTTGAGGATGCAACAGAAAAAAAAGATGGACAGCCTACAGAAGATCCTGAAAGAGGGACAGAAGGGGATGCAACAAGCAATCTACCATCTGAACATGGGAAGTAAGGGTAAAAGCAATGCAAACGAAGATCAAACAAGTGACCGCTTTATTGAGCACCTAAAAAAAGTGGTGGCTGGCAATGAAGAAAAAACAACCACTGTCAAAAGCAGCTATGACGAGGACATGAAAGCTTTCCGAGACCAGATGGCGATGGTCGATAGCATGGGAAAGGCACATGGGTCAGAAACAGAAAAGGCCAACAAAAAAAACGAAACCATTGACCCGGCCAAGGACCCGGACTTCAAACCGTTGCATGTTTCATCCAATCCCGCTATTCAAGGTTCTGCCTTCAACACATTGCAGGATGTCCGCCAAGAGCCTGATGATATCCGTGCCATGATCGATGAAGAAGGAAAGGTACAGGTGGGGACAAGGGTAAGGATCAAGACCATGCAAGATCTCTATGTGGGTGGCCACCTGCTTCCCAAAGGATCTTATATCTATGGGATTGTTACCGGTTTTCAGACAAGCCGGATCAATATCGGCATCAAACAGATCATCATCGATAAAATACCTTATACCGTAAACTTGGAACTCTACGACAACGATGGTTATTTGGGCCTCTATGTTCCCCATTCCAATTTTCGGGAATTTTCGAAAGAGATCGGCACCAGTGCAACCCAGGGGATGAGCAGCATCACGACTTCAGATAATACAAATGTCACATCAGGGATCGTCAACAAACTTTTTCAGACTTCCACCACCACCGCTTCCAAACTATTGGCCAAGGAGAAGGCTTGGATAAAATACGACTACAATGTTTTTATCAAAGAGCGTAAACCTGCGGACAACCATAACATTGGAAACAACAACCAACCTTAATGACCATCTTTTAAAAATATTTTTATGATAACTACTATTAACAGGCCTTTGGCCATAGCAGCAATTTTGATCCTTTTTAAATTGGACATCCATGCACAAGCTCCCTTAGATAGTTTAGGTACGATCAAAACCGATTCCATTTCTGTTTCAGAGAAGTCTGTAGCTCGACAAAGAATATTTGCCAATAATAACATCCCCAATTTTGACATACCCTTGGGAGCGACCACCACGATCATATCACCAGACCCCATCTTACTCGTGGATATTTCTTCCGATAAGGCGCAAGGGGAACTTACGCCTGCAACTGATAACAAGATATTCCGCATCAAACCGAGCACCGCACTTTTGGCAAATGAGTTTGTGGTGGTCACGGTTCTGACCAAGAAATATGTTTCGATAATGAAACTCATAGCAAGGGATATCACGGCAGCACAGGATGTGTATGCGATTGCCATCGATCCAAACGAAACCTATAGGCTCAATGAATCCAATAACCTTGGTGCGAGCGACTTTCAAAAACTGGCTCTATTTGCGCTGACCAAAAAAAGGTCCATCCACGACATCAAAGCAAAATCGGATGGTTTGCAGGCATGGGTCGGAAATATTTTTGTGGTGGGTGAACATATAATGATAGACCTCTCCTTAGGGAACAAGACAAACCTGCCTTATGATATTGAATCCATCCGCTTCCGGATCATTGATAAGTACAATATCTCGGCGCATGTTTCCCAGGAAATGGAAATGCTCCCTGAATATTCTTTGTATGACAAGGAGAACTGGCAATTCACCAGACAATGGAGAAACCTTTTTGTTTTCCCAAAATTCACCTATCCCGACAATAAAATATTCCAGGTCGAGATCCAGGAGAAACAGGTTTCGGGCAGAAAGATCCTGATCAATATCGACTACAGAGAAATCCTCCAATCCGGGATCTTGCAATAAAAAACAAATCAAGATGGATAAGAACCATATCCATCGGCTCCACAGCTGGATGGTTGCATTGGTCTATTTTACATTGGCACTGGCCATTTATGTTCAATGCTTCTCGGCAAGGTTCGATTCGCAGCAAGTGATTCATAAGTTGAATTCTGCGTTGCTGAGGTTCCCAGCAATTAGCTTAAACCTACCCAGCCATCTCTGTACCCTGATTTTGGTATTGCCTTTAGCAATCACTGCGCAAGCTAAGAAAGAAGTCAACTTCAGTTTTAAAAGGAATTTCTTTCCTTATTTTTTTCTGGGGATCCTTTTTTTTGTTGGGAGCATATTTGTGCCAGGCATATACTTGGAAAGCGAAGCAAGTATTTGGATATACTTGATTAGTTGGGTTCTGGGAGTTTTCTTTTTACATATATCCTTGGAGAACCTGACCAAGGTTTTGCTCTTCCGATTGAAGGATGATATATGGAACAATGTCGAAGAAAGTTTTTTGCAGAACGAAAAATTGATACAGAGCGACCTGCTTTTCAATCTGCCGTTCACCTATTTCTACAACCGGCAAAAGCGGAATGGATGGATGAACATTGATCCCTTCCGTGCATTGATGATCATCGGCGTACCTGGCAGTGGTAAAACAGAGAGTGTGATCATCCCTTTCATCAAACAGATGTTGTCAAAGGGCTTTTCCATGATGGTCTATGATTTCAAATTCCCCGATCTGGGTAAGCTCACTTATTATCATTACCTGAGAAACAAAGAAAAAAAATTAGAGTATTTTAATTTCCATTGCATCAATTGCGACCAGTTGGAATACAGCCGAAGGATCAACCCCATGTTGCCCAGATATATAACGACCATCGCCGAAGCGGCCGAAACTGCGGATGCCATCGTGACCAGCCTTCAAAAAACAGACAAGAATGCGGGGGCTCAGCAGTTCTTTACGCAATCGGCCGTGAACCTCTTGACATGCAGTATTTATTTTTTGGCAAAATATAAGGACGGTAAATATTCAACTTTGCCACATACGCTTGCGTTCCTTACCCAGGCATACGATAGGATATTCAATACCCTGTTCACGAATTTTGAACTTCGCTCATTGCTGGCTCCTTTCAAGAGTGCTTATGACAACCAATCCTTCGATCAATTGGAAGGGCAGGTGGGTACCCTTCGCATCAATCTTTCCAAGTTGGTTACCAAAGAAACTTTCTGGGTTTTTTCGGGCAATGATTTTGACCTTAAGATTTCCAACCCTGCTTCTGTATTGGTGATCGCTAACAATCCTTCCACACAGAACATCAACAGTGCTTTTTACAGCACCATCTTGCTGCGGGTTAATAGGCTGATCAATACCAAGGGAAATACCCCCTGCGCATTAGTGGTAGATGAGATGCCAACGGTGTTCCTACATAAGATTGAAAATTTAGTGGCTACCGCAAGGAGCAATAAAGTGGCAGTTGTGTTGGGGCTTCAGGAACTCCCTCAACTTTATCTCAACTATAACAAAGAGATCGCGGATTCGATCACCGCCATTATGGGAACGGTTTTGGCAGGGGCTGTAAGGAACAAAGACACGTTGGCCTGGTTGGAGAAACTTTTTGGGAAAGTGAAACAGATCAAAAAAGGTCTGAGCATTGATAACAACCGCACCAATTCAAACCTCAACGAAAATTTGGACCAATTGATCCCTGCTTCCAAGATCGCATCCCTGAATGCAGGGGAGATTGTTGGCATAGTCTCCAAAGAAAGTTCTTTTGAACACAAAGAATTTGTACCGAATGTATTCAAGGGAAAGGTAGTCCTTGATTTTGATCAGATAGAAGAAGAGAAAAAACATTACCAGAACCTACCAAGATTTTATGACTTTGGTAGTATGCAAGAAAAGGAAATTATTTTAAAAAAAAATATGATGGGGATTTTTAATGACGTTGAAGCAATTTACAATTTATAAGACATTTTTAACCCATAAAGCTTAGTTTATGTAATTTTATTTATGTTTTCAATCGCTTCACCTTAATAGTTTTGGGAATTGTAAAATAAGCTGTATAAACTTCTGTACATGGCCCACCATCCCATTTGCGATGATATATGAATCTATTTCTTTGAGGCAATAATTCGCAATCCGGTAAATAATTTGATGTGCCTTCATAGCCTTTGGCGAAAACGCCGATCCTTCCAGGATAATTACCAGCACCGTCTCTTTCAAAATTCAAGCGACACCTATTATTATTGTTTGGGCTTGTACATGACCGTTCAATTCTGGTAATTATTCCTCCCACACTGTCAAGTGCAAATGTGATATCTACATTTTTAGCACCTATACCGCTCCTATTTTCTGTATTTATTATGAATGATTGAGAAAATGGTATACCTGCTAAATTTTTATCTACCCAAATGAGCGAGTCTTCCCAAACATATGATTTTTTTGGATTTTGTAATTGGGTCTTATTTCTACCTATTTTTTTATTTGATGCAGATTTAATAGCGGTTGATATATGTTCAGAAGGTTTATTTCTCTTGGGTGCCAAATACAATTCGGCATGATAATTATTACCTTTATCCAAATTTTTAATGACAGTGTTATAATCTCTGTCTTGGCATCGTATTGATATAACCTGCCCATAATTTACATATTCATTCAATACGATCTTAAACTCCCCTTCAGCATTTGTTTCTTTGGGGTCTCCCAAATTACCATCAACTGAAATTCGAATGTTTTTAATTGGCTTGTGAGTAACAGAGTCACAAACTTTTCCACTTATCGTCACATTTTGTGCAAATGCGTAAAAAGGAATAGTTAATATTAAAAGTAAATTTTTCATAAACTCATTTTGCTATCATAAATATTTTGATATCTAATTTGGGTAACGCGATTAATGTATCTATTTGTTGATACCCATTTTTTTTGAATGTGAATTTGAAAATCTTTCCCGGATCCTCAGGTTTACGCGTTGTGAAATCGAAATCACCAGTATTGTTGGAATATTTAAACTGTTCATTTTCGAAATAAATATTTACATTTTCTAATGGACCATTTTTGTCATCGATATGCCCATTGGCATGTAACAATTGCTGCTGCGTATTTTTTATTGGATTAATTATTAAACAGAGAACTCCCACTATGGCTATTGTAAAGGATAAATAAATAATTAACCTCAATAACTTATAGGTTTTTTCAGGAGCCAATGGGGTACTAGGTTTCTTAAGTATTTCTAGTACTACTATAGCAAAAACCCCGACCAAGGCCCCTCCGATTCCTCCAATTTTTCCTAATATCTCAATTATATTATCCATTCAATGGAATGTTAATTACTCCTTACTATTGGTGTCATTTTGGATTTGCTATTTTAAAAAGGATTTTGAACGAAACTTAAGTTGATTCCTTTAGTAGGCGGTCTTTTAAATAATTGCAAAACCTTCTTTTTAAGTATTACCAAAAATAAAAACCTATGTTATTGAAATGCCATTTCCTTCTAATACCTTCATTACTAAATTAAACCTTAATTTATTTCATTAAACTAAATTTCCTTTTATTTTTATATTACTTCTTAGATAAATGAATCGCTATGTTCAATCACTGGACAGCAACTCCATCAACTTGTAGTTGACGAAATAGGTTGTCCGCCCCATTTTGTTCGGCCGAAGGATCTTTGCATCTGCCAGTTTCTTGAGCCATAGGGAGGCAGTTTGGCGATGGGCGATTTTTCTTTTTTCTAGTAATTCTATTTTAAGATAGGGGATCGTGAACAAGAGCTGCAATAATTCATAGCTGAAGGAAGATCCCAATGCTTGTTTCATTTGGTTTTCAAAATCTTCTTTCAGCGACAGCATGGCCCTGATTTTTTTTGTGGTCAGTTGGGCTGTTTCAATGAGTGCCGTAAGCAGGTACATGACCCAATCATGCCAGTTTTCTTTTTCAGTTACGCCTCTTAACAATTGGTAGTATTCCGTTTTGTATTTGACTATATAGGAACTCAGGTAGAGGACGGGTTGCAGCAGTAGTTCCTGTTGTACGAGGTATAGGGCGTTCAAAATCCTTCCAGTTCGGCCGTTGCCGTCATGAAATGGATGGATGGCTTCAAACTGGTAATGGATTAAGGCCATTTTGATCAGGGGATCTAATGGAGAGGTTTCCGGGTTGTTGATGAATTGTTCGAGCGCTGCTAGTTTTTCTCGTAGGATGTTTTCACAGCAAGGAGGTGTATAGATCACTTCGCCATTGATGGCATTTTTAAGTGCGGTCCCTGTCGCATTGCGGATTCCGGATTTGTTCCGCTTGATGTGCTGGACAATGTCCACCATGGTATTGGTCAGCAGCAGGTTTTCTTGTGCTTTCATTTTTTCCAGCCCCACATAGAGTGCTTCCCGGTAGCTCAATACCTCCTTGGCCGCTGGGCTTGCTGTTCCTTCCTCAATGGCAGCCTTATACAGCTCATCCTGGGTAGTCACGATATTCTCAATGGCAGAACTATCCTTGCTTTCCTGAAGGACAATGGTATTGATCAGCAGTTGTGGGTCAGGCAGGGAAGCGCAAAGCCCATTCAGTTCCCCCAAATACCTGGAAGCCTTGGCCAGCTGCCGCAGGATTTCCGGTGATTCGGCAAAGCCTTGAGGTGGCAGGTTGGGAAGATCATTGAAGGGGCTATTCCTATTATAGGCCATTGATGATGAGTTTGTTTATATTTTTCGACTCGATATTGATTTCATGCTTAGTGGATCGACATGTATTTTTATTGATGTCGAATTTATTGCTTTTTTCGACATAAAACAAAATTGATGTCGAATACTTCACCCCATTCCTGGGCAAATGTCGGAATGACATTTGTTTTTCCTCTTGTAATGAAAAAGGTCCTTGAACCAGGAAGAGTATAAATAATTCATATAATGATTAAAAATTGTTAAATATTCATAATAGTGATAATTTAATCCAATATAGTTATAATTTTGGGGAAACAACACCGTTTTCTCATGCTGTTTTCCAAAGAAGAACTCCCACTTACCCAATTCAAACTTCTTGGGGTGGACCTGAGTGATGCCTCACAAATGCCTTCCCAAGAGTTGGCACTTTTGCTTGAAGGTAGAGGGACAAACCTCTTGAAGTGTATGCCAGTCCTACCTGGGGAAACCAAGGATTTAAGCCTTAATGCCAGACTAAAACTTGTCAGGGATAGCAAAGGCAAAGCCATCCTAAAATTCCAGCCTAGCCCATTAAAGCCGGAAAATATTTTTGGTCTTTCCCCAGTGCAGATACGGGAACTAAAATCAGACTCCGGAAAACCCATACTTGCAGTGGGGGAGGGTCAGTTTTGGGTCGTCTTTTACGATGCCCAAATCAACCAAATCCTAGGCCTGAACTTTGATTCATTGCGGGCCCCGATCGCGATCAATGGGCAAACACTGAATGAAGAACAGGAACTGCGTTTCAAACTGGGTGAAACCATCTCGATCAAAAACCTTGATGGTTCGGAAATGGTTTTCAGGTTGGATCCCTTCCAACTTTCGGGCATCATCGGTAGGAATTTGGACTCGCTGGATATCTGGTTTCAAGGGTCAGTGATGACCGTTCCTTACAAAGGAGGGATCCTGATCGACAACCCATATTTACTGGAGCAGGGATTGGGTGGCCTGATTGTTCTGGAGGAAGCGATCAGAATGCAAGTGTTGGGAACAAGCCCTAATAGGGTCTTGGGTCTTGAACATGCATTTGTGGAAGCAAAGCAGGAGATTGTCAAATCCAATCCCGATTATGGAGGCCAAATCAAACTTGATGAGATCGCCCATATTTTGTTCAAGCATCTGCACAAGGCAGAGATCCCATTTGAAAATTCGCTCGAGGACTGTATTGATACAAATGGGTGTCCAAATGCTGATCGATTGACCGACAAATGGGAAGGACATGAAAAGATCCATTGGTTGATTTTTTCCAAAGATCTGGATGACCATGGGCAATTTTCTTTGCAACCCGCGATCGGTGCCACTATTATCGGTCTACTTTCCCCGGAAGGAAAGAATAAGCTGGAAATGGATTTTCAAAAAGCACAAACCACTTTGGATAATGATAAAGGAACTTTATCGACTACCGATATACAGGACAAGATCATGGGCTTGTTGCTTGAGCAGTTAGGTCATCAATTGAATGTTTACCATAAAGAGAGCGCACAGAAAATAACAGAGTCATCATTTGTACAGAAACAACAAAGTAATATCTCTCAATAATTTTTTATGCAAAAAGAAATAAAAAAAAGAAAAGAGATCGAGAGCGGGGATGAAAAAATATCCCTGCCCATATCTGAGGCTAGTTTTCAGCAATATGGGTACAGGAACAACCAGATGCTTTCCGATATCATGTTCGCAGCATCGGGAATGGGATTTGTCGTGCTGCTTTCGCATTCCATCCGGTTAGTAAGCGCCAATAGCAAACAGTCGCTTCGTCATTCTGCCAGTATACAGGCCCAAAAAGCAAACCGGCAGGCAAAGGAAATCGCAAGGGGTCTGGGGATTTTGCAAATAGGGTCATTGAAAAATAAAACTGCAAAAAAACAAACCATGTAGTGTTTGGGTAAATTTTCTTGAAATACCATTCACCATCAAACCTTCTTTTATGAAACCGAACAGATTGGTACCACCCAGGGCCCTGGTCATCAAACCTTCCCTCTTCCGTTCCATGATCAGTCCTTTATTTCTTCCTTCATTGTTCATGGAAATCTTTTTTCTTATGGCAGTTGAACTTTGGGCGAGGGGGATATACCCGATGCCCCCAACATTCCTCCTTTCGCTGGCTTTTTTTTCTCTGCTGTCCCTTTTTGCCTGGCTACAGAAAGTCTCTTTTTCCTGCTATGTGACCGCCCAACAAATTTGGGTGGAGAGGGGGATCCTTTGGAAGCGGACCCAGTTCTTTGAGCTATACCGGATAAGGGATTATGCCGAGAGCCGTGGCATCGTTGACAGGCTGTTTGGGACCATGCAGCTCCGTCTGTACACGATGGACACAAATCCCTTTGACCTGTTGGAATTACATAATATCCCCCATTCAGCCATAGCGATGTTGATCAGGGAAAGGGTGCAACATAGCAAGAGGACAAACAACATGTTCTTTATCGAGAACGATGTCATGCGTTGATTTTTTTAACATAAAACAAAACAAAATGGACACTAAAAACATGGAGTTCCTGCAAAAGCAGACTACCTATCTGGGCTTTGGCGAAAGCCTCCACGAAAAGATCAAGGAGCAGCTTCGTGCCGGGCTCCCCAAATTTGACCTAACACACACGGGTAATTTTAATGACAAGGAAACGGCCTATACCCTACACTTCGCCAAGGGGAACAATTCGGATTATTATTTTTTGAATTCCTATGATGCCAAGATGGGCGACCACCAGATCAATGTTTCGGTCAAGAGCATTAATGTGGAAAATGGGAAGGGGCAAAAACTCAACCCGAATATCACCGCCAAGGAATCCTTCAATATCCTGGATGGGCGCTCGGTGTACAAAAGCCGGGTGAACAAGGAGAACGAGCCTTACAAAGCGTGGTTCTCCCTCGATCGCGACGCAAAGAACGCCGCTGGCTTTACCGAACTGAAGATGATCCATGACAACTATGGCTTTGACCTGGGCAAGGAACTGGCGAATGTAAAGGGTCAGGATTTCCAGCTTGCCCTTCCTGAAAAGGATGCCGTGGCAGCGCTCAAAAAAGGGAACCTGATCGAGATGTACAATGCGGACAGATCGGAGAAATATTTTATTGCCGCAGATCCCTATTACAAGACCATGATGGTGCTGGACATGGAGGGGAAAAGACAGTATGTGCGCAATACCGCACAGGTTGAAAAGGAACTACAACGTTCAGTTCCTGAAAAGCAGGAGGCCAAGACCGACGTAAAAACGGAGGCAAAGCAAAAGGCCGAACCGGAAAAAAAAAGCCTAAAAAGGAAAAGCTCCATTAAGATGTGAGCTGTTTGGTTGCGGTCATGCATAAACAGGAAGGTGGTTTGCCCACCTTTTTTTATGGGTGGTGGCGTTCCTTTGCACGAACCCAAATCGGGCTTTATACTGAAATCCCCGCAAACCGCGGGGGATTTTCGCTTTAATCCCTAACTCGCAATGGGTTGTTTGGAAAGGGCAAAGTCATGAAAAGAAGGATAGATTTTAAAAAAGAAAAGTACACTTTGCTCTGGGTACAAACAATATATAAAGACAAAAAAATAAAGTGTAAAATTCCTGTGGCTGGACATTTTTTACCAGCCGCAAAAGCATTTCCCCGATCATGGGTACTAGCGCGTTTAAAGTCGAGGATATTTTTAGGGATAGACATGATGCAAGCCTTTTCGGCAATCAGAACCCATGAGACCTAAATCTGCTTTGGCCTTTTAATATGGAGCTATATTCTAGGAAAAAAATTGGACACTTTTTTATTTCCTGCATCTATTTATTTTGCAGCTTTGTTGTTACCAAATTTTCTTGGGAAATAAGATAGGGTTGCCATGAAATATTGGTGCAACAAATTAACAGTTCCGTGGGTAAAAGAGTAGTTGCTCCCTGAATTTATTATTCCCTTGTTTTGATTTAATATATCCATCGCTGACAACTTTAGTTCGAGATTGGAAGCTCGTAAAAAACGATAGGACAAAAAAGCATTCCATATGGTGAATTTATTGGCAGGCCCATTGGAATAACTATACCAATTGAAAGATACATTGCTGGTAATCGAAAATCTTTTAGTAATATTCAAAGCCGCCCCAAATCTTGTTAAGGATTGTAAACTGCCCAATTCAATATTACTAAACCCATTTTGTCTAGAACGATAATAGTATATATTTTGAAAAAAATGTAAGGCCAAAAAGTCTTTATACGTATAAAATAAAGACAGGGAGTCAGCATTTATGAAAATATTTGAAACATTAAATCCAAACTGGTTAGTAGATTGATACCCGATATATCCAGGGTTTCTGTTTTTTTCTACTGCCGAAGAAATATTCACCTGAAACTGGTGTTGCCCATGTATAAATGCTTTATTGAGAAATATATGCATTTTCAAATATCTGTTGCCGTTAAGATTAATGGTATAATTAAAATATCGTCCAGCAAAATCCACATTTGTACTGTCACCGAAATAATTTTTTATAAACCCATCTGTTATGTTAAACCCGTATAGTAGCGTATTTTTTGAATGCAGGTTCCTGTGATGGAAGTTAAATGCCACCTCATATTTATTTTGTGGGGTTAAAAAAGCATTGCCCTCATGTATGGCATAGATGGCCGAACTGTCAACCAAAGGAAATCGCTGGTCAGGTGTAGGATAATAGGCAGATTTCTCCAAGTTCAAATCAAAACTATTCAAATATTCCCCATACTGAAAATCGGAATATGCCAGATTAATATTCGGGACGAACCTAAAATAATTGGCTATATAGTTTTGAAATGAGCGAGTAGAAAAGTTGCCCTGATAATTGAATTGAAATTTTGAATCCACCCATATGGAAAATTCTTTTTGGTACCTGTTAGCCAATACATTTATAAAACTTCTCCCAATCCTGAGGTCAGGTGTCTCGGTGAGGGCCTTAAAATCCCCGATCTTGCTAAGGCCTTCATTTACTGAATACAATTTATTTAAGGTGTCGCCATCTTGTATTACATTATGCTGTCGCTCATTATCCCACTGTAATTCATTACTAAGCTCAATCTGAAGCCTTGATAGTACCCTGCTTTTGCCAAAAAGCCATGTTGCAAAATTTCCCACATTCATTCTAAGGTCCTGGGCAACGATGTCTTTATGGTTATTATATTTTCTGTCGTAATATTGATTCATGGTGGTATCATAAATATTTAAGAACTCTGTTCTTAAAGCCCTGCTAAAATTTTCTGTTTGATAAGAAATGGAATAGTTGAATGACCAGTTGGTGAGTTTGCGGGTGGCGCTGTTATAAAATCCTTGATGATTATAAGCTCCATAAAACCCAATCTTATTCGAAGTTGTTCTATTAGTATCGGTTTGGTTGGCATTGCTCAATAACCCTAGCGCAGAAGAATGAACTTCATTGGTTAACAATTTTTGAATATCATTCATCTTATAATCATAAAACCCTTCAACCATAAGGGAGTCTTGGTTTTTCAGCTTTTTATAGTGCGAATCAAAATGAACTTCATTCCCATCTGTTCTCGTCGTATTAAAACTATTTTGCGCCAGCGTGCTGTCTATGCCAATTGCAGTGATAGTTTGAGTTTGATTGATGGTATTATTAAAATTATGATTGAAAAAGGAGTTCGCCGAAAGGCGGTTTTCTTTGTACTGGTTAAATTCCGGGATAAAATCATGAGTAAATAGCACTCCTCCTGAGCTTTGTTGGTTAATTCCAGGCAAACTAAAGTCTGGCTGATATTCTATACGGGCATTCACCCCTTTAAATGTGTTGTTTCTGAGCAACGTATTGATGTCATTTGCTGTTTTGTTTACATTATTGCTTTGGGCCACTATAGCAATTTGATTTTTTGGGGTAAAAATGCTATTGTTCGCTTCAACATCATATTTGCCTTCAGGACTGGAAGCCCCGGCTGAAATAGCCCCCAAATAACCTGAATGATACTTTTTTCTCAGTTTGAGGTTTATAGCCGTGGTTGAATCATATGGGTCCAGGGAATTGATGTTTTCCTGATATACCTGTACTTTATCTATTGCATCCTTAGGAAGATTCTGGGTTGCCACCACTGCGTCCCCACCTAAAAATGGTTTGCCATCTACCAAAAGTTTGCTTATTTGTTTGCCGTTTACCGTAATGGCACCATCACCCCAAACAATTACTCCAGGCAATTTTTTTAAGAGGTCTTCAGCAACAGCATTTTTATCCATTTCAAATGCAGCTGCGCTAAATTCCAAAGTATCCCCATGCATCCTAACGGGAGGTGGGGTTACCGTAACATTTTCCAATGTGTTACTGGTTCTCCTCAAGTCAATTTCCCCCAGGTCTACACTTTTCTTTTCGAAACCCAGAAATATCGATTTCGAGTAGGTATCATATCCTATATAAGTTACTCTCAGATATAGCTTTAGATTTAAGGGTAGGGAGCCAATATGAAATTCACCCAAGGAATTTGTCAGTGTAAAAAAAAACAACTTGTTATCTTTCTCGGTATAAACTGAAACAGTGGCAGATTGTAAAAAATAGTTTTGTGCCGTATCCTTCACAGAACCGCTGATACTCCCTATAAAAGTAGAATCTTTTTTTTGCGCATTCACAAATAGCGGGACAGATAGGATAATTGCGACAAGAATGGATGGAAACATTGATTGTCGACTCATGGTCATAGTTTAGGTTTAAGGTTGAATTCAACTATTACTGGGTTATTATTCTTGTTTCCATTAATGAAGAAATCCTGTAAAACTTTAGGATATTTAACCTGCTTGTTAATGTTATCTTTTATCGAGAATAGCCTGAATGCCGGGGTGGAGGAATATATTTTTCCTTTGTATGTAGCGTTTGGTATTTCTAAGAGATTGGACATTAAAGGAAAGTAAAAAGAAGTACTGTCACCGGTTATCTTTGTAAAAGAATAAAGGTTTCCGCTTCTTAAATTATATAAATAGTTCCAACCGGCATCCATTGACATAAGCCCTCTTTGTGCAGAAAAAATAAGATAATCATCAATTCTATAAACACTCGTTATCCCAGATACTTTTTTATAGTTGTCCTGGTCCTGATAAACATACTTAGCTCTTTTGCCTTTATATGAACTATCTGATTCAAAGTTTGGGGGAAGCGAATATTCCACTGGGAAAATAAACTGATATTTACAGCTAACACCTGAATCATTCAGTTGAAAAATGGTATAGCTGAAGGGCAAAGAAAACATGCAGGTACCTTCCTGCCCTGAAAAATTAATTGGGCTATACATTATATTATATTGCCCATCTTCTGATTTTGAATTATAGGGGTGGAGATATTTGAAAACAGAGTCGTATCCCTTTGAATAAGCAAGGTCATAAGAAATGGGTAAACTGTTATTTTGATCAAACGGGCGCAATAAGTTGTACAAAAAAATATTTTTATTAAAATAATATAGAGACTGTACATCCTTCGGGCATGGTTGTTTTTTTAAAAGCTTACCATCAAAATCAAAGAGCAATAGTCCATTTGCATAGTTATTGGATACAATGATCTGTCGGTTATTTCTATTCACTGTAAAATAATTAAAGTATTTATCCTGTCCTCCTGTAGTTATTCTAGTATGCAACTTTCCATTTCTGTAAAATAGTAAAATAGATTTACCTCGTTTGTCCAAAATGATAAAAAAGGAATCAGTCACTTCAAGTTGATCGATTGACCCAAATAAACTTTCCTTGGTGGTTTCCAAGGGGGTAAATTGAATGGAATCAAAAATTTGGGAGGCAGTACCACCGTGCGCATTGTCAGGGGATACCCTTATTGTAAAAGTAGTTTGTGCAACCCCCAAGCTAATACAAACAAAAAATAGAAAAAAAAAGCACAATTTTTTTTTAAACCTATCCTGCATTAAATTTTTCATATCCTATAGTATTCAAGAATGGTCAACCAAAAGAAACTTACTTAAAACTACAAACTACCTATCAGCAAATTTTGAGATTGAGATTAAATATTTATTCTTTAACAATTCCCCTAAAAATTAAAACGGTAGGAGAAGAAGAAAAATTGGTCGTTACTATGGCCGTAGATTGAAATGGGCCTTCATTAGATGCATCATATTTTAAAGTAATAAATGATGAATCGTGGGGAAAGATCGGTTTATCAGAAAAGTCAGCGACCGTGCAATGACAATCAGGCAACACATTTTGAATGAAGAGGTTATTTTTACTAGTATTATATACAACAAATGCAACCTTTACGGGCACATGTAGTTTCTGATTACCCACATTTATAAATGTTTTAGGAAATGTAAAATCTCCAGTTGTCGAACGCTCCATATCAATACCCTTGCTGGGACTGTATTTTGTTTGGTAGTATCTAATAATAGAAAAGACAAAAAAGATAATGGCTAGACAAAAGGAAGCATATCTAATTTTCATAATATTTAACTCTTAAGGTTAGAAGGGTTTTAGTTTAAAACTAAGAAGCCCAATCCCCCGAGGATTGTCCTTACTTAGTTGAGAATATAGGAGTGGGAATTTTTCCTTAATCCCGTTTACGTTTCTCTTCAAAAAGCCAGACAATTGATCCAAACTCAAAACCATAATATAGTTTTCACCATCTTGAAACATAAAATTGCGGTAAAGTGCATTTAAACTGTCAATGTTTGGCTCGCTTGAAATAATCTTTCCAGAATGCAGATTGAAAAAAGCTGTTTCAAGCTGATTTTTTTTGTAGTTAAACCCAACGAATTCATTGTTCTTGCATAATGTCTGATATTGATAGCTGAATTTTGAAAGATTGGGCATCAAATAATTTTGGGGGATGTTTGGCGGGATGTTTTTTTTGCCGTAGTCTGTTACAAAAAAAGTAGTTGCCGCATCACTAGTTATTTTATAATACGTATTTGAAAAGGCGGGATTAAATATAATATTACTGTCGACAAAAAAGACATTCCCGGAGAACTTGATTACCGCTGAGATGTTTTTAGCCATTTCAAACATCCTTGTCTTTATTTGATTGAGAGAGTCAGTGATAAGAATATTTTTATTTCCCGATAATGCGCTTTTATTCGAGTTAACGTAAAAAATGCGGGAATCGGGAGTGGGGAAAACAACTTTGGTGGCCCAAAAATTTAATCTTGTATCTTTTATCCATTGCCCGTTAAGTCTGAACTCTGATAGTTTTGATGGGTTGTTACACAATACCATTATTGAGTTAGCCGGTGCGTAATATTCTATGTCGTCTACTCTTATAAATTCTCCCTTGCCAATTCCAAGTTTTCCAATATTGAAGAGAAATTTCCCTGAAGAATCAAAAACTTTTATCGCCATATAGCTACCATCGAGAAGAAAAAATTTCCCGTCCTTATGAATAATCTTTTGAATACTCCCTGCTGCTGAAAAATTTGAGCTATCATTAGATTCCAGCTTAACCAAGGACACTTTATCCGTATAATCGGCAATTGAATTCAGTTTGGCTGAAGAATCCAGATTGACAATAAAAGGCTTACCTCCAATTGTATGATCATCCTTTACATTTCTACAAGAAAAAAAAAGAAATAAGAACAGGGCAAAAAATCGTGTATAATAAAAAAAATTTGAGATCATAATTGATTTTCTTTTAGCTTATTCTAAAGAGCTAATGGTAAAAATGAAGGGTACTTTTAAATTGTACCCAGTACCCTTCATCGTACGTATTCTATTCAACTAATTATTCGAAGTTTACCTGCCGCATGAACCATATGGAAAGCAAACAGAGCTACCCGCACCACAAAGAACTATGTCTTTTCCAGATTCAACACAATGAACATAATACGGTATCAAATTGTAATACTGTGCCTGAGCCTTATTAATTACGGAAACCTCTCCATTTGAACTGGTAGAGAAAGAAACTAAAGCAGCGCTTGCGAATAAACCTGCAGTAGCCGCAGTTAAAATAATTTTTTTCATACTTTTAATTTATTTTTTTTAGTGCCTACTCTGTTTACTGATTTTCGGCATCCTCATTTTTCATACTAGGTAAAGAAGAAATTTTAGGAATAACGTTATTCATAAATAGTTAACCAAAAATTAAACCAACACTATGTTGGTTTGATTCTATTTTGGAATAATTTTATTTTATTCAATTATAATATAAGCCTTATGCTCAGTGAAATACTTAAAACCATCCGAAAAGTGAACCATCTAACCCAAGAGCAAATGGGACAAAGATTACACATGTCCCAGTCAGCCTATTGCAAGTATGAAAATGACAAAACACCGCCTTCAGTGGGCTTACTGAAAAATATTTCCGAAGAGTTCAATATTAAAATGGATGAATTACTAAGTCACATTGACAATGAGAATGTTCATTTTGAAATTGACAAAGCGATTGTTGACAATGCGAATCCACGCGAAAACCACGACTTTACTCCCCCCAAGGAAAAATTGGAAATGCTTTTAGAAAATCAAAAAAAATTAAACTCTCTCATAGAGCGCATACTAAATAAAATTAATCTTTGAGTGTTTACGCTACACCCCTTTTTTAAATCGAATATCAATTATGATGAAAATTTTGCCTTTAGGTAAACAGAAAGGTCAGGAATTCGATTTCCTTTAAAGCACTTTAGAAACGGATATCAAGTCATTGCGTTTCTCCAAAATAACACAAGCACTTTTATTTTTATGCCGGCACCTAGGGCATGGATACGTTAAACCACTAACAAGCATTGGAGCTAACGATCGCTTAGACTTAATTAATTATAATCCTTTGAAGCAGTCAACAATTTGTACTTACACTACCAAATGGATTTCAAAATGGCTCACTAGCAAGTCTGACTAATTGGTTTAACTGTATCTGAATAAAATGTGAAAAAATTTAAATAACTTGAAACACGCGCCCATTCACTAAGTATTTAGTTCATTATTATGTCAAAACCACTGGTCAAAAAATTTCGCAAAGTCTGACAAGACATGCCACTTTGCAAGAAATATTGTCACTAGAAAATCCTTTTAATTATGGGACTTGGCGACACATGGAATTATTCTTTTTTTTTGGAGGTTATCAATCTACTCTCAATAAAACAATGGGTGATGTTGTAGATGAATCCGAAGACTGCTTGTTTGCCAACATCATGCCGACCAAAACTACTTTTCAAATGAAGCAGGAAAACTTTGAGTCAAATTGCTTGGCCCTGCTAAAATGATAAAAACTTTCAAACTATCCAATGAACAGTGACGGACTTTATAAATTCAATTTAGACAGATATATATCATATTACTTAAAACAGTACTTTAAAATATCATGACCGAGAACTGCATTTTAGTATAGATCAATTGGACTTCAATTTGCGAGAATGGGAAACTGACCCTGTATGGATATGAGGGAATCCAAAACATTTTGCCCAAAGTGAAAATATTATTATATGATTTGCCTTCCTGTTAAATCAATAAAAATTACCTTTTAATGTTTCATAAGTATTAGCAGCAAGAGGGATCTTAGATTTAAACACACAGAATTTAGTTGTTTGAAACTTTAAATTTTGGGTTAAAGTTATTGGCATGCAATAAATTGTTATTTTTTTTAAGTTTATAAATAATGGGTTGGACACTATTTGGAGCCAAAGGACCAGTGCTTCTGGTTCCTTATAGTGATTGACAAAACCAACAGTGTTTGAGGAAGCCTATCCTTTTCACTTTTCAATACCAGTAATGTCATCCACATCCGAATTCAAGGTTGATCTAAATGTGAATTTGGATTTTGAATGCTAACCTAGGGTTGTTCTTCGCAACGGACTATTTTAGTTTTAAATAAGGGAAGGGCAGGGATCCTGGTAGAAAACCCTTGACCGGTAAGGTCAATAATTGGCAAGCACCGTTTATGTTTTCATAAAGAAATCCAGAAAGGGATATCAAATCAAGAATGGCGATGCAAAGCCAAAGCTCAGAATCTTCAATTGTGAAGGGTTGACTACTTATCCATTATATGGTCTATTGAAGCTTTCCAATATTATCAGGGTAAATTCAAAAAGTTCAGAAAACGGACAAACAGAATATGTCACCCCAAGGGTCTTTTTTATTATATAGAAAATCACCTTATAAATCTATCCCTAACTTTTGCCATTTGTTTGCAACAAAACGGCACAAAAAGGAAAGCGAACCTAGCGGCTCCCTCACTACGACCAAATGGTTCGGCATAAACACATTCCCTCACACAGCCCCTTCTTTTATTCCGCTTTCCATTTGGTGCCTGCCTACGCTTGGCCGCTGTTCCTGTGCTTTCTTTTTTTACCGTTTTTTTCTTTTGCAACTATTTTTTTTGAAATACAAATCAAATCTCATGGAACAAAAACAGCTTTCCCGACTGATGCGCATGAGCTGGGAAATCCAACGCCGCCGCAAATCCGGCCGCTCCAAATCCCTCCGCTCGGCATGGGCTATTTTTTTAAATGAGGACATCACCGTTTACCACCTCGTGAAGAAACACAGCCATGAACGCTATGCCAATAGGGTAGAGGCGGGAAATCTCACATTGTTCAATCAATAAAACAGCCTGCCGATGGGCAGGCAATTATTCACTCATAAAAATCAACAGTATGGAAATTTTAATTGGAAGGCTCACCGCAGATGCAAGGGTGAACAAAACAAAAGACGAAAGACAGGTAGTGGATTTTACCATTGCCATCAATGACCGTTTTAAAACAAAGGGAAGCAGCGAGCTAAAAAAAGTGACCACCTACGTGAACTGTTCCTATTGGATCAGCGTGGGCATTGCACCCTATCTGAAAAAAGGGGTTTTGGTCGAACTGTTCGGGCGCATCCATGTCAGCGCATGGAAGAAAATGGATGGCGAGCCAGTGGCTAGCCTAAACCTGCATGTGAGCAACATCAAACTGCATGGCAAATCGACCTCCACAGCAGAAAAGGAAAAACAAGCTGTTACGGCCATTTCTAACCCAGAAATAGCAGCTACCGAGGATCTCCCTTTTTAGCATGGCCGGAAAATAGGTGCATCGGAAAACCAATGATGCCCAGTTTTATTGCTTCATTTTTTAAACTTCAAATCAAATACAATGGCACACAATCTTCATTTTAACGAACAGACAGGAAAGCACAGTTTTTTTAGCGTAAAGGAAAAAGCATGGCACGGGCTGGGGCAGGTCGTGGAAGGTTATCCCAGCAGCGCAGATGCCCTTCACATGGCGGGGCTGGATTATACCGTCCAGAAAAGAAGACTATTCACCGTTCCAAGTGAAATATCAAACCCACAAGAGGGAATTATTGCAATGACCAATCCCATAGACGTGCCCGACTATTATGCCACCGTCAGGACAGATTCGGGGGCGGTTTTGGGGGTCGTGGGCAAGGACTACGAAGTGGTACAGAACAGGGACGCCTTTGCGTTCTTTGATTCCATCGTTGATGGCGACGGCATCCAATATGAAACCGCTGGGGCATTGGGGAAAGGGGAGCGGATTTTTATTACTGCCAAACTACCAAGCTATATCAGGGTTGGGAAGGATGACCTGATCGAGCAATATTTGTTCTTGACCACTTCGCACGATGGTTATGGGAGCATCACCGCAGCCTTTACACCCGTTCGCATTGTCTGCAACAATACCCTGAATGCAGCCCTCCGCAATTGTAGCAATGCCCTAAAGATCAGGCATACCACCAACGCCAAAGAACGTTTGGCGCAGGCCCATCAATTGATGGGGATCACCAATCGGTTTAGCCAAGAGCTGGAAGGGATTTTTAACCGCTGGGCAAAAATCCGCATTACCGACCCAGAAGTAAAAAAACTGATCCAAATGGCCTTGGTCCCGAATAAAGAAGTATTGCAAAATATACAGGCTGGTAAAGAAGATGCATTGTCCACCTGTTTTAAGAATATGACCGAAGCTGCTTTTGAATATGCCCTGTCCAACGAATCCCAACAGCTTGCCACCACCAAGGGCAGCTTGTTCGGGGCTTACAATGCGGTAACGGGATATTTTCAGAATGTCAGGACATACAAGAACGAAGAGGCCAAGCTGAAATCCCTTTTGCTGGGGGGTACTGCACAAATGCGCACACAGAAGGCATTCAACCTATGTGGGGATTTTGCCGATTCTGGTAGGCTCATTTTTAACTCGCATTTTTAAAGGGGCATGAAACATAGCCCTTTTTTAATGCCCGGAAAGCTGCCGCACTTGAGGGTGCGGCAGCTTGTTTTTTGGATAAGCTGGTCAAGATGTTTTACTCGAAATAAGGATACTTCAGGACAGGATTTATTTTTCATTAATCATTCTACAAATTTCGGTGTCGGGCTTCGGGGCGTCCAAGCCGTTCGGCATAAACACCATCCCGCCCACGTTGCCTTCATTTATTCCGCCTGCGGCCTTGGTCTTGCTCGCCCGAAACCGGGCATGGTTCCATAATTAATTTTTAAACAATCAAAAATCAAGGTTATGGAAATTAGAAAGGAAATGCCAGCATGGAGCAAGGTAGCAGAAGTGGAACTCGTTTACAGGACAACGGTGAAGCCTTCACAAAGGCCCGTCATCAAACACTCTAGGGATGCCTATGAAACCTTCCTGCAGGTTTGGGACGAGAACAAAATGGGATTCCAAGAGGAATTCAAGGTTCTGTTGTTGAACCAGGCCTGCCGGGTGATCGGTGTATATGAAACTTCCTCTGGCGGTATCACGGGCACGGTGGCCGACCCGAGGCTGATACTGGTCGCTGCGCTCAAAGGCCTGGCCGTTTCCATCATCATCGGCCACAACCACCCCAGTGGCAACCTGAAACCCAGCAGGGCGGATGAAGAGCTGACTGCAAAAATCAGGGAAGCTGCCCGGTTTTTGGACATCAAACTGCTCGACCATATCATCGTGACGATGGAAGGCTATTATTCATTTATGGATGAAGGGCTGATATAGGCCCTTCCTCTATTTTAAATAAATGGAACTTATCAGGGTTTTAAAAACCACTGGTTAGGGTATATTTAAAATCGCTTCCACTGATCAATTGCAACAGCTCCCCAAGGTTGCTCTGGACCCAAAACCCACGCCAAAGCACTCTAGTTTGAATTGAAACCAAAGATCTACCCTATTTTTCCCCCCTCCTGAATGGAAATCTAAAAATATTCACTAGCTTTGTTCACATATTATTAATGTTCACGGTTCGTGTTCTGGATTAAAAAGTGTACATGGAAAAGCAGTTTATCATAACAACAGCCATCGAAAACCTCAACAAATACCCTGGTATAAAGGCAGATTGGGAGGATATGCCCAATAAGGAAATGGATGGGCGCATCATGATCGAATTTGCGGGCAAAAAAACAAAACTGAATTTTCAGGTAAAGCAGGAACTGAGGCAGCACCAGATCGACCATTTAGCCAAAATGGCGTTGGGGCATAGGCCATATATGATTCTGGCCAGATATATTTTCCCAAAAATAAAGGACGAACTGAGGCAAAAGAATATCGCCTACCTGGAGGCAAACGGGAATATGTATTTACAGGATAAGGGCACGATCATTTGGCTGGAAGCCCAGAAGCCCATGCAAAAAGAAAGGGAAAAAACAGGGAACAGGGCATTCACCAAAACTGGTCTAAAAGTTGTTTTCCTCTTCCTCCTGAACGAGGATTTTATAAACCTGCCCTATCGCGAGATCGCCGCTCGAGCGGAAGTTGGCTTGGGCAATATCAACTATGTAATGAACGGGCTAAAAGAAATGGGCTTTTTGATCAAGCTGACCAAGGACCGGTACAAACTAAACAACAAAAAAGAATTGTTGGATAAATGGATAGCGGCTTATGGGGAAAGGTTAAAGCCTGCTTTAAAAATCGGAACATTCCGCTTTCTTAAAGACGAAGATTTTACAAACTGGAAAAAGCTCCCGCTTCGCAACAGCAAAACATATTGGGGAGGGGAGCCGGCAGGCGATTTATTCACGGATTACCTTCGCCCTGCTGAACTGACCTTGTACAGCACGGAAACAAGAAATGATCTGATAAAAAATTACCGGCTCCTCCCCGATGAAAACGGCCATGTGAAAGCATACCAGAAATTCTGGAATTATGATGAGGTAAATGATAATGTGGTGCCTCCCCTCTTGGTATATGCAGACCTGATAAATACAAATGACAGGCGCTGCACGGAAACAGCACAAAAAATTTATGATGAGCTCTTACAAAATAAACTATGATCAGCTCAGGCAGCAACCGGAAATCGCCGAAATGCTCTCCGCCCTGGAACGGGGTTTTGAAAAGTTTGGTATTGATTTTTATTTGGTGGGTGCCGTGGCAAGGGATGTGTGGATGCGTGGCATCAACAAAATAGCGCCCAGAAGGACTACCGGGGATATCGATTTTGCCATACTGATAAACGATAAAGGGGTTTATGAAGCCTTGACATCCTATCTGGTCGAGAAGGAATCCTTTCAGTCCAACAAGGAAAACGCTTTTGTCTTGTTATGGAAAGAAAAAATTCAGCTGGACTTATTGCTCTTCGGTGATATGGAGGATGGGGATGGCAAAGTGACGGTGAAGGGAACAGGGTTTACCTCGGTGGACCTCCCCGGTTTTTCAGAGGTATATGCACAGGGATTGCCCGAAATGGAATTGGGCGGCCTCCATCGCTTTAAATTTTGTACCATGCCCGGCATCGTATTATTAAAACTCATCGCATGGAATGATAGGCCTGAAATTAGACGGGACGACATAAAAGATATCAGTGATATCCTCCATCATTTTTTTTCAATGTATGACAATGAAATTTGGGAGCACCATGCTGACCTTTTCGAAAGAGCAGAAGATAACCTCCAATGGATTGCGGCAAGAGTGATGGGCAGGGAAATGAAAAAGATTGCAATGAGAAATGAAAAGCTTTTTGCCCGGGTTGAAGGCATACTAAATGCAAATACCGTTGACCTGCATAGCAGCAGAATGGCAGCCATAATGGTTGAATATTTTGCAAATACCGTGGAAGAAAATGTGCAACTTTTGCAGCATTTAAGACAAGGCTTCATAGAATGACCCTACCCAGGGAACGCATAGAAATTGCATTGTTGATAAGACAGATATCTTTCGAAATTGTGATAGATAAATCCTTTAGGTATGGGCACATCTCAACACCTCACCCTTAGGGGCCATGGCAGCCATCGCCTGTTTTTGGACGGTTCACATAAACATTGAAGCTGACATCACCTCGCCAAAATTACAATCTATATTACTAGCCACTTCTTGGCACTCGGCTACAACCACCCCAGTAGCAACCTGAAATTAATAAGGACTGATGGAGAACTGACTTCAAAGATCAGGGAATCTGCCAACTTTTTGGACATCAAACTGCTCGACCATATCATCGTGACGATGGAAGGTTATTATTCCTTTGTGGATGAGGGGCTGATATAAGCTCTAGATTTAATATGAATATCTCAAAGTTTTCAATTAACAGATAAATTTGCCAGTATTTGAAAAGTAGCTGAGTGATTATGATAAGTCAATTAGCTAAAAAATCAACACATGCATGGGAGCAGATATATCTGCAAATGGTTGCACTTTTGAGTTAATTGGAGAAAGCTCAAATGATTAAGTTGATAAAGCCGTACTTTTAATTGTTTGGTTAGCTGTTAAAATATACGATGGTATTAAGAATGTAAAGTCTGCTAATAAAGCAATCCAGCCGCCAAGGTAAATAAATTTAAAAGTGACAATAATGATGGAAACCAAAAACATATTCGATTTACATAGAGATATACTTGACGACTACAAACTTTATATTGACAGCTTTATCAATATAGCTGATAAAAAAATACTTGCTACTGTTAGAAAGGATTTTGATTCCGGTAATTTATATCCGGAGCCATTAGTCCAATTCAACCCTTCCTTTGAATCTGGTGGGAGTGTTGAAGATTTAGTGAATGATGGAGTATTGGTAAAAGAGTTTAATAATATTTTCTATGATGGTGAAAATAATTCTTGGTCAATATATAAACACCAAACAGAGGCAATAGTTAAAGGCAATGAGGGTAAAGGTTTTGTCGTTACTTCTGGTACTGGTTCTGGTAAGAGTTTAACTTACATCTCAACCATTTTTAACCACCTTTTTAAAAACCCAAATAAGCCAGGTATTAAGGCAATTATTGTTTATCCTTTAAATGCTTTAATTAATTCACAGGAGGCTGCATTATTAGGCTTTGAAGAAAACTACAAAAAACGAACTGGAAGCAGTTTACCCTTCACTTTCGCAAAATATACCGGACAGGAAAAGCAAGATGACAGAGATAAGGTAATTGCAAATCCTCCTGATATTCTACTCACCAATTACATGATGTTGGAGCTCTTAATGGTGCGTAAGGCAGATGAGGGGTTAAGGAAATCATTTTTGGATAGCATTGAATATTTGGTTTATGACGAATTGCATGTTTACAAAGGTAGACAAGGTGCAGATGTATCTTTATTAAACAGAAGAATTAAATCAGCAGCTAAAAATAAAAACATCATTTGCATCGGAACATCGGCAACTATGGCTACCGGCACAATTGATGAGCAGAAAAACGAAGTTGCAAAAGTTGCAACAAGATTTTTTGATAGTGATTTCTTTCCGGAAAACGTAATTGTAGAATCATTAACATATTCAACAAATGAAGTAATTCCATCAAAGGAGGCGTTAGTATCAGCTTTAAAAGCAGAAATAAAAGACTTATCAAAAAAGGCAATACTTGAAAACCCCATAGCAATATGGCTTGAAAGAACCATTGCCGTTAGAAATGAAGGAGAGCATAAAAGAAGGAATGAGCCTAAATCTTTAAAAACAATTGCAGCAGAGTTCTCACTTGAAACGGGAATCAGCGAAGAAGAGGCCGAGAAAAAAATTATTGAAATTTTAATTTGGGCTGAATCCTTAAATATTGAAAGTGCAAGAGAAAGGAAAAAGGACACAATTCTTCCGTTCAAATTGCATCAATTTATTTCACAAACTGGCTATGTATATGTAACCCTCGAAGATGCTGATAAAAGGTATATAACCTTAGAACCAAATCCATTTGTAAAACTTTCTGAAAGCGAGCCGGAAATCCCTGTTTTTCAAACTGTTTTTAGCAGGGTGAGTGGTGTGGAATTTATTTGCGTTAGAAAAGATTTTAGTGAATCAAAATTAATTTTTAGAGACTTCAATGAAAATCAAAATCCAAAGAATGAAGAGGATTTGAAATTTAATGACGGCATTAAGAAAAAGAAAATTAAAAGCAGACTTCAAGATGATTACAAGGATGGCTACATTCTTTTTGATAAGGGACATAAGTTGGATATTAATGATTTTATTGAGCTATTACCTGCTGCCTGGCTAAACAAAGCTGGAGATAAAATTGAATCATCAAAAGATTTTTTGATGCCTAAGGAAATTTATGTCTCAAAAGGTGGTTCATTTTCGGATACCCCTAATGATGGAGAAAAGGCTTGGTTCATGCCAGCCCCCTTAATTTACGACCCAACTTGTGGTTTAATATATTTAGAGCCTAAACTCAGTGAAAAATCAAAACTCATTTCTTTAGGGAATGAGGGGCGTTCTACCTCTACCACCTTAATAACTCTACAAACTTTATTAGCTCTTTATAGAAAGTATGGATATGAAAATTTGAAAGAACAAAAGCTAATGAGCTTTACTGATAATAGACAGGATGCTTCGTTACAGGCTGGTCATTTTAATGACTTTATTCAAGTAGTTCATTTGCGATCTGCTATTGAAAAGGTATTGAGAAATAGTACTCAAAGCTTGACACTTTTTGAATTGGTATATAAGGTGGAAGAGGAACTAAAACTTCCTGAAAAAGAGTATGCTGTGAATCCTGCTAATAATCCATTAATACCAAGCGAAACCAATAAAAAGGCTTTACGAAATTATATTACATATCGAATTATACAGGATCTCAAAAGAGGCTGGCGATATATTTTGCCAAACTTGGAACAAACTGCACTTCTTGAAATTTCTTATCAAAAATTAGACGACCATGTAAAAAGAGATGAACTTTGGTCGAACATCGTTCTACTTAATCAATATACATCTGAAAATAGAAAGTCTTTTGTACTTCAAGTATTAAACTTTTTTAGGAATGCATATGCGGTCGACTTGGAAATGCTACGCTATGAGAATAGACTTAGAATTCAGGATGAATTAAATAATGCATTAAATCGAAATAAACTTTGGTCTTTGGACAAGGGTGAAAAAATGGACGCACCAAGTTCTCTCTCTTTAGAGGGAGCTGACAAAGCAACTCGAGAAGTCTTTATTCAGAGTATTGGCCCAATGAGCCGATTAGGCAGGTTTGTAAAACATGAGTTTAGGAAGAGCTTGGGTGCTCAACCAAATAACCAAGAATATTTGGATTTTATGAATTCGTTGTTGCAGTTATTGTGTGACATGAGTTATCTAAAACCTCAACTAATTCATGCCGAAAAGGGGGATAAGATGACCTATCAATTAATCTTAGGTGAAGTATTATGGAAAAAAGGCGATTTGATAAATGTTGCCACTGACAAGACATCATACATTACACTGGATGAGGAAATCAAAATCAAACCACATCTATACTTTCAATGCTTGTATCAGGAAGATTTTTCTAAACTTCCAAAATCATACATAGCAGCTGAACATACCGGCCAAATTAAGAACGAGGAAAAAATTGAAAGAGAAGATAAGTTCAATGAAGCAATTGAATTAAGTGCTTTGTATTGTTCCCCAACAATGGAATTAGGGATTGATATTTCATCTCTAAACATTGTTCACATGCGCAACGTTCCGCCAAGCCCTGCTAATTATGCACAGCGAAGTGGTCGTGCAGGTCGTAGTGGGCAATCTGCATTGGTGTTCACTTATGCTTCCAAAGTTTCACCGCATGACAAGCACTATTTTGCAAATCCTGTAAAAATGTTAGCAGGTATTGTACAGGCTCCAAGAATTGACCTCACTAATGAAGAACTGATCCGTTCACACATAAATGCAACGGTACTATCTTTTTTAAATGCAGAAGAATTTAAGCCTTCATTGATTGACCTTATTGATATTGCTGGCGGTACATACAAATTGAAAAGCGACATAAAGGCAAAATACCAGGATGTAATTGATTCCAGTTTTGCCGACATTAAGAATTTGGTTTTAAGAGTAGTTGCCAGTATTGATTTTAAAGGCATCCGATGGTTCAACCCTGCATGGTTAGAAACACAAATAAGAACAGTTCCAGATAAATTAGAACATGCCTTGCTCCGATGGCGTAAAATGTATTTGGATGCCTTGCGTCAAATGAACGAGGCTCATGAAAAAAAGATAAGCCCTGTAATAAAAGATGAAAAGGAAAAGAAAGATGCCAATTGGCAGTATTATTTAGCTGAGCAAAGAAAAAATAATCTGCTAAATCAATCTGATAAAGGCAAAAACTCAACTTTGTCAGAGTTCTACACTTTCCGGTATTTGGCTTCTGAGGGATTTCTGCCGGGATACAATTTTACACGTTTACCAATTCGTGTTTTTTTAGGTGGCAAGGATAGAAATGAATCTATTTCAAGACCACGTTTTATTGGGCTTAAAGAGTTTGGCCCTAACAATCTTATTTATCATAATGGTGGTAAGTATAAGGTAAATCGTATTACGCCAAATGATGTTTCGCTGGACTTGATGGAAATCAAAATATCAAAGGAAACCAATTATGCTTTTCTTGGTAAAGATGAAGGGAAAGGCAAAAATCAAGACCCAATTACTGGAACACAATTCACTGCAAGCAATATCGAGTTACATCAGAACCTGCTCGAATTAGAAGAAGCTCAGTCTGAAAACTCTGAACGCATTTCTTGTATGGAAGAAGTGCGAACCTCCGAAGGTTATGTAACAGAACTTTATTTAAACTCAACAGATAGTTTGCTTGATGCCACAAAAATTAAACTGACAGTTGATGGCGATGAATTGATGAAATTGTTTTACGCACCAGCAGCAAAGCTGATTTTGCTAAACAAAAAATGGAAGCGAGGCCGTGATGATGGTTTTGATATTGGCACTAAGACAGGCTTTTTCAAAACAAAAAAACAATTGGAAAAACCTAACCCAGAAGACCCAATTCAAAACATCATGTTGTACACTTATGATACTTCTGATGTATTGTATGTGCAGCCAATAAAATCATTGGGTTTAACAGAAGAAGGGGTTGTAACAATGCAATACGCTTTACAGAAAGCAATTGAACAGTTATACAATATTGAACCTGTGGAAATTGATGCACGATTGATGGGCAGCGATGAATATAAAAACATCATGCTATATGAATCAGCCGAAGGAAGTATTGGTGTATTAAAAGACATTGCCCGTAATCCTGCAAAACTTCGAGGTATATTTTTAAAGGCGTATGAAATATGCGGCTATGACTATGCTACAAAAGAAGACCTATTTCCTACACAGCCTAAAGCAAGCTATGATGATTTGTTGTCTTACTACAATCAAATGGATCATACAAAAATAGACCGCCATTCCATCATTAAAGCCTTAGAATTATTAATCGTTTCCAATCCTGATGATACAGTTGGCGGAACTTATGAAGAGAAATACGAAGAGCTAAAAAAAGGATTACACCACCGCAGCCCAGGCGAAAAAGCACTGTTGGATTATCTGTTTGAAAATGGGTACAGATTACCTGATTTTACCAACCACAATATGGAGCAGTTTTATGTGCAACCTGATTTTGTTTATGAGAAAGAAAAGGCTTTAGTATTTGTTGATGGAGGGATTCATAAGAAAGCCCTCAATAAAGCTGATGATGAGAAAAAACGAAAAACGATTGAGTTAGCTGGTTTTGATGTGTTGGTTTGGGATGATACTTCAGAGCCAGTAGCATCTTTCGTAACAAGGAGACAAGACATCTTTAGAAAAGTACGCTAGCAATATGATAGACAGTAAATTAAAAAAGCCGGGTAAGCTCGTTAAGTTCAGAGGAAGAAGGTGTGTTGTACAGCCATCTTCTGACAATGAAATAGTATTGCTCAAACCGCTTGGTGGTTCTGATGATGAAATGATTTCAGTATTTGAACCCGTATTGCAAGCCTTTGATAAATTAGAAGACGACCAGTTTGAATTACCTGACAAATCGGACTTAGACAGTTTTCTTACTGCAAAACTATTATACGATGCAGCAAGGCTTTCTTTCCGGCAGGTAAGCGGCCCGTTTCGTTGTATGGGTAAACTTTCGTTTCGTCCAAGATCATATCAATTGGTTCCGCTAATAATGGCATTAAAGCAATCTGTAACCCGTTTGTTAATAGCGGATGATGTGGGGGTTGGTAAAACGATTGAAGCCATCTTGATTCTGCGGGAACTGTTGGAACGAGGTACAATAAAATCCTTTGCTGTTTTATGTCCTCCGCATTTATGCGAACAGTGGCAAAAAGAATTATCTGATAAATTAGATATTGATGCTGTAATCATTCGTTCAAGTACTGTTGCAGGATTGGAGAGAAAGATTGTTGGA
Source organism: Bacteroidota bacterium (assembly GCA_018267575.1). GTDB lineage: Bacteria > Bacteroidota > Bacteroidia > Chitinophagales > Chitinophagaceae > Puia. The sequence continues at coordinate 46,451 of JAFDYF010000039.1, forward strand.
GATGATACGCTGAATGTATTCAACTATTACCCCTACCAGGTGGTATCTATTGACTATGTAAAAAATGGCTCGGCCAAAATGCCCGCCTTTTTAAAAGATGTGCCTGATTTGGTTATTGTAGATGAAGCTCATACATGTACCAAAAATCTTGATTTTAAAAAAGCCGGTCAAAGCCAACAACGATATGAACTGTTAGAGAAGATTGCTAAGAACGATCAACAGCATTTGCTTTTGCTAACTGCAACGCCACACAGCGGAAAAGATGGTGAATTTAAATCGTTGTTAGGGTTGGTTAATCCTGAATTTGAAACATACGATTTTGCAGATTTAGAAACCTCGGAAAAAAGAAAAGTTGCTGCTCACTTCATACAACGTAAAAGAAAGAACATTGAAAAGTGGTTGGACGAAGAAACACCTTTTCCAAAGCGAACAACAGAAGAATTACCCTATACCCTTTCTGCATCTTCAGATTATTACAAACTCTATCAGGATGTATTAAAATTTGCAAGAGGTATAAGCACCGAAGGTGTCACAGAAAACAAAGCAAGGATAAAATACTTTGCAGCTCTGTCATTATTGAGAGGTGTAATGAGCAGCCCGGCAGCAGGGTTTGAAATGTTACAAAAGCGTAAATCCAAAATTGCAGAGCCGGATGAAATTACCGCAGATGAATTAAAAGACAATCCAATTGTGGAAAAGTGGGATGAGCAAAGCGATTCAGAGCAGATTGAAATTATTGACAGTGCCGGTCTTTCTGAAAGCGAATGGAATATTTTACATAGACTTGCTCAAAAAGCTTTGGAGTTAACCAATATTGAGAAAGACCAAAAAGTAAAACTTGGTGCTGAGCAAATCAAACTATGGATTAGCAAAGGACAAAGCCCCATTGTTTTCTGTCGTTTTATTGCTACAGCACAATATGTCGCAAAAATTCTAAAAGAATATTTGCCAAAGGATGTGGATGTTCGTGCCATCACCAGCGAACTGAGTGATGAAGAACGCAGGGAGAAGATTGATGAAATGGCTAAAAGCCCAAAACGGGTTTTAGTGGCTACCGATTGTTTAAGTGAGGGTATTAACCTTCAAGATAAATTCAATGCCATCCTGCATTACGATTTACCCTGGAACCCTAACCGTTTGGAACAGAGAGAAGGCCGTGTTGACCGCTACGGCCAACCGGGATGGATTGATAAAAACGGGAATTATCAAAATACCATTGATGTAAAGGTGCTATTTGGTGAAGATAATCCGATGGATGTGGTCGTACTAAAAATCATCATCGAAAAAATACAACGCATTCAAAACACATCAGGTGTAAGCATTGCGTTAGCCGATGATAACCGTTCGGTGATGGACAAGGTGTTGAAAGAGGTATTACTAAATCCTGATAAAGCCCAAAACAGATTTTCAAAACAAATACGCATTGATTTTGGGGCAAGCCCTGAGTTAGACGAATTGGATGTTGAAATTACCAACGAGATTGAAGCAGCAAGGGAAAAGGCTGAAAAAATCCGTTCCATTTTTGCACATGAAAGCATTATGCCGGATGAAGTTAAAAAAGACTTACACGAAGTAGATGAAGCCATTGGCGATGTGGCCACCTTAGAGGCTTTTGTGGTGGCAGCTGCAAAACTATTGGGTGCAAACTTTGATAAAATACAAGGCGGCTTCATTTTCAAGAAATTGAATATGGATGATTGGATGGCATCTGCATTGGGTCAGGGCGATAAAATTCATATTTCATTCCAGTCACCTACTCCGCAAGGCTTCCGTTACTTAGGCCGCAACCATCGTTTTGTAGAGCAGCTATGTCACCGCATTATTGCCAACTCTCTTGATAAAGAAAGAAAAGGAAATAAAGCTGCAAGGGCATCCGTATTCCGCACAGATGCAGTTAATACGCAAACCACTTTAATTCAATTCCGAGTTCGCAATGTTATTCGTGAAGTGAGCAAGCAACACGAAATGGTTTCCGAAGAAATGTTTCTTTGGGGCTACGAGCAAACAGCTGATGGTATTCATGCGCTGGATATTGACCAATGCAAAACACTGTTGCATACTTCAAGTGCATTAGACATTAGCACCGAAAGGCAGGGAATCATTTTTGAAAAGGAACTGGAACATTTTGAAGAATTGCATCCTGACTTTATTGCAGTAGTTGCGAAGCGTTCTGATGAATTGGTGAATGCACATACCCGTTTTGCAAAGTATATTGGAGCTAAACGGTTTGAAGCAGTAACACCTGTTTTGCCTCCTGATATTTTAGGGGTATATGTATTGATTCCTAATCCTAAAATCAATTAAAAAATTATGGATGGGGATTTGATTTTACACAGCTGTAATATGTCACAAATTTCGACAAGATTTGTGACGGATATTGTAATAGAAGATTGCTAAATATGGTACGATTCAAACCAATTATTTGTCACAAATATTTTATAAATTTGTGACAAAATAAAATTAAAAATATAAATGCAAAGTATTGAAAAACAAATAGAAAAGTCAATTAAAAGCAAGCCAATTGGCTATTTAGTATTGCCAGACGATTATTTGTCTTATGGCTCATCAGATGCCATACGGCAAGCTTTGAGTCGCTTGCAAAATAAAAAGGTGATTGTAAGAGTGGCCCAAGGCATTTATGTGCGACCTAAAATAAGTAAGCTGATAGGTCCATTAGTTCCCACCGCCGAAGAAGTAGCAGAAGCCATTGCCAAACGAGATAGATTAAGAACCGTTCCCACGGGAAGCTATGCATTAAATGCCTTAGGGCTGAGTACACAAGTGCCAATGAACATTGTTTTGCTTACAGATGGTTCCCCCCGTGAAATAAAAGTGGGAAAGCGGAAGATAAAGTTAAAAAAAACCACACCTAAAAACTTGTTGGCAAAGGGCAAGATTAGCCGATTGGTCATTCAAGCATTGAAAGATATTGGAAAAGGAAAGGTAAAGGAGGAAGAAGAGAAAAAGATTATTGCCTTACTAAAAAGAGAAGATGAAAAGGACTTGAAACATGATATTGCTTTAGCACCAGTATGGATTCAAAAAATAATGATAAAAGCATTGAGCAATGGTAAAAATTGATTTTTATAAAATAGATAAGGCAGAGAAAGTGGCTATTTTCAATGCTATTGCAACCGAAAAAGGCATGACACCCTTTGCTGTAGAAAAAGACTGGTGGGTAAGTCGCACTTTGGAAATCATTTTTCAAATGGAGATTGCCAAACATTTGGTATTCAAAGGCGGTACATCCCTAAGCAAAGCATGGAAACTAATAAATCGCTTTTCAGAAGATATTGACTTGGCAATTGATAAGGATTTTTTTGAAGGCTACAAAGGGGATATTTCAAAAACACAAATAGGCAAATTAAGAAAAGTAGCTGGTGTATATACAACGGGAACCTTCTTTGAAAAATTGCAAGAAGCGTTAACGGCAAAAGGCTTTAATGAGCTTGAGTTTAAAGTAATTAATAGTGGAGAAACTGATCAGGACCCAAGGATTATTGAAATCTATTATCCCAATGTAATTACTCAACCTACTGAATATGTGTTGCCAAGAGTACAAATAGAAATCAGTTGCAGGTCGTTGAGGGAACCGTTTACTGCTAAAACTTTTGGTTCATTGGTAGATGAATTTTATGAAGATAAAGAATTTGCCGAACCATTATTTGAAGTGCCTACTGTAAATCCTGAACGCACATTCTTAGAGAAATTATTTCTGCTACAGGAAGAGTTTAACCGTCCTTCAGAAAAAATGAGAGTGAATAGATTAAGCCGCCATCTATACGATATATACCAACTAACAAAAGCAGGTATTGCCGAAAAGGCAATTCGTAATAAAGAATTGTTTGAAATAATCGTGGCACACCGGTATCAGTTTTCAAGGGTTGGTGAAGTGGACTATAACCTGCATAACCCTAAAACATTGAATCCAATTCCCATTAAAGAAAAAATCGGGGATTGGAAAGCAGATTATTCCAACATGATGGAGGAAATGATTTATGAAGAAAACAAACCCTCTTTTAATGATCTGATCAACAATTTAAAGGTATTGACAACCCAGCTTCAAGCTTTGGATTGGCAGTTTGAACTAACCTTTCCCATTCCTAAATCCTAATTGAAATGAATTTCCCATCCATTGACATACAAGGTTCCATTCTCTCCACTGACTTGCTGGCCAAAATCCGCAGTGAGCAGGCAAGCTTTCAGCAGGGCAAGGATTTTAATACTGATTTGACCAATGCCAAACTAAAAGATGAAATTAGCTTGGCATGGCAGGAAGCCAAAGGTCAATGGACCATTTATAAAAGCAAACTAACCCGATTAAGGGAAGGGGAAACTGGAACCACCGAGACCCGCAATTTCTGGATTTCACCCTTGCTCACCAATCTTGGCTATAACCTTAGTTTCAATAGGACATCCGAAGAACTTAACGGAAAATCATTTCCCATTGGCTACAGGGATAGCAGCTTAGATAATTTCCCTGTTTATGTTGGCGGCTATCACGAATCACTGGATAAAAGACCGGAAAATAAACAACTCCGTGTATCGCCACATGCCATGTTGCAGGAATACCTCAATTACAGTGAGCACCTGTATGGCTTGGTTACCAATGGCCGGCAATTGCGTTTGCTGCGGGATGCCAGCCGTATTACCCGCTTGAGCTATGTGGAGTTTAACCTGGAGAAAATGATAGAAGAGGATCTGTATTCCGATTTCGTGATTCTCTTTCGTGTGCTTCATGCCAGCCGTATGCCCAAAAAAATAGATGCCGGGGCAGAAAGCATTATGGAGAAATACCATCAGGAAGGGCTGGAAGCGGGCAGTACCATCCGCAATAAATTGGGCGAAGCCGTTAAAGGGGCAATAAAAAACCTGGCCAATGGCTTTATTAACCATCCCAACAATGCAGCTTTGCGTGAAGCTGTAGCTGCCGGAAATATCAACACCGATGAATATTACCGCCATCAGTTGCGGATCATTTACCGCTTGCTTTTTTTGTTTGTGATTGAAGAGCGAAACCTTGTTTATGCCGATAGCAAAACACCCGCGACCAAACGGTTCAACCAGATTTATTTCAATTATTATAGCCTGTTGCGCTTGCGAAAATTGGCCAGGAAATTGCTGGCACCCGAAGCCGACCGCCATTATGATTTATGGCAAGCTTTGGTGAGCACTTTTTCTTTGTTCGAGAAAAAAGAAATTGGCGAAAAGCTCGGTATCATGGCCTTGCAGGGCGATTTGTTTGGCTACCAGGCCATTTCTTGCGACCAATACGATCTGCACCAATGTTACCTGAGCAATGCGGTATTGCTCCACATCATCAAATCACTCAGCTATTTTGAAAATGACAATGGGGTTTTGATAGCCGTTAACTATGGTGGCCTGGATGTGGAAGAATTTGGCTCGGTCTACGAAGGATTGCTGGAACTAAAACTGGAAGTAAAGAAGATTGAGGGCAGCGACCTGTACAGTTGCCATTTTAATACCAGCAACGAAAGAGGCAAAAGCGGCAGCCACTATACGCCGGAAGAATTGGTGCAACCCCTCATTAAACATTCCTTGGAGTACTTAATTGAAGATAGAATAAAACCTTATCAGCAAAAAAAAGCCACCAAAGAAGCCACCATACAATCCCTGCTACGTTTAAAAATTGCTGATGTTGCTTGCGGCAGCGGCCACATTCTATTGAGTGCAGCCCGTAGGTTGTCCTTGGAAATTGCCCGTGTGCAAACCGATGAAGAACAACCCAACCCGGTAGCTATACGAAAAGCCATGAAGGATGTGGTGCGCAACTGCATTTATGGGGTAGATAAAAACCCATTGGCAGTGGAGCTATGTAAAATTGCTTTATGGCTCGAGGCATACAACCCTGGGGAACCGCTCAACTTTTTGGACCACCATATAAAATGTGGCGATGCCATTGTGGGCTTGGCCCACCGCGAAGAATTGGAAAAAGGGATAGCCGATGAAGCTTTTAAAACCTTGCAGGGAGATGATAAAGCCATTGCATCTGCATTTTTAAAAAGGAATAGGGAGGAAAGGAAAAAAATAGAATCCACCGGTGCCTTGCAGCAGTTAACCACAGAAGACCGATTGGAAAACACGGTGCAGGAGGCCATGGCGGCGTACAGGACCTTTAACCAACTGCCCGAAACAACACCCGATGAAATAGAACACAAGACAAAAGCCTATAAAAAATTTATTGATGGCAAGGGTTTTGGTTTTTTAAAAGCCATGGCCGATACACAAGTTGCCCAATTCTTTATACCCAAAACCGACGACAATAAAGATTACCTGATGACGGATGCGGATTTCCGCTTGATATTGAGCGGTTATAAAGGATGGCAAATACCCCAAACAGCAAAAGCCAAGGCCATTGCAGAAGAGCATAGGTTCTTTCATTGGTTTATTGAATTTCCTGAAGTGTATAATGAAAGTGGCTTTGATTGTATTTTGGGGAATCCACCCTATGTTGCTGGAAGAGATATTAAACAAAAAATCGGAATATACTCACAGAACTATATTTTGAATTCATATATACCGAACGAAGGTAGGTCAGATATAGTAGCATATTTTTTTAGACGCATCGGAGATATAGTAAATAATAGTGGAGTCTTTTCCTTGATTTCTACAAATACAATTTCACAAGGAGACACTAGGTATACTAGTCTTGATTTCTTAATTGCAAATGGCTATGAGATTAATTTCGCAAATAAAAATATTGTTTGGCCAGGACAGGCTGGTGTTACAATAACGATACTTAGCATTAGTAGGAAACAAAGCAAGCTGCCAATTATACTGAACAATAGATCTGCGAGCTTTATAACTTCAAGATTAGAGAATAACACTTTATTTTCTGAAACAGAGCCATTTATTATAAAGGCAAATTCGGACTTAATATTTCAGGGAACTACTATTTATGGCGAGGGGTTTAAGATATCAAAAGCAGAAGCAGACAGGCTGTTAGCATTGAATAATAAATACAAGGAAGTGATTTTTCCATTTTTAACCGGTGATGATATCAATGAAAATATAGGTTCATCACCAAGTGAAATTGTTATAAATTTCCATGATTGGGAAAGGAAAAAAGCTGAAGAGTATATAGAGTGCTTCGAAATTGTAGCGGAAAAAGTCAAACCAGAGAGAGAGCGAAAAGGAGACAAACAAACAAAAGAGAAATGGTGGCTATACATGCGAAATCGAGTTGAATCCTATAAAAAGATATCAAAACTTGACTTTGTGTTGGTTGCGCCAATAGTTTCCAAATATCTCTCATTTATTAAATTTAAGCCGGATATAGTATTTTCAAATAAAACAGTTGTAGTAACCTTTGCAGATTATAGAGAAGGCATATTGCACTCATCAATTTATAATTTATGGGTTTATAAATACTCAACAACACTTGGTTCTTCTACCTTAAACTTTAGCATTGATGATTGTTTTAAAAAATTTCCCTTTCCGCAAATCTTCAGCCTGGGGCAAGTAGAAAATTTGAAAGAGGTAGGTCAGCATTACCACGAACACCGCAGGCTAATCATGCTAGGTATGCAATTAGGTCTTACCAAAACCTATAATTTGTTTCACTGCAATGCCATCACTGTCCAGAGCATTAATGATAAAGACAAACAAGTAGCATCATTGCAAAAGCATTTAGGAAAAACTGCTAATACCATTTCATTTGATGAAGCCATAAAAGGTATTCTCAAACTCCGTGAACTACATGCGCAAATGGATGAGGCGGTATTGGATGCTTATGGATGGAATGATATAGCACTCAAACATGATTTTTATGAGGTGGATTATTTACCAGAAAATGACCGGGTTCGTTTTACCATCCATCCAACTGCCCGAAAAGAAGTGTTGAAACGCTTATTGGAATTGAACCATAAGATACATGCGGAAGAGGTGAAGGCAGGGTTGTGGGAGAAGAAGGGAGGGAGGGGGAAAGCTGGTAAAGGAGGAAACAAAGATGATTATGACGAGGATGCTCCCGATGAGGAGTTGGGAGGCTTATTTAAGCAGGAATAAGAAATAAAATTATGAAAAGAAGATATTGGGTAATTTCTCCAAATGCTCGAAATGAAGGAGATATTGATTATTGGTTGGAAAAATCTAGAGATGAAGGGAAAACATTTGTAGGTTATGACAGTGACAAGAAACATGGTAATACTTTTGAAAATACCATTGAAATCAATGATTGTGTAATTATTGCGCAAGGAGCTAGAGATGATAGAACTTTATATCTTGCTGGGATTGTTCAATCGGAAAGATTTTATGATAAAGAAAATGAAATTTTTTATAGAGTGGTAAATTATTTAATAGATGAAAAAGACTTTGCTGCAAATGCTATAGAATTAAATTCTGATAATGCGTGGGGTGAATCAAGTAATCCGGGTACAATTTATGAATTAAAAGTCGCTACCCCGGCAGACAAAATAGTAACTGAAAAAATTGAACATTTATTTAAAACCAAAATAAAAATGAAATTATTATCGGATCTAATTGAATTGCTGAAATATAAAAAGCAAATTATTTTACAAGGCCCTCCTGGTACAGGTAAAACAAGAATGGCAAAAGAAATTGGAATTGAATTGTGCAGAAAAGAAACGATAACAAAAGAGGATATACTATCCGTAGTAAAGAAAGGCATGAAATTAAAAAGTAGTACCGATTATGCAATATACACAGTTGAAAATATTGCCAATACAAATATCAGCTTGAAATTGGAAACGGGAACAACCCAAAGCCCAACGTATGATAAAATAATGGCAGCTTATCAACAAAAGAAATGGGATGGTGGTACAACTGGAGGAGATGCTTATGAGGCAGCCATTGCCAAATATGTTTATTTAAACTTATTGCCTTCTGAAAATTATAAACTAATACAATTTCATCCTGCCTATTCTTATGAAGATTTTGTAAGAGGGATTACTGCAAAAAGTAATGGTACTCAGGTAGAGTATGAAACGGTAAATAAAGCATTGGCACTTTTTGCGCAAAAGGCAGTTGATAATAGTTCTACAAATTTTGTTTTAATAATTGATGAAATTAACAGAGCCAATCTCCCCTCCGTTTTGGGGGAGTTGATTTATGCTTTAGAATATCGTGGGGAAAAAGTTGATAGTATGTATGATATCGAAGGGGATAACTCTTTAGTACTTCCTCCAAATCTATATATCATCGGAACAATGAATACCGCAGACAGGAGTGTTGGTCATATTGATTATGCAATCAAAAGACGATTTGCTTTTGTTGATGTTCCACCTTCCGATATTGCAATTGATGAAGTAATTACTGATGCTGATTTGAATAGAAAAGCAAAAGCATTGTATGCGAATGTTTCTAAGTTGTTTAATGAAGAAAAGACTGTGGATAAACCAACATATCTGCAGTCAGATTTTAAAGCAAAGGATGTACAGTTGGGACACAGTTACTTTTTAGCAAATACTCATTCAGAGTTAAAAATGAAGTTGGAATTTGAAATCAAGCCGATACTTTTTGAATACGTTAAAGACGGGGTTCTTAGTCCGGAAGCGGAGAAGGAAATTAAAGCCTTAAAGGTCAATGAGTAACTTTTTATTCAATACAATAACAGAACACCACAAATATCCAAATGGTGAATCCATCCCTGTAGGTATAGACGCTGGTTTATTGCATAAAGAAATTCTATTTCAGAGCAACCCGGAAAAGATATGTGTTGAAATTAAAAAGGACAATACACTGCACACCTATTATTACATAGGTGTAGATTGGATTAGTGACGATAAAGTAATTTATGTTGCTCCAAAATTAAATACAAAAATCACAGTCTCCCAGGCAACCATAAATAGCAGTACCCTAAAAGAAACGGACTTTATTAAAATGTTATTTCATTGTTTAAAGTACCAGGATATTGCCAATGAATTAGATGAATTGTTTGAGATAAAATGGGAGCAGCCCAAAATTGAGATTGAACAAAAAAGAGATTTACTTACGCCATTGTTAGTTGTGCAATTTCTCGGCTTATTAAAAATAATTGTTCGCAAAGGTTTGAAAAAATCTTATTACAAAATTGAACACAACTTATATAGCAGAGTAAAAGGTCGGGTTTTAGTGTGTAAAACTTTAAAAGAAAACATTTTCAAGAATAAGAACCTGAATACCATTTGCAGTTATGATGAATTTGGATTGAATGGTCTTGAAAATAGATTATTAAAACGAACTCTTTCTTTCATCAAAAATTACCTTCCCGTATATGCTAAATTGAACACCGATGCGTATATACAGAATATGTTTAATTATATTATCCCAGCATTTGAAACTGTATCAGAAGAGGTAAATCTCAATGATATTCGATACACAAAAACAAATCCATTTTACAAAGAGTATGAAGGTGCCATAAAATTGGCTAAAATAATCCTAAAACGATTTGGATACAATATTTCAAATGTGGAAAAGCAAACCATTAATACGCATCCATTTTGGATTGACATGAGTAAACTGTTTGAATTGTATGTTTTAGGTCTATTGAAAGAGCAATTTAAGAATCAGGTCATTTATCATCCCACATACAATGGCAAGGAGTTGGATTATTTATTGCTCAGCCCACCAATGGTAATTGATGCCAAATACAAGCCACGTTATTTATCTACTTCTGTGATAGAAGATGCCAGACAGTTGAGTGGCTATTCTCGCATGCACAAGGTTTATGAGACATTAAAATATTCAAAAGATAAAATCATTGATTGTTTGATTATCTATCCAAATCAGGAAAGCAATAACAAAGACTTATCTAAATTTAGTGAGCTGATGAAAGATTCCAATTCAGTAATTGGCGAATATGTAAACTTCTACAAAATTGGAATTCAACTACCCATTGTAAAATAAACCAAAGGCGCAATATTCTGCTATAGCTATTTCGTGGGGGATTTTGTGCTAGTCGTTCCTATATCTCTTTAGTAATTAAGGAAATTTTTGATGGTGCACTGCCCACAAGTTTATAGTAAATCAAGAACAGGGCACAAGCTTGGCTCGCAAAGTAATCCAGGCTACAACACTTGCGCAAGTAGACCCCAACTGTCCAACCACCTGCTAATTGAAAAAATGCGGTTTATGAAGACACAAATAGCGGTATTGGAGCTACTTTTCCCTTCATAGACTGCCGCTGTAGGAATTTATATTAACTTTCTATAAACTCCACTAATAGTTCTTTAGATTTGAAGCAAATTTTGTGGGTGCACCCTCATTTCTTTTAGTTTGTTATAAATCAGTAGGCCACTGCGGCGGTTCATCGTTAAGGTAAGCCATCTTTCCGAGCTAAATTTATTTTAGCCAGTCATTTTGAAATCTAAATAAAATTTCTACTTTTGTTCTGTCATCAAGAATCCTTAAATGGATGCCAACCGAGAGGAGCACTCCGCGGTGGCAAAACGATGAGGGCCTACAGTCAAAATAAAAACTAATCCCCTTACATTTTCTTGATGCCAATCACATACTTGCCTTAAAGCATGTATCAAGGATCTATTTCCCCAACTGGCGACAATAGGCCTGATAAATTAATCCCATTTTTTAACCCGCTTAACAGCAAAAATCAATTCAAGCTATGACAACCCCTGCAACGCACACCGAAAAGATTGAGAACGCTTTTGTAAAGGCTATAGAAAATAAGGATAGAGAGCGCCTTATCGAATTGCTAGATGACCATGGCGAATTTATGGTTCAGGATTTAGACCTTGAAACCCCCATGGTTGACAAAGCAAGATTTATAGACTGGATCCTAGACTGCCGGGAGCAGGTTGAAATTAACAATTTCTATTTTGACCAATGTGCTTTCTGTAAGATAGGGAACCCTGTGGCCATCATCAACGATGGCTCCTTCCCTAGAAAAATCAAGGACAGCTCTGAAAAGGAGAAGGCCGGACTGATGTTCGAAATCGAAAACAACCGCATCCATGGTATTAGCTTTTGCTATACCTTTTTAGAGACCATCAATAAATACTATTTTGAGGTGGAAGGCGATAGAAAGATTTATAAATACATGTGCGATAACCATTGTAGCCGTGAGGAAGCTATCGATCATGTTTTCCCATTATTTTAATGAACAAGATGCATTTCCTATAATATCCGCTTTTTCGACATCAAGAATCCTTCAATGGATGCCAACCGAGAGAAAACTCCACGGTGGCAAAATGATGGGGACGCAAGGTCAAAATAAATGTAAAGCCCCTCCCATTTTCTTGGTGCCATCAATAGACAACCATATTTATTCACACACTAAAACCAAGAAAAATGAAATTCAAATTATTCAGGATATCTATCTCTGGAAAGAAAAATCAGGAAAAGGCCAAGGAGGTTTCTGGGCAACCAAAAAAAATGTACCCTTTGACACCAGCATTATTAGAACAGTCGAAGCAGGTTTGGAAAAGCGATTTAGCCTCATTGAGCAATGCCAAACTGGTGGAGAAGTTCAATGCGCAAGTAGGGAACAGGGGATGGGGCACGGCAAGGTCCATGTACTTGGACTGCCTGCGTAAGGAGATCCGGAAAAGGAATTTTGACAGCCGTATTTTGTTCGACCTCGATAGCTCCGGAAATATAACAGCTTTCAAACTAGGGAAGAAAGTGATGTTGAAAAGGGGGAGATTGGTTCTAAGTACCCCAAAACAGAAGCGCTTTTCATGGTCATGGCTTAAGGAGATTTTCGGAAATAAAATCAGGGGTAATAAAACCAAGTGATGATTTTGAATTATTGGTTATGCACTCGCTGTTTGCAATGTAAACTGCGAGTGCGGTAATCGATTAGGACCATTTGAATCTTTCCGAACATTAAAAATAATAATAAAATGCACGAAATATCTGGATTGTTGCGTTTTATAAATGTTGAAAATGTTTTTTAAATGACCTTATTACTTAAAAATCAATATGAAAACTTAAATCTTATTATAAGCAGTCTGAGAAATCATTCTGGAACAAAGGCGCAATATCTCATTGCTAACAATTTGACTAATATTGAATGAGATTACTCATGCTAATTTTAAAATTGATTTTGCAACTCAGTATTCAAAAACTGATGATTAAATTTTGCAACATACGGTTACCTCTTTTTTGTCAATAAATCGGATGGCAATTTGAATAAAACCTATAGAGAAAATAAAGAAAACTAGCGGAAGAGCTCAAGTGTTTGTGACATAAAAAATGGAATATCTTTTCTAATCTAAATAAACTGTACTTAAACAAATACGTTGTAAGTATTTGAAGTAATAACACAAACACAATGAAAACATATCCTAGAAATATTAGAATTGGTATAATAATATCCATATTGCTTTTAAATATAGCAACCTTAAATGCACAGCATGCAAAAAATATTATTATTCTTGGTGACGATATATCATATAAACTTGATTCTGGTTATTACGATTTAGAGTTGAGAGTAGGAATGCCTAGAGTTTTGGTTAAAAAGTCAATTTTTTCAAAAAGAACGAATTCATTGGTTGAGGAGATCATTAAAATATCTGAAAAGTCCGTATGCTATATAAAGTATGATGAAAAATTGAATGTTATATCAAAAGGGCTACTTACATCAGATACAATTCAAAAAATTGATATTAAAAGTACACTTGTTGATTACGTGAACGATCCGTTGGGGGATAAAGGTTTAATGTATGATCATGTTGTTTCAGGTGTTCTACTCCAACAATTATACAAAGAAGGCTATTGGATAGAGGATACTGTTTTTGAAAATAAACATTTTATAGGGGTTGGGCATTATAGCAAAGGACTCCGGAATGAGAATTGGGAATTTGGACTACCCTATTGGCAAAGAAGTGGAGATGAAAAAATGGTAGTCAAGACTCAAGTGATAAAAACTTATAGTAAGGGTATTGTCGAAAAGTCCAATAATTTTAACGCCCCTGTAAATAATGAAGCTTTAATCCTGTCAGGAAATTGGTATATTATTCAAAATTCCGGTGACAGCATCTTTTATATATCGCGTCATTATGAAAGGGAAGATGCTTCTGGGTTGATCAATTTTTATACAACCCATTCATGTGAAATTCATTTTTATAGTTGGAAAAAAAATGAATTTAAAGTAAGAAATGAAGAATGGGCTATTAAAAATAACATTCTTATACTAGGTGATCCAAAAAATTACATCAAGTTTAAAATTGAATTCCTGTTTCCTAATAAACAGGGATTGATCTTAAGAGAAATAAAATAAATTTCAACAGTGTTGTGGCACTTGTCACCTTGATGATGAACAACAAATTAAAGGGTTACATATTTAAATATCTGATACTCATTTAAAAATAAAAACTTTTGTAAACAATGCCCATTATAGACTATTATAGATTATTGGGTGTTCAGCCTAATTCAAGTGAAGCAGAAATCAAAGATGCATACAGAAAGCTATCAAAAAAGTTTCATCCAGATTTGAACGATGGAGATAATTTCTTTGCTGAAAGGTTTAAGGACATTACATCTGCATATGAAACGCTTATTGATAGTAAAAAAAGAGCAAATTATCATAAAGTCTATAACGCATCCAAAGTTAATTCTGCAAATTCAGGGTTCAAAAATTCTAATACGGCAAGCCATAACGCTTACTCCCCAAAAAATGAAAGCTTTAAATTCGGACATCCCGGTAAAGAGGGAAAATCCAACCGATCCAGAATTTTCAGCTATATAATTATTCCAATTGTAATAGCGTTTGCTTTTGTTTTGTTTAAAGGTCTTACAAAAAGCGAAAAATTGGGAAGTGCCCCGAGAAATACCCAAGAAGAATATTCCAGCCCTCAAACTGAAACAAATACGGCACTTTACAATAAATCCAATGCCCAACTGGGAACACAAGAACCCGATACTGTTTCCATTAAACCTGCGATTAATAATAATGCCGTTGGAAAATCTTTTGAAAATTACCCGATTGGATATTACATGGTTTTAGCATCAAATGACCATTATGTTTACGCACATTATAGACCAGATTTAAGTACAAAATTTGATTTCCATTATGCTCAGAGACGTGAAGTTTACATTCATAAAATTGAAAACGGGTTTGGATATGTTGATGAGGGTACACAGTTTAACGACCACTATTGGCTTCCATTGAGTGATCTGGCATTAGTGGAAAAAGATGAAATGTCTTTTAGTTCTATAAAAGGGAACGAAGATTATATAATTAATAAGCTTGAAAAATTTACGATAGAAAAAACCCATTATGGTGATAGGGCTTCGACAGGTTTATCTACTGCCTCATGGACTTATAAAAACTACTCATTTAAATTTTTGGACAAATATTTAATTGTGACTTATACGAATTATTATAGTGGCTTTTCAAAAGACACTTCCATTGACGAAGTAAAATTCCCAATAGAGGATTTTAAATTTCCAGCAAGTGATTTTCACGGTAGCCAGCTTATGCTTTCATCTATTAATGAAAATATAGAAAATAAATCTTCTAGAGGATCCGATTATTCTTCAAGTTTCTTCCTTGATTTTAGGGTAAACGCAGAAACAGATTTGATAAAGAATCTTAGCAAAGCTTTTCTGAAATTGAGAAATTCCTATAAAGGCAATCAATAGAAAGTCGATTTTGTATAAAAGCCAATGACCCAAAAGGTTCAAGCTTATGATAGATCTAGAACATGCTGTAAGCGTAGTAGCAGAGATCTGTGAGTTGGCTAAGCTTCCCGCTTGGGTTGGATGAGTATTACATTGATGTTATGAAGCTACTAGCACAAGCCTGGCTTGCGCCAGTTGATGACCGAGAAGATTTTCATAAATAAAATCGGAAAATTATTTAAATAAGCAGTATTCTTATTTTTAATTCTTACCACAGCGACATGGTTTGGCGTAACCAACGGTTAGTTTTGCCAACATAAATTTTTGTTTATGGAAAAAAGATGGTTGACCGCCCATCAAACATTGGTCATAAGACTGGGACGGGTAAACAGCAAGATGGCTAATAACTTGTTCCTTGCTGATATTCCAATAGATGATGAGCCCACCTGGCGTCTCTTTAGGGCGGGGGATACCGAAGGCATTTTCCAATTTGGTGTACCTGCAATGAAAGAGTATCTTATAGCTTTGCAGCCAGATAGCCTAGATGATTTGGAAACACTTTTCGCTTTGTTCACCCCAAAGCAATGGGAAGAGATCTCAGTTTTTATACAATACAAAAAATTGGGGCTACCTTACTATTTTGACAAAAGATTTATTACTGTAACAAGATTAAATTTTATTAAGGAGCACACTATAATAGCATGGAAACAGGCTTACCTGAAAGCGAATTATGGGGTGTGGAATTGAAAATTGTTTAAGTTTTGCTATATTAGTTTTCCTTACATAATTATTTGTATATTCATTTTAGTAAGAGTAAATAATAAATCAACATGAATTATAGCGAATATGCACAAAGACGAAAGGATTTATTTGAAAGATGGGAAGACTCGACAATTGATTTTGAAAATTATGAATTTACTTGGGATGGAATTGTTTGCAGCAATGAAGAAGAATGGAACAAATGGAAGAACTCACCAATCAAAATTCTTTTTTTACTAAAAGAAACTTTTGGTGGATATCATCCAATGAACACTGCAACCTTAAATATTAGTAAACCGTTTTCATATAATATTGCTCTATGGAGTTATGTAATTGACACAATTTTCAGGGAAAGAAAACTTCTAACAGAAGTGCCTTCCATAAAAAAATTGAAACCGGATACGACTTCCATTGCAATAGTTGAAGTAAAGAAATGTAATCAAGAACGATCAGAAAGCGTTAATAGTGATATTATAAATTATGCTAAAAGAGATAGGTCATATTTAAAAGAGCAAATAGATTTAATTTCTCCCCAAGTAGTTTTCTGCTGTTCTACAATTGACTCGTATGATATAATTTATGAAGATTCGCCAGAGGATATATTATTAGCACGAGAGGGAAACGTAAAATGTTGGAAGCAATCCAATAATAGGCTAATTGTTGATTTTTATCACCCTAGCTATAATAAATTTCCAGGTGGTCCAAAGGCCTTGTTTGATTTACTTTGCAAGCTGTTAGGCAATGGCTCAGTTTACGAGAATTTTGATTGGGGAAAAAAATAATTATGTCCAAGCGCGGCTATATATCCCGTTACCTGCTCATCTTAAAAAAACTCAAGCAAAAACCCTATTCCTCTTATTCGGAACTGGAAAGTTATCTGGCACATCAGTTGGAATATTTGCATACGCAGGATGATACTTTGAGCATGGGTTTTTCAAAACGTACCCTGCAAAGGGATATCCGGGACATCAGGGATGTCTTCGGCATTGACATTGCATATTCAAAGCCACATAAAGGATATTTTGTAACCGGAGAGGAAAGGGAGAACATGAATTTTCAACGTTTGCTCGAGTCTTTCGATATTTTTAACTCCCTACATATTGCAGAGGATTTAACGGTCTTCATGCATGTCGAAAAGCGCAAATCACAGGGCACGGAAAATTTGTATGGACTGCTCCATGCCATTAAAAACAGGTTTCAAATACAGTTTTCCTATCAGAAGTTTTGGGAGGAGCAAACCAGTAACCGGGTTGCTGAACCCTATGCCTTGAAGGAGTTTAAAAACCGGTGGTACTGTAAGCTTCCCCAAAGTTCGGCCAGTAAAAGTTAGAGTTAACAAAATCTGCTTG
>JAFDYF010000003.1 GCA_018267575.1 Bacteroidota bacterium
AACAATTTTTCTGAAACCCTGTTTTTTAAGCTTTTATTCAAAAAAACGCGGATGATTTGGAGTAGCGGCAATGACGATTATTAAAATTTATAATACGAGCCTTCCTTACTACCCCTCCACTAAAATTAGCATGCCTGTAACCCACTGTACCGAACTTCTTTTGGCAGAGCTTCGCCACCTCAGTCACATTATCGACAAGGATAGGTTTAAAAGCAAAAGTTACATTAAATAACTTTCCTGTGCTAGTTATTTGATAAAGAAATTTTAAAATTCCATGATCGGGGTTAGGTCTCCAGAGAAAGGTTGTCCAAGGGGCTAATAATATTCAGTATGTCCTTGTTGGTGGCATGCAGGTAGCGCAGGGTGGTTTTGATGTCATTGTGCCCAAGAAGCTTTTGGATGATGCTGATATCCGTCCCCTTCTCTAACAAATGGGTGGCAAAGGAATGCCGAAGGGCATGGATGCTGCCAGGCCTGATCACCCTTGCTTTTTGTTTGGCGGCCGTCAGCACCTCTTGCAGGCTTCGGTTGCTATAGGGCGTACCTTTTGTTTGGCCCTCAAAAAGATATCCCCGTGGGGCCGGTTTGTACTCCTGTGCGTATTTGCGTAACATCACCAACAGAACCGGGCTCAATGGCGTGATCCGGTCCTTTTTCCCCTTTGCATGTTCTACGTGTATGCATCTGCGTTTGCTATCGATCTGCCAGGTTTTCAGGCTCACCACTTCGCTTACCCTTAGCCCCGCACTATAGGCGAGCATGAGCATGACCTTGTGTTTGAGGTTGTCCGTTTTGTTGATGATGGCGGTAATCTCGCTTTGGCTAAACATCCTGGGCAATTGCTGCGGTTTTTTTGGCCTCGGCATTTCCCAAAAAAACTTTTCCTTTTTCAATACTTGTTCATAATAAAATTTCAGTGCGTTCAGCCTGCTGTGCGCCGTGTTTTCGTTGATGCCTTCCTTCTCCATGGCATACAGCATATATCTTTTCAGTTCATCCACCGTTAGCTCGCTGGCGGGCTTTCTCTTCAGTATACGGAGCAATTGTATAAACTCGTTACGGTAGGTGCGGATGGTAGAGGGACTATAGGCCTTCAACTTCAAATGCTCCACAAACCGATCGAGCGCCTGTAGGTTTTCTTTGCTGAACTGCCAGGCAATGAGGCGCTCAACGGTCACGGATACCTGCTCTTTCACTAGACTGACCGGGGCGTTGGAAAGCTGTTTTTTATTTTCCAGATATTTCTTCAAAGCCGCGGTGTCCAATAAGGCCATGCCTTTTACCGCTGCCTTCAACTGTTGATAGCATTCATCGGTCAATGGCAGGTACCAGCATTTATTTGTTTCGCTCCATTTGGCCCGGGCCAGTTTTTTTACGGCACGGTTCAGTTCGGCATCCATGCCAAACTGAAGCAGGAAACATTCCCGCCCACGATGCGTAACAGGGCTCAATTGAATTTTCTGCATAACCAAATTTATCGATTATAGTAGATACTTCTATTGGGAAAATGATTTTTCTGTAAAGGATTATTCTTAAAAAACGAACCCATGAAAATTTAAAAAATATGAATGCCGATAGGGTTTGAATACAGGGAGAGAATATGGTATCAAATAACTGGCGCTATTCATCTTTTGAATTAATCAGGTAAACAAAAATACCATTCAATGTGATAAGGTAAATTGGGCGCAATGGCAATCACGTCATTAATTATTCCCGCAATAGCAGGATTTGGTTGAAAGTTGGTAGCATGGGATGAGAAATCCCCAGCCAATAATCTGGTAGCAGATTTCTCACCCTTGCTTTCACCTATTTTAAACCCATCGCAATGAAACGGGTACTGAATGCGGAAGCGCTGTGGGCCGCAAGTGCGCCCTTGATGGCTTCAAAATACTTATATGCTTTTGTAATGGAACGGACAGCATTTCCAATCTAGCTTAGGAAAAGAAAAAAACCTCCTAATCTCATCCGGTTGTTGCTATCCAAAACAAAAAACAGCACAGTAATCCGAAACAGAGGTTCATCGGCCATCTTTCAAATCAAAAAAATCAGAAACGGAGGGTATAGGAAACATAGGGAAAAAAACTATTGTACACACTGGTGGTTTGGGCCGACAAGGTTTTGGTATTGGAACTGCCCAACAAATAATAAGCATATTGGTCGGGGGCACCAGAAATATTGTACATACCCACGGTGATGATGGAATGCCATTTTCTCTCCTTCAATGTATGGTACCGAAAGGAGGCATCCATCCGATAGAAACCGGCACTACGGTACAGATTGCTGTCGGCATATTGGTAAATAAATTGATAGTTCTGGAAAACATTATCATCTCCACTCGAACTTTGGTCGTCACCACTTCGCAAACTCACATTGCTTGGGCGAAGTACCGCTTGGCCAGATGAAAAACTAAAGGAGCCCGCAAATTCAACATGCTTCGAAAGCTGCCAGTCCATGGCCAGATTGGCCACATGACGCGTATCGTATCGGTAAGGGATCTGTTGACCATTATCGATACTCGGGAACTGCCGCCAACTCCAAGAGAGTGTATAGGAAACCATCAGCGAAAAACGGTTGCCCGACCAACGCATCATGGTTTCCCCCCCATAAGTTTGTCCACTGCCAGATTCCAGATTTTTTTGCCAAGTACTATCGGTTATAAAATAACTTTTGCCATTTACATAATTGATGAGGTTGCCCAAGGTTTTATAATAGCCTGCTAGGGAAAACCGAAACCTTTTGACCAATCTATACTCGTACCCCAAGGTAAAGGATTCACTTTTTTCGGGCTGTAAGCTGGCCGTACTTGGCACCCAAGCATCGGCATTGAGCCCCAAGTATGGATTGGTGACCAAGTGCAGGTACTGGGCAGTATTGATATAGGCCGCAAACAATTGATGCCTTTGGTTGAACTGATAGGCGGTGTACAATCGGGGCTGTATTGAAAAATAGTTAAAGCTGTTGTACTGATAATTGAATACATGTGCACCCGGGCGGATGATAAAATGATGGCCCGGCCGCCACTCCAGTTCAGCATAACCCGATAACAAATCAAAAGCCATGGCACTATCGGCATTAAAACCGCTATGGCTCTCATCGAGTTGCGCTGTGGTTTTGGCACCAAAGGGTTTTGTGATGGTATTACGGTATTGAATACCCGTATTCAATTGGGTGCTCGGTGAAATATGGAACTGCCCCTGCAGCATGGCACTATAATGACCAATAGAGGAGAAAGTTTCCTGCGAACGGGTTTTTAGTACCGTGTCAGTTGTTTCGCTCAGCAAGCTATATTTAAAAGCACTAAGGTTGTGGTACTGGCTATAATCGAAAAAGGCACTGATGATGGCTTTGGAACCAATCAAATGGTTCCATCGGAAAGAGCCCAATTGGTTGCCCCACTGATGAACATTGTTTACATGATTGCCCGATTGGTTTATCTGGTCCTGGCCCGAATAAAAATTCAATATCAATTTATCGTTCTTGCCAACCAATTGGGTGAGCTTGGCATCCAGATCATAAAAATCGGGCACCAGGTTATTATCAAACTGTTTCCATAAAGGCGTTTGCCAACTATGCCTGAACGAAGCCATCATTGATGTGTGGTTCTTGACGATGGGCCCTTCGAGGGTAAGCCCACCCGTGAGTACGCCCAAGCTGGCTTCGCCCTGCCATTGCTCCATATTCCCATCCTTGGTATACACATCCATGACCGAAGAAAGTGAGCCAGTAAATTTGGCAGGAAAATCGCTTTTGTACAGCCTCATGCTTTTTAGCACGGTTTCATTTACAATGGATAGATTGTTCAAAAAATGCGATGGGTTGTATACTTGTATGCCATCCAATAAAAAAAGATTTTCGTCCGGGCCACCTCCACGCACCAGCATATTACTAAAATTCGCCGCTGTGTTCAGCACACCGGGCAGCAAACAAATTGAACGCAATGGATCGCTTTCCCCAGGGAAACGGGGCCCTTTTTCATTGGCATCTTCAGAAATTTTATCAGCACTGCTTTCTGCAGGTTGATCGGCAGCCGAAACCGTTACGGGCGCCATGTTGGTTTTGGGCGAAAGGTCAAAATCGAAACGGGTATTGGAATGAAGGGAGATATTTATTTTTTTGGGGGCAAAACCCGCATAGGACACTTCCAGTTCATGATCCCCTTCGGGAAGGGATAGGCTATAATAGCCCTGTGTGTTGGTCAAAATAAACTTTTGGTTTTGCCCATTCAAAATAGTCGCATCGATCATGGGGTCCTTATTGGCATTTTCTTTTACAAAACCATAAATGGAATAGGAAGGCACCAATGCATCGGTATCAATGGGCTTATCGGAAGGGGCTAGCAATATTTTGTTGTTTCGTTCGATGAGCTTCACATGTTGCCCTTGCAGTACTTTTTTTAGTAAAAGCCCCAAAGAGGTTTCAGTACCATCCAGTTCAATTTGCTTGCCCAACTGTAGGTTGTTGGAAGAATACTCAATCAGCAACCCAGACTTCGTATTGATCTCGTCCAAAAATTCTTTGATGCTGCCTTTTGAAATAGATGTATGGAAGGGATGCGAAAGCAAATCTTTTTTTTGAGCAATGCTTTTTTGCAGGAAAACAAATAAAAAAAAGATTGTCAAGAATGGTATCCGCATGAAAATTTCTGGCTGTATTTAAATGGGCTGGAAAAAAATCTGGTTCAGTTCATCTTCCACAAGCAATTATTATGCCCACTCCACTTAATGCAAAAGGATTTGGCCCGATTTCTTTTCCGCCTTCCACCCCGTAGTCAATTGTATTTCCTGCAACACTTCGTCCAAGCTGTTTTTCTCGAACCTAAAATTCACCTTTATACTATCACTGCTCGATGCAAGGGAGTCTGACAATACAATATGTGTGTTATATTGATCATTGATTGTTTCAATCATATTTTTCAGGCTCACATCCTTGAATTCCAAAATCCCACTTGACCATGAAAGATAATTATTACCATTGATTTCTTGCTTCTCAAAATGACCAGCGGACAAAGAAGCTTGCTGACCTGTATTTACTACTATCTGTTGGCTTGGGTTAATTAGGTTGGCAAAACGAACACTGCCCCGGGAAACAAAAACCTGATCCATCGTTTCACCCGACTTTACTACGAAGGCAGTGCCCAACACGTCCACCACCGATTGATGGGTGTGGATACTAAATACCATTTTTTCATTATGTACCACATCAAAATAAGCTTCTCCAGATAACTCGAGGTTCCTCCCCTTTTTGCCAAAATCGCTATGGTATTTCAGGTTGCTCCCTTCACGCAAAATCACGGACGACCCATCGGGCAAACGGATTTGCCGGTTCACATTATTCGCCGTTAAGGATATGATAGAAACCGACAAGGGCTTTTGCCGATAATAATAATAAGCCATCCCCGAAAAAATCAGCATCAACAAAAAGGCAGCAGCCACGGCAAAGGGCCTCCGGAAAAATGAGAACTGTAAAATAGAGGTTTTATTGGCAGCCTCATTCATCCTCTTTTCGAGTATGGCCCAAGCAGCATGTTCATCAAAAACCTGATCTTTCCCGAGCAGTGCCGATTGTTGCCATAAGCTTGAAATTTCTTCAAAGCTTGATTTGTTGGCCGGGCTAGCGGCCAGCCACTCGACCAGTACGGCCTCCTCTTGTACAGAGGCAATGCCTTGCAAATGCTTGTGAATAATCGTATCTATATTTTTAGTTCCGTCCATGATGAGTTAAAATAAAAACAGCCGTTTGGCAAAATCCCCTATGCCTAGCGGTATAAAAAGTAAATAAAGCTGCATACCAACCAAATGGAAAACACTTTCTGCTCTTTGGCAAAATCCCTCAATATCTTAATGGCCTTGCCTATCTGGTTTTCTACGGTTTTCACGGAGATGCTCATGGATTCAGCAATTTCTTTGTAGGAAAGATTGCCGATGCGGCTTAGCAAAAAAGCATCCTTACACTTGGGCGGCAAAAGGGATAACCCTTTTTTGATCATCGAAATCTCATCGCCTGCTGGCCTCCTTAATTGGTCTTCCAAAGGGTGCACTACATCTGAAGCCATCTCTTCGGCTGGGAGCAAGGTCGTTTTTTTCTTTCGGTCCAATAAGGTCAAACAATTATTGCGTACGGCCGTAAACAGGTAAAACCTGATGGTTTCCGATTCCATCAGACCGCGCTTTTTTTCCCAGATCCTTAAAAAAACTTCCTGCACTATATCCTCGGCTTCATCCCGGTCCTTGGTAAAAGAAAATGCATAATTACAAAGCAGTTGGTAGTATTGGCCAAATACCGTTTTGAAGAGTTCATATTGTTTTTGATCGATGATAACCATGGAAGATTTCCGTAAGAAAGCTTTGTGTTAAAATGAAATCGCGGCAAAAGTATATTTTATATTAAAGACTATCAAGTTGTTTACTGAAAAAGATCATCTAAAACGCTATCATTCAATGGCTCCTGCTTTTAGCAAAATTTTTAGCTTGGGGAAATAGGGGTTTTGCCTGTTTTGAAGTATTTAAGCTAATGGGGCAATCATTCGCCTAACCGTTTTATTGTTTTGCTTCCCTGGGGGCCTAACCAAAGGGTACACTAAATGACAAGACAAAAAATAAGATACTTGATCATCAATGTTCCCACTTGTAATTTATGACGAGCGGGACTAATAATGATGATACGGCGAAGAACCACCACCCTACTACTGCGTAGATTAAAATGGATGCGTTAAATTTTATGATTTAACCAAATGGTCAAAGTATTTTTTATAGGTTTTAGATACTAGCAATACTATATACGATGTTCAAACATGTATTTAATTTCATAGTGAATATGTGGCATTGTTTTTGAAACAGGGAAATCGTTCTCAATTTAAATGACGTATATACATAAACGTGAAACACAATTCAGTTAAATCCAAAATTATGAAACAAACCTATCTGGTATTAGTCGCTTTGTTTTTGATGGTGGTATTGATCAGTGTGAGCTGTCAGCATGAAATACAATTTCCCAAGAGCAGCGGAACACCTGTTGATTCCAGTACCACCAGTCATCCTCCTCCCCCACCCCCTCCACCTCCACCACCACCACCACCACCCGCTACTGGGACTGGCTGTAGTGCAGACACTGTTTATTTTGTAAATACCATTTTGCCATTGATTACATCGAACTGTACCATGAGCGGTTGCCATGGAGGAAGCCAAAGTCCAAACCTAACTACTTATAATGGCATCAAAGGACAGACAAAACCTGGCAGTGCCTCAACAAGTAGACTGTATACAATTATTGCCAATGGTAGCATGCCGCCCAGGGGGCATACTCCACTTACTTCGGCACAGTTGGCCCAAATACAAACTTGGATCAATCAAGGTTCTTTGAATAACTCTTGTACTAGTACCACCTGTGACACTACCAATGTAACTTATGCTGCAACCATTGCCCCCATTATGCAAACCTATTGCACCGGCTGTCATAGCGGTTCGGCCCCATCCGGCGCAGGTATCGACCTTTCTACGTATACCAATCTGTTGGTGCAGGTAAAAAATGGAAAGCTTTGGGGCGATGTGAGTCATGCCACCGGATTTAATGCCATGCCGCTTGGTGGCTCCATCCTCAGCACCTGCGATCTAAATAAAATCTATAGCTGGATAAACAAAGGCGCACTAAATAATTAATGTATTAACATGAAAAACCCAGTTCTATTATTTCTTTTAATTGTGGTAGGTCTTATCTTTTTGAACGCGTGCTACTACGATAAAGAACAGCTTTTAACCCCGCCCAAAACAGTAGGCACTGGAAGCAGCACTTGTGTCAAGGACAGCTTTGCGGTGTATATCAACCCGATGATACAGACAAGCTGCGCCAATGGATCGGGATGCCATGGCGCTGGCAGTAGCAGTGGGCCCGGGGCATTGACCACTTATTCGCAGATCAAAGCCAATGCCACGGCCATACAGGCATCGGTATCGGCAGGCCGCATGCCGCTTGGCTCACCCCTGAGCGCATCGCAAATCCAATCCATTACCTGTTGGGTTAACAACGGCGCTTTGAACAATTAATGAACCTAAAATAATATCTACAATGAAAAAAAGAATAATCATCATCGCTTGCATCGCCGTAGCAGCTATCGCCGCTGGCCTTTATGGATGGCATGAATACTTTCGGCCCAATGTGGATGTGGCAGCGGTAAAGCCAGCCTACCATATCAGCACCAACAATTTGTTGAACGAGTTTAGCAAGGATGATAGTGACGCTACCAAAAAATACCTGGGCAAGATCATAGCAGTGGATGGCAAAGTAAAAAAAGTGGAGAAGGATGAAAAAGGCTATTATACCATTGTACTCGGCACCGATGACAATTCTTCCTCTGTTCGTTGCGCTGCTGACACCCTGCATATGCAATCGATCGCATCATTAAAAGAAGGCAGTGCGGTTTCCGTAAAAGGGATTTTTACTGGGTATAATAAGGATGAAACGGGATTACTTGGGTCCGACATAGAGGTGAGCCGTTCTGTCATCAACAATTAAAAAAACATTACTATTTCAAGAAAAACCAAAAGAACAAACATGAAAAAAGTACTCTTCTTTTCCATTGCTTTATTATCGTTTGGTGCCACTTGGGCACAAGGAAAATACTTTACCAAAACAGGTAAGATCTATTTCAACGCTACGGCCAAGTTGGAGAAAGTGGAAGCGACCAACCGTGCAGTGATTGCCGTAATCGATACCAAAACCGGTAATATACAATTTGCGGTCATGCTCAAAGCCTTTGAATTTGAAAAGGCACTGATGCAGGAGCATTTTAATGAAAACTATGTGGAGAGCGACAAATTCCCCAAAGCAGAGTTCATTGGCCAATTAGTGAACAATGCTGAAATCAATTATTCCAAAGATGGTATTTATCCTGCTAAAGTAAAGGGAAAGCTAACCCTTCATGGAGTGACTAAGGATGTGGAGGCCGCTGGAAAAATTATCGTTAAAGGCGGTACACTGTCATTGAGTTCTGATTTCAATATTCTATTATCTGATTTCAAGGTGGAGATCCCCGGACTGGTAAAGGAAAACATTTCCAACGAAACCAAGATTTCTATTGACTGCCTAATGGAACCACTCAAAGGGTAGTACCGAAAAATAAAAATTCTATCAACCCATTAAATAATGATCCATCCAAATAGAAAAGCAATTATAGGATTGCTCTCACTGATCACTGTGTCAAAACCCCTCTTTAGCCAGGACCTACTGAAATTGGTGGATGATGGCAAGCCCAAAAGAGAACACGTTTCCAATGCCTTCAAATCTACCCGGGTAATCAGCGGTCAGTCGATGGAATTTCTGGGGCCTGGTGTATTGGATTTTCGCATCCTACACCGTTTTGGCCCCGTAAACACGGGAGTTACCAATTTATATGGATTCGATCAGGCACAGATGCGCATTGGATTGGATTATGGCCTTACCCGCAATATTATGTTTGGGGTGGGCAGAAGTACCTTGGGCAAGGAATTGGATGGGTTTTTAAAAATCAGACCCATTTGGCAATCCAAAGGACCCGGCTCTATCCCATTTTCAATTGTGATGGTATCGGGCATTATGCTGGACCCCACCAAAGCACCGCCCACCGATACTTTGAAATTTCATTTTTATACTTCCAGACTGGCTTTTTATAATGGACTGATCATTGGGAAAAAATTCAATGAGCGGTTTAGCCTCCAGCTTACCCCAGAAATGGTACACCGCAACCTGGTGGATTCCGTGAATCAATCCAACGATGTTTATGCTTTGGGTATTGGTGCCCGTTATAAATTGTCCAACCGTGTTGCCTTTGTGGTGGACTATCATTATATCGCCTATGGTTTAAAATCTGGCACTTATACCAACCCCTTGTCCATTGGTTTTGATATTGAAACGGGTGGCCACGTTTTTCAATTACATTTCTCCAATAGCCAGGGCATGAACGAGCGGGCCTTATTACTAGGCACCACCAATAAATGGACAAATGGCGGTTATGCATTCGGGTTTAACCTGTCAAGGGTCTTTACTGTAAAAAAACCTAGGTCGCATGGAAGCAGTCAATGGTAATTTTTCAGCCGGTGTTTTAAAGGAATGCCAAATTAATGATAAGTTATTTCCAGTTCATCCATCGCATCTGAAAACATCGTTACTTTGGTTCAATTAAAATAAGCCGTTTCGTTTTGCCCAAATATTCCCTAACTGTAATTCTGCTATCGATTGCTGTTGGCATCCATCAAAACCTGGATGCGCAAATCATTGACCCGGATAAAAAATTAGCCATCGATTCCACTGGGCCTGATGCTTTCAAATACTTTAAAAGCCAAAAAGACCTGATTGATATTGTGTATGGGATTTTGCACATGAATGCAGACCACCGTATTGATAGTACAGGAACTAAAAATACCAATGTATATGTGTCGGCAGCACCCATTGTGGAATATACCATTGCCACCGGCTTTTCACCGGGCATTGCAGGCAACATTGCTTTTAAGACCAATGCTAAAGTAGAAACAAACACGTCCTCTATTTTGGGAGCGGTTAAATACACCACCAAAAAACAATTTTTATTACCCATCCAGTCGTCGATTTGGACCAAAGGAAACAAATTCAATTTTCTCGGCGACCTTCGCTTCCTGAATTATCCGCAGGATACTTATGGTTTCGGGAGCCTTACCAGTTTGTCCGATAAATATATTGTGAATTATAAATACCTCCGCTTTTATGAGTTTGTACTGAAAAATATACGCAAAAATTTATATGCAGGGATCGGTTACCAATTGGACTATCATTGGGAAATCAGGGAATTGGGCCTGGCCCCAGGACGGGTGACCGATTTTCAAAAATATGGTTTTTCGCAAAGCTCTACATCCTCCGGCATTGCTTTTCAAATGGTATATGATTCCCGCGAAAACGCCATCAACCCGGAGGGAGGAAAATTTTATGCCAACCTACAGTTCCATCAGGACAGCAAGCTGCTGGGTGCCAGCAATAACTGGAACTCCCTGCTCATCGATGTTAGAAAATACATTAAAATGCCCCACAAAAATGTAATGGCATTTTGGTTCTATGGCGTATTCACTTTAAGCGGCAACCCTCCTTATCTAGACCTTACCGGCACAGGCATGGACAACCTGAACAATACAGGAAGAGGTTATGAACAAGGGCGATTTATTGGGAAAAAAATGGTTGACTTGGAAGCAGAATACCGATTTGGCCTCAGTAAAAATGGATTGATTGGCGCAGTGATCTTTGCCAATGCGGCATCGGTATCCGAACTACAGAGCAACCAGTTTGCGGCAGTACAGCCCGGGGTGGGCATCGGGCTTCGCATCAAGTTCAACAAATTTTCCCGAACCAATGCCTGTATCGATTATGGAGTGGGCACCAGGGGGTCGCGAGGTTTTGTGGGCAACCTAGGTGAAGTATTTTAACCCATTGGCAACCAACAATGTTTTTATGTCGTACACATATTTAACCAATAATTAATATCCATTTTGATTTTTATCAGTAATGGTTACCTTCCTTTATCATTTGGAATATATCTAATTGGAACATCTTATATATCTGCTTTCGGAGTATAAATACTTACTACTATTTCCACTTGCAATCGTAGAGGGGCCCATTATCGCTGTTATCGCAGGCTTTTTGTGCATCACCCATTTGCTGAATCCTTTCCTTGCCTACCCAATCATTGTGTTGGGCGATATCACGGGCGATTCCATCTGTTATATGTTTGGCCGCTGGGGAGTACCAAACTTTATCAAAAAAATCAGTAACTGGTTTGGGCTGAACGCAGAAAAACTGGGGAGGGTCAAAATCTTTTTTGACACACACCCGATCCGTACCATTTCCTTATCAAAAATCACTTTGGGGATTGGAGTGGCGGGCATTTATCTTGCGGGGAATTCCAGAATACCCTACCCTAAATTTCTGAGGGTCTGTTTGGCAACCTCTGCCATCCAATATATTTTTTATCTGGGCATCGGGCTATTGTTTGGGGATGCCTATATACAGATCAACCGTTACCTCAACTATTTTGCTTCCATTACCATCTTATCCGCCCTGGCTATCGTTTTATTCATCTTAATTAGAAAAATGCTCAAAAAAATATGAGAATTCTTTTTGTATCTGACACCTACTATCCACATATCAATGGAGTATATTATTTTGTTTGCCGGATAGGGCCACTTTTGCAAGAGAAAGGACATCAGGTGGCGGTAATCGCACCATCAGAAACCACCCATCTGTCGCATAAAAAAATTGATGGGCTCGATGTGTATGGGGTGCCTTCGCTTCCCGTATTGTATTATCCCAAAGTACGTTTTGCCATTCCGGTGAACCTAAAATCAAATGTAAAAAAACTGATAGAGCAATTCAAACCCGACATCATACATATACAAGATCATTTCCCAATTGGAAAAGCCGTAGTAGAGGTAAACAAAAAATGGGGGATCCCGATTATTGGCACCAACCATTTTATGCCCGAAAACCTTACAGCCATGCTGCGTTCAGAAACATGGAAGCGAAGGGTTACCCAAATTTTATGGTCAGGGTTTTCAAAAGTGTATAACCATCTTTCATTGGTGACCACCCCCACAGAAACTGGTGCCAACTTGATAAGGTCAAGATTAAAACCTGAAGTGCTGGCTATTTCCAGCGGCATTGATCTGGAAATGTTCAACCCGCATGGTGATACTACTGAGGTAAGAAAAAAATATGCCATTCCCGATAAACCCATTCTATTGTATGTGGGCAGGGTGGACCCTGAAAAAAATCTGGATGAAGTGTTGCATGCAGTGGCGCTCGCATTGAAGAAAATCGATTTCCGTTTTGTGATTGTTGGAAAAGGGATAAAAAAAGCGGCACTGGAAAAATTGGCCATTGAATTGGGGATTGCCGATAGAGTAATTTTTACCGGCTTTGTGCCAGATGCCGATCTTCCCTATTTCTATAAAATGGGACGCAGCTTTATCATAGCGAGTATTGCAGAACTATTGAGCTTGGCCACATTGCAGGCAATGGCATCGGGCCTCCCCATTATTGCCGTGAATGCAGGAGCCCTGCACGAACTGGTAAGGGACCAATCCAATGGGTTCCTTTTTAAAAGCGGGGATATCCCTGCCATCGAACATTGTATTTGCGAAATCATCGAACGGGATGACTTGTTCAAAAAAATGAGCGAGAAAAGTCTTGAGTATATTGTAAAACATGATATACGCAATACTTTACGATCTTTTGAAAAAATATATCAGTCTTCTTCAACAAAAGCAACACACAAGAAAATTATCCGAGTAGAGTTACAGAATGCATAACATGCTGGATGATGCAAACCGCGACCGATTGCAATAGGCAATTACGAAGACCGATGGAAGAAGAAAACTTCTACAAATTTTCCACAACAAAAGCTCTGAGGAAAACCGCCAATTATTTTTCTTGAACCAGCTTATATTAAAAAAGTCATTGCTTGGCATGAAAATTGAAACAAAAAGGCATTACCTAAGTTATTACGATGCGAATCGCTTTGCCTGTCATCTTATTTTTGATGAAATCCTTTTGGTACCTTTTATTGATTGGACTTATTGGAGTATCCCTCTTAATTAAAGTTTTGATTGGTATTAAAGGAAACCCTTTCGAGAAGATTATGGTTCCTTAACTTCCCAAGGGATTTACATTTACTTCTTCATCTGCAGGAATCCCCTGTAGCATTTATCTTTTACTTTACTCGATTTGAAATTAGCATTCACTCAAGCTGATGGGAATATGTACAGCCAAACCACCATCGGAAGTTTCCTTGTATTTGCTGTTCATATCCAGCGCAGTGTCCCACATAGTGCAGATCACATCATCCAGCGAAACCTTTGCAAAATCTGGTGTGCTTTGTAAAGCAAGCTGACTGGCGGTGATGGCTTTGATAGCACCCATGGTATTGCGCTCAATGCAAGGCACTTGTACCAGACCAGCAATCGGATCGCAGGTGAGGCCCAAATGATGCTCCATGGCTATCTCAGCGGCCATCAAGGCCTGTCGCTGGGTGCCACCCATACACTCTGTAAGTGCGGCTGCAGCCATGGCAGAAGAAACGCCGATTTCGGCCTGGCAACCACCCATTGCTGCAGAAATCGTGGCCCCTTTTTTGAAAATACTACCAATCTCGGCGGCAGTGAGCATAAACTGGATGATCTTTTCATTTCTATCCCCATCACAAAACACGACAAAATATTGTAGTACTGCCGGTATCACTCCTGCCGCTCCGTTGGTGGGTGCAGTCACCACTCGCCCGAAAGAAGCATTTTCCTCGTTCACCGCCAAGGCAAAACAACTCACCCAATCCAATGTATATTTAAAATCATTTCCCTTTTCGCGGATAGAGTCAATCCAGGATTCATAGTTTTTGTATTCCTTATCGCCCAACAATTTTTTATTGAGGTGGGCCGCCCTTCTTTTCACATTCAGTCCCCCGGGCAGTTGTCCTAGGGTATGGGAGCCTTTATACATGCAATCCTTCATCACCCGCCAAATATCGAGCAGTCCTTTCTTGATATCAGCTTCCGAGCGCCAGGCCATTTCATTTTCCATTACCACTTCGCTAATGCCCATACCCGTTTTCATGCACCAATGCAACAGTTCATTGGCATTATCGATGGGGAAGGGCAATTGAATGTTCATATTTCCCGTTTCCTCCTCCCCTTCTTTTTTTACAAAGCCCCCGCCAATAGAATAATAGGTTTCAGCCAACTTTTCACCATCACTAAAATCGGCCAGAAAACTAACGGCATTGGGATGGTATGGGAGACTTTCTGTATACAAAAAATGGATATCCTGCTCGGGGCTAAATGAAATTTCATACTCATTGTGCAGCCATATTTTTTGGGATGAACGGATCCCCTCTATTTTTTTATGTAGCAGGTCCACCTCAAAACTTACCGGGTCATCACCGCTGAGCCCAAGCTGGATGGCAATATCGGTGCCATGGCCCTTACCCGTTTTTGCCAGCGACCCGTATAGTAATACTTCAACCCTCTTGATTTCTTTTAGATTTTTTATTTTCTGAATGGAGGATAGGAATCGCTGCGCCGCCCGCCAGGGCCCTAATGTATGGGAACTGGAGGGACCAATCCCAATTTTGAAAATATCAAATACCGATATGGATTCGTGAGGCAAGAAATAGTCTTTTGGCAAAATTAAAGAAAATGGGGCTGAGCGAAGGCATATGATCCCTCATTTTCCGATTCTCGTAATTTATATAATTGTTTTGAAGGCCAATATGCAGCTATTTCAAAACAAAAAAGCCCCGGAAGGAAATCCGGGGCCGTGTAGCAGGTAGTTAATAGTTACGGTTACTGAACATTAACGAGGTTAATATCGAAAATCAATATTGAATTAGCTGGTATCACCACTACCCCATTGGCATTGGTCTCTGCAGTACTACCGTAGCCCAATGTGGGGGGAATATATAATTTTATCTCTCCTCCTTTTGATATTAGTGGTAGCCCCTGCTTCCATCCCGATATCAAAGCACCCAATGTAAATAGGGCCCCTGTTTCTTGATCGAACACCGAACCATCGGTCAACCGCCCCGAATAACTGACGGTTATTTTGGAACAAACACCTGGGGCTGAACCAGCACCTGGACTTACCACGCTATAATAAAAGCCCGCAGGATCCATGGTTGCCGTAATACCCATTGAGTCAATATAGTGTTTTACAGCAAGTTGCTCCACACTGGGTGCAGTTACAATGGTATTGCCATAACTACAGCCCGAATCTTTTTTGAAACACGAAAAAAAACAAAGGGAAACGGTCAAAAACGCAAATGAAACTATTTTTTGCATGCAAAAAATTTGGCCAGGATAGATACTTTGGGAATAAGACAACCCATCATTTCATAATGCTGCAATGGAATGACTATTTTTTTTCAAGATTTTCAGCTTTTTTTTCACGGGCCTGTCTGGCCAGTAATTCACGGTAATGCTGTTCCCTGATATCCCATTGGTGCTTTTTGGAGAAAATCGCTATAAATGCAATGATCAGCAGCATGGCAACAATCAAAACCCCAGGATTGAAGCTGGGTGTATTGGAAACCATGGCGGCCTGCTTGTCCCATCCAGAAAAAAAACTGATACATATCGGGATGGCAAATAATAAGCCTATTGGAATGCCAACCAGAAACTGCTTGAATGTTTTCTTTTGTTTGTCCCTGTTCAATTCCCAGTATTCCAAAAACTGGTTGTCCTCATCACTTAGCATAATGGTTTTATTTACAAAGTTAGGGTGATATCATCTAACCATTTAGAACAAGTAATCGTCCTAATAAATTCTTTTGCATTGTTTTGTGATTAAAAAAATCCCTAAATTGCATAATAAATCCATTCATTTTGAAATTACCCCAACTGCTTGCGCACTATTTGTACAAAAACAAGAGCTTATCACTCCCTGGTTTGGGGGTGTTTAGTTTAGACCCATCTACCATCATTCCCCAAGAATTGGTATCGAGTGAGCCTGAAACCATTCCGGGTATTCATTTTGAAAATACCTTGGTGCAACGCCCCGAGGAATCGCTGATCGAGTTCCTACATCTGTATACTGGCAAAATGAAACCGCTGGCCGCATCCGATCTTGAATCTTATTTAAATTTAGGCATACAGCTCATCAATATTGGCAAGCCATTTCATTTGGAAGGCATCGGTTCCGTTTATCGGAACAATGATAACAAATTTGAATTTCAGCCCGGCGAGTTCAGCTATGTAAAACTGGTACTCCCCGAAGTGGACCAACAGGATAATTCGGAAAAAAGAAAAACAAATTATGAAGCGCCCATCAAAGAAAACTTGACCCAACCTGTTTCGGCAAGAAGGGTTTTTATAGTCCTCGGCATTTTAGCTGGTATAGCGCTCATTGGATGGGGCGGCTATAGTTTGTATAAAAAGAAAACAGCAGAAAACGGCAACCAAGATAATATTACCCTCGGTCAAGCTGACACCTCCTCGAGAACCAAGGATTCTTTGGCTTTGGTTGCACAGCAAACGGATTCTTTGAACAAAAGAAAGGAATTGGAAAAACTGGGTCTTGACACCAATAGCTATCGGTTTGTGATACTAGAGACTACCAATAGAAAAAGAGCGGAAAGAAGGTATCAACAATTGGCCTTATCATCATCAAAGGTGAAAATGGAAACAAAGGATTCCACTATTTTCAAAGTATATTTCCCCATTTTAGCAATCTCCAAAGACACTTCAAAAATAAAAGATTCGCTAAATGCTTTTTTTGCCACCAAGACCTTTATTGAAAAATAAAATTTTAGCTACTACCCTGGCGTGAATATGCAGCCGAGCCTTGTGCAAGTGGGTATCTGTGCCCAGACAAGCAAACATGAAGGCATTCTCGTGATTTCATGGATGAACAAATAGGGGACACAGATACGCCAACAATCCTTTACATGCTGCAGCTTAGTCAGAGTGGAAGTAAATTTGTTATTTTACCTTTTGTCAGAATCACAGATCAAACGGATTGAAAGATTACTCGGAACACTTTTATGCCAGTTTATGCCAGAGTTAAAATATAAAGACATAACAGAAAAAATTATCGGGGCTTCTTTTGAAGTGCATAAGTTTCTTGGGAACGGGTTCCAAGAAGTAATATATCAACGTGCCTTAGCCTGGGAGTTCTCCAAAGCAGGACTAGGCTTTGCGAGAGAAATTGAGCAGGATATATTTTATAAAGAACTTTCAGAGCCAATTGAAACAAGGAGATCTGATTTTATTAAGGAGAGCTGATTTTATTGTGGAAGGAAAAATATTGGTGGAACTGAAAGAAATCATCCAATTGGAAGATGTACATATTGCACAGGTCCTGATTTACCTGAAGGCATACAAGCTTGAAGTTGGCTTGCTGATCAATTTTGGGAGCAAAAGCCTGACCTTTAAAAGACTGGTTATTATGAAAACAAAATCAGTGGAATCTATTAATCAGTATAATCCGTGATTCAGTCAATATTCCTTTTTCTTCGTCGCAGTGGGGTCTGGCCCGCCGACCCCGCGTAATAAATGCCTAGCGAATCGACTGCTGGTGGAGCTATCGCACGGGTTTAGCGGCAACACCAGCGGCGATAGAATAATTTTTATCAATAGACCACCCCATCTTTCATCACCCATTTGATTTTCCTCACCTGAGAAATATTTTCTGTAGGGTCGCCTTCCACTATAATGAGGTCAGCTAGCAGTCCGGGTTTTATGCGTCCCACTTTATCCGCGATTTTAAATACATCCGCATTCACGGAGGTAGCAGAACGCAATACATCAAGGGGCTTCATTCCATAATCTACCATGGCTTCCATTTCACGGGCATTGTCGCCATGGGCATATACACCCACATCACCCCCCATCAAAATAGTGACCCCCGATTCAAGCGCATACCGAAAACTCACCCGCTTCGCCTTGATATGTTCTGGTTCGGGGTCAATCCCTTTTCGCCACCCATGGTATTGGGCAATGGCTTCACCTGCAGAAAGGGTTGGACAAAGTGCAATGCCATGTTCCTTCATCATCCGAAAAATTTCAGGTGTCCCTTCATCCCCATGTTCAATGGTGGACACCCCTGCCAATATCGATCTTCGCATACCCTCTACCGTTGAGGAATGGACCACCACTTCCCTCCCACTGCTATTGGCTGCTTCCACCGCTTTTTTCAACTCCTCCAATGTAAAAGTAGGGGCGGCATCCTTGTTCAAACCCCAGCGATAATCTGCATATATTTTTATCACATCCGCACCTTTACCAATCTGGTTGCGCAATTCCTTTATCAACCCATCGGCGCCATCGGCTTCGGCAGCACCCTTGGGTGTCTCAATATCATAACTCAGGTTTTTAGGTCCATAACTGCCGGTGGCCACAATCGCACGGGTAGCCACCAACATCCGTGGACCGGGTATAATCCCCTTTTCGATGGCTTGTTTAAGCCCAACATCATCATAACCCGCACCTTCCGTTCCCAGATCGCGAACCGTTGTAAAACCTGCCAGCAAAGTTTTGCGTGCATGCACCGTAGCTCTTGCTACCCGCTCCGCCCTGGATTCTTTTAATACCTGATCATCCCAAGACACTTCATTGTAAGGATGAAGAAACAAATGACTATGCCCCTCGATTAACCCCGGAAGCAGGCTGCTATTTTTAAACTCAATTATTTTCACCTCCTTATCAACTGGAATATTGGGACCAACCGCAACAATTTTATTATCCCTGACCAGCACCGTCCAACCTGTATGCATTTCTTCCCCATCAAACACCCTTGAGGGTTTCAGCAAATAAGCCGATTGGGAAAAGGACATCCCATATATAAAGGTTGATAGTATTACTAAAAAAGAATGGAATGGTTTTATGTGCATCTTTATAAAATTATTTTTTGATTTCCAGCACGTCAATGTCAAAAACCAAAACACTATTGGGCGGGATTTTTTCAGCACGGGCACGGATGGTATAGGCAAGTGCCGATGGAATAATCAACCTGATTTTACCGCCTTCCCTACACTTGGTTAGACCAATCTGCCATCCCTTGATCAAGCGTTTCAATGGAAAGCTAACGGGCTTACCTTTCGATTCATCAAAGAGTTCGCCATTCAACAATGTCCCTTTATATCGCACACTAAGGGAATCTTCTGGTTTCACCCAGTCGCCCTGACCTTCTTTGAGTATCTGATAATAAATACTATTTATAGAACCGGTAGTGTCCAATTTGCCAGCACGTATGGAGGCCAATATAAGTTCTTTGTCCTTTTCGGCCTGCACAAGACTGTCCGCATTTTGATATAAATCGATATCAGGTTGAGGGTTGCCCCCCTTTCTGTGAAACAGTTCCCCATATTTTGTATGCATGCCCTGAAATCCACCATTCCATAAATAAAAAGAATCGTTTTCCACCCCGCCACCAAAATCAAGCCGGTCAAGAGCTTTGCCAGTAGCATCACAGGTAAACACACTTTGTGTTAGTTCCTTCCATTCCGAGTTTTGGTTGCGTACCCACTGATTGCTATAATAAGCTTTGCGATAAAGATTACCATTCACACCCCAAAAGTTTTCCAAAAAAGAATATAACCCATGCAAGTAGTTGCCATCCTTGGGGGATTTGAAACTGGCAATGAGTTTCCATTTTTTTGTTTCCGGAATAAAAAAGTAACCGGAATAAATTGTCGTGCCAGAGGCGCTATCCGGAAGGGCGGTTACATAAAAACGATAAGTCTCACCCGCCTTCCAATCATAAACAAAATGGCTATGCCCGCCCGTACCTTCATTGCCAAACCCTTCGGCAATCACATTTTCCCCCTTACCGATTAACTGCACTTTATTATCATCACTCACTTTGTTTCTATCCACGGCTTCATTACCTGCATCCCAAACCGAAAAAATAATCCTTCGTTCAGTAGCGCTGTTTACCTGCATTCCAAAATAGCCTCTGGCAAAACCACAGGCCATAAAATAGGAATAGAGTTGGTCTGCATTTTTGGGCACGGTTACTTCATTATAAAAACCGATGGCCTTCACACTATCGGGCAAGGGATAGGATAAATGTACCGATGCTGCATTACGACGGGGTTTTAAATTATAATGCATATCCAGGGAGGCAGGGCCGCTCAATTCGATAGATTGTAAATTGGCAATCTGTTTCCCCAATCGCACGGTCGCATAAAGCTCGATGTTATAAAATCCCGATTTAGGTATATTGATCGTGCCGACGTCCAGCTTTTTGAATTGCTTCGATTGGGGCAC
Source organism: Bacteroidota bacterium (assembly GCA_018267575.1). Taxonomy (GTDB): domain Bacteria; phylum Bacteroidota; class Bacteroidia; order Chitinophagales; family Chitinophagaceae; genus Puia. Next base: position 20,748 of record JAFDYF010000003.1, read on the forward strand.
TTGAAATTTAAATACTTGGTTGTTTATCTTCAGGAACATGGTATTGCCTGCAGATTCATTTCGCATATACATGGCAATATGCAATTGCCCTATGTTCCGCAAATAGAAATAATAAAAAATCCGCTGGTTTCTATTGCTCCAGTTATGCAAACCATCTTTTTCACTGAAAAGGGCACTTTCATCCTCCTCATTACTTTTTTCATTGGGAATGGCATAGCCGGTAAAAGCTGGGATCACATATAATTTTTGGGCAAATACATGCGCATCCAAAAAGAGAAAGAAGACAGACAGCACAAAGATTCTCTTAAAATACCCCATAACAAATGATTGATGCCAAACTTAAACAAAAAGGATGGAAGACCATTACCCCCAATGACTATTATTAACATTTTTTGAGGTTTCCCATATGCAATTAGCCCCTAATTTGCATTGTTATCAGCAACAATCAATAACTTCGCATGGTAACTATGGCATATCAGGTCGATCATTTCGAGTCGAAGAAAAACGCAAGAGCCTCCGCGTATACAGCACTCATCTGTACGTTGATTGTACTGATGTTGCTTTTTATTACCTGGACCCTGCCCACCCCGCCACTTCCCCCTATTGAAGATGGTATTGAAGTGAACTTGGGCAATAGTGACCAAGGACTTGGAACCGACCAACCTTTCCTGCCGGGAAAACCCTCTGCACAAGACCAGCAGAAATATACGCCTCCCAAACCAGCAGTTGCTTCCAAAGAAGCTGTAAAAGATGTAGAGACAGACGATAATAATAAAGACGAAGCACCCGTTATAAAAAAAGCCTTGGTCACCAAGCCAGATGCTACCAAAATACCAGATAAAGAAACGGCGCCCAAAGCAGTGAGGGCGAGAAAGCCAGTGGAGAACCCTGCACCTGTAAAACCCAGGCCCAAAGCCATTTTCAGCGGAACGAGTGGTAATGGCAATGGGGGCAATGATGCGGACTCCTATAAAGCTGGGGGCAATCAGGGGGTTGCTGGTGGTCGTGGCGATCAGGGAAAACCGGGCGGCAACCCCAATTCAGATAATTATACAGGCAATGGCGGCACGGGTCACTCTGGCGTTACCATATCCCGTGGTTTACAGGGAAGAAGGATTGTGGGCACCCCATCTTTCACCGACGATTTCAATGAAAATGCAAAAGTGGCCGTTGACGTGCATATCGATCCTAGCGGTTCTGTTGTGAGCGCAGACTATCAGTTGCGTGGTTCCACCACTTCGGAATCTTCCATGGTATCTATTGCGCTTCGCAAAGCAAAACAGGTTAAGTTCAACAGCGGAGATGAATCCTTCGGCACCATCATCTTTAATTTTAAGGTGCATAATTAATTTTAAAAAAAATAAAGGCAGGAGATCCACGGTTTGGGGCATATGAAATCTCATATACCTTTTTCGCCCAACTCATTCTGTGAAATGAGTTGGGGGTCTTTTCTTTTATAAAACAATTAACCGTTAAATACCCAATCCTACATAATCCCACAAATCTCCTCCCTTCCTGTCCTTACATTAGATTGCTTTTTTCTAATTTCGCGCCCTATGGATTATCAGCAGACCATTGATTATTTGTTTTCACGCCTGCCCATGTTCAGTCGCGCTGGCGCCTCCGCTATGCGTGAGGGGCTCAGTAATACAGTTATACTATGCGAATCTCTCGGTAACCCACAAACGAAATTCAAATCGGTGCATGTGGGCGGCACCAATGGCAAAGGATCAACCAGCCATATGCTGGCCGCAGTGTTTCAAACCGCCGGTTATAAAACAGGATTGTACACTTCACCACACTTAAAAGATTTTAGGGAACGCATCAAAGTGGATGGGAATATAATCGATGAAACCTATGTAACAAACTTTGTAGAACACCTAAAACCTTTAATCGAAAAAATAAGCCCTTCTTTTTTTGAGATCACAGTAGCCATGGCCTTTGCCTATTTTGCCGAGCAAAAAGTAGATATTGCTATCATTGAAGTGGGGCTTGGTGGTAGATTGGACAGCACCAATATCATTATGCCTGAACTCTCCGTGATCACCAATATCAGTTATGATCATGTTCAGATTTTGGGCGATACACTCCCAAAGATTGCTTGGGAAAAAGCAGGCATCATCAAAAAAAACAAACCCATTGTTATTGGCGAATATCAAAACGAAACACGTGAAGTGTTTGAAAAAAAAGCGGCAGAAGATGAAGCGGATCTGGTATTTGCAAACCACCAACGCTATGTAGCCTCCTGGGAAATACAACACAAAGAACTGCTGGCTGAGGTAACCACCACGCATAATAACGAGAAACAATATTATCATCTGGATCTAACGGGTATCTATCAAACCAAAAACCTGATCACCGTGCTGGAGGCCGTGCATCAGTTGAGAAAGATAGGCTGGAATATCACCGACACCGATTTGCAAAAAGCACTTAGGAATGTAAAAAAACTAACCGGTCTTCATGGGCGCTGGGAAACCATTCAAGAGAATCCCTTGATCGCATTGGACGTTAGCCATAATGAAGATGGCATCAAACAACTGGTTGAGCAGATTGAAATCACCAGCCATGCTACCTTGCATATTGTTATAGGCATGGTCAAGGATAAGGATATCGAAAAAATCCTTATGATACTACCCAAGCATGCCCAATATTATTTTACCAAGGCACAGATACCCCGAGCTATGCCAGAAAACGAATTGAAACAAAGAGCCAAACTGGCTGGTCTTAACGGCAATCATTATCCGGACGTGAACACGGCACTCCAGTCCGCCAAAACGGCTGCAACAATCAAGGACTTGATTGTCGTTTGCGGCAGCGTGTTTGTGGTGGGTGAAGTGGAACATTGACCCAATCAATAATCAATCCCAATTCGTATCCCTCCCCGTTTTTGGGTTTGAAAGCAATAGCGTATTTTGTGAACCAACCAAATAGTCGCTATGATAGCGATTGAACATATGTTACAGGTCCGATCATACCAAATCGCCGACAGCATTGATATCAAATCTTTCAAATCTTTTTTCAAGGCGGAATTATTACACAACGATGCCGACGAGCTATTTTATAAAACAAGCCACGACGAGTTTATCTATGTTTTCAAATATGGGGTTGCCTGTTTCCTCAATTATGACGAAACCCAAACTGGACAATTCCTTCAACTGATCATGCCTTATTGTCGCAACCGATTTGAGGAACAACTTACCGAAGAATTCCAGATAGAAACCGGCGCCAAAGAAAATAAGTTTGGCTATAATAAAATCGAGATTGTAGATGCAGATGCAGAAATATTTAGGCTCATCATGCTGAACGTTTCCCAATCGGTGGCATTGGATTATTATTCGGAGCAAACCAATAAATTGTTGGAGGAAACCAACCATCACACCCAAATCTTGGAAAAAAAAGGAAAGCTGGATATATCCGGAAGAAGACTTACCAAATATATCGGCAAAACTTTGAACCTGAAAAACAGGATCGCTGAGAACCTATATATATTCGATTCGCCAGATGAGACCTGGGAAAATGAGAACTTAAATAAAATCGATATTGGCCTCAAACGCACATTCGACCTACAGGAACGTTTTCGTAATATTCAAGAGGGGCTTGGCATCATCAAGGAAAACCTAGAGCTTTTCAAGGATATCATGCAATACCGAAATAGCAACCTGCTCGAGTGGATAATCATCGTACTTATTTTCGTGGAGGTACTGAATCTTTTTTTTGAGAAACTTTTTAGATAATTATTTAGGCAGCTTGTTTGCCCAAAGCCTTTTTTTAAAATTATGTGAATAAGCGAAGCTCAACGTTTTTAATTCCATAATTTTGCTCACTTCAATCCATTATTATGTCCGAAACAATTGTTGAACTAAAAGGCGCAAATATTTATCAAGGCAGCAGTCTCATTCTTCAGGATGTGAATATCAACATCAATAAGGGGGAGTTTGTTTACCTCGTAGGCAAAACGGGCACCGGCAAATCGAGCCTTTTAAAGACCCTTTATGGCGATATATACTTGAAGGAAGGTACTGGTCAGGTTGCTGGTTTCGACCTTCGGCAAATGGATTGGAAAAAAGTGCCTTATCTCAGAAGGACACTCGGCGTAGTATTCCAGGATTTTCAATTGCTCACCGACCGTAATGTGAACGATAACCTGAAATTTGTGCTGAAAGCCACCGGTTGGAAAGATGTGAAATTGATGGACGAAAAAATTTCGGATGTGCTGGATAAAGTGGGCCTCAAATCAAAGGGTTTTAAGATGCCTTTTGAAATGAGTGGTGGCGAACAACAACGTGTGGATATTGCCCGGGCATTATTGAATTCACCAAAACTGATTTTGGCCGATGAGCCAACAGGCAACCTCGATCCCGAAACCTCAGATGAAATCATGCAATTGCTTTTCCAGATCAGCCGTGATTATGGTGCTACCATCATTATGGCCACGCATGACTATATGGTGATTCGGAAATTTCCTGCCAGAATGATGCGAACTGAAAAAGGGAAAGTGGTCGACAACGCTACCATATCGATGCAATAAGTTGTTGTGCGTTTTTTCTATTATCGAAGGACTCCAACAATAATGCTTCCCTTTCTTTTATCAGGGACCAGGTAAAGGGCTTCTCGTATAGTTGAGCAATCCATTGTTTAAAATCGTCGGCAGTCTGTGCCAAATAGCATTCGGTTTCCAATCCCGTCAAGGCTACTGCATTCTTCGATGCAACACAATGCCTGCCATTGAAAACGGCATTCAATAATTTCAACTTTATCCCCGTATTATTAAAGGAAGGCAGGATATTGATTTGCGCTTTACAGATGATATCAACCATTTCTTGCTCACCGGGATCCGCTACCAAACAAGTATGCGAGTGCTTGTGTGCCAGTTTTTGCAATCGCGTGGAAGGTTTTTTCCCCGCAATCACAAATGGGAGCTTCAGTTCGTTGAACACATTTTTCAAAAGCCAGATAACAGCCGCTTCATTCTCTGCCACCGACAAATTACCGTGATACAAACAATAGCAGCCCAGGCCTTCCATACAACCCACCTGCTCCACAGGATGAAAAACAGGCAAATAAGAAATCTCATTCAACCCCAATTCATCATGAAAGCTAATCGCATCTTGTTGGGAAATGGCCAGTACAGGGACATTATAGGCAATCGCATGTTCATATTTTTTGAGCAGACGACTCTCATTCAAATAATATATTTTTTTGGGCAATGATCTTTCCTGATGAAAAAGATTTTTATAATATCGGTATTCCACATTGTGCAGGCGCAGCAAAACTTTCCGATGGGCAAGACGCTCATTATTGAGGAAATAGGTACAATGGATACCTTCCAATAACACGGGGTAATCGTCCTTTAGTAAATTTTTCAAAAGTCCATCGTCCGATCTCGAACAAACGATATAAGGTAGTTTATTCGAGAACCCATGATGACCCGATTTTCGATTGTAATAATGGACTTCAGCGCAATAGTCTTCCAATTCCTTCCTTTGCCCCCTGCCATATTCAAAACAATGCAAGTGAATCTTAACCCCCAGTTCGTGAAGTGCTTTTATTTTATAGAAAACATCAATCACACCCCCATAATCTGCTGGAAAAGGAACATCAAAGGAAACTATATGTAAATGCTTTTCCAGTTTGGTCAAAATAATTGATGATAAAAAGAAAGAAGCTTTGGTTCTTCCAATTGCCAATTGTAAACTACTCTAGCCAGCATACAATTGCGCTTGAGACTTTCATATAGAACATCATCATCCAACAAATTGTTCAATGCCGCAGCGATTGCTTCAGGGCTTAGGTCATCAATGAGCAAGGCAAAAGGATGCAATTGGTTCAACTCTGCATAGGCAGGATAATCCACACAAATTTGGGGCACCCCTGCATGCATATAATCAAAAAAGCGGTTGGCAAGTGAGTAATAATTATTTTTCCCCTTGTTCTCAAACAAGGTAATCCCGATACTGGCATTAGCAGTAATTTGTCTTAACTCAGCTGGCGCAACCATCCCTTTAAAAATAATCTTTTCCTCAAGCCCAAATTGTTGAACCAAGGCCTTGGCCTTGTCCATAAAATTCCCATCGCCACAAATGATCAATGGTATATCCACCCATTTCATTGCAGGGATCAATGTTTCAAAACTGCGGCCTTCGTTCACGGCCCCTTGGTACAAAATATATTTGGGGCCTTCTGTTGGCACGGGTATTTCCCGAAGTACTGGGATATTCCTGATCACCCCATATTCTACCCCATACATTTTTTTGAACTCTTCAGCAATAATGCCATTTACGGTATAACCCAACGTGAACTTGGGTACACTGTATTTTTCCACCCATTTCCAGCATTTATAAATAAAAGGGCGGGTAACCACTTCCTTCATTTCACAAAAAAGCTCATGTGCATCGTAAACCCTTGGCAATTTTTTGATACGGGAAACCATCAGGCATGGCAGAATGGTATCCAAATCAATAGCACAGACCGCATCCATTTTTCGAAAAAGTAGGAAGAAAAAAAGCCTAATATTGTATTCGATATAAAACAATTTTCCTTTTGAAAACCAATTATTTAGCCTAATTTGACCAAAACCCCTATTCTTTAAAGGCACTTTATTTTTAGGTTTTGTGCCTACTAGAAAAACCTCATAACCCGCTTGGCTCAGGGAGCCGCAGATCCGATGCATGCGCTGGTCATGCTCCAAACTGTTGGTCACGGTAAAATAGATATTCTTCAAATTGGCTAAAGGGTTCTTTTTAAGAGGATTATTGAAAAATGATAATTTATAAGATTTTCAAATTTCAGATTATTTTCTGTACCTTTGCCGCCGAAATTATCGGAAAATTATTTGGATTTTTAAAAAAATTGAGATGCCGTATTTGACAAAAGAAAAAAAACAAGGATTGTTTTCAGGTTTTGGTGCTAAAGCAGAGAACACGGGTTCTATAGAAGGGCAGATTGCTCTCCTGACTGAGCGTATCAACAGCATATCTGAACATCTACAATCAAACAAAAAAGATTTTTCCACTCACCGTGGCCTGATGCAACTGGTTGGCAAGAGAAAGCGTCTGCTTACTTACCTGAGCAAACAAAACCTGCAAGGCTATCGCTCGCTGATTGAAAAACTTGGATTAAGAAAATAAGATAAGTCTATGTAGCATACCTGATTTCATCCCAACTGCCTTTACCAGTTGGGAATCTTTTTTTTGTATGCGATTATTCGATTGCCCAGTCAGAGAATGGATGTATCCAAACCAAATCTGGTTACTATATCTTCCCTCCTGAGTAACACAATTCAAAAAAATAAATTTATGGTTTCACAACCCAAAAGTGTAGTGTTTGATATTGGCGGAGGCCGCGAAGTGACCATTGGTACGGGAAAACTAGCCCGCCAAGCCGATGGTGCAGTGACCGTACAGCAAGGAAACTGTATTTTATTGGCAACCGTTGTTGCCAATAAAGACCCCAAAGAAGGTCAGGAATTCTTCCCCCTATCGGTGGATTACCAGGAAAAATTTGCTTCTGCAGGCAGGATCCCTGGTTCATTTTTTAAGAGGGAGGCCAGACTGAATGATTATGAAGTGTTGACCAGCCGCTTGATTGACCGTGCCCTTCGTCCTCTTTTCCCCGAAGATTATTTTTGCGATGTACAGGTATTGATCAGCCTCGTATCCAGCGATAAAGAAGTAATGCCGGATGCATTGGCTTGTTTGGCCGCTTCTGCAGCATTGGCCGTTTCTGATATTCCCATCAAAGAAATCATTAGTGAAGTGAGGATTGCCCGTGTGGAAGGTAAACTGATTGTAAACCCCATGCGCTCCGAATTGGAGAAAGCCGATATGGAGTTCATCATCGCCGCTACCGATAAAAACCTGATGATGGTGGAAGGTGAAGCGAAAGAATGCAGTGAGGAAGATCTCGTTAAAGCATTGGAACTTGCTCACGATGCCATCCGTGTTCAGATAAAGGCACAGGAAGAATTGAGGCAGCAGGTAGGCATCAAAACTAAAAGAGATTATAAAAAACCTGAGCAGAATGAAGCATTGCAGGAAAAAGTGAATGCTTTTGCAAAAGATAAAATTTATCAGATTTCAAAAGCGGGAAGCAGCAAGCATGAACGTAGTGATGCTTATGATAAATTAAAAGAAGAATTGATTGCCAGTCTGGGTGAAGAAGCCACCGATGCGGAAAAGAAAATGGCAAAAAAATATTATGCCGACCTGCAATGGGAAGTGGTCAGGAATATGATCTTGGACGACCGCATCCGTTTGGATGGCAGGAGCCTTGATAAAGTTCGTCCGCTGGCTATGGAAGTGGACCCATTACCTACCCCGCACGGTTCAGCCCTCTTCACACGTGGCGAAACCCAATCATTGACCACGGTTACTTTAGGTACGCCATTGGATGAACTGTTGGTAGAAAGTGCCGCAAAATCTGATTATACCAAATTTATACTTCACTATAATTTCCCTCCCTTTTCTACAGGTGAGGTGAAGATGATGCGTGGGCCTGGCCGCAGAGAAGTAGGACATGGTAATCTGGCCATGCGTTCATTAAAACAAATGATGCCCGGCAACGATTATCCCTACACCGTTCGTGTGGTGAGTGATATATTGGAATCAAATGGTTCCTCTTCAATGGCTACGGTTTGTGCGGGTTCACTGGCTCTGATGGATGCAGGTGTTCCTTTGCCAAAGCATGTAAGCGGTGTGGCCATGGGTTTGATCACCAGAGCAAGCGATGGTAAAAATGCCATCCTTACCGATATATTGGGAGATGAAGACCATCTCGGTGATATGGATTTTAAAGTTACCGGCACCCGCGAAGGTATCTGCGGTGTGCAGATGGATATTAAAGTGGACGGACTTAGCATGTCAACCATGCGTGAAGCATTGGAGCAAGCACGCAAAGGCAGGCTGCATATTCTGGATGCCATGTATCAATGTATGCCTGAAGCAAGGTCTGATGTAAAACCACATGCACCCAGAATGGTGAAACTGTTCATCGACAAAGAATTCATTGGTGCCGTAATCGGGCCGCAGGGAAAAATCATTCAGGAGATCCAACGCGAAACAGGAGCAACCATCAATCTGGAAGAAGTTGGAAATTTTGGCGAAGTGAGCATTTTCAGCCCAGCAAAAGAAGGGCTTGACAAAGCAGTAGCTTGGATCAAGGGGATTGTGGCCATGCCAGAAGTAGGCACCGTATATGAAGGCACCGTAAAAGGTATCAAAGAATTTGGTGCTTTTGTAGAGTTCCTTCCGGGCAAACAAGGGCTCTTGCATATTAGCGAGATTTCCTGGAAACGCCTTGAAAACATGGACGGCGTGCTGAAAGAAGGCGACCGCGTGAAAGTAAAACTGATAGGTGTGGATGAAAGGACAGGCAAATTCAAGCTGAGCCGTAAAGTGCTTATGCCCAAACCCGATGCCAAGCCAAGCAACCAAGCACCCCAACAATAATATATTTTTTTAACTTAGTAGGCCTGCAATATTGCGGGCCTTTTCTTTTTTGTATGGATAGCTATATTAAAATATCGATCAGGTTAAAGGAAGAAGCACAATCGGCCATCCTCATTGCCCTATTGAGCGATTGTGGTTTTGATGGTTTTGAGGAGAAGCCTCATTTTCTGGATGCATTCATCAAAAAAGAAAACTATCCAGAACAGGAGGTAGAATCCATTATTGCTTCCAACAGTGTGGAGTATACAAAAATCCTTATCGAGCCTGAGAACTGGAATATGGAATGGGAAAAAAATTTCGATCCGGTAACTGTGGAAGATTTTTGCGCTATTCGGGCCTCCTTTCATGCACCGATAAAAGATAAGAAACACGAAATCATCATTACCCCAAAAATGAGTTTTGGTACCGGTCATCACGCCACCACCTGGCTAATGATCAAAGCCATGAGCCAATTAGATTTAAACGGTAAAAAAATACTTGATTTTGGCACGGGCACAGGTGTGCTTGCCATTCTTGCGGAAAAATGTGGCGCCGAAACAATTTTTGCAATCGACAACGACAGTTGGAGTGTACAAAACGCCGCTGAAAACATTGCAAACAACCACTGCTCAAAAATAAGCCTCGAAAAATCAGATTCTATTGAGCATACGGGCAAGTTTGAAGTGATTTTGGCCAATATCAATAAGCGGGTAATCATCCAAAACTTTGTGAATTTCCAACAACATTTGTTGGCAGAAGGCGTTTTAATCGTCAGTGGTTTTTTGGAATCAGACCTACAACAAATTGAAAATGAGTGCATTTTGAACCATTTCTCAATTGATTGCCTAATGGAAAGAGAGAGTTGGGGCTGCTTGCTGTTAAAGCACTCAAAGGATCAGCTTTAAATCTGCCCGAACTAACAATTTTATAGTTATATTTGTATTCCAACTTTAACCTTTTTTCAATGGTAGAAGTTTTACTTATTGTTTTAGCATACTTGATTGGCTCTATTCCCACCGCAGTTTGGATAAGCAGATATTTTTTCGATATCGATATTCGCGAATATGGCAGCGGCAATGCCGGAGCAACCAATACTTTCCGTGTACTTGGCTCCAAATGGGGCAGCTTTGTAATGGTGGTTGATGTACTCAAAGGTGTTGTTGCCACCAGTCTTTATATTTTGATTCCCTATTACCTGCATAATGAGTTTGACCGTACCAATTTTATGGTTGGGCTTGGCTTGGCTGCTGTGCTGGGGCATATTTTTCCAATCTGGGCCGATTTTAGAGGAGGAAAAGGCGTTGCCACTTTGTTTGGAATGATTTTGGCCATGCAACCGATTGTAGCAATATATTGTGTGGGGGTTTTCATCCTGGTTCTTTATCTCACTCGCTTTGTGTCTTTAAGTTCCATATTGGCTAGTTTGGCTTTTGCCGTATTGATCCTTTTTATTTTTAATGAACAAGAACCACTTTACCGTGGTTTTGCTATAGCTGTAGCCCTACTTGTTGTCCTGACCCACCAAAAAAACATAAGCCGACTTCTACGTGGAAACGAGAGCAAAGTACCTATCCTAAAATACCGAGACAGGAAAAGAACGCGAAGGCGTACCGACAGCCTGAAATAAGCTGTCAACCAAGGTTTCGCCCAAACCCATATTGATTATAATCATCTGAATTGACTGGGCATGTCATATAAAGAAATGAAAATGTGACGTTTTGTTTTTCTAAATTTGCAAATAAGGGTCTATTTATTTATCTACATAAATAAAAATTACATTAAATGCTACATAGTATTCTGGAAAAGTTGCAGTTGAAAGATGAGAAAAATTTATTGATCCAAGGTCTCCCATCTTCTATAGAGAAGCAGTTCGCAAAGCTCAATTTTGCAAAGAACATGACTCCACTGCTACGCTCCCGTAAAATCGATTTCGCACTGGTTTTTGCAGTCAATGAAACCCAATTGGGAAATATTATTGCAGAAGTAAGTCCAGCTATGCAGAAAGAAGCAAAGCTTTGGGTAGCCTACCCCAAACTGGCTTCCAAGATTGCCACCACGCTCAATCGCGATTGTAGTTGGGAATGCCTAAAATCAGCAGGATACGAAAAAGTAACAGAAGTAACACTTGACCACGTTTGGACAGCTATCCATTTCCAAAAAATAAAAGCCGGTCATAACCCCGTAGCGCCTCTGATTGAGGAAAGTTTTGTGATGGAAGAAGAATTGATTTTGGTAGACGAAACTTTGGCTACCAGCGGTCCTGCCGCATTTAGGCAGCCCATCAAGGAAAGAAAGACCTCTGTTTCCGCAAGCAAAAAACAAAGGGCAAAATCATATTAGGCCTCCTTACTTTAAAGTTGAACTGGATTTTCTCATTTTCTGAATAATAAGGATATGCCCAAAATAAAAGTGGGGTTGGTTGGCTTTGGCATTGCTGCAAAAGTGATGCATGCACCATTTATTACCACCTCAGAAGGTTTCGAACTCACACATGTACTCGAGCGGCATAACGATTCCTCAAAACAAAAATATCCTACAATCAATATCGTAAGGAATATTGACGAACTAATAAGTATACCCGAAGTTGAACTGATTGTGATTACTACCCCCAATTCAACCCATTTTGAATATGCCAAGAAAGCCTTACTGGCAGGCAAACATGTGGTGCTTGAAAAACCATTTACCATAACCACTGCAGAAGCATTGGAATTGGTGGAACTATCCAAAAATACCGACCGGGTGCTCAGTGTTTATCAAAACCGGCGCTATGTTAGCGATTTCCTTACCATCAAAAAAATACTTTCGGAACAATTATTGGGTGATGTGGTGGCATATGAAGCCCATTACGACCGCTATCGCCCAGAAGCAAGACCAAACGCTTGGCGGGAAGAAAATGCCCCCGGAAGTGGCATCCTGTACGATTTGGGCGCACACCTGATCGATCAGGCATTATACCTTTTTGGGATGCCCCAATCGATCAATGCGGATGTTCGGATGCAAAGACCCCATGCCAGGGCTACTGACTATTTCGACCTTCGGCTTGATTATGGAAAAATGTTGGTTCGCTTGAAATCAGGCATGCTGGTGAGGGAACCGGGCCCTAGATATATGATCCACGGCACCAAGGGCTCATTCATTAAATCTGGGGAAGACCCGCAAGAAGAAATGCTAAGAGCTGGGGTGTTGCCCAATATCCCTCATTGGGGAGAGGAGCGGCCCGAAAACTGGGGATTGCTACACACAGAATTAAACGGCAATGTCATCAAAGAAAAATACCCGAGCCTGCCGGGCAATTTTGGTATGTACTATCAAAATTTGTACAATACCATTGTTCATCATGCCCCATTAAAGGAAAAGCCGGAACATGGCTATAATACCATCCGCATGGTGGAACTGGCCACAGAGAGCAATAAAAAAAAATGCACTATACAGAGTAGCGGGTTAATTGAATCCGACTACCAGTAATACAAGTCTATAATAAAATATCTGAAAGAATATTTTGATGTGGTGCTGGGAATAGGCATAATTTGAGTATATCCTACTCTTCAATACTTTGAGTATTAGGTTCAACTTTTACTCAGAAAAAAAAATCTTTATATTTATTGTCGAATGAATGGCTTCACGGTAATCACATCATGAGTAATCAGCTTCAAATAATAAACCCCCGACGATAATCGCGATATATTTAATGACACCTGATTATAGCCTTCATGGATCAGGCTGTTTGTCGAAAACTGGGTTTGCCCTAAAGCATTGTAGATAACCCAATTGACCGTTTCCTGTTTTTGCGCATAAAGGTTAGCGTACAAATTGGTAGAAGCCGGGTTGGGTTGGATAGAAATAAATTGGAGTAGATGTTCTGTTGGCCGACTAAGAGGAACAATCTCCGAATAGTAAGAAGAACCATCTGTCTTTACCATCATCAAACGATAATAAATCGTGCCTTCGAATTTTCGTGGGTCGGTATAACTAAAATCATAGCCGCCTTTATTATCAATAGTTGCGATGCTTTGGTAGGAAGATTGGTCGGTAGAAAACTGAATTTGGTAGGAGGCTACGTTCTCAATATCCTCCATCACCCAATAAAGGATTGCACCATCATTAGTTAAGTTGGCCGAAAATTTTTTTAATCCTGGCAAGGGCAATGGCACACATATAGCCACCGTGGCAGATGGTAGTACATAATTTGCCTGTGAGATCCCGCTAGTGCCTGCTGTAGCACCATCCGGTAACCCCTTGCAGGAAGATATACTGGAGGTCAAGCTTACTGTGCCACTGGCTCCCCCATTGGTGGATGAACTTATTGTCGTGGGAAAACTAGCCCCTGATACCCATACAATTCCACCGCCGCCACCACCCCCGGGGCCAGGACAGTCGTTGATATTATTGCCTGCATTTGCCCCATTGGCACCATTGGCTTGAATGCCAATACTACCTAATACAGTATTCGCATTGATCAAAACGGTGCCAGCAGCACCGCCACCACCAGCCCCATCTCCTTCTGCCTGGTAAGGATCCGTATTGCTGGGGTTGATTGGTCTTGCACCATTTGCCAAAATGGAAACACCAATCCCTGTTATTACTTTAGCAGATAATAATACAATGCCACCACCATTCCCACCGGGCAAACCCACATTATTGTTCTCATGGCCAGCTCCCCCACCACCGCCTAAAAATACCTTGTTTTGCACCGACGAGTAGCCATAGGCAGAGAGACCTGCACCACCCATTCCGGGGTAATCTCCATGACATCCATATGTAGAAACATTTGCCCTTTGTCCCCCATTTCCACCTGAACCATAATTTGCGCCACCTCCGCCCCCCGTATTATGGTTATTGCCACCTCCGCCCCCATTTGCCAGATTTCCTCGAGCATATCCCTCATTCGTGATATAGGCAGCAATGCCTTCTCCTTTTTTAGCAGCATTATAATCCGTGGTCTGATACGGAAGATAATAATCCGATACAGGTGCAAACCAATCACAATTGGTATAGTTCTGCAAAGCAGCGCCAATTAACCCTTGACCACTCACATCAATATTATTGTTCAAATAAATGGTATCCGAAGCTTCTATAGCAACGATGCCGCCCGTGTTGGATGATGGATCCCAAGCCGTACCTTGAATAGCACCACTGACAGTTACCGATTTAAAGGAAGGAACCGAAACCAACTGCACCGCCCCAGAAACCGTATAGCTATTAAGCATTTGGTACTTCAACAAAATATCATTTCCACTCACACTGCATATCGTATTCATCTCATAATTTCCCGCATTATTTATTGACGTGATATTGCCGTAAGAGGCATTGTTGCTGCCATTGATGGCTGCCCCTTTCATTTGCATCAATAGCACCCTGGTCTGGGATGTTAATCCTGTTGAATTGCTCACTGTGATGGTATTGGTAGCTGAGTTGATTGCAGTAACTTGGTAATAAGAGTTTACCACCCCTGAAATAGATTGTGCCTTTGCATTCAATGCAAAACAAACGGTTATCAATAACCCAGTTATTGGATTTTTAAAAAGCCCCATGAGTTTAGGAACAGATAAAGTACATATTTATCATCACTAATGCAACAGCACTGATTATTAGTTATTTACAAACGAAAAGCCAGATAATAAATTATCTGGCTTTCTATTTATTTAAAACATGCCATTTATTTATAGCTCCGTTGGGTGGGTTTTGCTACCTCAAATTCCAAGACTTCTTTATGAAGTTCGGGTGCAGCATCGCCCTTAAACTCCCAAGCTGATACAAAACAGAAATTGGCATCATCGCGTTTTGCTTCACCTTCTTCTGTTTGCATTTCCTCACGAAAATGGCCACCACAACTTTCACGGCGTGTCAAAGCATCGAGGCACATGAGTTGGCCCAGTTCAATAAAGTCTGCCACCCTATTGGCTTTATCAAGCTCGGGGTTCATTTCGTTTATCTCACCGGGGATGCGCACATCTTTCCAAAACTCTTCTTTCAGTTGCGCTATTTCTTGGATGGCTTCTTTCAATCCCTGTTCGTTCCGTGCCATACCGCATTTATCCCACATGATCTTGCCCAAACGCTTATGGAAACTTTCTACGGTTTGTGTTCCGTTGATATTTTTCAGTTTCTGTATATGCTCTGCCACCGCTTTCTCCGCTTCCTCAAATGCCGGATGCGAGGTAGGTATTTCTTTAACTCGGATTTCATCAGCCAAATAATTTCCCAAAGTATAGGGAATCACAAAATAGCCATCAGCCAACCCTTGCATCAAGGCGGAGGCGCCGAGCCTGTTCGCACCATGGTCGCTAAAATTGGCTTCACCCAATGCATATAGACCGGGAACGGTTGTCATCAGTTCATAATCCACCCACAGACCACCCATGGTATAATGCACCGCAGGATAAATCCGCATGGGTATTTCATAAGGGTTCTCGCCCGTGATCTTTTCGTACATATCGAAAAGGTTGCCGTACTTTTCTTTTACCACTTCCATCCCATGATGGCGAATTTCCTCAGCAGAAGGATCATCAATCCCATGCTTGCCACATTCAATCTTACCATAACGCTCAATTGCTGCAGCATAATCCAAGAACACAGCCTGTTTAGAAGTACCTACCCCATAACCTGCATCGCAACGCTCTTTGGCAGCTCGGGAAGCCACATCACGCGGCACGAGGTTACCAAAAGCAGGATACCTTCTTTCCAAATAATAATCTCTTTCGTCTTCGGGTATTTCACTGGCCTTGCGTGTATCGTTTTGTTTTTTGGGGACCCAGATCCTTCCATCATTGCGCAATGATTCGGACATCAAGGTCAATTTCGATTGATGGTCGCCGGTAACCGGTATACAAGTGGGATGTATTTGGGTAAAACAAGGGTTTGCAAAGTAAGCACCTTGTTTATGGGCTTTCCAAGCTGCGGTCACATTACTACCCATCGCATTGGTAGATAGATAGAACACGTTTCCGTATCCACCGCTACATAACAGTACCGCATGACCGAAATATCTTTCCAGTTCACCTGTAACGAGGTTTCTGGCGATGATACCGCGAGCCTTACCATCAATCTTTACGATATCCAACATCTCATGACGGGAATACATTTTCACATTCCCCAAAGCCACTTGTCTTTCCAATGCCTGGTATGCACCGATCAGTAACTGTTGCCCCGTTTGACCAGCGGCATAGAATGTGCGCTGCACCTGTGTTCCACCAAAAGAACGGTTGCTCAATAAACCACCATACTCACGGGCAAAGGGAACCCCTTGCGCCACGCATTGGTCGATGATGTTTGAGCTCACTTCTGCCAAGCGGTACACATTGGATTCACGGGAACGATAATCACCCCCTTTTACGGTATCATAAAAAAGACGGAAAACACTGTCTCCATCATTCTGATAGTTCTTGGCTGCATTGATGCCCCCCTGTGCCGCAATGCTATGCGCACGACGGGGAGAATCCTGAAAACAGAAAGCCTTTACTTTGTAACCAAGCTCGCCCAAGGAGGCCGCGGCAGAGGCACCCGCCAAACCAGTACCGATGATGATCACTTCCAGGTTACGTTTATTGGCAGGGTTCACCAGCTTTACGTGCCCCTTATAATCTTTCCACTTCTGTTCTAATTCTCCCGAAGGTATTTTTGAATTGAGCATATGCTTTTGAAAATTTTATACTGCTAATTTTTTATTGTTTCACACAAAGAACGCAAAGAAGACAAAGGGACAAAGAAACTCTAGGCTTTACGCTGAACGCTTGATGTTGAACCTAAAACCTATCAACCTAGTGAATGGTCAATGGTGAATAGTGAAAACTCAACATTGCGACCTATCAACATATCAACCCTTCAAATTATCAACCCCAATTCCTAATTCCTAATTCCCACTCCCCCTACTCCACCCAATGCAAATACATCGAAATGGGCATCATTGCAAAAGCCAGTGGCACTATTATCGAAAAACCAATCCCCACCGCATGCGCCATTTTTAGATATTTGTTATTATATAAACCAACTGAACGGAACGCACTTTGAAAACCATGCATTAAGTGCCATGCAAGGGATATACAGCCCAATACATACAGTACCACAATCAATAAATTGTCTTGAAAAACGGTCAGCATTTCTGCATACAGGTTATGTATTTCCTTGCCATCATAGGTTACTGGTTGCAGTTCATGGATACCAAACATGCCGCCCAAACGACTGGGTGTCCAAAAATGATAGATATGCATAATTAGGAAAAGCAGGATCAGTGTGCCCAAAAGTCCCATGGATCGGGAATACCATTTGGAACCCTTGTTACCAAAACTGACCTGATACCCAATACCTCTTTTTTTGCGGTTCTGGAACTCGAGCATCAAACCTTGGATAATATGCAGGAAGAACCCTGCAAAGAGCCCCACCTCCACAATCCGGATGACCACAGTAGAACCCATGAAATGGGCCGCTTTGTTGAACATCTCGCCATTATCATTTGCCCAGATGCAAGCGTTGACGCCAGCGTGTACCACCAAAAAAGTTATCAGGAATATCCCCGTAAGCCCCATCACAAACTTTTTTCCTATCGAAGAAGTGAAAAACTCAGACCATTTCATAATATGCTTTGGTTATTGAGAGTGAAAATCAAAAATCAGATGACCACAAAAATAACGCAGGAAAGCCTGAATTGGAAAATTTTTTGAAAGGAGTGTTCGTTTTAACGAGTAAAATGGGCGAAATGCAGTACTAGTAATGAATCCATGATTTTTGACTTCTTTTCTTTTGGCCGCGGATTCAGTTTTAGCCACTGATTCACTAATTATAAAAATGTGAGGTTCTATCACAAAGAATCATACAATCAGTGGCCACTAATTATTAGCCACTGATTCACTGATTAGGGAACAAATAAAAGAATCAGTGAATCAGCGGCTGTAATTAAAAATCATAAATCAGTGCATCAGTGGCAATCAAAAAGATTTTATTTACCCCCAAATACTTTTTTCAGTAGGCTCGTTGCCTGAGCAGCGGGGTCTTTACGAATTTTGGCTTCTTCCTGCGCCACGTAGTAGAAAATACCAGACAAAGCCTTTTGGGTCACATAAGAAGAAAGATCGCTATCCACTTTTTTAAATGTAGTGGGCAGGTTATTATAAGTGTCAAACACCGTTTTCCAATATTTGGTGGCATCTGTTTTTGCCAATGAGGAGTCAATAGAAGGTTTGAACGCCTTGGTCAACTGTGCAGTGGTACTCTTTTTAAGATAAGAAGTAGCAGCGGTATCCGGCCCACGCAGGATGCCTAATGCATCGGTGATACTCATTTTCTTTACCGCATCCACAAAAATAGGAGTTGCTGATTTGGAAGCATCTTCTGCGGCACGGTTCATACTCAGTATCGCATCGTCCACCAATTTACCCATGCCCACACTGCGCAACACTTTCTCCACTTTTTGAGCTTGTGGCGGCATCAACACTTTCACGGCAGCATCTTTAAAAAAACCATCTACCATCGATAATTTGTCCGTGCTTTTTTTTGTTCCGAGTGTCAATGCTTCTTTCAGACCGCTCACGATATCGGCATTGCTCAACCCAGCACCCTTGGTATTATTGCCACTAACAGCCGATTTAACTTTATCAAGCAGACCACCTTGGGCCTTTGCAAAAGCCAAAAAAGAAAACAATACAACTACTAACAAGGATAATTTTTTCATCGAAAAAGATTTTGTGATATAAGAAGTAACATGCTTTAAACGAAAGCTACAATCGGTTATTTTATGCACCATCCCCAAAATTAGAACTCCATACCAAAAACAAATGTTAAGCTTGGCTTTAAGTGCTCAACCATTCGAAATCGACCGATTGTTCCATTCTAGAAAAAACATCGATCACTTCCGCTGGAGGAGTGGCCAACTTTCGAAGCACGAGGTTTATCCAGGCCCCATCCACGGTAATCACCGCGGCCAGTTTGTCACTATTTTTAAAAATTTCATGACGAATGCTCCAACGGGAAAAATCCTTTCTTGCCTTTGTCAATCGCAAGTTGATTTTAAGCTCATCCCCCAACAGGACTTCCCTTCGGAAAACGGCCTCTTCCCTAAACAATATGGGCCCAAACTTCAACTCCTGCATAACCGTATGGGTCAGCCCAAATTCTTCCAGAAAACTGACCCGGCAATATGCCCCAAAATCGTAATACACCGAATGGCGAAGATGAAAATTGGGGTCAAGATCGGACCAACGGATATTGAGTGATTTTGAATACGCTTTCATACTATTTTCCATCTTTATTAGTTTATAGGGGGTGAAAATACAGCTTATGGCTATTTAATATACTTTTGCCACTCCAAAAATAAAATCATGAAGCAATTTCTTTTAGTGAGTTTTTTGTTTAGCAGTATCATGTCTTTTGCCCAAACAAAAAAGAAAGCAGTTGGTACTACCAAAAAAAAATCACCCACAACCACAGTTACCACATTGAAATCAGCCGATGACTCCCTAAGTTATGCCATCGGGTTAAGTGTAGCTGGATTTTATAAAGAGCAGGGTATGGAGAATGTGAATGCAACTATCGTTTCCAAGGCCATCAATGATGTGCTGAAGAAGGGCACCCCCTTGATGAACGAACAGCAAGCCAATAATTGCATCATCAATTTTGTACAAAAAACAAAAGCGGAAAAAGCAGCCCCCAATAAAAAAGCAGGGGAAGCTTTCCTAGCAGAAAATAAAACCAAACCCGGGGTGGTTACTTTGCCTAGTGGACTGCAATACCAAATTATAAAAGAAGGAACCGGCCCTAAGCCAACCCTGTCTGACAAGGTAAAATGCCATTATAGAGGCACTTTGATTGATGGTACGGTGTTCGATAGTTCTATCGACCGAGGCCAGCCTGTTGATTTTCCCGTTTCTGGCGTAATCCGTGGATGGACTGAGGCACTTCAGTTGATGCCAGTTGGCAGCAAATGGAAACTCTTCATCCCTTCTGACCTCGCTTATGGAGACCAAGGCGCAGGCAACAGTATCAAACCGGGTTCTACACTCATCTTTGAAGTAGAATTATTAGAGATTTTAAAATAAAATTTCTTTTTATAAAGTGAGCCCCGAAATTTTCGGGGCTTTTCTTTAGCGAATCCATATTAATTATTCTTTCCTTCTTCCTTTTGATTGCCTTCTGCCTTTTTGCGCAACTGTTCCAATAACTGTAATCCCAAAAGGCCACTGATAGAACCATTCGCATTATCCCCTCCCCCAGCGATCAACACATCGGGCATTATTTTTACTTGCTGTGAACCGATGGCCTCCATCACTTTCAATTGGGTGAAATTATTTCCGCCCATAGCTTCTACTGCCAGTTTATATGATTCGGCCGATGACTTACCAATCGCCAATGTCTTTTCGGCTTCCGCATTACCGGTAAGTGAAATTTTCTCCGCATCCGCTTTGGCCAACCATTCTATTTTTTCAGCATCGGCCTTGGCTAATAGTCTTGTTTTTTCTGCCTCACCACTGGCAAGCAGTTTCACACGGTCAGCTTCTGCATTGGCCTGGAGACGAACACTATTGGCATCACCCGTTGCCTTTTTAACCGAAGCATCGGCAATACGTTCCGCGATCAACACACCTTGATCTGCTTTTACGATTTCCTTTTGAATCTCAGCAATGGCTGTTTCTTTTTCCAAACTCTGCCTGGTTTCTTGCGCTTTCATCTGCGTTTCATAAGTCACTTTTTGCTCCTCTGCCAATTTACGGTCTGTTAAAGTCTTCATCAAGCTTTCAGGAGGAACGATATCGCCAATCAGCGTATCCACGCCAAACACATTGTACTGCTCCAACAC
Organism: Bacteroidota bacterium; assembly: GCA_018267575.1. GTDB lineage: Bacteria > Bacteroidota > Bacteroidia > Chitinophagales > Chitinophagaceae > Puia. The sequence goes on from JAFDYF010000003.1 coordinate 41,958, forward strand.
TTTGCCAATATGGTCACGGGCCGATTCTTGCCTTTCCTTACGGGTGCCTAAAAAGGCAATCACATCACTGTCCTGGGCTGAGTTACGGAAATAGTTCCCGATTGTTGGCTCCAACACTTGACTAACGAGGTTGTTCATATTACCAAACCTGCCAATCACCTTGGGAGCTTCGGTGGTAGGGATATGGATAATCTGTGAAACGTCCAGATTGAAAGGGAAACCATCCTTGGATCTCACGGTAATAGTGGATAGGTTTTTATCCAACTGATGTGCTTCGCTGCGAGCAGTGGCCCAATTCAATACTAGGTTGGTCGTTGGCACCAGTTCCACTTTCATGATATAGGGGTTGATGGGATATTTGCCCGGTCCCAACGGTTCCGCCCATACGCCCTTGGAACCCTTCGCCACTATATTACCATGCTTGAATTCAACCCCGCTCAAATCTACTCCATCTGCCCCTACATAAGAAATCACCACGCCAACATGACCAATCGGTATCTCGGTCATGTTCACCATTTCCGCACGGGCAAACCATGGGTTCAAAAAATAGGAACCCGCCAATATCACTTGTTCCTGCAATCCTTTATAACCTCCATTGCTTAGGAATAAATCAACATCTTGGAACTTATTATGCCCCTCAATGATTTTACCAGCAATCTGTCCTTCTTCCAAAGGTTTCCCTTCCATGGTGGTTACCACACCTACTGCATTGTCGGGAATGGTTACCATATCTGTCATTTCAATCTCAAACAAATAGGTATTGATCCTGTAAGAACCGGGAGTGATGATCGCTGTTTGACGGCCCTTTCTCCCCCCATTTTTCAAAAAAGCCTCAGCATCTTGATAAGAATCGCAGGCTACTTTTCTTCCCAGTATCGAGCCCGTTTCCAACTCGCTACCATCTTTTGCAAGCACCAGCCCTATTTTTCCGGTAGGTATTACCGTGAATGGCTGGTACACGATATCATATTGCCAGAACCATTTACCAAAATAGACACCGGGTGCTAGGGTTTGTGCTTGGAAACCAGCCTCTCCCTGCGTAGCGATAATCCTGCCTTCTGGCAACTCTTGTTTACCAATCAATCTAAATTTTTTGGTGACCAATCCGATTTTGTCTTCAGGAACAATCACCACACCAAAGAAGACACGGAGAATAATCTTATAAAACAATAAAACTAAGAGGGGGATGCCAATGATTAATCCCCATTTGACCAACGTTGAAGTTTCCATTTTAAAATTTGGTTTTTAGTATTTGAAAAAATGTTTGCCAATTGATATAATTTCAGCTTTGCAACCTTGTATGCCATGCTTATAGCTGAACGCATAGGTATCCCCAAAAGAAACTACCTAACGGTGCACTAATTAAGATTGCTAAACCAAAAAACTCACAATACCCAAGGTGGTGAAGAAATCAAAAAAGGGAAATGGGATTGGTGGATAACCAAAGATACTATTTTAAGATACTGTCCCATGTTATAGAATTGAATGCACAAAGTTTGTGTACACCAATCGAGTGCACAAATGAAATCGGGATGAACGGCATTTTAACGGGTATGCTTGTCCCAAGAAAACAGGAACAATGGAAAGCTATGAACTGGTTTGAAGATATAGGTGAAATCAAAAAACCCTTCTCCAAAAGAAGAAGGGTTTATAAAGTATCATCTTGAATATTTTACTTATACATTTTGGTGTAGTACTCATCTGCCATACGGCTTGAATCGAATTGGTAACGTACATCACGCATACCATTCTTTACAATCTGCCTCCAAGTATCATAATTATCATAGTACAATGGCAGTATCTGATTCAGCAGAATATCATAAACCTGGTCGAGGTCATATTTGTCCTGTTCTTCGACGGTCATGTTAGCATAGTCGGCCTTGGGCACCACAAAACCATTGTTCCCATGGTTCACAAATTCTGGGATCCAACCATCATCGGTTGAGAAATTGACAGCACCGTTCATTGCGGCGGTCATGCCACTTGTTCCTGAAGCCTCGCGTGGCACACGGGGATTGTTCAACCAGCAGTCTGCTGATTGCTTTAAACGTTTCGACAAGGCAAGTTCATAGCCAATCATTACGGCTACATTTTTATAGCCCTTACTCAAATTCACCAAATGGTTGAAATCATTGATGGCAGGATAATCCATTGGGTAGGGCTTGCCGGCCCAGATAATTTGCACAGGGTATTTAGTGCTGCTCGTCAAAGCATTGAAGCGTTCAATATCCCTGGTGATGAATTCAGCACGTTTGTAACCCGCAAACCTCCTGGCCCATACAATAGTAAACACATTAGGGTCAAAAACCTTTCCGGTTTGGTCTGCAACAATTTCAAAAGATCTTTTCTTTAAATATTTTTTTCGGTCATCCCACCAAAAATCATCGCCATCTTCCATTTTCCGGTACAACTGCTTATCGGCCCAGTATTGCCAGTTCTGTGCATTGGTAATAGAGATGATTGGGCAAATATTGGGGTACTTGCTCCACATGGCTCTCGAAACATGGCCATGCAGTTCAGAAACACCATTCGCAATATGGGCAAACCTCAAAGCCGCTAAAGAGTGGTTGAACGCATCATCGTCCATGCCGGTAAGCTTCTTGGTCTCTTCAATGGAAAGACCACAGAAATAACTCATTTTGTGGCAAAGCGCAATATCGTGTTTTTCATTACCCGCTTCTTCAGGCGTATGTGTCGTAAACACAAGACGCTTTTTAACCTCATCGATATTGTTGTTGAATTTTTTGTATAGATAGAAAGCAGCACTTAATCCATGCGCTTCGTTCAAATGGTAACGTTCTGGATTAAAATTCAGTTCGTCAATCAACTTGGCTCCGCCAACTCCCAACAAAATGAACTGTGCCACCTTGGTAGCCACATTCGCATCGTACAACCGATGGGTAATGGTTTGTGAAACATAATCATTCTCTGGCAAATCGGTGCTCAACAAAAACAATGGAGCCGATTTAAAAGTTTCTGGGTTCAAGTACCAAGCTTTCACCCAAACCGGGTGCTCATGAATATCGATTTGGAATTTGATGCCCGAATCTTCCAAAAAAGAAGCGTTCTTTTCCATCCAAGTCACTTGCAAGGTTTGGTCTTGATTTCTGGCCTGATCATAATAACCATATTTCCATAAAATACCAATACCAATCAGGTTTTGTTTAAGCTCGTAGGCACTGCGCAAATGTGATCCTGCCAAAAAACCAAGTCCACCACTATAAATCTTTAAAGGTTGGTGCACGGCAAACTCCATTGAAAAATAAGCCACCTTTTTCGAGTAACGCTCTTCGCCTGTGTAAGGCACTGTGTAATTTTTAAAACTCATAATACCAATCTTTATTTCTTCTAAATAAACATGTGTAAAAGGGACGCAATATAACGGAAAATTCGAAATCGAATTGCCTCAACCGATTGCAGTAGAAAAAACAGAAAATGGTTTTGACAAAGAATGTTGTATTCATAAATGGCGATTACCCTGCTTTACACAGACAAAAGCCAATATAAAAATAGCTCGACATTTGTCAGTGTTTTTTCTTAATCGCTTTTGGTTTAGGTGTAACCTTTTTATAATAGGTCCCTTCAAAAAAACATTTTATATCTCTGTAATTTCCACATCCATCAACTTCTTTCATATTGACTTTATTGTTGCCAAAGCTAAAATTAATGGTGCAGGGGTCTGTACTGCCGCGATACTGTGCAGTATTGGCAGAGAGAAATTTAGCCTTCCCCTTCAGTTCGCCATTACAAGTGCCATTGTCTTTTTCAAAATGAACAAAAAACAGAAAACTGCCAGCGGATTTACCATCACGTACTGAAATAAGATTTCTTTTATCAATAATATAATCTCCGGAGAATTTATGTTTACGGGGCAATGTATCAATCGGGTTCAGAATATCGGGTGGTTTGGCACTTTCCTCGTTCGATTCAGTGAGAATCAACATGAACCTACCCGAATCGGTCAGCACATAAGCATCTTTTTTATACTTCAGCTCGGCATCTTTGTTATGGTGTTGATGGGTGATGGTGATTGTAAGCTTGTTATCAATCTGCGCAAAACTGTTATAGTCCAAACTTTTTTCGTAAGCAAAAAGGAGTTTGGATGCAATAAACTTATTTTCCTTATTAAGACAAAGCAGGTACACCAACTCTTTTGCATCGGTCACTGCATCACAAACGAGATAGTTCTCTTTTTTCTCCGTACTAATCCTAGCTAAGGGATAAATATCTGGCTTTTCGCCTTTGGGAAAATGTTTGGAGATTACAGTATCGGGGATGAACTGAGTAAAGACTGAATAACTAATGAGGGAGGAATCATTGAATTTTTTTGAAAAAACACTATCGCTAACCAGATAGGGCAGTTTCACCGTTTCGAAAGCTTCTACAAAATCATCGGCATTTACCTTATCGCTGCCCGACATAGAAATTTTCCGTCCCTTACAACCCAATAGCAAGAGCATGAGCACCATCAACCAGCAACATTTCTTCATATCAATCCCGCATTTAAAAAATAAAAATACTGATTCATTCCATAAAAGGGTATTCTTTCGTTTTAAAAAATGATTATTTATTTTTAGATTTGCCTAAAAATATATTTAGCCGACTTGAAATATTCTGCCAGCAAAGAGGATTATCTAAAAGCCATTTACCATCTGCAAGAAGGACAAAGCGTGGTAACGACCAATGCATTGGCTGCGGCTTTGCAGGCCAAACCCGCTTCCATTACAGACATGCTGAAAAAGTTGAAAAAAGAAAAGTTACTAAACTATGAGCGGTATAAGGGCTTCAGGCTAAACAACGAAGGCAAGAAAGTGGCCGTGCATATCATCCGCAAACATCGTTTATGGGAGTATTTTCTGGTGAACAAACTCCAATTTGGATGGGATGAAGTACATGAAATAGCAGAAGAACTAGAGCACCTCAGCAGCAAAAAACTGGTTGACCAGTTGGATGCGTTTTTGGAATACCCTGCAACTGACCCACACGGAGATCCCATCCCGGACAGTCAAGGCAGGTTCATCCAAGAAAGGCAGGTAAGTTTACTTGATTACCCCTTGAACAAAATGGCGAAGGTATCAGGGGTTGCCAGCCAGACAAAGGAAATGCTGGACCTGCTGCAACATAAGAATATACAAATCGGTACGCGACTGGAAGTGAAAAGAAAATTCCCATTTGATAATTCGCTGGAACTAAAAATAAGAAACCAACCTACCATTACCGTAAGCGAATTGGTAGCCAAAAATGTGATGGTGAAAGATGAATAGTCATTTACATAGAGATGTATCCCTGAGTGAAGTGCATGGCAGCATTGACACAACCAAACAAACCCGTTGGTGGAAACAGCTTTTTGTTTTTTTTGGTCCTGCCTACTTGGTTAGTGTGGGTTATATGGACCCGGGAAATTGGGCCACAGACCTAGCAGGAGGCAGTCAGTTTGGTTACCAACTCATCTGGGTTTTGTTGATGAGCAATATGATGGCCATTTTGCTGCAAAACCTATCTGCCCGCTTGGGCATTGTGCGTGGCCGAGATTTGGCACAGGCCAACAGGGAGGCCTATCCGAAATTGGTGAACCTCTCTTTATATGTTCTTGCCGAAATTGCGATTGCGGCCTGCGACCTGGCCGAAGTACTGGGCATGGCCATTGGTATCCAATTATTAACCGGCATTCCTTTGATCTATGCCGTTTCCATCACTGTACTGGATACCTTCCTGCTGCTTTTTTTACAAAGACTTGGCATGCGCAAGATGGAAGTGTTCATCATCAGTCTGATTGGGATTGTGGCCTGTTCCTTTTTAGTAGAGATCCTGATGGCAAAGCCCGATGTGAATGAAATTGTAAAAGGATTTGTACCACATATAGCCAATAAACAAGCTTTGTATATTGCCATTGGTATTATTGGGGCCACAGTTATGCCCCATAATCTTTACCTGCACTCAGCTTTGGTACAGACCAGAAAAATTCTTCCCGGTGACCATAATATCAAAAGAGCTTTGAAACTGAATTTTCTGGACAGCGGGATTGCATTGAACCTGGCATTTTTAGTGAATGCGGCAATATTGATTTTGGCTGCGTCTGTTTTTTATAAACATGGCAATACAGAAGTAGCTGCACTAAAAGATGCTTATCGGTTATTGCCTTCAGAACTGGGCACCAAGGTCGCTTCATTTCTTTTTGCCATTGCCTTGATTGCGGCAGGTCAAAGCTCAACCATTACCGGTACACTCGCAGGACAAATTGTAATGGAAGGTTACTTACATCTTCGCATCAACCCGTGGGTGCGGAGGTTGATCACCCGATTGTTGGCCATCATCCCTTCTATTATGGTGATCATCATTTTCGGAGAAGAAAAAGCAGAGGACTTATTGGTGTTGAGCCAAGTGATACTGAGTGTGCAACTGGGTTTTGCCATTATACCACTGATCCATTTTGTAAGCGATAAAAAAAGGATGGGCAAGTTTTCAATCAAGTTGACCACCAAATTTTTTTCTTGGCTGGTGGCTGCCATACTCGTTTATTTAAATATCAAATTGGTGCTGGAAGAAGTGGCTGGATATTTTGCCCATCCAGGCAATTGGTTCTGGAAAATTATTATACTGGTTTCCTTCGTTGCGCTATTGTTATTGCTCTTATATGTGTTCATCCACCCATGGTTGAGCAAGATGCAAACCCAAAAGTCCATACAGTTACATGCCCAACCACAAAGCATCAAAGAACTAGAGATACCTCGATTTTACCATATCGCCATTGCACTTGACTTTAGTGAGAATGATGAAAAGCTGATCAAATATGCCATTGGCCAAGGTAATAAGGATACCATCTATTTGTTGATCCATGTTGTGGAAAGTGCTTCTGCCCGTATGCTTGGGAGTGAAAGTGACGACTATGAAACCCGGAAGGACCGCGAAAGACTCAACTTTTATAAATCACAATTAGAGGAAAAAGGGCTACGCACTTCCATCCGACTTGGATATGAAAACCGTACCCGGGAAATCGTGAACATCACCAAAGAAGAAAATGTGGACATGCTTGTGATCGGTGCGCATGGACATACTGGTATCAAGGATTATATATTTGGCGAAACCGTAAACAGCGTTCGGCATGAGCTAAAGATTCCAGTGTTGATTGTGAATTTGTAGAGTTGGGTGGGAGGGGAAATTGGTAATTGGGAATTGGGGCTGAGAAAGTGGATTGGTTGATAAGTTGAAAGGTGGTTGCAGCTTTTCCTAAATTTTACTCATTAGAAAAGCTTAGATTTTCTTAACCACATAAGGCATACAAGTTGGTTAGTCAAGAGTCCGTAGTTTGAACTTCGGGACTTCCGAACTTTCTGACTTACCGACTTCCGGACTATCGGACTTTCCGACTCCTTTGTCCCTTTGTATTCTTTGCGCCCTTTGCGTGAAAAACTTAAACATTATTTTTTCTTCTGCAACAAATGCTTTAACCTACTAAAAGTTTCGGGTTTGATATTGAGATAGGAAGCCAGAATTTTTTGTGGCACACGTTGTAAAAGGTCTGAATTGTTGCGCATGAATTGCACAAAACGTTCACGAGTATTCAAATTCATCCGATCATACTCCCACGATTCTTTTTGCAAGTAGCAATCAATAATAATCCGTCGCCCCAGTCTTTCAACCTGATGGCTATGCTTGAACATTTTTTCCAAATTCTCCTTAGAAATGGAGGCAAATATGGTGGGCTCTATTGTTTCAACAATATAAAGGGATAGTTGTCCAAGCTCGAAAGAATTTTTGGCATAGATAACATCAAATTCTTTAGCAATTTGCACTACCACGGGCTCCTTGCCTTTCAAAAAATATTTCATCGCCAACCCTTTCAAAACAAAATTCATATAGTTTTCCATCTGACCAATCTTGGTCAATTGCTGTTTTTTTTCGAAGCTGCGTACCTCAACATGTTGGGAAAAATAGTCAAACTCTTCGTCTGTAAAATTTACATACGCCGACAATTGATGACGTAAGGCTTCAAGCATTTTTTAGGGATTGTGATTATTTATTATAAAGTTAATACATACATAATTGCTTTGTCAAAAAATATGTGGGGCAGGTAAAATTTAATGATAAAAAGCGATTATTGCTTCCAAATGACATAGAGATTAACCCCTTTTGCCCAAAATGGTTGCTTTGTTAAATTCAGTCATTTCATGTAGGTTTGCTCTCTTTTTGAAAAACAAAAAACAAACCATGGCAAATAAAATCAAGGTAGCTAACCCTGTTGTGGAGTTGGATGGGGACGAAATGACCCGAATCATTTGGAAATTTATCAAGGACAAACTGATTGTTCCTTATTTGGATCTCGATATCAAATACTTCGATCTTGGTGTGGAGCATCGGGATGCCACCAACGACCAAGTGACCATTGATGCGGCCAATGCCATCAAGCAATATGGAGTGGGTATCAAGTGCGCCACCATCACTCCGGATGAAGCTCGTGTAAAAGAGTTCAACCTCAAACAAATGTGGAAAAGCCCCAATGGCACCATCCGAAATATATTGGACGGCACCGTATTCCGCGAGCCAATCGTAATGAAGAATGTGCCCAGGTTGGTGAGCAACTGGACCGCCCCCATCATTGTGGGCAGGCATGCTTTTGGTGACCAATACCGAGCTACCGATACCGTGATCAGAGGCAAGGGAAAATTGACAATGACCTTTACGCCAGAAGATGGCGGTGCCCCCCAAACTTTCGAAGTGTACAACTTCAAGGGCGATGGAGTGGCATTGAGCATGTACAATACCGATGAATCCATTAAAGGGTTTGCACGTTCTTGTTTCAATATGGCATTGAGCAAAAAATGGCCATTGTATCTATCCACCAAAAACACCATCCTCAAAAAATACGATGGTCGTTTCAAGGATATTTTTGAAGAAATTTATCAGAACGAGTTTAAAGCAAAATTCACCGAAGCTGGTATCGTATACGAGCACCGTTTGATTGATGATATGGTAGCGAGCGCACTTAAATGGAACGGGAATTTCGTTTGGGCTTGTAAAAATTATGATGGCGATGTGCAAAGTGATTCCATCGCACAAGGTTTTGGTTCTTTGGGTTTGATGACTTCGGTGTTGGTAACTCCTGATGGGAACACATTAGAAGCAGAAGCTGCACATGGTACAGTTACCCGTCACTTCCGCGATCACCAAGCCGGCAAACCTACTTCCACCAACCCGATTGCTTCTATTTTTGCATGGACAAGGGGTCTTGCATTCCGTGGTAAACTGGATGACAATCAAGCCCTGATCGATTTTGCAAACGCACTGGAAACGGTATGTATCGAAGTGGTGGAAAGCGGCAAAATGACCAAGGATCTGGCTATTTGTATCCATGGAAATAAAGTGACCCATGGCAAAGATTTTCTTTATACAGAGGAGTTTTTGGACGCCATTGACGCTGGACTTAAAAAGAAAATGAACTTTTAAACATAAAGTGCTGCGGATTTTAAAAATTGATTTCTGATTTAGACTAGCTTTTTTTAATTTTGCAGCCCTTTGGCGAGGTAGCTCAGTTGGTTAGAGCACAGGATTCATAACCCTGAGGTCGGGAGTTCAAATCTCCTCCTCGCTACAAACAAAGCACTGGAAACAGTGCTTTGTTTTTTATAGAATTTTCATTAATGGATCCGTTTTTGGGAAAATGAAAAGATAGGTTTATAAAAACGGATTTACCTAGGACCTAAAACCCAAATCCGATTTCGTTTTCCTCAATACATCACACTTGCATTTCTCTCCTTTCAGAAAGAACAGGGCTAAATCACACAAAATATTAATTGCGGGTTATACTCACTAAGGCAAGAGGAAACCCTGTTAAAATCATCCATCTCCTCTCCCATTTTAGGAACATATATATTTTTTAAACAAGCGAATACCAAGGCCTTTATCGATATGTAAAAATGATGAATTATATATCCACTACTAGACAAACTACTTAGTGTTTTTCCAAAAAAAATATGCGAAAAGTGCAAAATAAAAATATTCAATTTTAGTTTTTACAACTAGAATAACCCATTTGACATTGTAAAAAACTAATAATACATTTATATCTTAGAGTTGCTTAGGTTGGAGCTTTTATGGGGCATATATAAGAAGTAAGAAACAAGAAGAAAAATTTGAATAAATAATCGGGCAGCAAAGCAATTCCTATTAATCCATACACTGTCGAATAACCTTAACCTAATACCTTTATGAAAAGAAATGCATTTCTTTCACTCATACTCTTGTTGGCTATCAATTTTTGCTATGGCCAAACAACAGTAACAAGCGGAAATTGGAGCGACCCTACAGTTTGGTCTGGTAGCACTGTTCCGCTTCCCGGAGGTACTGTGGTGGTCAATAACCCACTCACTATTGATGCTAGTCTTTCCCCAACCGGAGCAATGACATTTAATAGCAATACTACCGACCAACCGGGTGGTACAGCTTATACCTTTAACCCCAATGCTGGTACCAATTCTATTAATATCAGTGCAGGCGCCATTGTGACTTTTGAGGGTGGAACCTCAGGAAGCCCAAATTCATTCAATGGTGGCACCCTTAATATTTATGGCACCCTGATTTTGGGCTATACCCAAATCAATAATAGTGCTAACATGAATATTGTTGTACACCCCGGTGGTACACTTATTATCAATGGAAACCTCATCAACAAAAATAATTCGGGCACTTTTACGGTGGATGGAACCCTTATAGTAAATGGGAACTTCGACAATCAAACCGGAAGTATTACCGTAGGGGGCACAGGATCGATCAGCACAACGGGCTCACTCACCTCGGGTGGTGGATCGACCATTTTTGGTACACCAAATGACTGTACTACCGGACCTTGCTCGGGAACTACTTTATCCTGCACATTTACCAATACCATTACACCAGTGAGTAAGACCATTTGTAACGGGTCTTCTGTTACTTTAACGTCAAACAATTCTGCTTCATCACCAACCTATCAGTGGCAGAGCAGTATCGATAATATCAGCTATTCCGACATTTCGGGAGCGACTAGCAACAATTATGTGACTCCTCCACTTACACAAAGCACTTGGTATAGGGTTAAAGTAAGTTCCAGCAGCGGCCCCTGTACGAGCATATCTGCTCCAACGAAAATCACGGTTTTGACATGGGGTGGATGGTTGGGTGGAACCAGCAATGATTGGGGCACAGCGAGCAATTGGTGCAGCAATACAGTACCAACCAGTACGACCGATGTGACAATTACCAATGCTTCGGGGATTGCCCATATGCCAACCATTAAAGCAGGGACAGCTGCCAGCTGTAAAAATCTGACCATCAGTAATACCTATCCTATTTCTTCCTTAACCATCGCGGCTAGTGCAACGGCTTCATTGAGCATTTCGGGGGATTTTACCAATAACGGATCCTTTACTGATAACTCAACGGCTGCCACGGCTGGAGTAAAACTGGTCGGTTCCATTGCCCAATATATTAGCGGTACCACCGACAATGTTTTTAATAATCTTATCATCAACAATTCATCTGGTGCAAACCCATCGATCACTATCAACAACAATAATGTTGCCATAAACAATAATCTTACATTAAGCGCTGGAATGATCAATCTCAGTGGGTACAGCATCACCCTTGGCACTTCGGCAGCAAACCCGGGCAAATTAATTTTTACAAGTGGTGCCTGGTTTTATGGTGGTAATATTCAACGCTGGTTTCCAACAACATCAATAACGCTCGGCTCCGCTGCAAGCCTCTTCCCGATTGGCACCGCTACGGATTACAGACCTATTTATTTTGGAAGCACGGGTGGGCTAACCTCGGGAGGTACGGTCAAAGCTAGTCACACCGGGATAACAGGAACATCTACAGTTTCGTTTTCAGATGCAGGCACTCCCTTACAAGTAAGGTCCAATTCATACTGGAATGTGACCACGGCCAATGGCTTAAGCGGTTCGGGATCGCCTTTTACTATCCGAACTGAAGGTACAGGTTTGGGCACGGTTGGGTCAGTGACCGATTTAAGATTGACACTGGCTACGGCGGCCGCACCCGGTGCTCCTGGGGCCAATTCAGGCACCACCACCAACCCGCAGGTGAATAGAACCAGCTTCCCTGTGTCTGGTCTTTCGAATAGTTTTTACTCAGCCTCCATCAACTCCACACAAACTCCTTTGCCCATTGTGCTGGAATCATTCACTGCCCAGCAAGTTGCAGAGCAGGTCAATTTAAATTGGGAAACATCGGCTGAAACCAACTTTAGCTATTTCTCCATCGAAAGATCCAATGACGGCAGCCAATTTACTGAAATTGGAACGGTTTACTATACTAACAGTGCAGACCTTGTTCATCAATTCGGCTATGCTGATTTGTCGCCACTTATCGGGAACAATTATTACCGATTGAAATTGGTGGATTTGGATGGGACCTATAAATACTCGAATATCGTTTGGGTTCAATACCTAGAAAAAAAGAAGATGACGATTTTTCCAAATCCTTTGATTGGGAAATCACTCAGCATGAAGATAAATTTTCAAGTCAATAGCCCATATTCCCTCTCGATATACGATAGCCAAGGGAAATTGATGGAGACATACGCATCCGATCAAGCGCAGCTTACCATTAATTTGCCAAAAACAATAACAGCAGGGATATATTATGTAAAATTTACTTCACATGCTTTTTCAGCGTTAAGCAGTTTTATGGTAAACAAATAATTGGATAGCATAAGCTGCTATTCAGCGCAAAAAAAGCTTTGGAACATAAACAGTAAGGGGTCACTTGGAATTAAAACCATTGTGACCCTTTATTCATAAATAACATTCTATTTATCTGCCAACTCTCCCAACCTTCTTTTTTTCGTTTTCAAAAATTTATCATGAATAATCTGGCTGAGTGGCTTATCATATAATTTGCTCTCCACCCAAGAAACCACATCCAGATAGGCAAAGGACCTGGTCTCAAAACGGCTTTTCTCAAACTGTTTTATTTTTTCCAAAAACTTCTCCAGTTCCGATTTCAGTTTGTGCCTGGATATACGGAATGAATTGCGCAAAAAGGCAAAAATTTCCTCTTCAATCACCGTCAGGTTTTGCATTTTGGACATAAACCGATACACAGATCGGGTCAGGGATTCAATGATCTCGAAATTGCCCAGTTCATAATGTGCCAGCAAGTGCAATAGCCGTGCATAACTCTGAAGGTCGCCCCGCAGATCGATATTATAGTTGATGATTTTTTGCAGATAGTCAATGGACGTATCATAGTCGCCACTACCAAAATACAGAGAAGCTATTTTGTAATTGAACACCAGTATCCGGTGTGAGTCGATAAATAGTTCATATTCCTTCAGTTTTTCCTCAATATACGGTACCAAGGAAAGACCTTCCTTAAAAGTGCCCTGCATCAAGTGTTGGTTGATTTTGGCACTATTGATATAAATAAACGACTGGATGCGGAAGTTGTCATGCTCCTGCACCCGATCGGTCTTCGAGAACTCCTCGAATTTTTTTAGCGTTAACTCAAACTTGGCATGGTTGCGTAAATCAAAATGGGCGTTCAGCAGATTATGCTGGCCCTTGATATAGTGGCCCGTCTCCACACGAACCATCAATGGTTCTTCGGCAAACAGGTTCACCCATTTTTGCGAATAGCGATAGTACATCAAAAAATCCTGCCTAATGAATGCATACCAACAATAGCTTTGGTAGAGGTATAATCTTTCATAAAAGCCTTTTTGTTCATGTGCATTGGCAGGGAGGTTTTCCTTCAAGAATTTCTTTACGCTCAACTCATCATTCTCATTTCTTGCATGGCCATGCTTGATATACAGTCCATATAATTGCAGGGCTAAATTTGAAAGCCTTGAAAGCACATCTATTCTGGAACTAATCTCCACCGCTTCATTCGACAAAAGCTCCGCACGACTTTCCATACTGCGAGTGATATGCAGCATCTCAATCCTTTTTTCCAGCGCATTCACCTGTATCAGAAAATTATATTTTTGGTTTGCCTTGGCCATCTCCTTGGCTCTCTCCAAAAGCTTTAGGCTTTGTACAAACAGGCCTTTTTTATATAGAATATGCGCATAATCAAATTGCTCATTCAATTGAAGGTCGATACTATCTGAACTCTTTAATAGACGTAGGCTTGCCAGCAATTGCTTATACAGGTGGGTCTTTAGGTTATAGAGTTGTGGCTTCTCCGTACCAGGTAATTTCTTTAGCAAAATCTTTTCATCGTACTCACCCATTTTATCCAATGCATCGAAAAGCTGCACGATTTTCAGGTTTTCTTTAGCAGAACTCCTTTTGATATATAACTTAAAATGTCTTTTTTCTGATTTTTCCAGAGAATGGATCAACTGAAATAATGAGTCTGTAAAACGGTTGGGCATAGTGTGCAAATTATTCCAAAACCTTGAACACTAAAGGGTTTGGGGAAAAATATTATGTTTTGACATGATTAAAACTGGCTTAAGTTGGTTAATAAGCTATTTTTCCGCACCGTACATTTGTATGGTAAATGAGATGAGAATAAAGCAAGCAATCGTTAGAGAAGAAAATCGTTAGAGGCTCATTTAAATCGAAGCTGTGAATCAGCGAAAGAAAAGATAATTCAGCTTTTTTTCATATGGCAAGCAATCGTTAGAGGCCAGTCCGTTTCTACGGAAGGGCCATTTTTTTTACAGCGATGCAAACTACAATTGTTTTTGATAACAATTGCATAATCGATAAAAATATTTTTTAATATATTTTCACTTATTTGTTCCTGCCATATTGATTTACCCCAATCTCTCAATAATTATTCCCCAATTGTATATTTTTCTTCAGCGGTAATGCCCTTCCAATCATCTGTTCGGAAAGAGGAAGCCGGAAACCCATCTTTATTGAAAAGATTAGCATCCAGCGCATTATCTGCCCAGGCATAGCGCACTGCAACAGGCATGGATACCTCCCCACAGCTTATCTCCAATTTATCCCCTTCGATATGCGCTTGTGCATAATAGAATTTTTGGTCGGCTCCCGCAACTTCAAACCCTCTTATATAACCGTATCTATCCTTTGCCATCAGACCTTTACCAATATGTGAAAAGGAAAGCGTGATTTTATTGCCATGGATTTGCATGGATTGGAACATTGGCCCACTAAACTCCTGTGTATATCCATAACTATTAGCCAATGCGATGGCGGCTAATCTTTTGCCTACATCCTGTTTATTTTTTGGGTGAATGTCTGTTGCCTCGCCAATATCTGTAGTAACTGCCATCCCCGTATTGTGCAGTGATAAAGTCATTGACTGTGCTTCCCGCAGTTCGGCCCATGTACTACCTTTTTGGCTATCACCTTTCGACGCATTAAAGCTGGCAAGCTGCACAAAATAAAACGGGAAATCACCCTGTCCCCAATGCTCACGCCAATCTGTGATCATCAAAGGGAAGGACTTACGATATTCATATGCACGACCTGCATTACTCTCCCCTTGATACCATATTGCGCCTTTAATTCCATAAGGAATCAGCGGACTGAGCATGGCATTGTACAATAAGGTTGGGTAACTATTGGGGCCAATTTGTCCACCATCAGTATAAATAGACTCCACTTGAAAATGCCAATCACCACTCAAGGCTTGTATTTTTTTACCAATCGACAATTTCATGGCGCCCATATCGCCATAAACACCGCCACCGCCGCCCGTATCTTCCACACGTATGGCAATCAAATTTTTTCCTGCTTTCAAAATACCAGCCCCGATGGAATAGTTGCGATCCTCATTATATTTATTTTTGGTTTCACCCACTTTTACACCGTTCACATAGGTATCATCCGAATCATCGATTTTTCCCAGCGATAGTATTGCTGGTTTTCCTGCGTCCACATCATCCACCATAATCGTTTTGCGGAACCAAACCTGACCATCCAGATTTTCGAGCCCCATTTTTTGTTCTTCCCACATACCCGGCAGTTTCATTTTAGGCCAATGGCTATCATCAAAACTCAGATTGGCCCATTGAGTCGCATCTGCATGATTTTTAAATTTGCCCTGCAGTACTTCTATCTTTTTTATCAGATCTGTTTCTTTTTGTTTTGCTACCGCTGCCATATCAACCGTGGACATAGATGCAATCATATTCTTGAAATCAGGACTTTTCTCAAATGCATCCCGACCGATCCAAGTCTCTACCATAGTGCCGCCCCAGGAAGTATTGATAAGACCGATCGGGATATGTAATTGCTGGTACAAGGACCGGGCAAAAAAATAGCCCACGGCTGTAAAATCGCCCGCCGTGGAGGGACTGCAAGCTTTCCAATCGCCGCCTGCCACATCGTCTTTGACGGAAGTACTGATTGCCTTGGTTACTAAAAACTGGCGAATCTGTGGATAATCCGCCGCAGCAATCTCCTGTTCATAGTTCAGCACCTTTCCCCAACCTGCAATAGGCATTTCCATATTGGATTGGCCTGAGCAAACCCAAACCTCCCCTACCAATACATCATTAATAGCAATACGGTTCTTACCGTTTATGGTTAAGCTAAAAGGACCTCCCGCTGCTTCTGGATCCAATTTGAGCATCCATTTGCCATCTTTGCCAGCACGCACTGTTTGGGTTTGCTGGTCAAATTGAACCGTAATTTTTTCTTTGGCATTCGCCCAACCCCATATGGGTATGGGTTGGTTCCGCTGTAACACCATTCCATCGCTGAAAATTTTGGGTAGTCGAACATTAGCAAATACATTAGAAATAGATAGAAAAAACAACGGTAATAGGTATCCTTTTTTCATATAGCAGTTTTGAATTTGAAAAATTCGTTAAGAATGGAACACTAAAATAGAGCTTTATCGAAACTTAATAAAATGATAACTGCAATCGGAATTTCGGTGAACAGTGTTTTCCAATCGGTCATTAACAGGTTAATTACATAGAATAAAGCCATCCCTACCTCTTTAGTAATTACATTTGTCGCAACCAAAATAGTATGAATAACATCAACAGGAAAACCAAAATTTGGTTTCCCATCCTCGCCTTCTTTTTAATGGAGTGCCCTAGTTATGCCCAAGACAATTATGAGATACAGGTCTATGGTTCGGAAACTGTTGCCAAACATAATACCATGTTGGAACTGCACAGCAATTTCACATCTGATGGCAGCAAACAAACTACCAATGAGGTATTGCCCACCAATCATATGCTTCATGAGACCATAGAAATCACGCATGGGTTTACCAATTTTTTTGAGATGGGCTTTTATTTTTTTAACGCCATTGGTGACAATAATCGTAGCAATTTTGTGGGGTTCCATATCCGACCAAGGATCGCTGCCCCTAAAAGCTGGAACTGGCCGATAGGCGTTAGTCTTTCCACTGAATTTGGTTATCAAAAAAGAGAATATAGCGAGGACGATTGGTCTATCGAAATCAGGCCCATCATTGATAAGCAAATGGGCAAGCTCTATGTATCTTTAAACCCCACTTTCGATAAATCGCTTCATGGGTTGAATAAAGACCAAGGTTATGGATTTTCCCCAAATGTTAAGGCCGCCTATAATTTTACCAAGGTCGTTATCGGAGGCTTTGAATACTATGGCGCTATTGGGCCGCTTAATAATATTGCCTCAACCCAAATCCAGCAACACCAGCTTTTTATTGCACTTGACCTTGACTGGTCGCCCGATTGGGAATTCAATTGCGGTTATGGATGGGGGTTTACCCAAAGCACTGACAATGCCATCTTCAAAGTGATTTTGGGCTACCGTTTCCATTAAATCCTTATTTGCGAAACCATCACCCTACAGGCTTTCGGCCAGCTAAAATAGTATGCGCTTCTATTATCATCAAATCTTATACTGCCTTCCAACACATTCTTGCATATAGATAATGCCAAAAAGCGGGCTGATCCATTATTGTATTTATATTTGAATAGCTTGATTTGAAAACACAACCAAACCATTATGGAAAAAATTCCTTCCGCAATGAAATTGCACCTGCGCTATCGACTTTATATAGCTGAAATGAACTTGGACATCAATGTACTCCGCATTTTTGAAGACTATGTAAAAGAAATGGAAGCAAAAAAGAAAGAACCCGAAGTAAACAAAGGCATCCTCTTCTTTCAGAAAAAATTTGTGGAATTCAGAAAGGAAATTGACGAACTCCGTCACGAAATGCATTTGCAAAAAATGAAATTGGCCGCGCTGGATAGGGATAACAAAACCCTCGATAAAAAAACCTATAAAGCGGACAACCATCTAGATCTGAAAAAAAGGTACAAAACCTATCGGGAATCATTTGATAAATTGAAAAAGAAATTTAGACTCTTTGAGGAAGAGTGGCTCAACTAAAAGAGCATCCTTTGGGATAATGCTAATTCAAAGCTGTTGTGCTATTAGTTTATCAGATAAATAAGCATTGATTAAACCATTTTTTCAAAATATTCTTTGTTCTTTTTTGCTTGCCTAAAAAAGAACCAAAAAAGGGCACCAGAAAACGAAGTACAGCCTCCTGCTATTCGCAGGACAGGCTGTTTTCTGGGAGGAGGATTGATTGGGCTTTGGTACTACAGTGGTGAACAACAATGGAGCCTTGATTGGATCTACATCGGCAAAAGCATTAATTAAAAAACACAATACTCCAATTCAAGTCAGTTTATAATAGAAGCCGATCACTAGCGTTGCGTTATAAATCGAAGATATTCAGCTGAATATCTTTTTTTTCT
>JAFDYF010000040.1 GCA_018267575.1 Bacteroidota bacterium
GGCCGTACATCGTTTTCTTCCCGCCGAAGGGCGGGATTTTTTGGTTCTTTTTTGGTAAGCAAAAAAGAACAAACCATACTCCGTAAAAACTTGATGAATGATTACTTATCATTAAACAGATAGCATTTCAGACTAATTAAAATAATTCGTTTTAAAAATCAAACAACCCCAAACAATATATGAAACCAATCGTTCAAATTTCACTCGACCTTACCAATATAGATGAAGCATTGGAAACTGCAGCCATGGCCATGCGTGCTGGCGTTGACTGGCTTGAAGCTGGAACCCCGCTCATCTTGGCCGAAGGTTTGCATGGCGTAAAAAAATTGAGAGAAGCTTTCCCGGGCATTCCCATCGTGGCAGATTTAAAAACCATGGACGGCGGTTATCTCGAAGCAGAAATGATGGCCAAGGCTGGGGCCACCCATGTAGTGGTCATGGCCCGTGCACATGCTGAAACCATCAAGTGTGTGGTAAATGCAGGCCGTGATTTTGGGGCCAAGGTAATGGGTGATAACTTGGGTTGTCCCGACATGGTGGAAGCTGCCAAATGGCTCGAAGACCTCGGCTGCGATTTTGTGATCCATCATATCGGTTATGATGAACGTAGGGGAATCGCTGCTCAAGGCAAGCGTATGCCTAGTCCATTGGATCAATTGAAAGAAGTGGTAAACGCAGTAAAAGTACCGGTACAAGCGGTGGGAGGATTATCCCTGGAGCAAGCCATCCAATGCCCCGCATATGGAGCACCATTGGTTGTATTGGGCGCCCCACTTACCATCGATGCGGATGCTTTCAAAACCGCCGATGGAAATCTCGAAGCCTCCTTGAGGTTGATCTGTGAAAAGATACATGCCTATGGGGATATCAGTTAAATGACTTAGAAACAAAAAGTATAAACGCTAAAAAATAAACATGAAAATAAATACCAAATCTGCAGCCGTGGTGAATTTTGCACCAGAGAAAGGCTCAGTGGAAATCAGAGAGATAATTTTACCTGAAATTGGTGAGGAGGATGTTTTATTGGAAGTGGTGAATGTGGGTGTTTGTGGAAGCGACCTCCATCAATGGACTTCCGATCATAGTTGGCCGGTGAATTATCCTGTTGTACTGGGCCATGAATTCGGTGGCCATATTGTGGCATTGGGATCCCGCGTAACCGGATGGAAGGAAGGTGACCGTGTGGTAAGTGAAACCGCTGCCATCATCAATCAAAATAGTCCTTTATCCAGAACGGGTTTATACAATCTGGATCCCGATAGAAAAGGTTTTGGTTATGGGGTAAATGGCGCCATGACAAAATATGTACGGGTGCCAGCCAGATGCTTGCACCATGTACCCGACAATCTTCCATTTGAACAGGCATGCCTAACCGAACCTTGCTGTGTGGCATATAATGCTGTAGTCGGCAACTCGCATATCCGACCAGGCGATCGTGTGATTGTATTGGGCCCCGGCACCATTGGTATATTATGCGCAGCCATGGCACGGCTCTGTGGCGCAGAAGTGGCCATTGTTGGTTTGGAAGCTGACCGTCACCGTTTGGATATTGCCAAACAATATGGTTGCGAAGCCATCATTGGCGATGCTACGGAATGGGCCAAAAAAAGAGATGGCCTTGGTGCCGATTTTATTATTGATGCGGCAGGCGCAAGCATCACGTTGAAAATAGCTTTGCAATTGGTAAGACCGAATGGCCATATCACCAAAGTAGGCTGGGGCCCGCAGCCCTTGGGTTTTTCACTGGATCCGCTTGTACAAAAAAACGTAACCTTACAAGGATCCTTTAGCCACAACTGGCCCATTTGGGAAAGAGTGATTGCATTACTTTCCAGTGGACAGTTGGATGTTCGTCCTATCATTGGCGGTGTTTGGCCTATCACTGAATGGCATGAGGCTTTTGAAAAAATGCATAAGGGTGAAGTTGTAAAAAGCGTACTAAAACCAGTATAATATGCGTCTACAAAATAAAGTCATTATCGTCACAGGTAGCACCACAGGTATTGGGAAAGCCATTGCTACCCGTTGTGTAGCAGAAGGAGCAAAAGTAGTGGTGCATGGCCTAGAGGAAGTTTGGGGCAAAGAAGTAGCGCAAGAATTGGGTAGTGAAAATGCTGTTCTCCATATTGAAAACCTAAGTGCGGATGGGGCGCCAGAAAGACTTGTGCAATTAGCCATCAATACTTTTGGTAAACTGGATGCGATTGTAAACAATGCAGCCATTGTTGCATCTTCCAATATACAAACCACGGACAAAGCATTCCTGCAACGAATACTGGAAGTGAATGCCATCGCACCTTTTTTATTGATCAAGGCTGCCCTACCCTATCTAACAGAAACACATGGGTCGGTTCTGAATATCGGTTCTGTAAATGCCTATAGCGGAGAGCCAAACCTTTTTGCTTACAGTGTTTCCAAAGGGGCATTGATGACCATGACACGCAATCTTGGCGATACCCTTCACCGTGAAAACGGGGTAAGGGTCAACCAGATCAACCCAGGATGGGTGCTCACCGAAACAGAAAGGGAAAGAAAAAAACAACATGGGCTGGCAGAAGATTGGTACAAAGATTTGCCCGCCGTGTATGCACCTGCAGGCCGTATCTTATGGCCAAAGGAAATTGCAGCAGCCGCTGTCTATTGGTTGGCGGATGAAAGTGGCCCTATCAGCGGACAGGTCGTTGACTTGGAGCAACACCCTTTCATAGGCCGCAACCCACCCAAAGATTCCACTACTATCAACACAAAAAAATAAATACGAATGCCCAAATTAGCCGCATTTCCCAAAGCCTTTATGCAAGCGCTTTGCAAAGATGGGACGATGACCGTAAAAGAATGGATAGACCTTGCCGTTAAACTGGATATTGAAGGACTGGAATGGTATGCCGGTTTTTTGGAGATGGACGATGAACGCAATTGGTCCGAGTTCCGCAAACAAGTGGAAGGTTATGGCAAAACCATACCCATGATGTGCTGCTCACCCGATTTCACTCATCCCGACAAATCCTTTCGTGCAAAAGAGATAGAAAAACAGAAGCGATGGATTGATATGACCTACATACTTGGCGGATCATATTGCCGTGTTCTATCGGGACAACGTAGGCCCGAGCTTAGCATTGAAGAAGGAGTAAAACTAGCAGCAGATAGTATTTATGAATGTCTTCCCTATGCGCAAGAAAAGAACATCACGCTGATCATCGAAAACCATTACAAGGATGATTTTTGGGAATACCCTGAGTTCGCACAAAAAATGGATGTGTTCTGTAAATTGGTGGACAGCATCCATCATCCCAATTTTGGCGTGAACTATGACCCAAGTAATACCTATCTCGCAGGCGAAGACCCAATTGAATTATTAAAACGGGTTTCCTCCCGAGTGGTGACCATGCATGCCAGCGATCGCTATTTGAAAGAAGGCACTATTGAAGACCTTCGTAAAGAGGAAGGTGGCGCAACAGGCTATGCCAAACGACTTAGTCATGGTGAAATCGGAAAGGGGTTGAATGATTATGATGCCATTTTTACCGAACTCAAAAGAGTGGGCTTCGAAAATTGGATCAGCATCGAAGATGGCGTGGATGGCATGGAGCAATTGGAACGCAGCGTAAGCTTTCTCAAGAAAAAAATAAAACAGTATTGGGGCTAGATAAGATTGTGTGAGAAATTTGCACATTACTAATAGCTGAGGATTTCTAGTCTCGACCTTTCCCAATGTTAAAAACTTTGGAAAGGGAGAACACAAAAGACCTCACAGGTCTGTAAAAGCTTTCTCGATTTTAATCATGCAGTGGAAGACCTGTGCCCATAACTTTTCCAAAGTTGCGACTATCTGATAAATTTTATCCCTTTGCTGCGAACTTTGGAAAAGTTCGCAGCAACGGGACGTAAAGGAGGATTCAATAAAAATAAATAACCCTCTGTGCCCTACCCCCTTTACCTCCGTGGTTAAAAAAAACTCTACTGATTACAAATGGCTTTCTTATATGCCTTCCTGCCTTATGTGGTTCAATAAATTTCTCACCACAGAGGAACACGGAGGTGAACGCAACCCAAGACCTCACAGGTCTGTAAAAACGCTCATGATTTTTGTTAGGCTGTTGAAGACCTGTGAGGTCAGCGGAAACCAGCACTACCGATGAAGGGAGCGCAAGGATGTTGATCAATGATCGGATATCCACCCAATAAAAAACGGTCATAACGTTCCAATCAATCAAACAAATTCCAGTTCAGGGTTATTTGCGCGGGGTCGGCTGCGCCAGACCCCGCTGGGACAAAGATACCCATCCGCACATAGCTTGACCGCATACCTGAGCCAGTGAGGCGATAAAAACAGAAACCTATAAAGATTTTACACTTTACAGGTTTCTTGCTTATAGTAACCATCAAAAAATCAAAACGATAAGAAAATTAAATTGTCTCTTAGTTTAATAATTTGGGTTTTGCACAATCACCCCTTTACTTTCATCTATGATCTGTTGGGGTATGGGCAGGTAATAGTTTTTAGGCCTGGTAAAAGTCCGAGCAGGGATGATCACCGTTCCATTGTATGGTGGCAAAGGGGAAGCTGCTTTGGGCTTACCAACAATGGTATCCAAGTTTATCACTTTGTCCTTGTCCCATCTAAGCAAGTCTTGCCAACGGATATTCTCACCACCCAGTTCCACGCGGCGCTCATGTATCAATTGATTGATATTGGCACCTGTGATGGAGGCCAGGCCTGCGCGTTGGCGAACCGCATTGATCTCGGCGTCGCCAGCACCTGCCCCATTCAATCTGATCTTAGCTTCAGCCACCAATAAGTATATATCAGCGCTCCGAAGCAATGGCTGCTTTAAGTTGAAGTCCAAACCACCATCGCCATTAGCTAAATAGGCTGTGTATTTGTGTATATAATAACCCGTGGTGCTCATAGAAGGCAACAACCTACCCGTTTGCATACCAGCCATACCTGCAAAAGCGGGATTGGTAGCATCTGATGCAGAAACCGTAGCCAGGTTGGTTTGATAAGGCACAGAGTCACCAACAGAAATCAATGTTGCCTTCTTGCGAACCGTATCATTGGGTTCAAACGATTCAGCAAAATCCTCGGTGGGGTGATGGAAGCCCCAGCCCTGCCAAGGCCTTGGAGAAAAATAGATACTGATAGGTGAACTTGGGAGGTTGAGCTCACCATTACCATTCCATACAGCAAATAAAATCTCTGTATTATTTTCTTGCTGGCCCGATGTAAAGTTCATGGTATAGTTGGGAGCCAATGCATAATTGGGATCGTTCACCACTTTGGAGCCATAGGTAATAGCGTCCTGAAAGCGGTCCTCAATCATGTACAATTTGCAAAGCATGCCCCAAGCAGCCCCTTTACTTACCCTACCCCTATCAGCAGGGCCATAGGTTTCTGGCAAAAGGTTGGCAGCCTGCAATAAATCAGATTCCACCAATGCACGAACACTATCCACACTGGATTTGGGCACATTGTAATTACCATTCAACACATTGGCTTCCCTGACCACAGGTACTTCCCCAAAAAGATTGCCAAGTATAAAATAGGCATAAGCTCTCAAAAAATAAGCTTCGCCCATGGATCGGCTACGTATCGCTTCATCCATCGTTGGCACTTTAGGGATATAGATCAAGGCATTGTTGGCGCGGGCAATTTGCTCATAGGCAAATGGCCAAGCGGTATAGATGACCAATTGGGTAGGGTCCGCATTCAGCCTTTCCACCACTTTCATATCCGGGTGGTCACCATCCACGGAGATATCGTCAGACTGGTCATCGAGCGAATAGATATTGTGACCGATCCAATCCTCTACCATTAATAAACTATAAATACCCATTACGCCAGTAACCACATCGTTCTGGTTGCGCCAGTAGTTCGACGAAGTGTATTGGCCGGTGGGGTTCTGGTTCAAAGGTTGTTTAACGCAACCGTACAGTATGCTTATCGCCACAAGCGGCAGTGAAAAAAACGAAATATATTTAAATGTTTTCTTTTTCATATCTACTTTTTTTAGCACTAGAAATTGATGGTTGCTCCAACAGTTAGGTTACGTGACTGAGGGTATTGCGCCAGGTCGACCCCTCTTTGAAGGTTGCTGTTATTATAGCCCAGCTCTGGGGTATAGCCTTTATAACCAGTAATGGTGAAAAGATTATAACCACTCAGATAGATCCTTACTTCTGGGAGCAGCACATCTCTGAATTTAATCCTGGGTACCGTATAGCCGATGGAAAGGTTCTTCAAGGAAACATAGGAACCATTCTGTACCCACAGGCTTGAAGAACGATAATTGCTGTTCAGGTTAGCGATACTCAAGCGTGGGATGCTGTTGCTAGTGCCCTGTCCGTGCCACCTGCCCAACTGTTCATTGTACCAATTGTACACTTGGGTAGCATCCAGACCCGCCAGCCTATCCGCATCATACAACTGGAAACCAGTGGCGCCTGCAAAATTGAAACTGAGATCAAAATGGTTATAGTTCAACATTCCATGTAAGCCAAAAACAAATTTGGGATTGGGGTTACCAAGGTTCACACGATCCTTATCAGTGATCATGCCATCGGGCTTACCTCCTGAGCCACCACTTACGTCCACAAATTTCACATCGCCGGGTTTGATATTCGCCTTATTGGGGTCATTGGCAATATTGGGGTCATTATCGATCTCGGATTGGGTCTGATAAAGACCATTGGCTTTATACCCGTAAAAGGAGGAGATGGACTGACCCTCATAGGTACGTGATATATCCACATTCTCCCTGCCATAAGTGGGGAAGCCGATATATGCAGAACTACCATAAAGTTTGGTGATCTTATTATTTTGGAAAGCACCGGTCGCACCAAAGGAATAGCTCAGCTTTCCAGCGGTGTTTTGATAATTTAATTCAATCTCCACACCGTGGTTATTGAGTTTGCCCAGGTTATAGTCAGGCAGAGTTACATACCCCCCATCATCTGGCAACACAACCTGTGCGCCAAAAGTTTCAACCAACTGGTAAGGGATCAACATATCAGAAGTGTTCTTGTTGAAATAGGTGAACACCGCGCTCAAATGGTTCTCCAGGGTTGCAACCTCTAAGCTGATATTGGTCATCACGGCTCTTTCCCAAGTAATATTGGGATTAGCCAGACTGTTTATATAGGCAGCATTGTAATTGGTGGTAGGTGACCCCAGGTTATATCCATTGCCACCACCAGCAGTAGTAAGTGTGCTCAGGTATTGAAAATCGCCCACGTTCTGGTTACCCAATTGGCCCCATCCGCCAGTGAGTTTCAGAGTATTGATAGCCTTCACATTGTCCTTGAAGAATTTTTCATCAGATATTCTCCAGCCCGCAGAAAAAGCGGGGAAATACCCCCAACGTTTGCCGGGAGCAAATTTGCTGGACCCATCCGAACGGAAGGTAGCCGTAAGTAAATATTTGTTTTCAAAAGCATAATTGGCCCGAACAAAATAAGACTGTAGACCAGATCCATTAGCATTGCCACCATTATTACTGGAAGAAGATTGGTTGCCCACATTCAGCACACGTTGGTCGTACCCAGTATCAGCATAACCGCTTCTGCCTGCGCCAAAAAAACTACCATCAGAAACCTGTGCCGAATAGCCACCAGTCAATGTAAGGCTATGCACTTCCTTGAACACATTGCTATAGGTCAGGAAATACTCTTCCAGAAAAGTGTGTGACTTACCAAAGCCCCTATTTAGGGAAGAGATGGAAGGACCACGGGTTTGTCCGGGCATGGCAATATTAAAATTGTAGGTGTCGTTGCTCGAATGATCGTACCCATAGTTTGCTCTCAACTTCAATCCTTTTACGATATCCAGTTCGGCATAGGCATTGGCCAGAATCCGATCTGTTTTGTTATAAGCATCTGTTTCACTGGCAGTAGCTACCGGGTTGTTGATATCGCCCAGTTGGTTATCGGCCTGTGAGCTGCCCCAAGTACCATCAGGGTTCTTTATGGGTATGGCAGGGTTGAAGCGGATAGCGGTCCAAACCAAACCCGTTTGGGAGGACTTGGTATCGGGTGCATTGATATTGGTGTTTGAATAAAGCACGTTCTCACCCAATCTTAAGCGGCTACCGATCTTATGTTCCGAATTGATCCTAAAGCTATACCTATTGAAAAAGGAATTGGGGATCATCCCGTTACTATTAAAATAGTTGCCAGAAAGGCTATAATTGGAACTGGCATTACCCCCACGTATAGCCACATCGGCATTCTTGGTATTACCAGAAGTCATCAGGGCTTTTTGCCAGTCGGTTCTTTGCACTGAATAATAAGGGTCGCCCCAAATGGTAGGCACTGTAAGACCGTCATTGGCATATGCTTCACTTTTCAGTTTCACCAAGTCTGGTGCAGAAAGCATATCAATAAACTTGATTGGTTTTTCGGAACCGGTATATAGGTTCACATTCGTTTTAATAGCACCTCCATAGCTGCCTTTTTTGGTGGTGATCAGCACCACGCCATTGGCAGCACGAGACCCGTAGATAGCGGAAGCGGAAGCATCCTTCAAAATTTCTATGGAAGCAATATCATTTGAGTTCACATCATTCAAACCACCAGATGGAATACCATCGATCACAATCAGTGGGTCTGCATTATTGATGGTACCTGTTCCCCTTATCCTGATAGCTGGCACACTACCGGGGCTTCCGTCGTTCCTTACAATATCCACACCCGCTGCACGGCCTTGCAACGCTTCAGCGGCATTGCTCACGGGCAGGTTCTTGATATCATCGCCCCGTACACTGCTAATAGATCCGGTCACATCCCTTTTTCTTTGTGTACCATAACCTACCACCACTACATCGGCAAGACCCGTACTGGACACCTGCATGCTGATAGCGATATCAGACAGCCCTTCACTGCCAACAGTAATAGTTCTTTGTACTGGTTTGTAACCCACTGAAGTTATCTCCAGTTCGTAGGTTCCTTCTGGCACGTTCAATTCAAACTTACCTTGTTTATTGGTGGAAGTACCGATACGCAATTTTTTGATGGTGACCGCAGCTCCTTCAACCGGTTTATTATTTTCATCCATTACGGTACCGCTGACGCGTTGGGGCGGCTGCACTGCACTTACTTCAAGTGATTCTATCTTTTTCTCCCCAACCATTTCTTTTTCCTTTACCACGATTGTTTTTTCGTGGATAACATAGGTCATGGGTTGACCATTAAAACAGATAGACAGCACATTTTCCAGGCTGGCATCTTTTAAATTGAGGTTTACTTTATTAGCCTTTTCAAGCAAATGGCTATTAAAAACAAAACTGTACCCGCTTTGTTTTTGTACCATCTCAAATACTTCTTCCAAAGAAGCATTCTTTTTGGAAATCGTAACTTTTTGCGAGACTCCTGTCGCTGAAACATTCATTGCAGCGACCAATAAAAAAAAGGCAGTCATTTTCATAAATAGCAGTGTTTTGGCTCGCAATGTCCTATTTGCAAACATTGCATTGCCGTGTACAAGCAGCTTCATACTTTTGTAGTGTTTGGTTTACAATTACAGTGTGACAATCCTTGTTAATCCTGTTTTGTTAATCAGGCTTTCACCGGGAGCAGCTCCATGCTTCCGGTTTTTTTACAATTTTATTTCTCCATTATTAAACAGTTTTTGTTTTCAAAAATCATCGGTTTTTTTTATTTTAAGGAAGCACCAAAATTTTTCCTGCACTACCCTTGCGGTCATCTTGCACTACCTGAAAATGCACCGAACCGGTAAGCTCCAATGTTTGCAATAATGCCGATACATTTTTGGTCCTGGCTACCATGCCCGTAAAATCGAGCCCTTCGGTCCTGGTTTTGTATTCCACACTCACATTATACCATCTTTGCACCTCCTTCATAATCTCTTCGATGTTTGTTTCGCGGAACCTAAAAAGTCCATCCTTCCAAGCAACAGGTTCTTGATCGTCAAATGATTTCACCAAGATGGGACTTGCTTTATGGTCAGTGATAGCCTGCTGTCCGGGCATCAATATTTTGCTTATCCCCTTCCTGCTAATTTTCACTTTACCTTCCAGCAAAGTAGTTTTTGTTTCTGGCTCATCAGCATAAGCCTTGATATTAAAATGTGTACCCATCACTTCCACATTCAAATCCCCAGCATGTACGATGAAAGGCATTTTTTTCCCTGATTGCTTGACGTATGCATGCGCCACCTCAAAATAAGCTTCGCCTACCAAGGTCACGGTTCTTTCCTTACCTGAAAAAGAGGTAGGAAATTCCAAAGAAGAGGAAGCGTTCAACCGCACTTTACTATGATCGGGCAAAATAATTTCATATTGCCCTCCTGCTGGTGTTGAAATTTTATTATTATACCATGATTTATCTTCCAAACCCATCATTGAATATACCAAGGTATATGTCGATATTTTTTTGATCCTGCAATTTTGCTCCTGAATCACCGCCCCTACTGGTAATGTATCCAGCTTTATCAATTTGCCACTGGCAAAAGTCAAAATAGCTCTATCGCCCCCTGGCTTTATATCCATCATATGATTGCCGGAATGGGCCAGTGGGGTTTTAGTAATGGGCGTGTTCCTGTTTTTAAATATCAAAAAAGTGGCAGCACAACCTAATAATAAAACAACTGAAGCAGCATACTTCAACCAAGATCTTGAATAAAATGACTGACGATATGGCCTTTCCGATGATTTGATGGTTTCCCATAGCTTTTCCCATTCGCTATCGCTGACTGGCAAAACTTTTTCGGGGTCTGACATCATATTCGCAACAAATTTTCTCAGCTCATCGGTTCCTTCTGAAGATTTTATCAATAAAAGCATTTCCTCTACCTCCTGTTTGGAGGCTTCGTTTGACGCATATCTCAATAATAAATACTTCAGTCTGGGTTTACTCATAAACAGGGTGATAACAAATCCACGCTTAGCTTACGAATAAAGAGTCAGGCAAGAAGGAAATGGATGATGATGTAGAAGATTTTTTTTAGGTCTTTATCTAACTATTATACAAAGAATTATCCTATAGGCCCTTCTTGTATTTCAGACACAATCCTGCATTGATATTGCAATGATACAGGTCTGCGCCCATTAAAACAATAGGAGTAACAGGGAGGCAAGAAGCAAAGAGTGCCCTTGCACATAATGCCTTACCGATTTGACTGCTTTAGTAAGATGGCTTTTTACTGTATGTGGGGAAAGCTGGAGCAACTGCCCGATGGCATCATAGCCTTGCCCATGTTGGCGGCTCAATTTGAAAATACGCTTTTTGTGGGCCGGCAATTGATCGATGGCATGGTTGATGACTTTATTGGTATCATTGGCACAGATGGATTCATCCGTTTCATTACTGTATTCTTTTGTTTGTTGCTGATAGGCCTGCATGATGCGTGCCTTATTCGATTCCTTTTTCATACACCTACTTACTTTATTAAAGACGGAGGCATATAAATAAGCTTGAGGGTCCTTCACCATATTCAGTCGAGCACGGCTTACCCAGATACTGATAAAAACATCCTGCGTAATCTCTTCCGAAAGATAAACCGATTTTACCCATTTAAACGCAACGGCATACACATTGCTTCTATATTTTCTGAACAAAGCTTCAAAGGCCGTTTCATCGTTTTGTGCAATAGCGGCAAAAAGCACAGCACTATCAGTAGAAGATGAATATGTTGACATAAAACCTAGTTTGATCTGATTATTTATTTATTAGCTCCACCATTTGCAAGAGCCCATTATTTTTTGCTGCTACCAAAAGCATTCCTTTGGCTGTTCTCAATCCAATTAAATTGCGTACATCACCCTTGATCAACAATCCACTTTCTGAGTATGGCATGGCTTGAAAATTCCCTTTGCCATCCCCTTTCAATACCAGGCCAATGCCCGCATCGGATGGACCCATTTGAACCCTGAATGGATAAAAATTTCCTGCCAGCACAATGTCCTTATTACCATCATGGTCCACATCCATACTCATAATACCATTGATGGCACTTAGCTGTGCAGAAGCCGGCAATGTAGTAATCGTAAATTTTTTATTCCCCTCGTTTTTTAGGAAAACCGACTGGAGGTTTTTTATGTCCACTGTTTTTGCCTGCTGAAGCTGTTCATGTGTAAAAACATCATTCAATGTAGCATCTGCATAATCGGCATAGTGAAGGAATTTTTTTTGTAGGACAGGCATCTCTGCAACCATTTCATCCCTGGATAAATAAGGATAACTGATACCCTGATTGTAATAACAGATAATCGGTTCGATGATTCCATTATTAAAAAAATCTGAATAAGTAACAGTGAATGGTTCTTTTGCGGATGCATTGAACTGTGTGTTCAGACCAAGATTGCCAACCACAATATCAGTATCCCCATCATTGTCAAAATCATCAGCAGCCAACCTGCACCACCAACCACTGGTGCCCGAAAGACCATAAGCCTCTGTGGCATTTACCAATTTGCCATGATGGTTCTCCAGAACGGTAATGGGCATGAACTGCCCTACCAGAATCAAATCTTTCTGCCCATCTTTATTGATGTCCAACCACAAGGCATCGGTAACCATGCCGGGTCTTGTAAAACAACTGTCTGTTTGGGTGCGATCTTTTTCGAATTTGATTTTACCCGGTACACTTTTATTCAACAGGATAAAAGAGCCCGATGACTCAGGGAAAAAACCGGGCTTATAACCAGACCCAATAAATAAATCTGGCAAACCATCCTTATTGATGTCCGCAGCTCTAACAATAGTGCCGCTTTGGTTTTCAGTTGGCAAGGCATCGGGTAGTTCTTTGAAATTGCCATGACCATCGTTCTCAAAAAAAAGATCTTGATAGTTTTTATCATTCAATGGAAAATCTGCACCACCACTAACCAAATAGAGATCTAGGTCACCGTCACCATCGGCATCGAAAAAAAGTGCATCGGCAATGGCGGGTGTTTTATTATTGTTCCAAGGTTGATTAGCAGCCAACACAAACTTCCCTTCCTTATTCTGCAGATATAAAAAACGTTCTTTGCCAGAAGTGCCGCCAACAAACAAATCTTCCAACCCATCTCCGTTCACATCGCCTTTTGCAATGCAAGGCCCGATTTTTGAAAGTTGATACGGAAGTAAGGGAGAAATTTTAAAATCCACAAAAGTGGATTGCTGGTCAGCAAAGCTAAAACCTATATTATCGGTAATATCTTTGAAAAGTGGTGGCACTTTTGAGCTCTTTGTACTATCAATAGATTCGGAAGAACCGTTTTCATCTATGATTAGTAAAGTATCTGCTTTAATATTTTGCAGTTTTGATTCTTTTCCTCCTACCCATTTTACTTTGATGGATTGGATGATGCTATCAGCGCCCAACCCAATATGCATGATGGGATCCACCGAAGATTGAAAACCACGGGAAGTATATTCTTCCTGCATCTGTTTTCCATGAGCGGTTCGCACAAACACTTTTGCACCGATACCAAATGTATTTTTCCCTTTTCCCTTTAACCGTATTTTGATATAATGGGCACTTGTTCCTTGGGGTGCGGCATTTTTATAAACAGTTGCTTTGTCATTGAGATTATTGATAATCAGATCCAGATTGCCATCATTATTTAAATCCGCATAGGCGGCTCCGTTGTTCACTGATTTTTTGGTAAGACCCCAATCTTCGGTGACATTGGTAAAGCCCAACTCATGATTGTTTTTGTAGAGGTAATTGCTCAACTTGGTAGAAGGCATTTTTTGAACGAGCTCCCACATCTGTGTTTTATCCTGATCGGGCTGGATATATTGAGCAGAATAACCTGATGTGTATTTTACAAAATCCAAGTTGGTGATATCCCTGAAAATACCGTCTGAAATAAAAAGGTCTTTCCAGCCATCATTATCAAAATCCGCGAACAAGGGCGACCAGCTCCAGTCTGTTGCAGACACGCTAGCGAATTGGCCTACTTCGCTAAAGATGGGTGCACCACTGCTATCGTTACCATTGTTCAATTGCAAAGTGTTGCGCATCTGCTGTAGATGGAACCCAGCCTTTGCACGCATCATATACTTATCATACCCATCAGCACCTTTCAGCAATTTTTGACGGTGGTTATTTTCGGGAAGCATATCCAGCACCATTATATCGGGCAAACCATCATTGTTATAATCCGCAATATCACTGCCCATAGCAAACTCAGAGATATGACTTGCAGAAGTAGATAGCACCTCACGGAACGTGCCATCATGATTATTCAGGTATAGAAAATCCCTTTCATCATAATCGTTCGTTACATAGATATCCGCCCACCCATCATTATTCACATCACTGATGGATGCACTGAGTCCAAAATTCAAACCACTACCATCAATATGTGCTTGCTCACTAATATCTGTAAAATGACCATTGTCGTTTCGATATAAACGGTTGCCAAATTTTGGGTTTCTGGTCGACCGCAGTTTATCCGTTTTAAAATAAGGATTGTAGAACATGTCTGCATGGTTCACCATCAGCATATCCAGGTCTCCATCATTATCCATATCGAAAAAAACAACGGTAGTGGTATAAGTGCCGGGGGCACCCAAACCATATTCTTGAGCAGACTCTTTAAAAACAGGTAGGCCATCTTTCAAACCCTGATTGATATACAGTTCATTTCTCCTATCTGCATCGGAGCCTGGTCCTGAGTAGCAAACATAAATATCCAATAGCCCATCCCCATTCACATCCGCCATCACCACTCCGGTCTTCCATTTGGAACGGCCAGCCACTCCTGCCTTATCCGTTATATCCTGAAATTGAAAATTACCCTTATTAAGGTAGAGCTTATTGGGCACCATATTACCCGTGAACATCAGATCTGGCAAGCCATCCCCATTCAGATCGCCAACCGCTACCCCACCCCCATTATATAAATATTCATAGGTAAGGATATTATAAAACTCATCTTCTTTTACATCATTCCTAAAATCGATATGCGACCATTCAGGAAGGATTTCCGTAAATCTTTTCTTGGGAGCCTGATTACAGGACCCAAAGAAAACAATGATGAGTAATGTGATAAAAATTGACCTCATGAAAATTTATTTCTAAAATAAATGAGCCATAATACACAATTACATCATTCATGTAACTATGCTATAACCAACATTCAATTCTATCATAAGATCAGGTTCGCTTTTTCCGATTGCCAATCGAAAAAGAAATATAGATATTCATAAACAGCAGTCGAAACAGAAGAAAAGCTATCTACGTTTATCCAGTTAGTTGGTATTTTATTTTAAGAAATCAGCAGCTTTATCAGATGCTCCCAATACATCAAACCTTCTGCACATAAAATCCTGATAAGCTTGCATATATTTTTTTCCGGGCACAATTGGATCGAACAGTTCGGGTGTTGTTGCAAAAAATGCTCGATGCGTTCTGGCCCATAACAACCTCAGATCAGTTGCAATATTCACTTTACAAATCCCATATGCAATGGCCTGACGCAATTGATCGTCTGGAACACCGGATGCATCCTCTTTTAATTTCCCACCGTATTGGTTGATCAAAGCGATTTCATTTTTATCAACGCAGGAACTACCATGCAATACCAATGGGTAAGCAGGCAACTGCTCCTGTATCTTCTTTAGTATATGAAACTGCAGCCCTTGACCGCCGCTGAATTTATAAGCACCGTGGCTGGTTCCTACTGCTACGGCTAGACTATCACATTGTGTGCGGTCCACGAATTCCTTTGCTTGCAGCGGGTTGGTATAAAGTGCCGCTTCTTCACCCACATTCAAATCATCTTCTACGCCACTTAATACGCCAAGCTCTGCTTCCACTACAATATTTCGGGCATGTGCTTTATCTACCACCGATTTGGTGCGTGCTATATTTTGTTCAAAGCTATCATGAGAGGCATCGATCATGACGGATTGATATCCGTTCTCTATCGCATCAAAGGCATGCGATTCATTTCCATGATCAAGATGGATGGAATAAACAACATGGGGGTAAATTTCAGCGGCCGCAATGATCATGGCCATCAACATAGAAGGAGTTGCATAATTTCTTGCCACTGGTGTGATCTGTACAATAACTGGGGCTCCCGATTTGTCGGCCGCAGCAAACAGGCCAAGCACCTGCTCCATAGTAAACACATTCACCGCGGCAATGGCATACTTGCCATAGCAATGCTTATAGAGAACCGACGGCGAAAGAATCATCAGATGTCATTTAAATGGCAAACAATCTATTTTACTTTAACGTTAAACTAAAACGTTAAAGTAGCATTAATAAGTAATACCAGCAAAAAAAATCTTTGAGCCTGATATATTACCCTATGAAAATAGTCGAGAAAGCCGGGAAAAGAAAGGAAGATTAAAAAAATAACATCAAGATAAAGTTGGCTGAGCATCCGGCAGAGTTTTGAAGGTTTTAAAAACGCAGGTATAACTTAGCCCTCAAGATATTGCTATTTAAACTTGTTCTTTCACAGAACCTCTTTCTATCATATTGGTCCGCAATACCACGTGCTCTTTTTTGAACTGTTTTTGGTTTATCTGCGACATCAATATTTCCACCGCCTTTTTAGCAATGGATTTGATGGGCTGTGATACCACCGTAATTCCAGGTGCCCCTAACCGAAAAAGATAATTATCGTCAAAACAGATTACAGAAAGATCTTCAGGTATTTTTTTCCCAAGGCTGTAGAGCGCTTCCAGTCCTGCTACCCCTAGATTATTCGAAGTGAAGAAAACCGCATCGATTTTCCCTTCCACGCTGAGCATAAATTGTTTTATTTCTTTAACCAACTGCACATCACTAAGTCCAAACGCACATTTTTTTATGAAAGATTGTACGATGGGAAGATGATTTTTTTTGAGACCGAGCACATAACCTTCCAAACGCTGCTGCATTTGCAACTGGTCGGTTTCGTTGGTCACCAACGCAATCCGGGTATTTCCTTTGGAGGCTAGATAATTTACCGCGTCCAAGCTCCCTTTAATATTGTCAATAGTCACATAGCTCGAATCCAATTCCATATAGTGACGGTCAATCAGAACGGCGGGTTTTTCCTGCCGAATCAATTTTTCCAGTTCGGGCAACATGGCCTTGGTGGGTGCAATGATATAGCCATCCATATGCTTATCCATCAGCATATTCAAAATCTGTCTCGATTTTCCGTCATTGTTCTCGCTACTACAAAACATCACGGTATAGCCTATCTTATCCGCTTCTTCTTCTACAATTTTAGCTAGACACCCAAAAAAATAGTTGGAGATATCATCTACAATCAGACCGATGGTATTTGTTCTGCCTGTCCGCAAGCCTTTTGCAAACTGGTTTGGGCGATATTGCATCTTATCAGCCAGCTTTAGCACTTTTTCCGTCATCGCCTCACTGATCTTCATTTCCTTGGAACGACCATTCAACACAATGGAAACGGTCGTGAGCGAAACGCCAGCCTTTGCAGCAATATCTTTTATGGAAGTATTTTTTGGCATAATGCTATTAATAGAAATGCTTTTCTATACGACTAAGATATCTCACTGATCAAAACTGGTCTACCCTCCTCAACAGATTTTTTGGCTGCTACTGCTATCAACGTAGCTTTTAAACCATCCAAACCACCTACAGGTAAGGGTGCCTGATTGACCAATGAGTCGACAAAATAACGCATTTCATTCAGATAGGATGCGGCATAGCGGTCCATAAAAAAATCGAGCGGCAATGATTGGTGAATGCCTTCCGAATCAAATACCACATTACGATTGTGCAAATTATTTTCAACCTGTATCATTCCCTTACTTCCAAAAACCTCCACCCTTTGATCGTATCCATACACGGCCTTTCGGCTATTATCAATCACCGCATAGCTACCATCTTCAAATAACAAATTAGTCAACGCTGTATCAATATCACCCGCCTCTTTTACTTTTGGGTCAACAAGCACCAAACCTTTTGCATATACCTCTTTAACTTCTTTCCCCATCAGATAGCGAGCCATATCGAAATCGTGGATAGCCATATCCATAAACAGACCACCTGAATTTTTGATATATTCCAATGGGGGAAGACCCGGATCACGGCTGGTGATTTTTACCACCTGCACATCGCCGATACGACCTGAACGGATGTTTTTGTATGCCGTCAAAAAATCGGGATCGAAGCGCCTATTGAAACCCAACATCATTTTGATGCCCGCCGCTTCTGCTTTTTCAACCAAGACCTTTGTCCTTTGTAAAGAAAGATCAACCGGCTTTTCGCAAAACAAATGCTTGCCCGATTGGATGGCCATTTCGATCATAGCCGCATGCGAACTGGTTGGCGTGCAAATCACCACGGCATCCACTTGCTTATTGGCAAACAATTCCGCTGGGTCTGATGAAAAAGATAGGTTTGGAAATTCTTTTTTAAAATCCGCTATCGGATAATTTAGGTCCGCTACTGCCAGCACATTGGCCTCGGGGAAATAACGGAGCATATTGTTCAAGTGAATTTTCCCGATACGACCAATTCCAACGATGGCAATATTTATTTTTTTCATCTGGTTAAATTAACGGTTACCTATTTTTTCTTTAATAAAATGACGTTTATAATCCAATACTTTTCAAAAAATCACGATTAAGCTGGGCACATTTCTTGGGAGCCCCCATACCCGGAAGCACATCTTGTTCGACAACCACCCATCCATCATAGTTTTTACTTTCCAGATATTCTTTGATGCTCTTAAAATCAACATCTCCTTTTCCCAATTCGCAGAAAATGCCATTCTGTACAGATTCGAAATAATCCCAATGATTTTCGGCGGCTTTCGATGCCACCTGTGGACTAAAATCCTTGAAATGCACATGCCAAATACGGTCATAATATTTTTTGATTGCACTCAATGGGTCGGAGCCACCTCCCAAACGGTAATGGCCTGTATCAAAACAAAGCCCCAGCAATTCAGGGTTCGTATATTGTAGCAGTGATTCTATTTCTGTAGGAATTTCCACATAGCCTGCGCCGTGATGATGGAACACGGTGCGCATGCCATATTTTTCTTTTACCGCGGCAGCCAATTGCTCCGCATTTTTTGCAATGACCTGATAACCTGTTTCAGAAAGCAATAAAGAAGCAGAAACCCTTCCCGCATTTTTTGTGCGGGATTCCACTGTACCGTTATCATCTGCCAGCACGATAAACGCATGGGGATATCCCGCATCATGCATCAGACCGGCTGTTTTCAATGCTCGCCCGATTCCTTCCGCCAAAGCCTCTTCTTTTAAAAGCGCAACAGGAACAAAAGCGCCCAATAAATCCAGTTTGCGGCGCTCCAGTTCTGCTTTCAATTTCATGGGATCGGTTGGCATAAAACCCCAATCGCCCAACTCTGTACCAGTATAACCCGTTTCCTTAATCTCGTTCAGCACTTGTTCATACCCTGCCGCTTCTCCTTGCAGATTAAATTCCAAAACGCCCCAACTACAGGGCGCATTCGCTATTTTAATTTTTGTTCCGTTCATTGATATCGAAATTAAATTCCTTTCTAAAATTTTCTTGTCCACTCTTTTGGCCAACGTTCAACGACCACTTTGGTTTGGGTAAAAAATTCAATGGCATGCTTACCCTGACCGTGAAGATCGCCAAAAAAACTTTCTTTCCAACCGCTAAATGGAAATTGGGCCATTGGCGCCGCCACACCAATATTGATACCTATATTACCAGCCATGGCTTCATTACGGAATTTTCTGGCGCTGCTGCCGCTACTGGTAAAGAGGCAGGCCATATTTCCATAAACGCCCTGATTGATGAAGGCAATCGCTTCATCCACTGTTTTCATATGCAGCAAAGTCATAACGGGGCCAAAAATTTCCGTCTTGATCACATCTCCTGTTAGAGAGGGATTCTCGAGGATGGTCGGTTTGATGAAATTTCCTTTTTCATAACCGCTGATATTTTTATTCCTTCCATCCAATAATAATTTCGCTCCTTCGGTAACCCCTTTTTCAATCAACCCATCAATCCGATTTTTACTTTCCTTGCTAATCACCGGTCCCATCTCCACAGAAGTATCCAAACCATAACCTACTGTTCTGGCTTTGGCAGATTCATACAAAGCATCTTTTATTTTACTATGGTCGTCAATGGTAATGACTACTGAAGCAGCCAAACAACGCTGCCCGGCACAACCATATACGCTATCAATAATGATTTGTGAAGACATATCAATATCCGCATCGGGCAATATCACAACTGGATTTTTTGCCCCACCTTGTGCCTGCACTCTTTTGCCATTGGCTGTAGCCCTAGCATAAATATATTTTGCTACCGGCGTACTGCCCACCATGCTGATCGATTTAACCAGCGGGTGATCCAGCAATGCATCCACACTCGCCTTACCGCCATGAACCATATTTACC
This sequence comes from Bacteroidota bacterium, assembly GCA_018267575.1. Taxonomy (GTDB): domain Bacteria; phylum Bacteroidota; class Bacteroidia; order Chitinophagales; family Chitinophagaceae; genus Puia. Next base: position 20,335 of record JAFDYF010000040.1, read on the forward strand.
ACCCCTTTCGGCAAATCCAGTTGGGCTAACAATTCAAATATCTTCACCATGGTCAGTGGCACTTTTTCCGATGGTTTTATGATCATGCTATTGCCAGTGGCAATGGCATAAGGCAAAAACCAAAAACTGATCATGGCAGGGAAATTAAAAGGCGCAATGCAAGCAGTAACCCCCAAAGGTTGGCGCACCATAAACTCATCGATCCCTGTTGCGATGTTTTCCAGAAATTCACTTTGCATGAGCATGGGCGTACCGCAAGCCACTTCCACATTTTCGATGGCCCGCTGTATTTCCCCATTTGACTCGGCAAGGGTTTTTCCGCATTCCATCGTAATGAGCTTGCTGATTTCGTCCCGATGTTCTTCCAATAAAGTCTTGAATTTAAACAGCGGTTGTATCCGCTTGAGTACGGGCACCGCCTTCCATTCCAGATAGGCAGCTTGAGCCGCAGCTACCGCCATATTGATATCTTTTTTGGTATCATCCCCATATGGCACTTTGGCCAACACTTCCTGGGTTGCAGGGTTCACCACATCGATACCTAAGGTAGAGTTACTATTTTCCCATTTTCCATTTATATAGTTCTGTAACATGTTCTTGATTTATTTTTTTTGCCGGTCTCGAGTGTTTTTCTGGTCGCAAAGAAATCAATAATATTTCTGTTTCTGTTTATTCCTCGATAATTTACCAAATGCCTCTTTCACTTTTTTGCTGGCAGAAACTTGGGCCACGGGCACTTCCCACCAAGCGTAACCGGACACGCCATGAGCACGATCAGTTTCTATATAAATTACGGTAGTCTTTTTTATTTTTTTCGCATCCTCGATAGCTATTCTAAAACTTTTGATATCTTTTGCTTTTATCACCGTAGCACCCATACTCGCTGCATTTGCAGCTAAATCAACGGGTAACACAGCCCCATCCAATTGTCCGGTTTTTTTGTTCCGGTATAAATATTTGGTACCGAAGCCTTCTGTACCCAATGATTCGGAAAGACCTCCAATACTGGCATAGCCATGGTTATTGATCAGCACGATGGTGAGTTTATATCCTTCCTGTACCGATGTAATAATTTCCTGACTCATCATTAGATAACTGGCATCTCCCACCATTACATATATTTCCCTAGAGGGGTCCGCTATTTTTGCACCCAAACCACCAGCAACTTCATATCCCATGCAGGAGTAGCCGTATTCCAAATGGAATCCTTTGGGGTTACGCGTTCTCCAAAGTTTATGTAGATCACCCGGCATACTACCCGCTGCACATACTACCATATCATTATCGGCACTGGCCGTGTTCACTGCTCCAATCACTTCGGCCTGTGTTACCAATAATCCTCTACCTGTTTTATAAATAGAAGAAACTTTGCGATCCCATTGCTTATTGAGTTTGGTAACCAATTGGGCATAAGCCGATCGCACTTTATATCCTTTCAATAATACAATCAGTTCTTTGAGTATTTCTTTTGCATCCCCAACCAGTGCCAGTGCAGAATGCTTGAAGGCATCAAATTCGGTAACATTAATATTAATGAAACGAACCGATTGGTTTTGAAAAGCTGCTTCGGAAACTGTGGTGAAATCGCTGTACCTCGTGCCCATGCCAATTACCAAATCCGCCGAAGCCGCGATGGAGATAGCACCGGGTGTTCCAGTAACACCAGCAGCTCCCAGGTTCTGCGGTTCGTCATAACGAAGAGATCCCTTTCCTGCAAAGGTTTCGGCAACTGGAATGCCAGTCGCATTCACCAATTTTTTCAATTCCGCAGTTGCACCACTATATATAACACCCCCACCAGCAATGATCAAAGGGTTTTTTGCTTTCCTGATCATCTCCACGGCTTTTAGCAAAGCGTTTTTGTCGGGTCGGGTCCGCTGTATATGCCAAACTCTTTTTTCAAAAAAGCCTATGGGAAAATCATAAGCTTCGGCCTGTACATCTTGTGGCATACAAAGTGTAACGGCACCGGTTTCAGCAGGAGAAGTCAATACCCGCATGGCTTCAGGTAAGGCACTAATAATTTGTTCGGGCCGGTTTATCCTGTCCCAATATTTGGATACCGGCTTAAAGCAATCGTTCACAGAAATATCCTGAGTACTGATGCTTTCCAACTGTTGCAACACGGGTGCCACGCGTCTGTTTGCGAAAATATCCCCGGGCAACAGCAAGACAGGAATTCGGTTAATGGTAGCCGTTGCTGCACCAGTTATCATATTGGTAGCCCCCGGACCAATGGAAGTAGTGCATACCATTGCGGCCAATCTATTTTTTGTTTTTGCATAACCGATGGCCGTATGCACCATCGCCTGCTCATTGCGGCTCTGATAATATTTGAAAGAGGGATACTGTGTTAAGGCTTGCCCAATCCCAGCCACATTGCCATGACCTAAAATACCAATACAGCCACCAAAAAAGCGCTGCTCCTTCCCATCACGCTCAATGAATTGGTTTTGCAAAAAAAGAATAGTTGCCTGGGCTGTTGTCAATCGTTTAGTTCTGATAGGCATGAGTAATAGATAATTTATGATTTGCGATATACGATTTCTATGGTTCTCTATTTTTATTAACTGGTAACGAAATCCAATCAAGGTTTATATTCCATCAATAAATATTTCGTTCAAATGCTTAAATGATTCTATCCAATTTCGATAGGGCTTTATAATACCATTTTTAAAAACCACCCCTTGATTCAATAAAGCCCATTACTTCATTAAAACTAGGCATGTCATTGGCACAGCCCGGTTTTTGTACCACCCATGCACCGCAGGCATTTCCCATACGGCAAGATTTGTATAGGTCCCATCCCTGCAAATGACCATATATAAACCCACTCGCAAAAGCATCGCCTGCACCCAATACATTCAGCACATCCACAGGAAATCCAGGAACCTCTTCTGGTGGCAATCCATTTTTATAAATAGTCACTCCTTTCGAACCCTTTTTTACAATCAGTACTTTAACCCCAGAGCCCAATATTTTCTGAATCGCTTCATCCAAATTCCCTTTCACCTCGGGAGCAGATATCTGCTGATGTGAGATGGATACTTGTGATGAATCCATCAATGCCGCTGCCAAAACTTCTTCCTCCGTACCAATCGCAATATCGACTTTAGGGAGAATGGCTCTTATCATCAATCCAAAGGAACGGATGTCATTCCACTGATCAGCCCTGAAATCGATATCCAACACTACAGGCACTTTGGCCGCAAGCGCCATTTCCATAGCAAAAAAAACGGCACTGCATGAAGGCTCCCTGTTAAGTGCCGTACCAGAAACCTCCACCATACGAAAGCGGCTAATATCTGCAGCAATCACATGATCGATGGTCAAATGGCTGTCGGCCGCATTCTCCCTATAATATACCAAGGGAAAACGGTCGGGCGGCTCAATACCCAATACAACGGCACTGGTCCGAGCGCTGGGTATCCGTGGTATCAAAGAGGTATCTACTTTTTCTTTTTCAAGGAAATGGAGAATAAAATCGCCCACTTTATCTTTTCCCAAGGCTGTCAACAAAGCCGTTTGCATCCCTAATCGCTGCAAGGCCACTGCGATATTCAATGGCGAGCCACCCACAAATGCACTGAAACCCTTGATGTCTACAAAATCGGCACCCACATTTTGCGAATACAGATCGATCGAAGAACGCCCTATCGTAAGAATATCCATTGAGTAGCTGATTTAACCGTGCCTAATATTTTTGATCGTTCATAGAAGCAGTTACCAAGGGCACTCTTGGGTCTTTTCCTTTCCATGAATCAAAAATCCACAGATGTTCTGGGTCGGGTGTATTGGCCAATGATTGATCGCTACCCGCCAGAAAGTTCAAATAATAACAATGATACCCATGCTCTGCTACCACCGGGTGATAACCTTTGGGTACCAACACTGCATCATTAGTCCTCGCTTTCATGAGTTCATCCAGATTGTCTTCTTTTTTATATACCTGTTGAATGGCGTAGCCTTCTGGTTTATCAATCTTATAAAAATATACTTCTTCCAAACAGGCTTCCAACACTTCTCCATCCGCATCCACTTTTCGCTCGTCATGCTTATGCGCAGGGAAAGAACTCCAGTTACCTGAAGGAGTATACACTTCCACGGCCACCAATTTCTGACAAGGAAAACCCGGCTCTATCAAACTATTGATTTGCCGTGTACAATTATCCCCGCCTCTAATCTCAATAGCCGCTTCTGCCGGTGTTTTGAACCTAGCCGGGAAATCCATATCGCTGGCTACCCAGCCATAAGCAATATCCAGCACATCGCTGGTAGCCGTAAGTTTAAATTTAGAATTGCGTGGTAGATATAAAGTATGTGCGATACCCTTGAAAACAGAGCTGCGTCCATTGTGTGTTTCCCAACTGCCCTTGTCAGAGTTCACGCTATAATTTCCACTCAACAAGATAATTCCATATTCAAAATCACCTGTGTTATGCTCCCAAAATTCTCCTTTACGCATCAATCGTGCTTCCATATTTAGATGGTTCCATCCTGCATCCACACTAAAAACCTGTTGATAGACCCCAAAGCCTGATATGCCTTTTTTCAGTAGTGGAAATTTTTTATCCCTGCCCATAATTATATTAATAAATAGATGACCCTTCATTTACCCCTATTAAAACCAAATACACCCTTCGAATAACAAAGTTGGGATAAAATGCCTTAAATGAACCAATTAATCAAATTAGATCCTCATTAAGATATAGTACTATAGAGTCAGGAAAACCACAAAAGGATGATGGGCTGTGAGTAGTTTTTTGAGCAAACCAACCTATTACCAGATTAGAAAGACGATCTTTGTCCATAAAACTAACCAGTGGATGGACTCCTAAGCCCATCTACTGTGTACACTTCTTTTAATCAATTTCAGAGAAGCCTTGAAAGTAACCCATAAGTTTTCGGATTGCCTAAATGTGCTGCCCCAGTATCATAAGCGTAGGAGATGTATTTTTTATCTCCTAGGTTTCTTACCAAAAATAGAGTTCGAAATGTCTTGTAGAAACACCCAATTTAGTGTTGAAGAGACTATAAGAAGACTGGCTAAGGCTGTTGGCCAAATCGAAATACTGTTTGCCAAGATAAATCCATTCGCCTCGGATTAATAATTTTACTGAACTTGATTTATTCAAGCCCGCCCATCGTGAAGACCCAGCATAGGTGGTTAAGGCATAGTCATAGGAAAGGGATGCCCCCCCCCGATAGAAGTGACATCTGCCCATCACCAGAATTGCCCACATACAGATGGGGCACTATTGCAGTAAGATTTTATTGTCCCAAACGAATACCCATCTATGTTTTTGGAAGTAAGTGCGGAAATGCCTATAGGTATATGCTGCACATCCTCCTCATTTTTTCTGCAGTAACTACAAGCAGCCAACTGCTAAGGCTCTACATTATCGAAGCAAAACACGAAAGCAGCTAATAATAATTGTGAAATCCAATTTACACAACGACCAATGTTGTTGTTTGCCCCATTGCAACCAGTCCCTAGGACAATTAATAGGCTAACAAAATTCTTCACGATACTAGGAATGAGCGATTACCAGCTACTAAAAGGCATTTAGCAAAAACTGCAAACAGAATGGATCGATATGATAAGCAAGAAAATAAATCTCTAAGTTAATCAACGAAGAGGTGGCTATACATGGCTTTCAATTTTGGCATGCGAAAATTATAAAACCTTCGCATGCCTCTGATTATTGATGCTATTGAAACTTCAAAGTCCTCACTCTCATCTCCTGTTTTTCCTTTTCATTTTTCGCTTGGGCTATAATATACAAATTATGGAATCGCCCATCCGTCACAAGCTGTGCAAATGCATAGCTGAGGGTTACATAATTCATGGGTTTATTGTTTTTGGGATCGGGCAGCAAATCGGCAGTGCCCAATAGCTGACCATCTGGAGCATCCAATCGAAGCTCAAACACATAACCATAAACCGGTGATTTTTCATAACCAATTATTAATGCTGCTTTATTTATACCGCTCAAATCTATATGGTCAAGACTAAACCAACCATCCCCTTTCACCGTCATGTAGTGCACTCCTTTATCATCATCGGTATCAAAGCCTTTCATATTCTTTACCTCATTCAAAGTTACATTGCTCGCATTACGCAATGCAAGTGTTTTGCTACCTGTCAGTGGTTTGATTCCAGGACCACCCTTATCTGTATAACTAGCGGATATAATCAATGCTGCTTTTTGGCTAATTGATTTGTCAGACCCGGGCTTAATGGAACCAGAAGGAGCAAGTGATGGTTTTACGGTTATCTTTTTGCCAAGGGTCAAAATCCATTCAACAATGGTATTCAAATCAGACTGTGAGATATTGGGGTGTGCGGCCATCATGGTTTCGCCCCAAACACCTCCTCCACCTTTCCTGATCTTGTTTATGAGATAATCGACCGTCTTTTGTTCGTTCGGATATTTGGCTGCCACCTGTGTAAAAGCTGGTCCAATGGATTTCTCAGCAACTTTATGACAGGTTTTGCAATCATAGCTCAGCATCAATGTTTGACCGGTTGCCATGGCTGCAGCCTGCTGATGCCCCATTGGTATAGCCGCTTTATCAAATCCATCGAGATAATCTACCGATGCATACAGACCGCTCATTTGCCGTGCAGAAGCAGTATCATCCTTATCATTTACCTTGATGGCATATTTCAAATCTTTCCCCGGAAAATAAAAAGATTTATTTCCTAGGATATCGATATCCACGGAGGGTTGCTCATTGCCAGCATATACTTGCAGCATATCACTTTTCACAGTCAAGCCTTCCGCATCTTTCACATCCACATAAATAGCATAATCACCTGCTTTGGTATAGGTAAAACTAGCCTCTGGGGTGGTTGTTTCCACAGTTTGGCCATTGCCAAAATTCCAAGAATATTTCATGGGCTCCTGCTCGGGATCCCTAGCTTGCACTTTTGCTTTTACGGTGAAGGGCAAATCTCCGGTTTCCTTATCAATTGAGATGGAAGTGATTTTTGGTGGTCGGTTGCCTCCATTATAATCTATACGTGCAAGACCCGCATCCGGATTTTTTTGAAACCATCCCGTTCCATATTCCAACATATAGAGCCTTCCATCAGGGCCCAGTTCCATATCGATCACCGAATTGAATTTGGTATGCTCCATAAATGGTTCCATCCGATCATAGTCACCATTGGGCAACATCGTTACCGGCCTGATAAACCCACGTATCCATTCATAGAAAAAGAATTTGCCATCATAATAAGAAGGATAGCGTGTTTCCTTCGGATACATATCGCTATAATAAACAGGGCCAGCCATGGCACAACGGCCTCCCGAACCCAACGACGGGAAATCGGGCGAAACAGCATAAGGATACCAAATAAATGCTGGCTGCGCGGGAGGCAGTTCACGCAGACCGGTATTGTTCCGGGAATCATTGATGGGCTTTGTCGGATCGAAAGGAGCACCCGATTTGCCAGTAGCATAATCGTAATTACGATAGGGGTAGTTGGGCCCAATAAAAAGTGGGTAACCAAAAAAACCTGCTTTGCGCGCCTGGTTCACTTCATCATAGCCGCGAGGGCCTCTGGTCTCCAAACTATCTTCCCCTGCATCAGGTCCTACTTCTCCCCAATATAAAAACCCGGTTTTTTGATCCACTGAAATCCGATAGGGGTTACGGTCACCCATCACATATATTTCAGGGCGGGTTTTCTCCATTCCTTTAGGGAAAAGGTTGCCTTCAGGTATATCATAACTGCCATCTGGTTTTACCTTTATGCGAAGGATCTTTCCCCTTAGATCGTTGGTATTAGCCGATCCACGGCGATCATCATATTGAAGATGGCTAGCCCCTGGACGGTCATCCAACGGAGCAAAACCGTTGCTCACAAAAGGTTGATTGGGCTCATTGAATGGGGTGGTATTGTCACCCGTAGAAACAAAGAGCGACTTATCAGGGCCAAAAGCAATAGACCCACCCGTATGACAACAGATTTCTCTTTGCTCATAAAACTGCAAAATGACTTTTTCCGATTTGGGGTCAATCGTATCTTTCTCAAAAGTGAAACGGGAGAGCCGGTTCACCGAAGTATCATAAGGACTATAGAACACATAAATCCAATGATTATTGCTAAAGTCAGGATCGGCCTTGATGCCAAGTAACCCTTCCTCTGAATTGGCACCGTTGCTTTTTGTTTTGTAATAAACATCGAGAAAGCCAACCTGCTTTACCTTTTTTGTATCGTTTTTGTACATCAAAATCTCACCCCTGCGTTGAGAAATCAGCACGTCCAGATTGGGCAGTATCGTTAGTTCCGTTGGCTCAAAAAAAGTGCCTTGTACCAATTGGGTTTTGGTAAACCGATCTTCGTCTGGTGCAAACTCGCTATGCGCTTTGGCATAATCAGGGGCTTTGTTATCACCAATCGCATATTTGATGCCTCCTAAAATATGTTTGAGATAAAGCGGCTCTGAATAGGATTCTTCAGTATGACCAAGCTCTGTATAAAAAACACGACCACCATCAAAATTGTGGTACCAGGCCATCGGATGAAAATCGCCATTCTTACCACCTTCATAACTTTTTTCATCGATGGTGATGAGTACTTTTATATCCTTGCTGATGTTTTTGAAATTATACCATTCATCTGTTCTTGTCCAGGTATCAGGAAGGCTATCGGTTGAAGGGTGATTTTTATCTTGGATGATTAATTTGGCCTGCTGTTGGCGGGGATGACCTAAAAAATAAGCACCTACCATACGACCATACCAATGCCAATCATACTCGGCATCAGAGGCAGCATGTATGCCCACAAAACCGCCGCCAGCCTGGATATAGCGCTCCAAAGCAATTTCTTGGTTACCGCTTAATAGATCGCCAGTACTGTTCAGGAATATCAGTGCGGCATATTTCTTCAGGGTGTCTTCCTGAAATAAGTTTGCATCAGTGGTTGTATCCACATCGAACCCATTGGCTGCGCCCAAATCTTGGATTGCCTTGATGCCAACTGGTATGGAAGAGTGGTGAAAACCCGCTGTTTTCGCAAAAATCAAAACTCTCGGTTTTTCGCTGCGTTTGTGGGTACAAGAAACAAAAGAGATGAGGAGACCCAAAAATAAGAAGGTCAGCAAGGACAGTTTATTCTTCATTGTGCAAGGCAGTTTTAAAATTTAGTCAGAAAAAAATATCAGTGAGATAGATGTGGTGGCCTTCGTTTCGCGATAAGTATCACATACCTCTTATCCCCAACAAAGTTATAAATCGAGAAATAAAAAGCGCAATCTCATTTCATAGCTTTCACCAGTGAAAATAAAAACAAATGGGAATACATCTATCCTGCATGTAATACAGGATGGTTGGCAGACTGGGATGTTTTAGTTTTAATCCATCTAACAATTTGCCTTTGTTATTATTACATAACCCACTGCATCAAACTTTAGTCCCTATTTTTCTATAGCCTTTCCAAATAGTTTCGATAAAACATATCTTTATACAATCCAAAAAACGATTATGAAAAAATGCCCGCTAATAGTTGGTTTGGTTTTTTTGTCATTTTTAACCGCTCTCCAATCAAGCGCACAGGAAAAGTTCCAAGCCAACTGGGAATCGCTTAAAAAGTATCAAACCCCAGAATGGTTCAGGGATGCGAAGTTTGGCATCTTTATACATTGGGGCGTTTATTCAGTGCCCGCATTCGGCTCAGAGTGGTATCCCCGTGAAATGTACCAAAAAGGATCCAAGGAATTCAAACATCATGTAGAAACCTATGGTCCTCAAAACAAATTCGGTTATAAGGACTTTATACCGATGTTCAAGGCCGATAAATTTGACCCTGCAAAATGGGTGACCCTATTTAAAAAAGCGGGAGCCAAATACGTGGTGCCTGTAGCTGAACACCATGATGGCTTTGCCATGTACAAAACGGCTTTGTCGAGGTGGAATGCTTATGATATGGGGCCCAAGCGGGATGTAGTAGGTGAATTGGCGGCAGAAATCAGAAAGCAGGGGTTGATCTTTGGGCTATCTTCCCATCGTATCGAACACTGGTTCTTTATGAATGGTGGTCGCAGTTTTGATTCCGATGTACAGGACCCACAGTATGCAGATTTTTATGGTCCTGCCAGGGAAGAGAGTGAAACGCCTTCTCCTGAGTTTATGAACGACTGGCTACTACGCTGCTCCGAACTGGTCAATAATTACCACCCGCAGTTGTTTTGGTTCGATTGGTGGATCGAACAACCAGCTATGGATCCTTATAGAAAATCCTTTGCAGCCTATTATTATAATAAGGCATTGGAATGGAACCAGGGTGTGGTCATTAATTATAAAAATGTTTCCTTTCCGGATGAAGCGGCTGTACTGGATCTAGAGCGAGGGAAGTTGGGAGGCATTCGTAAACTTGCCTGGCAAACCGATGATGCCATTGGCAATAATTCTTGGGGATATGCAGCGGGCAATACCTTTAAAGATGCACAGTATGTAATCACCAACCTAATAGATATCGTAAGCAAGAATGGCAATCTTTTATTGAATATTGGGCCCCGCTCCGATGGCACCATCACCGATGAAGAAACGGCCACTTTATTAGGCACGGGTAAATGGTTGGATATAAATGGCGAAGCCATTTATGGCTCACGCCCATGGAAGATCGCTGGCGAAGGTCCCACCGAATCTGCCAGTGGAAGTTTTGCCAACCAAGAAAAACCATTCACGGCAAAGGATATCCGTTTTACCACTAAAGGCGATACTTTATATGCCATCGCATTGGGTGCACCAGTAACCAATACGGAAATCAAAGCCTTGGGAACAAAAGCAGGCAACGGCCATATCGCCGAAATTGGTATGTTGGGCAGCAGCGAAAAATTGATATGGAAACAGCAAGCGGATGCACTACTGATCAAACCATTTAAAACCTACCCAGTGAACAATGCAGTGGTTTATAGGATTATTTTTAAAAAATAGTATTTGTACATGAAAGCATTGATCTGCGAAAAACCGGGATTGTTTGCATACAAGGAAGCTCCGACTCCTTCGTTTCAGCCCGGTCATGCCATCATAAAAATAAAACGCATTGGTATCTGCGGAACAGACCTGCACGCCTATCAGGGCAACCAGCCCTATTTCAGCTATCCCAGAATTTTAGGTCATGAACTATCGGGCGACCTGATAGAAGCGGACGATGCAACGGGATTTATGCCGGGCGAAAAAATAACCATCATACCTTACCTGAATTGTGGTAAATGCATTGCTTGTAGAAATGGCAAACCCAATTGCTGTGCCAATATCCAGGTTTGTGGTGTGCATGTGGATGGCGGTATGGTTCCCTATTTTTCAGTGCCATCTTATACATTAATAAAAAGTGAGGGACTTGGTTATGATGAGCTCGCACTGGTGGAGCCATTGGCCATCGGTGCTCATGGGGCAAGAAGGGCCTCCATTCAAAAAGATGAATTTGTATTGGTAATGGGCGCAGGCCCCATTGGCATTGGCACCATGGAATTTGCCCGAATAGCAGGAGCACAAGTGATTGCTTTGGACATCAATCAGGATCGGTTAAATTTTTGTCAGGAAAATTTGAGGGTCAGTCATACCATCAATCCAGCATCTGAAGATGTTACTCAGCGTTTGCGAGAGATCACCCATGAGGATATGCCCACCGTAATTATTGATGCCACTGGCAATCAAAAAGCCATCAACAACGCATTGCCATGGCTCGCCCACGGAGGCCGGTTTATATTAATTGGATTACAAAAAGCAGAACTGATATTCAGTCACCCAGAATTCCATAAACGTGAAGCCACGTTGATGAGCAGCCGAAATGCTACCAAAGAAGATTTTTCATTCGTCATCAATTCCATGAAAAAAGGTTTGGTCAATGGTTCCAACTATATTACCCACCGCGCCCATTTCGATGAGGTGAAAAATATTTTTGAAACTTGGCTGGATCCTAAAAATGGGGTCATCAAAGCCATGGTGAGTTTGGATTGAGCAAAAAATCATTTCCACAATAAAGAATGATTGGAACATTTCTTATTGATATGTTAGAATATTCCCAAACCTTAATGCCCTGCATTATCTTTGCCTATCTAAAAATGCGAGTTCATTTTAAGTAATTGCGCCATGAGTAAACGGACATGTTCGCCAGTAATTAATTTTAAAGCTTTATGATGAAAGCAATGATATTCGCTGCAGGGCTAGGCACCCGTTTCAAACCTTGGACTAATCAACACCCAAAAGCATTGGCATTGGTGAATGGGAAAAGTCTTTTACAAAGAAATATTGAATACCTGCAAAACTATGGAGTGCGTGAGGTGATTGTGAATGTGCACCATTTTTCAGAGCAGATCATCGAAGCCATTGATAAAAATAAAGGATGGGGTTCAACAATTACCATCAGTGATGAAACCACTGAAGTACTGGAAACGGGTGGCGGTCTTAAAAAAGCAGCTTGGTATTTCAATTCCGGACCGTTCTTTGTAATCAATGCCGATGTGCTGACCAATCTCAATCTTGATACCATGATGGATTTCCATCAGCAATACCAACCATTGGCTACACTAGCCGTTACCAACAGAGAATCATCAAGAAATTTTTTATTTGATGACGAAAACAATTTATGTGGTTGGAAAAACCTCAAGACAGGAGAAGAGAAAATCAGCAGACAAAAACAGAACCTAATCCCAAAAGCTTTTAGTACGGTTCATATTATTGAACCAAAAATATTCCCCTTAATCAGCCGCAATGGAAAATTTTCCATTGTGGACAGCTATCTGGAGATTGCCAAAACTCATACCATCAAAGGTTTTGACCATAGTGGCTCAAAATTCATAGATGTAGGCAAACCCGAATCGGTGGCTACTGCCGAAAAGCTATTCCCCTAAATTATCTTGATATTAATTTTTAATCTTTGAATGGCAGATTGAAGGAATAACGATAATTTTATAGCTAAAGCAAAAACTGATGAAAAATTGTTTTTTCTATTTCTTACTATTTTTTTCATTACAAACCTTCGCCCAACCTGCTTCTGAAACTAATCCAATAAAAAAAAGAATCACGCTGCCTAATGGATGGTCGTTGACACCCGTTGGCAAAAGTCTTCAGTTGGGCGATTTGCCATTGAACATTGCAGTGAGTGCCTCAAATAAATATATGGCTGTTACCAATAATGGGCAAAGTACCCAATCCATTCAACTGATTGATGTAAAAAATGAGAAAAGATTGGACAGCATCAATATTCCTAAATCTTGGTTGGGACTCAAATTCAGTGCCGATGAAAAATATCTATACGCCTCTGGTGGCAATGATAATTGGATATTAAAATATGCAATCGTTGCCAATAAACTGGTTTTAAAAGACAGTATCAAACTGGGCGAAAAATGGCCGGAGAAAATTTCACCCGCCGGATTGGACATTGATGATGCCAAACAACTGCTGTATGTAGTTACAAAAGAAAATAATTCATTGTACATAGTTGATTTGGTTAGTAAAAAAGTGCTGAACAAATTCGAACTGGGAGGCGAAGGCTATACCTGCCTGCTCTCCAAAAACAAGAAAGAACTTTATATTACCTGTTGGGGCTGCGATAAACTGAAAATTTTTGATACCGAAAATAGAAAGTTCACTGATGAGATTGCCGTCGGCGATAACCCCAATGATATAGTGCTTAGCAAAAACAATCGCTATCTTTTTGTAGCTAATGCCAATGATAATGATGTTTCAGTGATTGATCTTGAAAGCAAAAAAGTTATTGAAACCTTACATGCAGCATTGTACCCAGATGCTCCTATGGGTTCCACAACCAACGCACTTGCCCTAAACCGCAGCGAGAACACCCTGTATGTAGCCAATGCAGACAATAATTGTTTGGCAGTATTTGATGTGAGCAAGCCGGGCCATAGCAAATCGAAGGGTTTTATCCCTGTGGGGTGGTATCCAACAGCCATCAAAGTGATTGGCAATAAAGTATTTGTTGCCAATGGGAAAGGGTTTACGTCCATGGCGAATCCCAATGGGCCCAATCCGACCACAAAAAAAATGAAAGTAAAATACCAAGATGGTGATGAGGAAAAAGCGAAAGGGGTTCAATATATTGGCGGATTGTTCAAAGGCACATTAAGCATTTTTACAGAGCCCGATGAAAAGTCCTTAAGCAAATATTCGAAACTGGTTTACGAAAATACGCCTTACACAAAATCGAAAGAGCTTGAGACAGATGGCGAACCTGGCAATCCGATACCCATGAAGGTGGGTGATCCCTCCCCAATCAAATATGTTTTCTACATCATCAAAGAAAACCGTACATATGACCAAGTACTTGGGGATATGAAAGAAGGGAATGGCGACCCATCCTTGGTGCTTTTTGGCGAACATATTACCCCCAATCAACATGCCCTTGCCCGTGAATTTGTGTTGCTCGATAATTTTTACTGCGATGCAGAAGTGAGTGCCGATGGCCATAATTGGAGCATGGGCGCTTACGCGAATGATTATCTTGAGAAGACCTGGCCTACCAGTTATGGCGGCAGGGGGGGAAAATACGATGCTGAAGGCAATCGCGAAATTGCTAATAACAAAAATGGTTTTATCTGGGAAAATTGCAAAAGAGCCGAGGTCAGCTTCCGGACTTATGGAGAGTTTGCAGATGACTATAAACCCAATATACCCATCCTCAAAGACCATTTCTGTCCTTACTACACTAGTTGGGATCAAACTGTAAGGGATACCACTAGGGTAAGCCAATGGAAAAGGGATTTCGATTCCCTACTCTCTATAAATGCATTGCCTCAATTAAGCACTCTACGTATTATCAATGATCATACAGAAGGTCTTGCAAAAGGAAGGCCCACCCCTTTTGTTCATGTAGCCGACAATGACCTTGCCGTTGGGCAATTTGTAGAGTACCTCAGTAAAAGCAAAATATGGCAACAAAGTGTTGTGTTTATTTTGGAAGATGATGCTCAAAATGGCCCCGACCATGTGGATGCCCACCGGACTACAGCCTATGTTGCCGGCGGTTATGTAAAACGCCATTATGTTGACCATACTATTTATTCTACGACATCCATGGTGCGTACCATCGAGTTGATATTGGGAATGCCACCGATGAGCCAGTATGATGCTGCCGCAGAGCCGATGTGGCGTTGCTTTACAGCAACCCCCAATCTTGATCCTTTCATTTCCCTGCCTTGCAATATCGATTTAACAGAAAGAAATACAGCTTGGAATGAGCTTGCCGAAAAATCTGCCCGTTTTGATTTTACCAAAGAAGACCGTGTTCCCGATCTTTTATTCAATGAGGTACTATGGAAAGCCATTAAGGGTCTGAACTCAGAAGTGCCAGCCCCAAAAAGAGCAGCTTTTGTGAAGACTAAGGAAAACGATTGACCTGATTTATTCCTTTTTGAAAAACTATACAAAAAAGCCTTGCAAATATTGCAAGGCTTTCATTTTTATACATTATTGGTTTACCAATTTCTCCTATCATGATCGCGATTGTCTCTACCCCTACCATATTCATAGCGGCCTCTGTCCCTATAACCATCGCGATACCTATCTTCGTGATACCTATCCCCACGATCCCAGTTTCTGCCATAACGGTAATCCCTATCGTAACCGTAGTCGCGGCAACCACGTACAGGCTCAGTAACCACTACCCTCTCGCCACCATAACCTGAATAGTAGGGATCGGTTTGTGCATATACATTCACATGTGGCATAGGAGGCAGTGGGGGTATTGGTAAGTGTATTCTAGCATTTACATAAACCTGAGAATGAGCTGCAGAAGCAAATAAGCCTCCAACAACAATTAAAAAGGCGGGTAGTAAACGTTTCATGACTTTAGTTTTTAAGTGATTTAAAATTTGAGCATTTTCATAAACGATGCTCGTATATATAGATTAAAATAGGGTTAGAAGATTTAATCAGTCATAGCCAAGATTTTGTTAATGAATAAGGTCAAACGTCTCAACTCAGTAAGTAAAGAATTTAAAACTCGACCATTGGGTTTCCACCAATCTTACTTAATTTCATAAACAACCAAAACCAAAAAAGCATGAGAAACATATTCATCTTCCTCGCTCTATTTATTGGCCAGTTCTCTTTCGCTCAAAAAACAATTATCTATTGTGGCAAACTGATAGATGTAAAATCATTGCAAATACTGAGCGAGATGAGTATTGTGGTAGAAGGCAATAAAATTATTGATATACAAAAAGGATTTATCAATCCGTCTTCAAACAATCTGATTATCGATCTTAAAAACAAAACCGTAATGCCCGGACTCATCGATAGCCATGTGCATCTGGAAAGTGAAACCAACCCCAACGCACAAATTCAAAGATTCACCCAAAACCCTGCAGATATCGCATTCCAATCAACTGTTTATGCTAAGACTACTTTAATGGCCGGCTTTACCACAGTTCGTGATGTGGGTGGCAGTGGCGTAAACATTTCACTTAGAAATGCAATCAGAAAAGGGATTATCATTGGTCCAAGGGTTTTAACGGCAGGTAAAACCATCGCTTCCACTGGGGGGCATGCAGACCCAACCAACGGGTATAGAAAAGATTTGATGGGCGACCCGGGTCCGCTTGAAGGTGTTGCCAATGGTCCTGACGAATGCAGGAAAGCCGTTCGCCAACGCTATAAAGATGGGGCTGACCTGATTAAGATCACGGCATCTGGGGGCGTGTTAAGCCTTGAAAAAGATGGTAGTGGACCACAATTCTCGGAAGAAGAAATCCGTGCAATTGTGGAGACCGCAAAAGACTATGGTATGCCCGTAGCAGCACATGCGCATGGGGCTGAAGCCATCAAAAGAGCCATTCGGGCAGGCGTAACTTCTATAGAACATGGCACAATGATGGACGACGAAGCCATTGATCTATTTAAAAAATATGGCACTTGGTATGTCCCAACCATTATTGCCGGAAAGGCCAGCTCCGATTCTGCAAAAAAGCCGGGATATTTTCCCGCTATCATTACAGAAAAAGCACTTGCTATTGGACCAAAGATTCAGGCCACTTTCGCCAAAGCTTATAAAGCAGGAGTAAAAATTGCGTTTGGTACAGATGCGGGTGTATATGCACATGGAAAAAATTGGATGGAGTTTGTGTATATGACGGAAGCAGGCATGCCAGCTCTGGAAGCCATCAAGTGTGCTACTGTAAATGCATCTGAATTATTGGGCATGAGCGATAAAATTGGTAGCATCGAAAAAGGTAAACTGGCTGATATTATTGCGGTAGATGGTGATCCCAGTATAGACATCCAATCAATGGGCAAAGTGCAGTTTGTAATGAAGGATGGTGTGGTGTATAAAAAATAATTGTAGACCTGGTTAAAAATAAAAAAGGGCCAGGATAGAAATCCAGCCCCGTTTTTAAAATCCAATATCCTATGAAAAACCGTAACAAAAATAGGGAAACAATTCAATTAACCAATAAGCTGATATCTATATTTTGCTTTTTTTATCCACTTTATTTTTTCGAATTAAAGATTGATTCCCTCTGTATTTTATCCCAAAAAAGGAAAAAATCTTTTGTAAAACAATGAACCCATTGGCTTACAAGGCATTTCATAAGTTTATACCTATAAATCGGGATAGGCAAAATCTCCCTTCCGTACAAATACCTATTCAAGCTTATGAAAATAAAAGGATGGTAAGAGATGAATTAGGACTGGATAATTATTTTGAAGATTATACCTTTTTGATAGCTCTACACGTATAGCCCATCTACGGCTTAAAGATTGGTTGTGAGAAATTCATAATGCGAAAGGGCCAAAAAAAAGGCACCGCTTTATAGCGATGCCTTTTACAAAAATTTACTTTTTTTAGTATTGCCATAGATCCTGCTCGTAATTAAATATTTTCTCTTTTATATTATCCCCTTCCAGCAATGCCAGGATAGGATCTTTAATATAGTCTGAAATAAATTTATCACCAGGATTGTCGATTGTCGATTTGATGATACGGCTAGCGAACATGCGGCTTTCGAACAATTCTTCCCAACTCATTCTGGCACCGTAATTCTTGCCATTATAACATTCATATTTGGCAAGTAGCGGTCTCAGGTCTGGATAGTACACCCAGAAAGCTGGAGTTACTGCACGGAAGGTACCATCGGATTCTGTAATGGTTTGAATTGGCGCAATACCAAGTATCCTTACATATAACCTTGAAGATTCTTTGTCAAAAACCCACTCTTCCTTGATCCAATATTTGGATACTTTTTCTGGATCGAATTCTGCAGATATCGTTGTATCTTTCATAAGGCCTTTTGATCCATCGGGGTCATTGGCAAAATCGGGTATCTGTATAACCTTTGGTTTTCCTACCAACTTTTCGGCAATTTGCTTAAAGGTCATTGGGGTTGTAAATCGGTCATCGATGGGGTCAAAAGCCGTTACCTCCCCATTTCTGATCGCATTCAAAAGAATATTAATGAAGCGCTGGTTACCATTATCTTCTGTTGCCGCATACGCAAAAGGAAGGTTCATTTTTTCATGCACATCAATTTCTCTCCAAACTCGCTGACGATAAACCGCATCATCCTCACGGATATGCTCATACGCCAGTGGGGTACGATCTTTGATCAACAACCGCTCAACCGCAGCATCATTACGAAGTGATTTTCTGGGTGTGTCGAGCTTGATGTCCGCTTCCACAACAGCAACTGCTTTAGGAACTGTATCCTTAACAGGAGCAACGGCCTGGGAATTAGCTGCATTCTTATTGGTATTCTTTTTCTTGGAGGTTGTGGTATGACGCTTATGCTTCTTGCGTGATGTTTGTGCACTCACTGTACCCACAGCCAACCCCAATAGAATGGCAAACAAACCCAGTTTAATGATACCTTTTTTCATTGAAGAGAAAATTTAGAATTTATTATTTCAGACTGAAAAATATTGGTGATATTTCCCTTGTCCTTCCATCAGGGCCTACAACCCTAATTTCATCAAAAAACACATTTGTGCCTGGTGTAGCTCTTTCCACAATTGCTTTTGCTGCACCGGTCCAGCGGTTGCCTTCGTTCACAGCTTGTGCATATTGAGAGATGCCACCGCCTATTGCGCCTAATTTGTAACTGATCACCTTGAAAGGGGCCTCAAATTCTGATTCTTCCAGTCTAGTAATCAAACCACCGATTGCTTTGAATTCAGCAGAAGAGATGGCCCCACCCTTTTTCGCCCCAACAAATGCAGCGGGGTTAGGCAAGTATTTTACACGGAATTTTTTAGGGGTTGATTTACCTTCAACTATTACATTGATGGTTTGTTCACCTGGAGTCTTTGGAAAAGCTTCCCAAGCAGAGCCAGCAACATGCCTCATTTCACCACCAGTGAGTGTGGCTGAAACACGATCGCTACCTGTACCTGCTGAAATAGTAACTGGATTAGGAGTACTTCCCATAATATAAAGCACATTCATCTTGTCAGCAGAAACAGCTACACCAGATGGAGTACCTACCGTATAAGAGATATCCTTTGTTTCCTGATGAACTTTGCCATCTTGGTCCTTATAAGTAACATTGATCTTAACGGACTGTGCTCCACTACCACCAACAATAATATCAGAAGTAGCTTTACCTTCCGCATCCACACTTACAGGTCTGCCGCCGATAGTAATGGTTGGTTGAGCGGCTGAACTGAAGGCCCCCACACCTGCATAAACAGTGAGTTTTTCGCCGGGCATCAAGTAGGTGGAGTTAGCACCAGAAATAATACCAGTTTTATCATACCTAACCGCAACTGCACCAATCTGGTCGTGACAATAAGTGATCACATCGTTTTCTGTGTTCTTGACATCATTTTGGAATTTGCCCAAAATGGTCAGGGCTGCAATAGCTGGCGTCATATGAAAATAAGAGTCGGACCAACTTAAATTGGTATTGCCTTCTTCAGATTTTGGGGGATCGATATGCAATGGTAGCTTATTTGCAAATTCCTTTGCAATATCGGGACTGATTGCAAACAGATCCTTTTTGTATTCAATCAATTTCTGATGTAATTCTTCGCCTTTGCCCATTTTTTCTTCGCTTCCCATGAGGCGGGTAGCTGCATCAAGATCATCGATCCTGAAAGCAGTATCCCCTTTTTCAGGATTGTAGCCAGCTTCTCTTTTGAGTTGATCTTTCAGGGCTTCGATATAATCGTACAAGGTTTTAGAATAAGTCGCTGCCTTTTGGGCCTGAGGCTGCCAGATAGCAGCTTTTTCTTTAGACTCATTGGCTGCCGCTTTAGCAGCAATATCAGCCATGATTTGTTTATTTTGGGTGGCCAGTCCATCATTAGAAGTCTGAAGGCTGCCATTCACAACTTTAAAAGCATTTAATACTTCGGCAGATACATTGAGCGCCAGCATTGCTGTTAGCACCAAATACATCATGTTTATCATCTTCTGCCGGGGTTCTTTAGGTAAAGACATGGATCTGAGATTTAAAAAATATTTTAATGGGTTTTCATAGCATCATGCAAAGTTCAAATGATTATCTCCCTTGCATTGCGCTAAGCATATTGCCATATACTTGATTCAGGTTGCCAAGATTTTTTGCCAACAATGCAATTTGGTCCTGTGTTTTCTTAGCATCTGTAACACTGCCTTGCATAGCTTCAGAAGCTTGAACCAAATTACCATAGAAACTGTTCATCGCTTTCAAATGGTTGTTGGTATCCTGCAGTTCCAGTTCATAAATTGCATTCAATGAACCGAGATTTTTAGTAAGTGTCTGAACTTGTCCATGAAACTGTTTAGTGCTATCAGCCGCATCGTTAAAATAACCGATTGTAGTAGCAGCACCTTGGTAAGCTGTTTTCATAGTATCCAGGGCAGCACCCGCTTCTTTTGTTTTCTTGGTATAGTCGCTGGTTGCCGCTAATGCACCCGATACATCACTTATATTATCGATAGTTGTTCCGAATTTTTTGAATCCTTCGCTCAAACGGCTAAGGTTGGCAGGAGTGATTTCCGCTTCCTGGAGCATTTTATCAAATTTGTCCAGAGCTGGGTTGCCAGACGGGCCAGCACCATTAGATAATTTAGGTAAGGCTTCTGCCAATAAATGCATTTCCGATCCTGGAGGTGGTAAGAAGGCATATACCATAAATATCAATGCTTCAGTAAGAAGACCTGCTGTAAGGAAGAAGTTAGCTAAACGCTGGTGGGTGATTTTCTGCCATGCACCAAAGATTACAACAGCTGCACCAACGCAAACTATAATGTTAACTAGTTTTTCAGTTTGTTTAGAGACTCCGGACATAATTTTAAATTTAAATTGTTTTTAAAAGGTTTTCAGGGTTATCAAAAAAAATTCGTCTTCGATTTTTTATTAGCAGTTAAAATCAAAAACGAATTTTCTCAAAAAAAATTTTGCTGATGGATACAAAATTTATTAACTATTAACGACCGCGTGAAGAGGAAGTTGCTGATAAATCAACTACACAACGGAAGCCAATATAAGATTTTGCAGTATCCTGATATTCGTAAGTACGGGTGCTTGTTTCCAGAAAATAGCCCACATCCTTCCATGAGCCACCGCGAATCACTTTACGTTTCATACGTGGGGGATCGGATTTTTGCGCATTGTAGCGAATATCGGGGTTCATATCATGCTGGAAATTATAAGCACCTTCATAATAAACGGAAGAGGTCCACTCGGCCACGTTCCCAGCCATACAATACAGGCCAAAATCGTTGGGCCAGTAAGCATCTGCACGTGCTGTGTAGAAAGCACCATCCTCAGGATAGTTGCCACGGCCTGGTTTGAAATTCGCCAACAGGCAACCTTTCTTGTTCCTCAAGTAATAGTTACCCCAAGGGTACATCGATTGTGAACGGCCGCCACGTGCAGCATATTCCCATTCAGCCTCTGTTGGCAAACGGAAACTCGATTCGGTTGCTTCTCTTTTCTTTTCCAATGCACCGTTCAACAATTGGGTGCGCCAATCGCAGAAAGCGGTTGCCTGGTTCCAATTAACACCTACCACTGGATAATTGCCAAAAGCTGGATGGGCAAAATAACGCTTGGTCATCGGCTCATTATAAGAATAGCTGAAATCGCGGATCCAAACCAAAGTATCTGGATAAGCAGGAATATCTTTTTTAATTATAAACTGCGATCTGGGCTTATTCTCATTCGATTTTTTTGCAGCTTCCTTCAGGTCAAATGTTTCGGAATGATAAATGATTTTACTAGGGTCTATTTCCTTTTTGCCAAAAATCCTGTTCTCGGGGGTGAGGATCATCTGGTCAATCTTCTCGATGGTTGCCTTATCGTTCCATTTGATGGTTTGTGCCTTTTTCCAGTCGATTGCAAACTTGCCATCAACATCCTTACCATATTGTAAATAGGTGGCGGCTATCGAGTCTCTTACCCAATACACAAACTGACGGTATTCATTGTTGGTAATCTCGGTCGCATCCATCCAAAAGCCATTAATGGAAACTTCCTTATTCCTTGCGGTAAAGGCATAGTTGATATCCTCATCACTGGGGCCCATGTGAAACATGCCAGGGGGGATATAAACCATTCCGGGCGGCTTTGTCTGGTTGTACTTAGAGGCAGGGGCAACGCCATGCAATTGCCCATCGTCGAAGCCTTTTTGAGATTTGCTTCCTTTGCCACAACCAGTTAATGCGATAATAATCGCGACTACTGTGAGAAGGGACAGGTTTTTCATTTTCATAATATTAAAGGGTAATCGGCAAAAAAAAATTTTTTGCAACATCGAAATACAAGTTTATAGTTTATTTTTTAAAGGGCAAAACTTTGCCGCCAATAATTTAATTAACGGGGCTTTTCTATTTATTATTGCTTTTTTCATGTAATATTTTATGCACATCCGCAAACAATAACCGTTCTAATTCAATTATTTCGGTTACAGGTTGCTTGCAAGAATAGTTTTTGCACAGATAAATTTTTGCTATTTCATGTACGGGTTTGCTGTCTAGGAGGGGTGAGTTTCCGGAATCTCGGGTGGCGGATTGATATACTTTGTTGGGAATAAAGGTCTTAAGGAACTCTTTGATGGTAAAATTCAGGCTTTCGGACTTTTCCTTTCCAGTAATCACAATTTCTGATATTCCATACGTAATTGCCTGTGTCAAAGTTGCCCAAATAGCAAACGAGGAAGGGTAGTCGATTATTACCTTCCTTAATGCAAAACAAATGTTAATTGTATGTTCGCGCCAATCCGGTATATCAAAGATAACAGATAGATAAAGAAGGTTAAAAGCCATCACCGAATTACCAGAAGGCATTGCCCCATCGTAAATCTCTTTTTTTCTGACAATTATATCCTTTTGACCTTTTTGGGTATAATAAAAGGGGCTTACAGAATCCTCCGAAAATTCGGCAATACTATATGCTGCCAGTTCCTTTGCCTCCAGTAGATAATTACTATTTGAGGTGATTTCCTGAATTTGTATCAAAGCAGCTATTAAAAAAGAATAATCGTCCAAAAAAGCGGGAAATTTAGCTTGTATGCCATCATAGCTGTGGAATAACTTTCCGGATTGGCCATCCTTAAAGTGCTGGAGCATAAGCTCCATGTTGGCAATAGCCAGTTCCCTATGCTTTTCATTGCCCAGCGCCGCATAGGCCTTGCTCAATGCAATATTCATAAGTGCATTCCAACCCAAAATAATTTTGATGTCAAGCTGTGGCCGCTGTCTGTTAAATCTATGGCTGAGCAATTTTTCACGACAGACGTCGAATAAAAGGGAGAGCTTTGCTGCGTCAATATTTTTTTCCTTGGCAAAATTTTCCATTTCCCTTTCATAATAAAGGATATTGGCACCCTCCCAATTCCCATTTTCGGAAACCTGATAATATTCACAAAACAAGGCAGCATCCTCACCCAATACAGCCTCAATCTCTACTTTGTCCCAAACATAATATTTCCCCTCCTCCCCTTCGCTGTCCGCATCCAGCGCGGCATAAAAACCATTTTCGGGAGAAGTCATTTCACTTTCTATAAAACCAATCGCATTTTCGATTGCCTTTCTGTAAGATGGCTTTTTCGTAAGCTGATAGGCTTCACTCAGAACCGATACCAGCAGGGCATTATCATAAAGCATTTTTTCAAAATGGGGCACCAACCATTTGTTATCAGTGGAATAGCGGGCAAAGCCCCCACCCAATTGATCATGGATCCCCCCCGCAATCATCTTGTCGAGGCTGAGGCATGCCTGCTCCAAAGCTTGCTCATTTCTTGTATAATAATAATAGTGTAGCAAATATTGGATAATGGAGGTTTGTGGGAATTTAGGCGCATGCCCAAAGCCACCCATTTCCCTATCTGCCGATTTCATGATTTTTTCGAAAATCGTATCAAGATGCTGTGGTACAAAAAAGTTTACAGGCTGATCTTTTGGGTTGGCATTGCTGATTTGGCCAATACGGTTGGATTGGATGAGATGGGCTACCAGATTTTCTGCCTGCGATTCTATTTCATTTCTTTTGCTTTTGAATGTGGCAGTAATGCTCAAAAGCAGTTCTTTCCAAGAAACCCGGTTATATATTGGCTTGGGCGGGAAATAAGTACCCCCGTAGAATGGTTTGGTATCGGAAGTTAAAAATACATTCAATGGCCATCCACCCGAGCCACTCATCGCCTGTACCGCATCCATATATATGTGGTCGAGGTCGGGGCGCTCCTCCCGGTCAATCTTGATATTGACAAAGTTTTCATTCATCAGTTTTGCGATTTCCGGATCCTCAAAGCTTTCCCTTTCCATCACATGGCACCAATGGCAGGCGGAATAGCCTATGCTTACCAATATAGGCAGGTTTTCCTTTTTTGCTCTTTGTAAGGCCTCCTCGCCCCATGGATACCAATCCACGGGGTTATGGGCATGTTGCAACAGATAGGGGCTTGATTCAAAAGCAAGCCGGTTTGTTTTTTTCTGCATGATCCGAGTATTCGTTTGGCTAACGATTTTGCAAACACGAATGTTTGCGGAGCAATAAAAAAGGCCGCTTGATGCGGCCTTCAGTATCTTGAAACCTGAGTTATTTTTTCTTGATGGCGTTGGATAAATATTGTTCCAAGGCAGAAACCATGGAAGGGGCTTGGGGTTGAGGGGCTTTTATATCCAGTACCAGGCCTGCCTCTTCCGCAGCTTTGGAAGTATTGTTGCCAAATGCGCCAATTTTTGTACCGTTCTGCTTGAATTTGGGGAAATTATCAAAAAGGCTCTTCACACCGCTTGGCGTAAAAAAGCAAATCATATCATATTCCTTTTGCTCCATCAATTCTTTAAGGTCGTTGCTGATGGTACGGTACATAAATGGGGTGGCAAACTCGCAATGGTTGTGCTTGAGCCAGTTGATGATCTCATTATCCTGCTGGTTCTCGGAGCAGGGGTAAAGAAATTTTTCATTTTCCTTATGCTTGCTAATGGCATCGAACATGCTTTTATTGGTACCATCGGTACCATAAAAAACCTTTCTTTTCCGATACAAAATAAACTTTTGAAGATAAAGGGCCACCGATTCCGTAATACAGAAATATTTGGTATCCTGTGAAACGCTGCTCTTCATTTCTTCGCTGGTGCGGAAAAAATGATCAATAGCATGCCTGCTGGTAAAAATAACCGCAGTATAATAGCTTAAATCAATTTTTTGTTTCCTAAAATCTTTTGCCGGGATAGGCTCGAGACGGATAAACGGATGAAAAGCCAGTTCTACCTGAAACTTTCTGGAAAGTTCAAAATATGGCGATTTATCTGTTTCGGGCCTTGGCTGAGTGATTAAGATTTTCTTAGTAGGCTTTACAGACTCTGCAATAGCCGCGTTTTTTTCACCGTTTTTAACCATAATTCGGTTTAGCAATAGATTGCAAAATTAATAACCTTTTTCCAAATAAGTCAATACTACTTTGTAAATCAGTAGTAGGGGAGCTATTTCGAAGGCGCAAAGGTAAATAAAATAATGGAATAAGCTGATCCTAATTTCATTCCTTAACGCGGAGAAGCAGGTGGCAAACCGGTATATTAACAGAACACCCAGTATAAGATAAGAAATAGCAATGGCAATCCCGGCAATCAGAGGCCCACAAAAAGATATCATTATAATAATAGGTATCAAGATGATTCCTAATATTTTGTTTACCATAAATACGGTAAAGATGTAACCATCGGCCGCTTTGGGAACATTGAAAATCCATCCAGATAGCTTTAGCACAAAAAACTTACCAAGATAAATAAGCGTTATGAGCAACATGCAATATAGGAATAGACTCCAAAAACTTTTTTGCAAAGTAAAGTGGTGATAATGTAATACAAAGCTTGCATAACAGCCCGCAGAAAGTACAAAAAGGATATTCAGTAGCAAAGAAGCCAAGGGCATTTGCTGGGCCTGGTCCCGCATCTGCTGCTGTCGCATGGAAGCGCGGAAGAACAAGGCAAGCAGGCTATTGAGATATTTGTAAAAGAATAATTTAATAAAGGCAAAATAAAAGCATAGCCCAACCAAAAAATAAAACAATGCATCAAGCTGCTGAGCTTGATGCAATTCAATTTCTTCAGATTTAATCTTACCTAAAAAATTAAAATCGGGGCACAGCGCCAACGCATTCATAAAGTTGGAGACACTGGTATCCCTTACCAAGATAGGGGACAGACTGATTTTTGTTGTCAAAGAATCCGGCTGGCTGGGCAAGAAACTATCCTTTACCAATTTCACCGGTTTCTTTTTTTTCACAACCGCTTTGGGCTTAACAATGGTATCTGCTGAAACGATGGAAGAATCCCCAACAGTCTGTGCAGAAAGCGCATTGGTCAAAAAAATACAAAAAAGAAAGTAAAGGGTAAATTTCGTCACAGGTTGATTGTTGGTGTGCAAAAATATTATAGTAAGCCCATTAAGGAAAATCTCTTTTGAGTCAACTTCTTCTATCCACTAAAAAAACGCAACATACCCTAAATGGATCTTGGCAGCTCGAAAATTAAAGCTATTGCTGCCCTGTTTGCCAAGTGCATAGGATATATTGAAAATACCCGCTTTGGTTTCAAATGCCAATCCAAGCCCTGCCCCCATATAAGTATTTCTTTGCTGAACGGTACTAATATTGTTTTTTGCCCAACCTGCATCTAAAAAAGAAAAAAGGAAGGAGTTCATCCCGATCAGATAACGATACTCCAAGGTACCTACCGTATATTGGGATGCATAAATACTCTCCTCATCAAAACCACGGAGTAGTTTATACCCTCCAATCAGAAAAAGCTCATTGAGGAAATTGTTGGGGCTTTGGAAAACACCCGCATTCATGCCTAATTTCAAAGTACTTGCTCTCCCCATTTGAAAATAATGGGCAGCTTGCAATTTTATCCTGAATTGATAGCTTTTCAGTTTCAGGGAATCGTATAATGACTTATAAGAAAAACCCGAACCCGTAGGGTCGGTAAGACTGGTGATCGCATTGTTCTTCTTGATGGTTTTGGTGCCAACGATACCCGTAACCAGCAGTTCATTTCCCCGTCGGGGATTGAAACGGTAATTGGTATTATTATATTCATAGTTAAGCCCAAGGCCCACCGAACTGAGGTCCGAAACGGTATCTGGCAATTTACGGGTGGCAAGCACCTGCATCGTATCCACCTTTAATAAACTGGAAGAGGCAAACTGAATGAAGACCGTGCTGGTTTGGGTAGATGTAGCAAAATACTGGGCACCCAACTGAAAATTAATATTAATAAATGTGCTGTCCTTTTTGAACAAACTAAAACTGGTATTGATACCAAAGGGTGATTTAAATAGATAGGGCTGCATATAGGAAATATCCAATCGGGGTGTTTTGGGCTGAAGCTGTTGCCAGCTAAGGCTCATCGCCTCCCCATTACCAAGTGCGTTTTTCAGATTGATGGTGGCCTGCCCCGTGACCAGGAGTTTGCTCGAAGTATTGACGCCATTGGTATTGGGGGAAGGCAAAAAACCAACCAATGCATCAATCTGGCTGCTCTTTTTGGGTTTTAAATAAAGGTCCAGCACAGAACCCGTACCCAGGAGCATCAGCTTCCAAGGTTGTTGTTCCTGTATATAGGGAAGCTCCAAGATTTTTCTACTGATGGATTCCAGCTTTTCTTTTTTATAAATACTACCATTGCGAATATTCAAATAGCGTTGTAAAAAATCATTTGAAATTTTAGCACTGCCATAAGCCCGTATGCTATCAATCTTGTACAAAGGGCCACAATCAATTTTAAGTTTGCCGGCCAACTGATTATCCTGTAAGCTGATGCTGTCTAAATATATTTTGGCAAATGGATAGCCATTATTTTCCATATAGTTCAATACCTGCTGTTGGGATCCTTTGAACAGGTTGAAGTCGATTTGCTTGCCTGAAAACTTTTTTCCGCTCCAGCCCGAAGCTTCCAATAAGTCTGCATCCTGTTTGCCAGACTTAATCTGTCCCCATTTATAGCTGTCGCCGATATATAATTGTACAATGGCCTTTACTGAATCGGTATATACACTATCAACGGAAACATTGATAAAGCCTTTTGATTTGAGCAGGGTCGGCAACCCGTTTATATACTCCAGACAATCGGACTGGCTTTTGAAAGAAGGTTTGAAATCTGTGTTTTTTTGAAGGAATAAAGAATCTTTGTCAACGACCGTTATTTTCAACTGGTATTGAGCATACCCGCCGAAAGAGGCAATCAAAAACAACATGCACCAGTATAATCTTAATTTTGCCATCTCGAAAGCAGGTAATTTACAGGCAACTTATTCAAAAAATTTCCAAACAGCATGGCGGGCATCTATATTCATATTCCATTTTGTAAACAGGCCTGCCACTATTGCAATTTCCATTTCTCCACCTCGCTGCGGTACAAAAACGATTTTGTGGCCGCTTTATTGAAAGAAATGGATATTCGAAAAGAATATTTAGACAATGAAAGCATTGAAACCCTGTATTTTGGCGGTGGAACCCCATCACTACTCAACATGGATGAGCTCACTAAAATACTGGAGACCCTCTCCCACTGCTTCACCATCGACGGCAATGCCGAAATTACGCTGGAAGCGAACCCCGACGATATTAGTATCGAAAAACTAAGGGGGTGGAAACAAGAGGGCATCAACCGGCTGAGTATCGGCACCCAATCTTTTTTTGAAGAAGACCTGATCGAAATGAACCGGGCTCATCATGCCCAACAGGCTATCGACAGTATTCAATCCGCACAGGCAGAAGGGTTCGACAATATCAATGTGGACCTGATTTATGGAAGCCCTAGCCTAAGTAATGAACGGTGGAAACAAAACTTGGAAATAGCCATCCGTTTAGGAACGCCCCATTTATCCTGCTATGCACTTACAGTTGAACCCAAAACCCCACTTGATAAAATGATTAGGCAAAAAAAGGCCCATGCTACCAATCCCGACCAACAGGCAGGCCAATATTCGATACTAATGGATTTGATGAAAGAAGCAGGTTACGAGCATTACGAGATCTCGAACTTTGCCAAGCCAAGTAAAAGAAGCCGACATAATACCTCCTACTGGAAAGGAGAAAAATATCTTGGGCTAGGACCAGCAGCCCATTCCTATAATGGTATTGAGAGAGCATGGAATATCGCCAACAACCAGCAGTATATTCAATCCATCAAGGAAAATAAATTAGCCTCGGAAAAAGAGATACTTACCCAAACACAAATGTTGAATGAATATATCATGGTTTCATTAAGAACTATGGAAGGTTGTAATCTACAGTTTGTTGAAAGCAAGTTTGGCAAGATTGTCCGAGAACGACTCTATGAAAATGCAAAACCATTTTTTGCAAATGGAACTCTTCAGGAGGAAAAAGAGAGCATGGTTTTAACTACCAAAGGAAAATTTTTGGCGGATGGCATTGCCTCGGATTTATTTTTTGACAGTCTGTAGCTGTTTATGGTGCTGTATTTGTCGAGCGTCTTTATGTTTACTAATTATGAGCTTGACAGCCTGGGAAATGGTCAAAAAAGCCACCATCATGAGTATCCCAGTAAACCCGAAACTGCTATAAGAAAGAGGCATCATTGTTTTAAGAGTTGTTCCAATTTATCAGACCAATAAAGACTCCAATTGTTTGAAGCCATCGGCAACTTTAACATTTTCCCATAAAATTCGGTACACGGTTTCCGCAATCGGCATTTCTGCTTTCACCTTTTGATTGACTTGAAAAATACAGCGGCTGGCATTATACCCTTCGGCCACCATATTCAGTTCCAGTTTTGCAGACCTTACGGAATAGCCCTTACCAATCATATTGCCAAAAGTCCGGTTTCGGCTATGCATGGAATAGCAGGTCACCAATAAATCCCCCAAATACACCGATGCTGCATAGTTGGCGTTTCTTTTATGGGAAATCGCATTTTCGCCGTCATGAACCCCTACCTCAATTCTACTAATTCCCACTTTGCGTAAGAACCCAGCCATCTCGTCGGCACAGTTTGCAATAAAAACGCTTAAAAAATTGTCGCCATACTCAAGACCATGGGCAATACCCGCACCCAATGCATAGATATTTTTTAGTACTGCCGCATATTGTACACCCTGCACATCATTGTTCACGATGGTGGTGATATAGTCAGTGGAAAAATAAGACGCAATTTCCTGAGCCTTGGATTCATCCATGCCCGAAAAAGTGAGATAGGAAAGTTTTTCTGTGGCTACTTCTTCCGCATGGCAAGGGCCCATGACCGTAAAGTAGTCGCTCATGCTCACATTGAATTTCTTTTTTAGGTATTCATTCAATAACAAATTTTCATCAGGCAAAATCCCTTTAACGGCGGAGATTATTTTTTTCCCTTTGAAGATATGTTTGTCCAATTTCTTAATAGTGCCGGCCACATAAGCGGAAGGTACAGCAATCAGTATATAGTCAGATGCCTGGATTACCTCCGAAACATCTTGGCTTAGCACAAAACAGGAAGGGTCAAAATCAACAGAACTAAGATAATTCGGGTTGTTATGTTTGGTCTGTAAATGTTTTAAGGCCGCCTCGTTCCTCACCCACCAATTAATGACTGATTTATTATCCGTCAAAATCTTTGCTAGGGCGGTTGCCCAACTCCCACTGCCAACAATACCAAATCTGTTCATGATAAATATTTAATACTCAATATGCCTATCCCTACAAAAATAAAAAAGTTTGAAAAGCAAAACTGCTTTTCAAACTTTTAATAACATCTCTTTGTACTTATTATAAAAATTTGAGAGGCGATACCATTAATTTTTCTTCGTATCAAACAGTTTATCCTTTGGCACTACTTTTACTTTAGAACTATCATTCAGGATTTTGCTCACGGTGCTATAAGGTCCGGTAATCACTTCATCACCTTCTTTTAATCCATCCAGAACCTCGATATAATTAATATCCTGCAAACCCGTTTTTACTTTTGTTTTTCTCACCAAGCCTCCCGGTTTCAATACAAAAACAACTTCATCCACATCGTTTCCAGAAACCTTTGAACTACTTTCGTCACTGTTATCATTATCAGGTCCATCTTTTTTAGCGCTGGCACCTTTGTCTGCATTTTTATCCCTGGTCGTTACAGAATTGATCGGCACAGAAAGCACATCCTTATGTGTGTTGGTTTCAATATCCGCACTGGCTGTCATGCCGGGTCTAAAAGGAAAATATTTAGGTCTTTTGATCTCGTACAAATCTTTGTAGGATTGTGGCATCAACCTGATATGCACTTTGTAATTGGTAACATCATTGGCAGATGCCGCGGCGGTGGTGGCTGTAGAAGCTACACTACTGGCTATTTGTGTAACGACACCCCTAAATTTTCTATTGTTATATGCATCTATTTCAATATTAGCGGTATCACCCAAATGCACTTTAGGAATATCGTTTTCTCCCACATCCACAATCGCTTCGATCTTGCTCATATCAGCCACCCGCATCATTTCGGTACCCGCCATCATACCATTACCTACTACCCTTTCTCCCTTTTTAATACTCAAAGAAGAAATCACTCCATTCATAGGAGCTACAACAGTGGTACGGCTCAAGTTCTTGGCCGCTACGTTCAGATTAGCGCGAGCACTTGCAGCACCTGCCTGATTGCCAATGATGCTTTGTTGCGCCGCTTTATAGTTTGCTTCCGCAGACAGATAAGCACTCTCGGCTTGATCATATTCAGATTGGGAAATCACTTTATCTTTTAGCAACTGCTTTTGTCTATCCAAGGTTTTTTTATTCTGGTCCAAAACTGCTTTAAGTCCCGGTAATTGAGCTGCACTATTGGATGCCACTGCCTCTTGTTGATTCAATTGGGCAGCGGCCTGGTCACGCTGGGTAGTATAGATGTCTGCATAAATCTTGGCAAGCTCCTGCCCTTTTCTTACACTATCACCTTCCTGCACGGAAAGGTCAACGACTTCACCAGAAATATCTGGACTTATCTTTACCTCCACCTCAGGGTATATTTTTCCGCTAGCCGTCACAATTTCAGTAATGTTGCGCTTGGCCACTTTTTCGGAGGAAACCTTTATCCCCTCATCCTTGCCAAATACACCGGCCTTTTTTAATCCTACCAAGATGAGGATAAGTACGGCCAGACTGATAATAACCCAAAGCAATTTCTTATTCATAAATAGAAAGGTTGTGCGTTTTACAATTTTATTCCCATGCCCTTATAGAATTCCAGTACTTTCATCTTAAACACATAATCAAACTGGGCCGAGAGCATATTTACTTTTGCCTTAAAATAGTTGTTTTGATTGGTGATCAGGTCAATGGTATTCAACATTCCCACATCATATCTTTTTTGTGCAAACTCATAACTACGTTGGGTAGCATCTACTGCAATTTTACTAGCCTTGAATTTTTCATAGGCACTTACAGAAACCGCATAAGCCAGATAGATATTTTGTTTTAAAGCTAGGTTATCGGATTGTTGCTGTAGCTCGTTATTTTTAACATTCAATTTCGATTTTTCATAATTGGTCCTTAATGTACCCGAATTAAAAATTGGGATATTAACCGAAAGACCTATAGACTGCCTAAAAGCTTGGTTCAACTGGCTTCCATAGGGTTGCTTCCTTAAAAGTGGCGCATTGTAAGGATCTGATATTACCGAATAATCAGTCCCATTCACTTTGACTGACCCAATTCTTGCACCTGGATATTGAATAAACCCATTTGCTTCCATCGCTTGATTAGTATAGGTTGAGCTTAATCCGCCAAACAAGGAAAAAGTTGGTAATAGAGCGGCTTTATTTGCAAGTACGGTCTTTTGTGCCGATTGTATCAAGAGTGCATCATATTTCTGAAGTGGTTGGTTCTTCAAGGCAAGTTCATAAACATCCTTGGGTTGTAAGTCAGCAAGATTTTCCAGAGGAATACTTTCGACAGGAGGGGTTTCCAAATCAAAAGGGGCAGCAGCATCCAAGCTCAAATAAGCTTTTACCGATAATGCTTGTTGCTCTAATGTGGATTTGGCAGTTACATATGCGGAACTGTCCTGAGCTACTTGAGATTCTAATTCCGCCGCATTTAGTTCGGGCAAAGTACCTGCAGCTACTTGCTTTCGCGTGTTTTCAAGTTGGGATTGTGACAAACTCAGTTGAAGGGCTGCCAATTTCATTTGTTCATTGGCTTGCAAAAAAGAAAGATATGCATTGGCCACATTGAGGGAAATATCATTTTTGAGTTTCTCTGTATTAGCATTGGCAGCCAGAAAAGCAAAATGATTGCTCGCAATTGTATTTCTTAAATTACCAAAATTATAAACATTGATATTGGATTGTAAAGAATAAGAATTATAAAACAACCCAGAGGTGACTAAGGCAAAGGTCTGCGGATTTTGGGTATAACCTGCATTATAAGAAAGATTGGTGCCAAAGCCCAATGTTGGTATTTGCGAAAGCTTACTTTGCTTTAAAGTAAGTTCGGAAATACGAGCCTGTACATCGGCCTGCTTTACAGAAATATTATTAGCCACGGCATATTCCACGCAGCGCCTCAAATCCCATTTATCCTGCGCACTGCCAATAAAATAAATAGAGCAAAGAGTTGATAATAAAAGAAACTTTTTCATGGTAAAGCGCAAATTTAAATTAGATGCTGTGGAGGATACGGATTTTGTGATAAATGGTCTTGGTTGAAGTATTTTGCTAAAATAATGAATGATAGCGCATCCTGAACAACAAAATGGTTAAAATTCATGCCGTTCATAATTTTTTTCAAAAAAGTCAAGCCTCTACACAATTATAGGAGTAGGGTTTCTTCAAAAAATCATAAACGTTTCAAACTTGGCATGTCGGCATCCAGTGTGATTATCCTCCCGAACCCTATAGAACACTGAAAAATGATTAGGTTGCCAAAATTGACCAACGGTCACGAATATCCGTCTTATTACTTTGAAAACCGTTCACTCCAAACAATTGGTCCAAAAATCAAAATTCCATCAAGCTTCCGGGCTTTGGGATTTAAACCGATGGATCAAAAAGTAAAGGACAAGAAATACGGCAAAAACAGAAAGCCCAATCACGGCATATTGGGGAAAGGTCAGCGTAATGATGATGGCTACAAAAACATAAGCGAGCACAAAAAGCAAGGGCATCAAAGGATATAATTTCATGGAATAAATGCCCGTACCATCAAGATGCTTGGTTTTCTTTCGGAGCACAAAAATGGTCGCTGCCGAAGTGGCCATGCCAATAGAATCCAAAAAAATGGTAAAACTCAGGATTTTATCAAAAGTATCGGCAAAAAACAAAACAATAATGCATACGGCCGCAAACACGGTTAGGCTTACCGTGAGCACATCCCTTTTTTCATCCTTTTTTTTGAAAGAAACTGGCAAAATACCATCCTCGCTCATGGCATACATTACGCGAGGGTTACTCAACAATATTACGTTTACATAGGCAAGCACTGCAACGAACAATAAAATGGATGAGACCCACCTGCCGGTAGCCCCGAACATCTTTTCTGCTACCAAGGAAGCAATGCCCTTTGCATTCTTCAGTTCCTCAAAGCCAATGATTTTATAATAGGAATAGCTAACCAACAAGTATAGCACGATGATTACCAAGATGCCTATAAAAACACCTCTTGGTATATTTTTTTGCGGGTTTTCTATTTCTTCACCAAAATTGATGGTCTGCTGGTAGCCCCCATAGGTAAATGAAGTTGCCTTTAATGCGATACCAAAAGAAAGTACGGTTGCCCAAAGCCCTGCTTTGGTCGGGTTTTGCAGCATGGGGGAATGGGTATATAAATGTGGGAAAAACAAGGCTCCAATGATAATAACCAGCATCCCTATTTTAATAAGCATCAGTACATTTTGGGTTTTCGAACTCATGCGCAGTCCCATCAGATTTACTCCATAAAACAAAATAATGGCGCTCATGGCAATCAATGAACGAATGAAGGAAGAAGGTTCGGTAGCAAAAATCACCTGCGAAATATATTCACTGCCAATCAATGCCACACCAGATAAGGAAGCAGCATTAGAAATAAGGATGATGCAATTGATCGCAAAAGCAATGGAAGGATGATATGCATAGGAAAACACTTTATAATAACCACCCGTAACCGGATAACGACTGCCAATCTCCGCATAGGTAAGTGCCCCACAAAATGCCACGATGCCACCAACCACCCAAGCACCAAAAAATATAGAAGGACTGAGTGCTGCTTCCGCAGCATCCTTGGAAGTACGAAAAATGCCAAGCCCAATCACGAGACCAATCACGATCATCGTCAAATCAAAGAGGTTCAGCTTGGATGGTTTCTTCATGATTCAAGATAAAATGAATAATATTATTGAAGCGTTCAAGATAGCGAAATAATCTGTATTATCTTTACCATTAGGAAATACCAAATCAAATTGTACATCGTATGAGAACGGCTTTTTTGATCTTTCTTTTTTTCTTTTCTTTCATTTTTTCTTTCGCCCAAAGCAATACACAAGTTTCAGGAAAAGATACCAGTGACTACCGAATGCTGGATAGGGTAATCATAAAAGCCTATGAGCAAAATAGAAAGTTGATAGACATAGCAGCCCCCGTGAGTTTCACCGGTCAAGATCAATTGAACCGTTTTAGCAACAATAGTATTTTACCCGCACTTAACGAAAGCCCCGGAGTGAGGATGGAAGAGCGCTCCCCAGCCAGCTATAGATTGAATATCCGTGGCTCCTCGCTTCGCTCGCCATTCGGTGTGCGTGATATAAAAATTTATTACAACGATATACCGCTCACCGACCCCAGTGGCAACACTTATTTGAATGCTTTGAGTTTTTATAATTTTCAATCCATAGAAATTATCAAGGGACCTGCCGCAAGCTTATATGGTGCCGGAATCGGTGGTGCGATGTTGATCCATAGCATGCCGAGCGACTGGCAAAAAGGAATCGATCTGAATTATTCCTTTGGCAGTTTTGCCACCAACAATTTTAATACAACTATCCGCTTTGGCGAAAACAATAACCAGAACCAACTAAGCTATTCCCACCAAACCAGCAATGGCTATCGGCAGCAATCACAAATGCGAAGGGATATCGTTTCCTTTGAAACGAAGATCAAATCCACAGAGAAGCAGACCTTGCATGCTTATGCTTTTTATAGCGATTTGTATTACCAAACACCAGGGGGGCTCACCCTAACTGAATACAAAGCAAACCAAAGCCAGGCAAGGCCCCATGCCGGATCTAATGCAGGTGCTGTGGAAAACAAAGCGGCCATCTATCAAAAAGAAGTGGTGGTAGGCATCAGCGATGAGTACAATATCAACCAATCATGGAAAAACAGCACGGCTGTATATGGGAGTTACACTGATTTCACCAACCCCAGCATCCGTGTATATGAGGAAAGAAAAGAACCGCATTTTGGGGGGCGTACTGTGTTCCAATATAAAAAGCAAATCGGAGAAAGCAGTCTTCAAATAAATTTTGGGGCCGAGGCCCAAAAAGGATTTTTCAATACCCGTGATTTTAAAAACAAATTGGGAACTCAGGATTCCCTTCAAACAGACGATAACACCAATATTTGGCAGTACATGGTATTTGCCCAAGCCGATCTAAAACTACCTCATGGATGGAGCATCACGGCAGGCGCTAGCTTGAACAAATCATCGGTGCAGAACACAAGGGCTTCCAATGTGCCGCAGACAATGCAGACCCAAACCTTTCAAAACAAAATCCCACCGAGAATTGCACTATTGAAAAAAATCACCGCTAGCATTTCGGTATTTGGAAGTATTGCAGGAGGTTTCTCAACTCCCACCACGGCAGAATTAGTGCATACGAATGGCACTATCGGCACCAATCTTCAACCAGAAGATGGTATCGATTATGAATTGGGCCTTCGTGGATCTTTGTTCAAGGGAAAATTATATTTCGATATCAATACGTTTTTCTTCGACCTTTCCAATACCATCGTACAACGCATCGATACCAACAATGTATATTATTATGTGAATGCGGGAGCTACCAAACAAAATGGATTTGAATCCTATGTCTCTTATATATTAATAGATCATCCTCATCATTTCATCAAACAATCGAAATTATGGGCGAGCTATGCGCTGGATGATTTTCATTATACAGACTTCAAACAACTGAGTATAGATTATTCAGGGAAATATATGCCCGGGGTTCCCAAGAATGTGTTTGTAGTTGGAATAGATGCAGAAACGATAATGGGCATTTATGCAAACCTTACTTATACATATACCGATAAAATTTGGCTAAACGATGCGAACAGTGCCTATGCAGGTTCATATAATTTACTCGGTGCAAGGGTTGGGTATAAAAAAACATTTGCTAAAAAAATAAAACTGGAACTGTTTGCTGGTGCCGATAATATTTTTAATACCAAATACAGTTTGGGCAACGATATCAATGCGGCCGTAGGCCGATATTATAATGCCGCAGCGGGGGTGAATTATTTTGCAGGGATGAGATTGGGGATTTAAGGAAGATGGCATAAGGTGTAAGGGATGGGGTATGGAAGCGTGCGTTTTTGAAAGACCCTTGACCACATATGCATTGATTGTATTTTTATAATCAGTGAATCTGTGGCTAAAAAATGATTGCCACTGATTCACTGATTAACAGAAGTTATTTTTCACCACATAGGCACAATAGTTTCATAGGGTTCATAGCTATGTGCAACTATAATTCTATGACCCTATGTGTTGTTGTTTTAGCCACTGATGCAATGATTGCTTTTCCTCCTTACCCCCTATACCTTCTGCCTTATACCTTGTGCCTTTTTCCTAACGCCTTCCACCTTCCCTGTGAACAACTTCTTTTTTTCATTCTACAAACTATTTTACATTTGCAGCGATTATGGTTCACGCCAAGGCGTGATTAAAAGGGAAGTCCGGTGCAAAACCGGCGCTATCCCCGTAGCTGTAAGCTCTTTTTTCGATGTCCGTTTTTAGTTGGTCGATGACCATTATGTAAGTCAAATTCTATCAGGGTTTTATACTTGCATTACTTCCATCGGTCATCCATCATCGAACATCGATCCAGTTCAATCTACATACCACTGTCGAACAAAATCAACGATGGGAAGGTGTTGAACAGGGAGCAAGCCAGAAGACCTGCCAAAATCAATCAACTATTCAAAGCTTTCGGGTGAAAAGCATGAGGTGTAATTGTGCGAGCAATTTATATTTCAACTTTTGTTTCTTTTTTCCGAAGGCTCATTCATTAACCTGTTTCCCATAAGGAATCAACAAATTATTTGGAATGAGCAAAAAACATCTTCTCATCATGGCAGCATTGGCTGCAGTCAATTCCCTTTCAGCGCAAAAAGACAGTACCAAAATCAAATCCCTAGATGAAATAGTGGTGACCGCTACCAAAACACCCATCCGCCAATCGCAAACCGGAAAAGTGATTATAGTAATCTCACACGAAGAAATCAACAAGAGTGTAGGGAAAACATTGGGACAGATTCTGAACGAACAAGCAGGCGTCTCCATCAACGGCGCACTCAACAATGCCGGCGCCAACCAAAGTATTTATATCCGTGGGGCCGCTTCTGGCCGGACCTTGGTTTTGATTGATGGCATACCCGTGTACGACCCATCGATCGGTGACAATTCCTTTGATATAAATTTGATCCCCCTCGACAATATCGAACGAATCGAAATTTGCAAAGGCGCCCAATCCACTTTATATGGCAGCGATGCCATTGCCGGTGTCATCAATATCATTACCACCAAAACTGACATTAAAAAACCATTGAACGCAAAAGCCACTTTTACGGGGGGAAATTATGGAACACTTCGTGGAACTGCGCAATTGTACGGCAATTTGGCGGATCAACTCATCTATAATGTGCGTTACTCCAAATCAAAAATCAATGGTTTCTCAACGGCTTATGATAGTTCGGGCAAGGGCAATTTTGACAAAGATGGTTTTGATAATGATGTGTTCGCTTCCAGTCTTTCCTGGAAAGCCAACAGATCGCTAACCTTAAAAGGTTTCTTTAACTATAGCCATTATACCACCGACTTGGACACAGGCCCATTTACAGATGCAAAAAGCTATACCAATAATAGCAAAAAAATAATGGCAGGTTTGGGGTTGCAGTACAAATTAAAAGGAACCAATATCAGCGCCAATTATCAGTACAGTGATTATGACCGGCATTTGCTAAGAGATAGCGTGTTTGGACAAAGCTATTACACCGATCAATACTTCGGGAGAACACAATACATTGAGCTATTCGCTAGTAGTCATTTGGGCCATGGCTTTACTTGGCTCAATGGCACCGACTATCGTTTCGCGGCCATGAACGAGCACAGCAATTATGGAAACTTCAACGATACTTCTATGAAGCAAGTGTCTGTGTATAGCTCCCTGTTCTTTACATCTAACTCGGGATTCAATGCAGAATTGGGTGGTAGGTTCAACAACCATTCACGTTATGGAAATAATTTTACCTATACCTTCAACCCTTCTTTTCTGTTGAACGACCAATGGAAAATATATGCTAGCATCTCCTCAGGATTTAAAGCACCCACATTGTACCAATTGTTTTCTTCCTATGGTGACAAAAACTTAAAACCAGAAGTATCCATCAACTACGAAGCGGGTTTGCAATATTCCACAAATGCTTTCAACAGCCGCTTCACAGGGTTTTACAGAAAAATAAAAGACGGTATTGATTTCGACAATATCAATTATGTCTACTATAATTTTGCACAACAAAATGTTTGGGGGATCGAGTTCGAGAATAAATGGCAAATTACCAAACAACTGCAACTCACTGCCAATTACACCTGGCTGCAGATCCACGAACAAACACAGAGCCGATTGACCTATAGTGATACCGTTTACCATTATGGCTTGAAGCGGCCTGCCCATACCATCAATGCCAATTTGGGTTTCCAAGCCAGTCCCAAATGGTTTATCAGTGCTGGTGCCCACTATGAGAGCAAACGTTATGATGTGGGCGGATATGATATCAATTACAATCCACTTCCAGATGCAACGCTTAATAGCTTTGTCATTTTCAATGCTTATAGTGAATACTTGGTTTCAAAACAGTTCAAACTATTTGTAGATGCAAAGAATATCACGAACAAAAAGTTTTTCACCATCTATGGCTATAACTCCATACCCTTTATGATCAGTGGGGGTATTGTGGTCCATTTATAATTTTAAAAAACAAAACATGCAAATACAAAAATTAAACCCTCGTTCGGTAGCGGTATTGCTCATCATCCTGGTGGTAGCAACATTGCGGGTGATAAATAATTTTAGTCCCGAATTGACCAGCCTAGCCAACTTTTCACCATTGGCGGCGTTGGCCATCTTTGGCGGGGCTAAATTCAAAAAAACCAGCACATCCTTATTATTCCCCATTGGGGCAATTCTAATCAGCGACCTCGTACTCTTTGCCACGGTATATAAAAAATACAGTGATGGTTTACTTTATCAAGGATGGTATTGGGTTTATGGTGCTTTTTTGCTGATTGCTTTAATGAGTCGTTTGGTGAACAAAAACCAAAATATCAAAACAGTTTCTATCTCCATTTTGGGTGCCGTATTCATTCACTGGATCGTGACCGATTTGGGAGTTTGGTTGGGAAGCAATCATTTTCCCCAAACTTTTGCTGGTTTTATTTCTTGTCTAACTGTTGCCATTCCATTTGAACTTAAACTCTTGGCTGCCACCATTATTTATAGTGGCATTATGTTCGGAGCAATGGAATGGGCAAAAATAAAAGTTGTGTCAATGGGGAATAGTTGATAGTCAATAGTCGTGCGCCCTTAGTTAAGAGAGGAGTTTTCACTATTGACTATCAACCATTCACTATTGACTATTGACTCACGACTTACGACTATTAACTTCAAATCAAACAGACCAACTGTGATACTAAAAGCCTGCTCTTTTTTACCTGCCGCCACCAAGATGATCTATGATATGGGTCTGCAAGATTTGTTGCATGGGGTCACTTTCGAATGCCCTTTCCCTGCATTGGAGGAGAAACCCAAAATCGTACGCTGCATGTTGGAAGGAAAAAACTATTCAAGTGCCGAGATAGACAAAATATTTTCCGCTTCGAAAGCAGAGGGAAAGAGCTTGTACTATGTGGATGAAGAACTTTTACAAGAGATAGAACCCGATATCATTTTTACACAGGATGTTTGCGAGGTCTGTCAGATTGATACCAAGTGCACGGCTGCCGCTGTTTACAAACTACAAAAACAGCCACAGCTAATACCTCTGAGCCCACAAAATTTAGACGATGTGTTCAATACGGCCTTAACGATTGCCCAAGCACTGGAGCATGAAGAAGCGGCTTATACCTATCTTGCCAAGTTACAAAATCGGCAAAGCCAAGTTCTTGATAAACTTCGCCAACATCGGATGCCATTAAAGCGGATTTCCTTGCTGGAATGGATCGAGCCGATTTATAATTGCGGGCATTGGATCCCTTTTCAGATTGCACAAGCAGGCGGCATCGATATGTTGAGTAATCCCTCTGGTGATTCCATTGTGACCCCTTGGGAAAAAATATTGAAATACAATCCCGAGGTTTTGGTGTTGGCGCCCTGTGGTTTTGAAACCAAACGCTCCATAGAAGAAATGGGCTTGCTCACAAAAAGAAAAGGATGGGAAAGTTTGCAAGCAGTGCAATCAAAACAGGTATATGTATTGGATTATGATCTTTTCACCCAACCCAGTGCCTCTACCTTGATTGATGGGATAGAATTATTGGCAGCACTTTTTCATCCCCAACTATTTCAAGTGCCTGCACATTTGCAACACAAATACATAAACCTATTTACCTTGAACCAAGATGTGCAAGCATGAAACAAAAGAATGCCCACGCTGCTCTCGACCTTTTGAATGCAAGGTGGGGGATGTCGGTCATTGCCAATGCAATGGTATTTCCTTGAGCATGGAAGAAAAAGCATTTATCGAAGAACGGTACAACGATTGTCTTTGCCGTGAGTGTTTGCTCGAACTTAAACAAAGAACCAAATTATTTATGGAAAAATATTTTCACCGTGGATAAGATCAAGGCATACATGAACTGGAGCGGTGGCAAGGATTCTGCTTTATGCCTCTACAAAATTCTACAAACGGGAAAATATGATGTTAGCCATTTGCTCACCAGCGTGAATGCCGTGCATGACCGTATATCCATGCATGGGGTGAGAAGGTCTTTATTGGTGGCTCAAGCGGAGGCAATCGGTATTCCATTGACAACGATTGAACTTCCCGAGCAACCCGATATGACCGCCTACGAAAACGCCATGATGGACAAAGTGAATGAATTGAAATCAGCGGGTAGCCGTACGGCTATCTTTGGGGATATTTTTTTGGAAGACCTAAGAAAATATCGGGAGGAAAAATTGAAAGAGGTTGGCATTGAATGCACTTTCCCTTTGTGGAAGATGGATACCAAAATGCTGGTAAAAGAATTTATTGCACTCGGTTTCAAAAGTATATTGGTTTGTGTGAATGAAAAATATTTAGATAAAAGCTTTTGCGGGAGGGTGATTGATGAATCCTTTTTGAATGATCTTCCCGAGAACGTAGACCCATGCGGAGAAAACGGCGAGTTTCATTCCTTTGTATTCGAAGCGCCCATATTTAATAAACCGATTCCATTTACAAAAGGAGAAATCGTTTATAAAAAATATGATGCGCCCAAAACGGCAGATGGGCATTCTGCAGCATCTTCTTATGGGTTTTATTTTTTTGATCTTCTTGGAGGGTAGTTGATTGGTTGTATTGGAATTGGGAATTTCGAATTTGGAATTTGGGTTGAGGGTTCATATGTTTCACAATTTTCCATTGACTATTCATCATCTTTGCGCACTTTGTCGTCTTTGCATTCTTTGTATGTATTTCTTCGTGTCCTTTGCGGTAAAAACAAAC
Organism: Bacteroidota bacterium; assembly: GCA_018267575.1. Lineage (GTDB taxonomy): Bacteria > Bacteroidota > Bacteroidia > Chitinophagales > Chitinophagaceae > Puia. Next base: position 63,675 of record JAFDYF010000040.1, read on the forward strand.
CGCAAAGTTTCGCAAAGTTTTACGCAAAGGGGGCAAAGAATTTCACGCAGAGGCGCAGGGATAGTGGGGTAGTTAATCGGTTGAAAAAATAAAGTAGCGTTGAGCGTTTACCCTTTGTATTCTTTGTGTTCGTTGTGTGAAACATAAGTGAAAGTAAATAGCGTTCCTATCTTTGCAACCAAACACTCAATCATGAATATCCATTTCAACGAACTATTAACGGTCACCTTTACCCTATTTGCGGTGATAGACATCATCGGGTCCGTGCCATTACTGGTCTCGCTGAAATCGAAAATGGGCAGCATCAGTGAATCCAAAGCTACTCTTATCTCGGGCGGGCTGATGATCCTTTTTCTTTTTTTGGGGGAAAAGTTTTTGTCCATGTTAGGCCTAGATGTACACTCGTTTGCGGTGGGCGGCTCCATTTTAATATTCATCCTCGGCTTGGAAATGGTTTTGGGCATCGAGTTTTTCAAAAGCGACAAAAATGCCCAGGCCAGTACCGTGGTGCCCATTGCATTCCCCCTCATTGCGGGATCCGGTACACTTACCACCATCATGTCCCTAAAAGCCGGTTATCCGGATGCCACCATATTAGTAGCCATTTTGATCAATTTGGTTTTTATCTTTATTGTACTAAAATCCCTTGACCTGATAGAAAAATTATTGGGGCCGGCAGGTATGATTGCTATACGTAAATTTTTTGGCGTAATATTGCTGGCCATAGCCGTAAAAATATTTACCGGTAATGTGCATAGCTTATTGAAATAGATTTTGATAATCAATATTTTATATACAAAACAGGCCTATCTGGTTTTAAAAATCTTTTAGGTCTAAATAAAATTTTGGTCTCGTAGTTCAATGGATAGAATAGAAGTTTCCTAAACTTTTGATACAGGTTCGATTCCTGTCGAGACTACCGCCAAGCCTCCAATCGGAGGCTTTTTTAGTCAAATAAACTGGGTTTCAGGCTATTTCAAATTATCTTTCATCAAATTAGTACAATCAGAATCAAAGAAAATGGTGACCATTTCGGTTACCATTCCAACTCCTTACATTTGGTAACCGAATTTAACCAAACGCTTACTGGGCATGTGTTTTAAAGGATTTGAAAAGTGCTAAACAAAGCAAATCCAAACAAAATTCGGTTACCAAAATTCACCACGTCATGAAAATCAATCAAAGCACTTCTATTTTGTTTTGGTTATTCAAAGCAAAAACATCCGCCGATGGCAAAACCCCCATCTACTGTCGGATCACCATTGATGGAATGAGATCAGAATTCTCCACAGGTAAGAAGATTGAAACTTCAAACTGGAAACCAAAACCCGGCGAAGCCAAGGGATTCGGGGAAGAAGCCGTTTCTATCAATCGCGAACTAAATAAAATAAAGGCAGGGTTACAGAGGGTGTTCGACAGGCTCGATGCCACAAATGAAAGGGTCACTGCAGATTTGGTTAAGAATACTTACATAGGGGTCAACCCAAACAGAAAAACCATGGATGAACTATTTACTGAGTTCAACAATAATTTATTGGAGAAGGTAAAAGCAAATGAACCCACCCATGATATCAAGACATGGAAAGGATTCAAAACCACTCGCAATAAAATGCTCGGGTTTCTAAAACATAAATATAAAGTCAGAGACAAGGTACTGTCTGAAATACGTCATTCAATAGGTGAAGACTTTAATCATTACTTGATTGCAACAGACAATCTCAAATCCAATACAGCCTATAAATATATCAGGAATGCAATTCAGGTTTTAAACTATGCAGTTAGAAGGGGATATATTTCGCTCAACCCTCTTAAAGATGTAAAATGTTTTTATAAAAATCCAAAAAGGGAACGTTTAACCTGGCCAGAGATAATGCAGATGTATGAAAAGCAAATCAGCCTAAAACGCCTAGAAGAAACTAGAGATATTTATTTGTTCGGATGTTTCACAGGATATTCATATATGGACCTATATAATTTAACAAATGACAATGTTGTTACTTGGATAGATGGAAATAAATGGTTGATCAAAGACCGTACAAAAGGAGATCACAACAAATCAAATGTGCCACTCATGGAAATCCCATTGTCCATCATTGAGAAATACAAAAACCATCCTTATTGTGTTGCGAATAACAAACTCCTACCTGTAAACAGTAACCAACGTTTTAATGGCTATCTTAAAGAAGTCGCAATAATTTGCGGTATTGATAAGGATCTAACAACCCATACGGCAAGACATACTTTTGCAACAACAGTACTATTGGAAAACGATTGCCCGATTGAATCTACCAGTGAAATGCTTGGCCATAATTCAATACGCACCACCCAGATATACGCAAAAACAACAGATGTGAAAATCAGCAATAACATGAAGGCGGTTAAAGCAAGGATAAGCTCAAAGCTAGAAATGATAAAAACTGGGTCCTGAAGTGTTTCATTCAACCATCTTTTATAGTATTTCAACCAGTTTTTAAGGATTTCGAAAATAGCCAAGCTTCGCCTACCGCCATTTAAAAGAAATCATGGGCTTTGTTTAAGAACAACAATTAACAGATCATATCAAATAAGGTTATACAATCAAGATCGCCCAGATTATAAAACCCGAGAGACAAAGGCCCGATGCAATATTTTTTCAGATGCTTCAACATTTCATATAGCAGGCCCTCCACTCGTTCCTTTGACCTCTTTTCGACCGAATAGAATTTGTTCCGGAGGCTTTCTGCCGATATCCTTTCAGAATGTGGCGTCCGGAAAACCTGTGAAACTGTTTTTAGCAATGCCGTTTGGTTTTGGTTGGTGATCATGCCCGCATCCCTTGCCGCACGTATGAACACACTCAGCGAATCAACGGAAAGCCCCACATGGACCGGTTCCCCGGGTGAAGAAATATTTATTCCACTTCCGGAGAACAACTTGTCGGTACTGGATTTCTTTTCAAGGAAAAACAGTTCCTCGGCGATCCAGTTGGCCACTTGCTCCTTTAATGACAATGAGTTTGGGAACAGAGCAATGTCTGGCACCATAAACATCTGGTTGGTTTCTTTCATCAGTTCATTGAGCAGGTCTATTTTTTCGGGGATGCCATCACATTGCCCCATGCGCCCAACGATCTTGCCTATCTGATAATCAAAAAAACTTAATGAATTGAAATTGGCCATACACAATAACCGGCAGAGGCCTTCCCCTGTCAAAGGGTTTTCTTTTTCACAGAAATCGGTAAGTTTTTTTACCAAATTTTTTTGGTAACGGATATCCCGGAAGCTCATGACCTTATTACTGAAACCCATACTGAAATAGGACAGCCCAGAAAATAATATTTCGATCAATTGCGGGTCAATGGCCGAGGCCCCAAAATATGACCTTAGGGCTTTGAGTTCACCCATCGATCCATCCTCAAACTGAAAGATCAACACCCTTGGTGCGTTTTGCTCCTCATCAAAATAATGCCCGTAATGCACTCGGAAAAAATCAAGGAGGCCCATCAGTGGCCCCAATACTTCAAGATAAGCGGATATCAAATATTGGTCTGGGCAAAGGACCAGTTTGTTATAGCACACGTCAAGCAGGCTTACAATCTCGAGCTGGTATTGGTGCATAAAGAGTTTGATAGACCTTTCCCTGTCGAGCCCCAAACTATGGCGCTGGATATAAGTATGTACCAGGCCCAATTCTTTTTTGATACTGTTTTTCCAAATGGCAAGGCTTCTTTTAATATTGGCAGCGCTTTGCTGTGGCCTGACGGGTTCTTTGCTGACAAGCCTGCCCAGCCTTTCCAATGCAAATTTCATGGCAAAAGGTTGTTTTGGTTAAGGGGTGGTCTGAAAGGGGACAACAACAACCCTGCTTTCGATGGGTGGAAATTTCGGGTTAACTAATTTAAGGTTCTATCAAAAGCCATCAAAATCAATTTTCAACCCTAACGGGCATGCACACTTACAGATATTCTTTTTTTTAATTTCCCTTTCCTGGCCTGCATTCTTCAGGGGTTGCGCAACCCCTGCCACTGTTCTTGCCTTTCCGTTCCCTGTTTTTTTGTGGCACAAAATGCAACAAACCATGGCAATGAATATCCTCACGCAGGAAGACCTGCACTGTTTCCGTGACGAACTTTTTCAGGAGTTGAGATCGCTGATCAACAATTCTGTTCAACAGCCCAAAAAATGGCTCAAGACAGAAGAGGTCAAAAAACTGCTCCGTGTTTCGCCCGGCACACTGCAGACCCTTCGGATCAATGGCACACTCCAGTACACCAAGCTCGGCGGCATCATCTATTACGACCACGACCACATCGAAAAATTGATGAACAAGAACCTGAGGAAAGCAAAGGAGCTATGACCACCAAGACCCTTCACCTTCCACTTTTCACCATTTACTTCCCGCATACAATGAACTATATCCGCCATCTCAACGCCTTCTTCTCCCACATCAAACAGGATAAAAAAATCACTGCTTCACATGTAAGCCTGTACCTGGCACTGTTCCAATACTGGAACCTCAACCGTTTCGATAACCCATTCCCCATCTATAGGGAAAAAATCATGCAGCTCAGCAAGATCGGTTCCAAGAACACCTATCACAAATGCATCAGGGAACTGCACCAGGCGAGATATATTTTTTACCATGCCAACACATCACGATATCGGCCCGTAAAAATATCGATGGTGAGGCTCGACAAACAGGAAGAAAAAAAGCCGCAGCAATTGGACCTCTTTAGTGGCAGGACAGATAAAAGCCCCAGTACCGAAAACGGTACATGCACATATCCCAAAAACGGTACACCGCAGGTACCTATTTTGACCGATACGAGTCCCGATAATGGGACTGCCAATGTCCCAAATCCGGGACAGTATATAAAACAAGTAAAACATAAACAGTTAAACAGTGTGTTAAACAGCAACACACCCACAGAAATTTTCAAAAAAAATGAAGCGCTAAGCAAAAAAATAAACGGCCTTGCCCAAGTCCCAAAACCGGTACATGAAACACAACACCAAACTTCCCCCCTCTCCACTTGTGGGGAGAGCCTGTCCCGTACCAACGGGAGGCCGGGGGAGAGGTCCCTCTCCCAAATCGAAAGCTTCTTTCTCGAAAACGGTTTCCCCATCACCGAGGCCCAAAAATTCTTTTACTATAACCAGAGCAAAAACTGGATGCTATCCGAAAATATCCCGATCACCGATTGGGAACCACTTGCCCTCAAATGGATGCTCAACAACAACAACAAAACCAAAAAAGACCAACATGACAAACCCAGCAACGTTCAACAGCACCTCAATCCCGGAAGCGATAAGGACTATTCGCAGCCACTATGACTATAAAATCTTCTGGCAGTTCCTAAACATGAAAGGCCGTCATTTATACGGCCCTCGGTTCAAGTTGTATGAGCAGGATGCGCCCGTGCTCATAAAGCTCTTGATATATTTTCTACAGGACGGGCCATTGGCCAAAGCACATCAGATCGAACTGCATAAAGGCATATTGGTTTCCGGTCCGGTGGGCTGCGGCAAAACAAGTCTTATGAACCTCCTGCGTTTTCTTTTGCCCGCACCCGATAGGTACTGCATCAAACCTTGTAGGGACATTGCCTTCGATTATGCCCGTGATGGTTATGAGGTCATACATCGGTACAACAAACGATCTTTTATACAATCAATGCCCAGACTGCCCTTGACCATTTGTTTCGATGACCTTGGGCTGGAGCCCATCGTCCAGTATTTTGGTAACACCTGCAATTGCATGGCCGAGATTTTATTGGGCCGATATGATTATTTCATTTCGCACCACATGCTCACCCATATCACCAGTAACCTCTCTGCCCAGGAAATAGAAGAACGTTATGGGAAAAGGGTAAGAAGCCGCATGCGTGAACTCTTCAACCTGATTGCATTCGATAAAACATCCAACGACAAAAGAAAGTAAAAAAATACAAGAAAAAATGAAAATTATCACCACCGATCTCGGCAAAATGGCGTCAAGAAATTTGTAGAATAAAGAGATAAGTAACGACCAAGTTTGGCTTTTGTCTGACAACCATTCGAAATTGGAAGCCCACAATAGAAATCCCCCTGCCGAAGCCACAGTAGCAATGAAGCTTAATCCAACCTCCTATCCCGAAAACGGGAAGTCTTCGTTTTCGGGTGTGCTTTTTTGGTACTTTTTTGCACAAGCAAAAAAGTACGATAAACTATTATTCCATTTTAAAAACAAACCATAATGAACATCAAAAACTACACATCCTCCATCGAATCCTCCCGCTCCATGGCCCGCATCGAAGAAATGCTCGTAGAGATCGGTGCAACCAATATCAATAAACAGTACAGGGATAAAATTTGTATGGGCATAACCTTCCTTTTGTTCGATGAACAACTAAAGCAGACCCTTCCATTTCACCTGAAAGCGCAGGTGGAAGAATGTTTCAAAATTCTTTGGAAAGATATAAAACGCCCAAAATCCAACACCAAGGAATTGGTACAACAGCAGGCCAACAAAACAGCTTGGAAGATACTTTCAGACTGGACAGAGATCCAATGCAGCATGATCCTACTCGGTCAAGCAAAGCCATTGCAAATGTTCCTTCCATTCATGTATGATATGAGATCGAACGAAACCTACTTCGATAAAGTAATAACGGGTAAGGCAAAATTGCTGCTCGGGAACGCTCAATAAAATAAACCTAAAAACAAAAAATCATGTCACATTCCAACCTCCATCCAGCCCACATCTTCACCACCCTATTATCCATAGCCCATATCGAAATCTGGCACAATGATAACCATACTGCTTTGTACGGCTGTTATGGGGATCTGTTGGATGCGGAATTTAGGCCTATAGTCGTGGAAACCAAATTTGAGACACTCAACGACCTCATCACTGCAGAGGGCAATGATATGGAAGAAGTATTGGAATTGATTTCGAAAGCCCTTGGCAACCCATCTGGCGAAACCGTTACCATCGATCTGGAAGACATTGGTGGTATGAACTTCCATACATTCTTTTTCTCCCTCCAGATGTTTTTGAACGATCGGGAAGATAATGGGGACGACGAACCAACCTATTGGCTAAATGCCTGCATAAAAAAGGAAGGCCATTTGGGCCACTTTATTGATGCAATCATTCCGGTCGATAAAAAAGAACTGGTTGACTATTACAACAAAATCCTGACCCTCCAGTACATCCTCTACCTATCCTGCATCAGAACATTGGGCAACGAAAAAGCGCTGGTTGTTTCAAACCTCACCGAGCCAGTTTTTTTTGCCATGGCAAAAACGCATTTCGAGCTGGATAACCTTGGCAGTAATGGTAACGCATTCAAAATCCTGCCTCCCCATGACTCTTAATCGTCAACCTTAAAAATTTGTTTTATGAATAGGATTAGGTAGATAAAGCACTAACCTAAGCCCACAGCCATTCGTCATTATTTATTCCCGCAGTCGGGATTTATGACTCAATGAATGCCGTTGCGGGATGAGAAATCCCCTACCATTAATTGGCTAGGGGGTTTCTCATCCACCACAACCAAAAAACAATCTTCACCATGTTTTGCCCTGTTGCTGGATGGAAATGCTCTATACAACTTTAGTGGTATGCCTACACTTAGGGCTATCCTTTTGTGTAATTTTGGGAACAATACCTTCCATCATACCAAGGATGCCATTATAGCTTAGAGAAAATACAAGCCTAAAAAATGAAGACCATACGATCGGGATTGGGTTTTATTTCCTGCGGCATACGGAAATAGTTCGGGCTTTATAATGTAACACTTAAACTATACACTTTATCCCGCAAATATCTTACAGGGCCATTTTATATCTGGGACGATAAAAAGTTTTGATGCTTTGATAAAACAAGGGCCGTGCTGCCCTTGTTTTCTTCGACATATTATAGCCAGAGAACTAAAATGTCCTATGATGAAGAATGAAGCCTTATACGATCATCTGTTTGATAACCCAACCTTACCAATAAGGCTAAGGGAAAAGGGTTACCAGGCCACCATCAAAAAATACCTCGATGAGGTCATCGTATGGGTGCAGTTCCCAAAAGCTTTTCTTTTGTTGAGCCCTGGCCATATTTATTTTGTGCTGAAGGGTTTAGCCCGTGCGTTCATTTATGATGAAAAGAACAATAGACAGGTCACTTATTTTATTTTTACGGGGCAATCTTTTGTCACAGACCCCGAAAGTTTTTTTCAGCAGGCACCATCCCTATTTTTTATTGAGGCAATGCCAGGGAGCGAAATGCTTTCGATCAATTACCAGCGGTACTCGGAATGTGCAAAACGCTTTCCAGAAACAGAGATATTTACCCGCTATCTATTGCTAAGGTACAATAGCCTACATTCCAAAAGGATGGGGGAGATGGCAAACCTGGGTGCATGGCAGCGTTATCTCAACCTATTGAAGGCACACCCAAACATTGAACAGCAGGTATCCAAAGAAGTGATTGCTTCCTACCTGAACATCGCACCACAATCCCTGAGCAGGCTGTTGAAGGAGAATAGGCACCCATAGGGAGTTGAAGGGAATTGGGAATTAGGTATTAGGGGGGGGATTAGTTGATTGGTTGAAAGGTTAGCGAGTTGCGACTTTTCCAAAGTTCCAGACTTTGGAAAAGTTGATTCGCTTTATCTAAATAAATCATAGAAAACTTAACATAGGTTAATTTATTTCTTAACCTATGTTAAGTAATTTCTGAACATAGGTTAAGCGATCATGGGCAACCCCGACTGTAATTTTGCTTTATCAATTCTTGCAGAGATAATGGAAAATAGGTCAGTCATAAAAGCAATGCGCAGCAAGCAATGGAGGATGGCACTCTTCAGGCGGGCCACCGCCGAACATCCAGTAAATGCAATGGGATATTTTAAATGACCCACTGCGGGCTTTCCTGCCAAAGTGGAATTCTTAAATTTTATTGTTCACTCTTAATTTACATGATATGAAAAAGTATTTATTGGGCATAGCAGTTATTGCCCTTGTACTGGGGGCTAGTGCGTTCACCCATTTTTCAAAAGCAAAATCGGTAAAGGCAACAACCCTAAAATGGTTTTCGATAAGTGGGAGCATTGTGCCAGGTACGAATGTCCCTGCAGCGAACGCGACCTATTTGGGTGATGGCACAACCCCACCCATCGATGCACCTGAATGTTTAGGAACCAACTATCAATGTGTATCTGGTTTCGACCCAAAACAAGTAAATGGTTCAAACCAACTTAAAGATAACCTGCAGGTTCCAATGGATGACAGTCGTAGGAAACCTTGATCAAATCAATGGCCATCTTAAAGAACAAAGAGATTGTCTTTGCTGACAATCTCTTTGTTATAATCAATACCCTTCATTCTGAGAGAGCATGGGGTTTGAAGCTAGTTCGGAAAAATAGATGGGAAATAGTATAGCAGTATTTTTCCAATCAGGTTTTAGCCCACTGAGCACCGTGCTTGCCCGGCGGGTCCTTTTCAGGTCGAACCACCGGTGGCCCGATTCACAAAAAAGCTCATGCTGTCTTTCTGTTTCGATCAATGCCAAGACCTCTTCCTTATTGACAGCATTTGCATTTTCAAGCCCTGCCCTATCCCTGATGATGTTTATATCGTCCAACGCCCCAGCAATATCGTTTAAATTCGCTCTCGCTTCAGCCCTAATCAAGTATTGTTCTGCTAAACGGAGCACAACAAATTTTTCAGTAATAGGCCCGCTTGACAATCTCTTTTTGTACTTGAATGGATACGGATAGTTCATACTGTTCACGGAGTTGAAACCTACCCAAGCCAATTTTCTTTTGTCTGCCTGCTCAAAAGAATTGAGCAAGGTATCCGTAATAATATAAGTGGGTACCACTGTAGATGATGACGGGACCAAAAAATAACCTTCCCAAGTTTCCCTTCCCGGGTAAGGCTGTGCCAACTGCCAGATCGTTTCAAGGCTATTGGCCAAAAAAACATCATTGAGATTGCTCATCAAAGAGAATTTGCCCGAGCTGATAATCTTTGAGGACTCTTCCCCAGCCGATGGATAATTGCCTTTATAAAGAAATACCCTAGCCAGCAGGGCTGTTGCTGTATAATAGCTTGCCCGGCCTTGTGGCATGTTGGTTCCCAATAATAATGATTGCGCAAGCTTTAGGTCTTCGATTATTTGCGCATAGACCGAATCGGTAGGTGACCGCGGCAATAACCGGTTCCGTTCAAAATAGGTACTAGTGATGATGGGGACCTGCCCATAAAAATTGAGCAACATAAAATGCATGAAGCCCCTAATACAATAGGCTTCGCCCATTAAAGAGCTTGCTGCCTGGTCTGATATGTTCTTATTTCCCTTGAGGCCCTCCAGACAAGCATTTGCCATATAAATAAAACTATAGGGGCTATTCCAAAAAGCCCCCATAAGGTTGTTGTTCGGGGAAACCGAATTGAAATAAAATTCTTTTATGGAGCTGTTGGTGGTGACCGTATTCAGTTCATCGGCGTATAAGCCCATTAAATAAGTATAGCTGCCGTATGAAATATAAGATTGCCCCAACTTATTATAAATACCCATAATGGCGGCATTGGCATTGGCACTGTCCGCGAAAACCTGGGTTGCCGTCACCTGGTTTGTGGGTGGCGCGATCTCCACAAATTTTTTACAGGAAAGCGACAGCAACAATATGGTTAAGCAAAGAAGCAAATTGGTTTTTATTATAATATTTTTCATGATTGATTATTTTTAAAATTCGCATTGTATACCGAGTGTGTACGTTTTTAATGGGGGCACCCCATAAAAATTCTGTGTCTCAGGGTCATTGCCGCGATAGCCCGTAATGGTAAGCACATTGAAGGCCGTGGCATATAACTTGATCGTGGCCACTTTGAATTTATCAAGGATGTTCTTCGGTATCTCAAACGAAAGAGAAACTGTTTTCAACCTGATATAGGAAGCATCACCGTACACGCCACTAGATTGTTGGAAGAACTGGTTGGCATTTTGAGCAACATTGTTGTACAGGGTGGTAGTTTTAATGAAGCCTGCATGATCGCCGGGCTTTTTCCACCTATCCTCAAAAGTTGCGGGGACATTGTATCGATTGCCCGGCACAAAACTATATACCTGCGCCAAATAGTTTAGGCCCATCTGCTTTCTCCCCTCAAAATATAGGTCCAATCGAAAACCTTTATACCGCAAGGAATTTTGGAAACCGCCAAAGTATTTGGGATCAAGGTTGCCAATATTTGAAAGGTCGTTCAGTTTTCCACCGCTGACATTTTTTGGTGTATAGGTAAGCTTACCATCTGCCCCATAGAATTGGAACAGACCGGTGCTGTCATTGACACTGGCATATCTAAACTTGTTCTGTGTGCTCAATGACTGGCCCACCACATATGCTGTAGCATAACTTGATAACTCGATGCCGGGAAACTTTAGGAGTCGATTCTTTGGGAAACTGACATTGAAAGCAGCGTCCCAAGAAAAATCCTTGGACCTTAAAAGCTTTGCATTTAAGGATAGCTCAATGCCCCTATTTTCCACTAAAGCATCCCAGTTTTTTATGATATTGTTAAACCCAGTTTGGTAAGGCAAGCGAAAAGTCACCAATTGGTTTCCAGACCTGTTCCTAAACCAAGCGGCATTGAGCAATAGGTTGTCATTCAGAAAACCCAATTCAAGGCCTAGCTCCATTTTTTTGGTACTTGCCCAACTAAAGTCAGGGTTATATAGGTTCTGCGGGAAATATCCAATCTGCCCATCATATGGGTAATCTGTAGGAGCAAAGCGGGACAGAAATTGATAATCTGCCACCGCATCACTGCCCGTGGTACCGTAGCTGCCCCTGATCTTTCCATAGCTTAAGACCCCAAGTTGGTTTTTAACGAAGGCCTCATTGGTAAATATCCAACCAGCACCCACCGAACCAAAATTACCAAAGCGGTTATTGGGCCCAAAGCGGCTGGACCCATCCCTACGCAGGTTGATGTTCAGTATGTATTTTTTGCCCCAGATAAAATTGGCCCTGCCAAAAAAAGCGATGTACTTGTATTCGCTATAACTGTCCGAAGCGTCTTTGCGAGCCGCACCCGATACAGAACCGAGCAAATCATCGTTGATATAACCATACCCATTTTGCTCGTTGCGTTTATTACTATTTTTTTGCAGGGTGCCGCCCAGCAAAAGGTCTAACCTATACTTTGGCTTTAAAAGATTATAATCCAATTGTGGCTCAACAACCCAATTGATCAAATCATTGTTGCCAAACCTCGCCGAGGTATTTGTATTGTAGTCGGGGCTTTGTGCCGCTTTGGGATAGGCAGAATATTCATTGGCCAAAAAACTGCTATAGCCCATGCTTGTTTTAAAGGAAAGGTTGGGCAAAACCTGATAACCAAGCACCAGGTTGTTGTTCATGGCGGTGTTTTCAATATGGTATTTTTGTTTCAAATATGCAATGGGGTTAAATGTAGAGCTTGAGCCGTTCAACAAAACACCTTTATATTCCCAAACCAGGTTTCCATTCTTATCCAAAAGCTCGGGATAGTCTGGTTCAAGAACGAAGGCCGTTAAAGCACTTTCCGAACTTGAACAATTGTTTTTTGAATAAGCGTAAAGGGTAGAAAAATCGATAGTGAACTTTTTGTCGTTCGATTGGTGGTGCAGGTTCACGGAAAAATTGAGCCTTTTCTCTGCATAGCCCCCGGGAAAGATATACCCATTGCGCATAAAGCCCGCCCCTATACGAAATTGTGTGCTGTTATTGCCACCGCTCAATGCACCCGTTATGTTGCTGTTGTGGGCTGTATTGCCCAAAAAGCGGTTTCGCCAATCTGTATACCTTGTTGTATCAAACAATAATAGGTCCGGTGCATAGCCCAAGCTGCCCGGGGTAAGGTTGGGGGTAAGGCCATCGTTTGCAAATGCCTCCCGCCGCATTTGTAGATATTGTTGGGTGTTCATCATGGGCATGGATTTACCCATCTTGCTTATCCCTTCCTGCATATTGAGCTGAAAGGAGGTTCTTCCATTACTGCCTTTTTTTGTTGTTATCAGGATTACCCCATTTCCTGCCTTGGACCCATAGATGGCGGTGGCATCCGCATCCCTCAATACCTCGATGCTTTCAATGTTTGCAGGGTCAATGCTATTGAAAGGGCTAATGCCAGCATAGGGGGTATTGTAATAATTGCCCTTACCCGGGGATATCATGGAAGGAAATTGATTGACGTTCACATTCTGCGGGGAGAAGGGCACCCCATCAATGATATAAAGTGGGTTGTCGATCGCGGCCAATGCGTTCAAGTTTGGGCTCAAGGTATTTTGCCCCCTGATCTGCACTTTGAAGGAGGAGCCAGGCATGCCGTTGGTAGGTGTCACGACCAAGCCTGGTACCATGCCCTGCAATGCAGCCAGAGGGTTGGCAACGGCCTGCTTGGCGATATCTTCCGCAGCCACTTTTGTGATGGAGCCCACATTGTAGCGTGCCGTGTTCCTGCCATAGGCGATCACCTGCACCTCATCCAGTGCACTCACCTTGGTTTCCAGATCTATGTTAATTGATTGTCGGCCAGCAAGGGCAATTTCCATCCGCTCCACATTGGTACCCGTGAACACGAGGACAGATTGTAGACCGGGAACTTTTATCTGGAAGTTGCCTTTCTCGTTTGTGCTGGTACTTATCTGCTTGCCCTTAACGGTGATGCTTATCCCAGCAAGGGGTTCGTGGTTCTTGTTGTTGACGGTTCCTCTAATGGTTTGGCATAAAGACCAGAGTGGAACAAAAATGAAAATAATGGTATAGAAGCTTCTCATGACAGTTGTGTTTAGTATGTTGAATAAATGGTTGTATCCTGATCAGTCTTTAGTGTAATGTCTTCGATGATTAAAAAGGACAATTCCCTTTCTTCTTTTTTAAGGCTGAAGCCCTGTTTGGCGAGCGCACTGCTGAGCGCACTGATATCGGTAAGGTTGGCTGGCAATTTTAGGCAAACGCTTTCCTTATAATCTGTTTCATCCAGCACAGGGATTGGCAGTGTATGGTTGAGCTCGATCATCAGACTGATAAGCTGCTGTTCGTTCAAATATTTGGCGATGCCATCCTTTTCTGAGATGTTGGATTCTGTTACTGCACCCATCGGGCATTTATAAATTTTGTCGCCCGACCTGCGCAAAACAAGGCATTGCGTTTTTCTTGTTTCGGCTCTCAGTGTTAAGGGAAAATAACGCCGGAGATCTTCCTGCATCATTTTCAATGCGACCTCTTTGGGGCGTGGGGGAAAAGAGAGTTCATAGTTGAACAAATGTTTTTCGCACCAGGTGCTACTGCTGCTGTCGTATGAAAATGCGGAAGGGTCACGCACATTAAATATGGTCCTGCTCATTGGGAAAAGAGCAAATGCCGGGTATGCCATCCTGAACAAGTGCAATACACGTGTATTGGCGCAATGGATACGGCTAACTGTTTTACCTTCTTCAAAACTGATTGCGCTGGTACTGGGCAAGCCATCCTGATAGCCAGTAAGTATTGACCGGAACAAATAGGTTCGGGGGCTAGCCCCATTGCCCTCTATAAACAATAGCTTGCTTGGGTCGTAGGGTAGTTCCCTCTCCTTACGGAAACGGATTTGGTTCTCGTAAGCCAGGGCCCGGAAGTTTTCATCGTTCATCTCTTCGGGATTGAAAATTGAAACAAATACCCTTTGGCGATCGATAAGGATGCAGTGGGGAACAGCATGATGGGGAAATAGCTGAGTCAATACGGTATCCTCAATGGCGGAGGCAAGCGTATAGGCCTCAGCCCTTTTGGCAAAAAAGGATTCTATTTTTGGGCGTTCATCCCATTTGCTCTTGCTGTTTACGAGAAGAAAACTTACCTGATCACCATATTTCTTTTGCAACTGGTAGATTTTGGGAAAGCCCTTGATGCAGGAACCGCACATGGTGGACCAGAAATCGAGCACAAGGTATTTGCCCTTGTGCAGCTCGGATAGTTGGATCTTAGAAACCGGGTAGTTGATAATATTCGTTAGCAGTATATCCGGCACCGTATCGCCAATGGTTAATGGCCTTATAATTTGTGGTGGCGATTGCGCATAGTTGCTCAGTGCTGGGCATAGCATGACCAGCACGATGATGAACCGTTTTTTCATATAGCATTTTTAGTTAGGAGTAAATTGTTGGGGTAGTTAAAAAACAAGTCCGGCATACGGGCAGACATATGAGAAAGCACCCCGCAGCCGGAATTGTTTTAGGCAGCATTCATCAAACGGGGTTCTTTGGCTTGCGGGCAACTATAATGTTATAAAACAATTGGTTTCTTTGAATGGGGAAGCAACCTAATACAGCAGAAAGTAAATAATTTATAAGTAAGCAACAGTTAGGGGCATTATAAAATTGCACTAATTCTTTCATGAGTGCATACTTTCTATTTATGAATGCACCACCCTTTATGAAAGTAATAAGCTTTATATGTTGGGTCTGTACACTCATAGTTTCTAACTTCAATTATATGATAAGATGAAACCCATTTAAAAAAAAATTCTGAGGTAATCAGTATTGAAAATTTTTATTCGAATGCGAAATATTCTGGAAGTATCAAAGCTTGAAGACCCAATTCACCTTTAGTCCTGAAAATGTGCTATTTTTAATTCTTGTTCTGGCTATAGTTATAGTTGCATAAAAGTATCTAAAGTCAAAATAATAAAAGGAGCATATTTCCTACATTTACAAGTAGAAAATATACCTTATAATAAATAAAAAACTCATATCATGAATGGTATTCATAGGGCAATAAAAAAATTTAGAGAATTAAAAGAAATGAAACAACCTGAAATGGCTGAAAAATTAAACATTTCTCTTAAGGCTTATCAGAATTTCGAAAATGGAATTACTAAATTGGATTTGGAAAGATTGAAAGAAGTAGCCAATATATTCGAAATCCCTATTGAAGATTTGATCAACTCTGAGGATGGGGTTTATATAAGTGAGATTAAGAATAATGATGTTGGCTTTAATAATAGTGAAATTACAATCAACCATACTAGTACGGAAAACGAAAGGGAGTTATACGAACGAATTATTAAAGACAAAGATTTAGAGATTGTTTTTTTAAAGGATTTAATAATGAAGTTGGATATAAAACAGGTATTGAAAAAAGCAAAATAATTTAGGCCAAGGCCTCGGTTCGTGTCCCCACCGAAACTAATTTTATTACAAAATGTGGCGTGAAGACACGAACCTTGTCATAGCGAAACTACAATTCACCACTACAAACACTGAAAATAAAGGGAATTGTACGAACGGATAATCAATGCCAAGGATTTGGAGATTTCTTTTTTGAGGGATTTTTTAAACAAGCTGGATAAAATTAAATATCCTAAAAAAATATTGGGGAAATTGTTGAATTTAAAAACTAAAGGGTCACTTTTGTGACCCTTTAAAATCTTAAACTTAGTTACGTTGCTTTGCAGCAAGAGGCTTTACTAAGCATCATGCCGCAAAACTAATGCTTATTATCGATTTTTACAAAAACAATTTGGTTAATGAAGTTTCAAAAAGTAAGACTTTATCTATCATCACAACGTATTGACAGATACCTAATTGCAACAGGAAATCAAAAAACGAGGACGGTTAGACTTTACAAAGCAAATTTGAAAATAGCTCAATCTTTTCACCCATTATTAGGTGCATTAGAAGTAGGGTTAAGAAATCGCATTAATACAACCTTAACAGCACATTTTTCAGACCCAGACTGGATAGTAAATCAAAAGACAGGCTTTATGGTTGATCCTTCTCTCACTCATATTGACCGAAGGACAGAAAGGAGGGTTACAAATGATTTCCTGAAATTATCTGTGGAGAAATCGGAAAGAAGATTTAGGCGTTTACGAGTTCCTATTACAAGCGGTAAAATTATTGCAGACCAATCATTTGGATTTTGGACTGACTTATTTGAAGTCCATCATTATAGACTACTATTAGGTAGACCCATTCAAGTTTTCAGTAATCTTCCTTCCGGACATGGCCGAAGCGATGTTTGTGACAGGCTCAACAAAATACGGCAGTTCAGAAACAGAATAAATCATAACGAGCCGATTTGTTTTAACGGAGCTACAATAGACTTTACATATGTTGAGGAAGTTTATAACGCTATAATAGAAATATTAACATGGATAGACCCTGAGCTAATAAAATGGGTAAAAGACATTGACACAGTAAGAACAAAAATTGCCAATGCAAAAACAATATAAAACTAAACATAGTCGCCCGTATTCCGGACCAATCTTTCCTCCCTATTCCGGGTTAAGTTTTCCACTTCATTGCGTCGTAGCGGGGGCATGGCGCAGCCACCCTGTGTCGGGTTATCAGGAGAGTCACTGAGTCATGGCTTGTCTGTCATGGGATTGCTTTTGAACTCGCATCCATCCCAAGGTTGCAACCCTTCTAGCGCGGATATGAAGCCGAGCTTTTGTGCGGATGGGTATCCGTGCCAGGGCAAGCAAGTATCTGCCGCTAGTGTTTCGTAGAGCCTTTTAGTATAGCAACCCAATTGGCTCAAGCTTATAGTTAATCAAGAAAATGGTACAAGCATTGTAGCATCGCTTTGTGGGTTGGCTAAGCCGTCTCTTTATATTGTGAATCGCAAGCTTTACTTGTCCCGCCCAAGTGGGCTGTGTGGCTCGTGCCAATCTAAGCACCAACGCTTGCCAGTTGGTGAACATAAACGATACCTTAGAGACTAGGCTAAAATAGAATATAAAAACATTAAATAGGACCAACGACAATAAATTTGAAGAACGCGAAATGTCTGTCAAGAAAGCAAAAGAAGATGTCTAGATTCATAACGAAGTGATAAGGTCAATAAATATCCTCGGAGTGGTCAAAGTCAGGCATGAACACCAATACCTACACGTAAAATCAAAAGTAGGGTTCATAATTATTGCACTGACGGGTCTGTAAATTAAACTGTGTCAGAGAAATATTTTGATGTAGCAAAAAGAGGC
>JAFDYF010000041.1 GCA_018267575.1 Bacteroidota bacterium
CAAAAGTTGAAAATATATTTTAACGCTCGGGCCTATCCGTCCCCTGAGACCGATGCTGCTGGATAGGTGGAGTTGGGTTTTATTGTCCGTCCGCCGACATAACGCCAAGCCCCATGTTAGCGGCAGGCTTTTTAAAATTGTCCACAAATGTGATTTAAGAATAAATTGCAATTTATACGTGCTTTAAAAAGTCGTAACTTTATAAAAAATAAAAAAATATGGGTTATATATATTCAAATGGTCTTTGTCATGAAGCCTTGAGATTGATTAGTTCTGACGATGATTTCGAATCTCGATTAGTTAGAGCATTTTCTGAAATGGGTGTGTCCAAATATGGTGATACCTCTGATGAAATTTGGAATGAATGGAAAGATTTGGAAAAAAAGTACCATGCAACAAGTAGTGAGATTTATAAGCACCGCAAAATCGGAGCTGTTTCTCATGAAATGTCTACCGAACTAAAGCAATTGGGTCAGGCATTGGTCGCACTAATTTGTGATTGGATGGAATTTAATACTACTCAAATTAGTCAAGGCAAACTGAAACCAGCTAATACCAATTAAATAATTTCTCATTTTCTTAAAGCTTTCAAGCAAGCTACTCTTTAGTAAAATTACAATTTATTACGAAGTAAATGTCTTGTTGGGTTATTTCATCAATGCCCATGTTAGCATCTGCCTTTTTTTTTATTTGAGCAAAGTTAAAAGTCTCATTCGCCCCTTTCTTTTAGTGTTTTTAAACTCCAAACAATTAACCAAAACAAAAGACGCACTGGATAGAGAATAATTAATATAATAATTAATGCTTTGATTGCAAACTTCATTTGTTCATTACTAGTAAAGGCTTTTAATTCCCATCGGTATTTCTCAGAATCAAGTTTTAAAATTTCGCTTTTGATATCATCACTTTTTGATTTATTAGCTTTGTCAATTTGAGTGAGAATATTTTTTTCGATGAATTGTTTAAACATTTGGACATTATGAAAGCCGATTTTGTCAAGAACTTTAATCAATTCTTTGCTCCAAGTTTTACTGTATTTGTATTCAATGCTGTCTGACTTATAAATTGCTTCAATTCGGTTCCATAAGTCTGCATAAGACTTATATCCTAAAGCAGCCACATCATATTCTTTACTATTTACGTCATAGAACCATTGTTGTTGCTTTGACTTTAGATTATATTCATTTTCTAAACTGTCAGCCTGAATTGTTTTAGAAGCAATAACTTTTTGAATACTGTCGTATTTTGAAGAGCAATACCAATTGTAAGGATAAATCAAAAGATAAATAATTAAAGCCAGCAGCCCTCCACTAAAAAATAGCAGGACTTCTTTTGCAATTTTCTTTTTTGTTTTTAGTTGCATTTAGCTATTGGTCTATTGGGTCAGTTGAAACTTATGCTGTCACAAAAAGGTTGCCGCTAACGGCCAGGGCTTGGCATGTTGTGGCGGCATTTGAAAAACGTCCCGCCCGGACC
>JAFDYF010000042.1 GCA_018267575.1 Bacteroidota bacterium
TTCCTTGATAGGTTCAACATCGGCTAAAGTATTTTTTAATAGCACAACACGTTATAAAATAAATAAAAATGGAATCCTTTAAAATCAGAAAAATTACTTCCTTATGGATAATTGTCGTGCTTACTTTATTTATCGTGAGTATTGTATTGGGCATTCTGATGCGACTTAACCAAGGAGAGATTATTCATCAGTCGCCAGCAGGTTTTTATGTAAACATGACCACACATGGGCTTACCATGATCGGTATCTGGTTTGTGGCAGGGATGGCCGCGGTGAATTATTTGATGGAACGTTATGTAAAGACCAGTTACGGGGCCAACTTATTTGCCTTCGTGTTCACCGTTATTGGGATCCTGATGCTCTGGACTGCCACGTTCATCGGAAAATTCCATGCGGCCTGGACCTTCCTATATCCATTGCCGTTAAAAATAATGTGGGCGAAATGGGCAACGCCTCTGTTTTTATTTTCTTTGGCGGTATTGGGTTTGGGTTGGCTGGTATGGAGCATCAGCCTAATGGCAAAAATCCTTAAAAAATATTCCATTTCACAGGCTTTTGCCTGGCAGCATTTCAAGAAAAACCCCAAGGTAGAAACGCCTCCTTTCATACTCATTAGCATGATCACTTTGATTGGCGTTATTGCCTGTCTCATTGCCGCAGTGATTTTGTTGGTATTGTTTTTTGCAGAATATTTTTCGAATGGGAGTTTTGTAAATGATGCCCTATTGATGAAAAACCTCACCTACTTTTTTGGGCATACCATTGCCAATGAAATGCTTTATCTGGGCTTGGCCGTTATTTACGAACTGTTTGCCGAACTGAGCGGAAGACCGAAATGGAAAACCACTTGGTATGTGGCTTTGGCATGGAACTTTACGTTGATATTTATACTCACGGCCTTCTTCCATCATTTATATATGGATTTTGTTCAGCCAGAAGGACTGCAAATAGTTGGTCAACTAGCTTCTTATCTTGCCAGTTTACCTGCTGCCGGTGTAACCGTGTTCAGTATATGGGTGGCGGTGTACCGTACTAAAATAAATTGGTCGCTCACCAATTTATTATTTTTTATGGGTGTTGCCGGATGGGTGATCGGGGGTTTGGGTGCCGTGATCGATGCCACCATTTCAAACAATTTTGTTTTGCACAATACACTTTGGGTGCCGGCCCATTTTCATACCTATAATGCCATGGGTAATGTGCTGTTTAGTCTTGCTTTCTTCAATTGGTTCTCCACTCAGTGTACGAATCAAATTAAAAAAGAAAGCTTTGTCAAATTAAAACTATCGCTGCTCCTGATAGGCGGCATTGGCTTTCTGTTGGCTTTTTATATTGGCGGCGCCGATTCCATACCCCGCAGGTACAGTAATTACCCAGCCGAATTCCCGATGGCAGCACCATTAGCGGCTGGTGCTGCGCTGTTCGCCACCTTCTATTTAATTGCGATCCTTTTGTTTTTCTTTAATATTTCTAAAAAATGTGTAAAAATCATGTCTTCGCCTACCTCACTGTCATAGGTCTTTTATGCAGTGTGGATGTTATGGGCCAGGCAGATGTTTCCGGTTGGAAAGAAGAAGGCCATATTTATGCAAAAGTGTATGATGCGGCATTAAGGGGAAACAAGCTTGGCAATACCACACTCTATCAAATTGTTCATCAAAACCCTACCATCCTTGCCCTTGTTTTCACTAGGTGTACCGGCATCTGTAGCCCCTTTCTAATGCAATTAAAAGAAAAATTGGAATCAGAAAGGGACAATAAAAAATTCAATATCGTGGTGATCAGTTTTGATCCCAGGGATACCAAAAAGGATATGTATTTGTATGCTAAAAATTTCGGGTTGGACGATGACAAGAGATGGGTTTTTGCGGTGACTGATAGTATCCAACATTTGAGCCAATCCATTGGGTTTGATCCCGTATGGGACAGTACCCGACAACAATATGACCACGAGGCGATTTTGGTGGGCATCAATACAGAAGGCTATATAACCAAGAAATTGCTAGGCTTAAGAAGCGAACACGAACTAGCTCTTTTGATTGGCAGCATAAATAATATTTTTTCACCCAGCTACCGAATACCAAACAAGAATCTATTATTTTCTTGTTTTAATTATAATGCCAAAACCGGAAAAAACATGCCCGGGCTAGGGCTGGTTTTTATAGCACTGCCAGCAATTATTACATTATTGATCCTATTATCGATAAGCTATTTTGTTCGTTCAAGTCGGATGTAAATTAAAGCGAACCGTCCCAAATGCGATTGATCTGACAATAACGCGACTGTGCAATATAGTTGGTTGATCCTAGATAGATTCAAACTATTATTCAGCAGCACCCAGTTTGCTCATGTTATCCTTTCTCAAAATCACTTCCACATCATTTTTTTGTTTATTGCCGGGAGTGCTTCTTCCATCTTTTATATATTTCTCCATGAGCAAGCCCAGTTCCTTTACAATCTCAGGATGTTTCGCTGCAAGATTGTTTTTTTCTGAAGGATCGGCAATCATATCGTATAATTGGTTGGGGGGCAATTTGATGGTTTTCAGATCCTTGCTGGTCGGATAGCTCCAGCCTCCTGAGCCCGCACAAAGTTCTAGTTTCCATTTCCCCTTCCTGATGGAAAAATCGCCATCGATGGAATGATGTACAATGTCCTTTCTTTCATATTTTCTTTTATTGTCCTTTAGCAATAAAGGCAGCAAACTATAACTGTCCTCACCTGCATTGTCGGGCAAGGGTTGGTGAAAAAGATCAGCGCAGGTAGCCAATAGATCTGTGAGGCAGATGGTGGTATTACAGGAGCTGCCTGGTTGAATTTTACCAGGCCATTTTGTTATAAAGGGAATGCGATGGCCTCCTTCAAAAATATCCGATTTCTCTCCTCTATAAATATAGCTTGGGTAATGCCCAACAGCTTCCAATTCTTTGAAATTAGCAGCAGGGGAACAACCGTTATCACTTGTAAAAACAATGAGGGTATTGTTTTCGATGCCGGATTGTTTTACTGCATCCAATACTTTTCCCACCATTGCATCCACCATCAGCACAAAATCGCCGTATGCGTTGGTATGGCTTTTACCCAAAAATTCTTTGCTCGGTAAAATGGGGGTATGGGGGGCAGGAAGAGCCAGGTATAGGAAAAAAGGGCTACCTG
The DNA here is from genome assembly GCA_018267575.1 of Bacteroidota bacterium. Classification (GTDB taxonomy): domain Bacteria; phylum Bacteroidota; class Bacteroidia; order Chitinophagales; family Chitinophagaceae; genus Puia. The sequence continues at coordinate 3,157 of JAFDYF010000042.1, forward strand.
TTTTGGATTGCTGCTGTATATAATGCACCGCTTCTTCGCTCACTTTACCAAGCACTTCACTATGTCTGAAATCATTTCCGATCGGGCCCCTTCTCCAAAACCCCTTCCCGCTGGTTCCTTCAATGGTATCTATTTGTGTGGCCGTAACCCGATCGTTTTTGATATACACATAGGGGGGTATGTCCAATGAGGCAGTGATGCCAAAAAAATAATCGAACCCATTACTGAGTGGCCCATTTTTGATAGGCTTCAACAGATCGATTTCGCCATTGGCATCCTTGGCCCAATCCAGTCCCAAATGCCATTTGCCCATGGCTGCGGTTTGATAGCCCTGCTGTTTTAGGAATGAGGCCACGGTGATTCTATTTTTTTCAATCAAGGCGCTGTCGTAGCTCCATGTAACGCCGTGCTGCAATGGTGTACGCCAGGCATACCTTCCCGTTAAAATCCCATAGCGGGTGGGCATACACACTGCTGAATTGCTATGTGCATCCGTAAACTTCATGCCCTCTTTTGCAAGCGCATCGATATGTACCGTATGGATTTTTGACTTTTCGTTCATACAACTCACATCCCCATAGCCCAAATCATCAGCTAAAACATAAATAATATTGGGTCTCTTTGTTTGTGCCGTCAACGATGAAACCGCAAAGAGAATTCCTACTAAAAAATAAAGATTGATTTTCATTTTTGAATTTTCCTTTAAAAACAAATGTTTCGATCAAGCAATATATTAAGCTATCGTTTCATAGCTAAATTATAAAAGTTTAATAGGTATGATATTAAAAAATAAATCTTTTAGGGCAGTAGCAAAATACCGGGTGCTGGTATGCGAAGTTAGTTGTTTGCCTTTTTTCTGAACAGGTCATCCATATTTTATCGCAATTAAATAGGGTTAGCCCTTATGGTTTAGAACCCAAACAAAATATTACTTGCTATTTACTTCCAATGCGGGCATTAGAAACCTACTAAGTTCTGGGGTATGGTGCTCCTTTTTCATGATGAGCTCCATTTCCCTTACCATTTCGGGGTGCATGGCTGCCACATCATGCTGTTCTTGGGGATCATTGGCCAAATCAAATAGCTGTGTGGTCAATATGCCCTTCATGATATCGAGCCTTAACGCTTTCCAATTGCCCATCCGCACCGATTGTTGGCCACCATATTCTGGATATTCGAAGTACAGGTATTTATGTTCCCGCGATTGCTTTTTACCAAGCCATGTTGGCAAAATGCTGATCCCGTCCACATTGGCCGGTATTGGCCTTTTTAATAAATCGCAAAGAGTCGGCATCATGTCCATGGTAGCGCAAATGAGTTCAGAGTTCGATCCGGGCTTCACGACCCCAGGCCATTGTACAATAAAGGGTACACGGATGCCCCCTTCATGCAAAAACCCTTTGCCCCATCCATAGTCGCCCTTGAAAGGCATGGCACTATTAAAGAATACAGGATCCACGCCGGCATTGTAAGCAGGCCCATTATCACTACAAAAAAGGATGATGGTATTATTATAATTGCCATTTTTTTTCAACTCCCTTACTATTTGGCCTACCTGTTCATCAAGGGTGGAAATCATGGCGGCATAAGTTGCATGTGGGTATCGGCAAGGAAAATAGCTACCACCCAAAAAAGGTTTTTCATCGCCAAATTTTTGATGATAATAATCGACCCATTTCTTTGGCGCTTGCAAGGATACATGAGGCAATGGGGAAGCAAAGTACAAAAAGAATGGCTTTTGCTTATTCTGGTCCAGAAAACGCAAAGCTGAGTTGATCAACAGGTCGGGAGCATACACTTTTTGTTGGTAAACATCATAATTCTTTTCCTCACTGGAATCCAGATTTTTGGGGAACAGCACATTGGGGTCAACAATCTTATTGTCTAATGGCACTCGGTTTTCGTTTTCCCATAAATGTCCGTTATAGTAGGTATGATCTTGCCGTTGACAGATATATCCGTAAAAATAATCAAAGCCTTGTTTATTTGGCAAACCCGCCGTGCCCGGTGCACCCAAACCCCATTTACCAACCAAGCCCGTGGTATAACCAGCATCTTTGAGAACTTTTGCTATCGTGATAGTGGAATCGGGTATGGGCCACTGTCCTTCAAGGTAAGGGTTTGCTTCCATTGCTTTAAAGTCCCATACAGGTCCCCGCGACCCCCATTCATGATTGCCCCTGATATAGGCCTTGCCTGAACCGATACCCGTCAACAAGATATACCTTGATGGTGCACAAACTGGAAATGCATAGTGTTGCGTAAACCGCATCCCATTTTTAGCCAGTTGGTCAATATTGGGCGTTTCGATTTTTTGCTGCCCATAAGACCCTAGATCGGCATATCCCAAATCATCCGCCAAAATGTAAATAATATTCGGTCTTTTTGTTTGAGCCAAGACCGATGATACAGTGAAGAGAATCGCGACGAAGAGAAATTTTTTTATTCTCATTTTTATTTTATTGTTGGGAAAAATAATTTCTAAAATGTTTAATCCATACCCAATATTGCTAAATTATAAAAGTTTAAACGATTCGCATTTTTAAGACGGAGCCAATCGAAACAATGACAACTTCATTACCTTATTTCTATATTCACCAATTCTAAAGAACTACAAATAGCTACATTTGCAATAACGCATTCGAAAAATGGGAATCTACTTTACGTTAACTATTTTGATTTGTCTATCGGCTGGGTTTGCTTACATGAACCAACGATTTTTGAAACTTCCCTTTGTGATTGGGTTGTTTGTTTTATCAACGATTCTTTCTTTTCTGGTAATCAGTTCAAAGTTATGGTTACATATCCCAATCCAAAAAATAAAAACAGATATAGAACTTATCAAGATTGACAAAATCATCCTAAATATCCTATTGGGCTTTTTACTTTTTGCGGGCGCCTTACACACCAATTGGAACAATCTGAAACAACAAAAAAGACCCATTGCCATTTTTGCGCTGGGTGGCGTATTACTTTCCACAATCATTATCGCAAGCTTATTTTATGGACTAGTCCAACTTTGTCATTTAGAAATCAGCTTTGTTTATTGCCTCATTTTTGGGGCCTTGATATCCCCCACGGACCCCATCGCGGTTTTAGGCATATTGACAAAGGCCAATGTTCCCAAGAGAGCCGAATACACCATAGTGGGTGAAAGTTTATTCAATGATGGGATTGGCGTGGTCGTATTCATTGCATTGCTGGACACTTTAAATACGGGGTCGTTCAGCTTTTCGCACTTTGGTTTTTTGTTTTTGCAAGAAGCGGTAGGTGGAATCATCATGGGGCTAGCTTTGGGATACTGTCTCTATTTGCTTTTAAAATCGGTGGACCATTATGAAACCGAAGTCTTATTGACTATTGCTTTTGTAATGGCAGGCTATGGAATGTTCAATTATATCCATATTTCAGGAGCATTGGCCATGGTGGTAATGGGCTTGATGGTTGGGAATTTTAGAAAAAACCTGGCCATGAGCAGCAGCAGTCAGGAGTATGTACATAAGTTTTGGGAATTGCTTGATGTAATACTCAACGCCGTTCTTTTCATTCTCATTGCTTTTGTGATTATCGTCATTGACTTTAAAACCAAGTATATTATAGTGGGATTGATTTCTGTTTTGATTGTGTTGTTGTCAAGAATCATTATTGTTAGCCTGCCACATCTGCTATTTCCCAAACTGCTCAAATTATCAAACCAGGAAGCAAAAATTATTATTTGGGGCGGCTTGCGTGGAGGACTCTCCTTGGCATTGGTATTATCACTACCCAATAGTGAAGCAAAAAATATTCTTTTGGTTGCAACCTATTTCTGCGTATTGTTCAGCATTATCATACAAGGGTTGACCATTGAAAAAATGGCAAAAAGGGCTTGAGAAAACACTTGATTGAAATTTGGAGTTCGTCTTAATTGAACTTTGCGTACTTACTTAGCGACCCTTAATAAATCCAGTCGCCTATTTTCCAAAAACCCAGATATTACCAGATTGGTATAAAACCTGCATGTTGAATTTTTCAACCACCAAATCTGCAAGGTTTTGCTGAGTATATTGTTTCCCTTTATAAGAGGTTTGATGCAGTTCAAACACAATCTGTTTGCAGTTTTCGAATACACGAGCATCGGTTTCGCTTACCAAAATTTCGACTTCTGCTCCTTCGATGTCTGATACCAGCACATATTCGCCAATATCATACTTCGAAATCAAGTCATGCAGTGGCATTGCTTCTACAGTGACTAGGGCATTGCTATTAGTCTGTCCTTCTGGACTTTCTTTGCTACTGCCCAGATTATTGGCATCAATACTGAAACTTATGGTTTTATTACCAGAATAATCAATGGCACTATTGATTATTTCAAGTGTATGAAGTTGGTTGAGTGATTTTGTCTGCAATAGATTGGGCAACAATTTCGGATTGGCTTCAACTGAGTAAATCTTTTGTTTACCGTCAATCCATTTACACAAGGCAAGGGTCACGACTCCGAGGCTTGCCCCCAATTCAATAATGGTGGTATCCTTTCGCAAGTATTTCCGGATGGCCCTTCTTTCTGGGTTTTCATATATATCCCAAAAAATCAAAGCTTGGATGTAGGTAGATTGGTTTTTGACACTTAAAAATCCATTCTTGGTTCGTATAACCCCATTACGGATTTGTCTTTTTATCAGAAGTCGAAATACGAAATCCGAAACTAGTATTTTGCCGACCCAAAACTTTATTTTAGTGATCATACCCAATTATTAAATGAATTTTTTAGTCGACCAAAAATAATCAATCCCATAGATGTTCCGAAATACCACGACATGAATAGAATGAGTCAATCTTAGATTTGTATTATCCTATATTGTCTGGTAAATTTTAAATAGATTATTCTATGAAGATTTTGATAAACATTTTATTATGACCTTTAAAAACAAAAAAAATCTCTACTTTATCAATCAATAATAAATTAGAGACTTGCTTTGGTGATCCCGGTGTTACATGGCTCGAACCATTTTTTAGCAGATTTAAAGCTTTTGTATAGTATGTTAGTGCTATAAAAGCATTGCCCAGATATAAAGAATATATTGGCAACTCTGTTATTTCGATTTGAAAGATACTGAATATAGGATTTGAAACATGGCATTTCTTAAAACTATTTCATTTGCGAAAAGGGATTCCGTTTTGCAGCCTTGGGGAGCTTCAGGCGACCTTTATAGGTCGGGCGATCCGTTGTCAAGTTTGAGAAGAAAGGTTCCCATTCCCGTACATTCAATGGCGGAAAGGGCTTTATTCCATGGAGGGGCCCATTTGCGAAAGTGAGAAATTAATCTAAGTGCCTGGGCTGTGCAGGGCTTGGTCCTATGAGCAGCTTGTGGGCTATTACCTGCCATTTCAGATTGCTCCAGCAGCCCACAATTCAAATGCTCGCTGTGCTCACAAGCACGATTGGCGAACTTATTAGGAGTAAAAAAAAGTTTTATAGGAAATATAGAAAACCCCAACATAAGAGCTAAATACAACATCAAACATATAAATATCCTTGCCTGTTATTTTGACTTATATCCAAGAGATTTTCTTCCTGAAAAGCCTCTTCCATTCGATACTTCATTTCTAGAAATAGAAAAACGCTCACCCGTTTTAAAAAAAGGCAATACCCCCCAAAAAACATGTAAGCGATTATCCAAAAAATAATAAGGAGTTCTCACGAACTCAAACCGCGGGGCGAAATGGAGCACAAGGATTCAATCTGGTACAGTGCCGTAAAAGTCGCTTGACACGAGTGTGGAGAACTCGATATCATCCTCTACCAAACCCACTGCTTTTTTCATGGAGGAAGAAATAATGAGCAAATATTTAAATGGGATGAACATTAGCAACATTTGACCCCGATCGATCAAGTCCCAAAGATTCTGGGAAGCAGCCTTTTCACCCATTGGCAAAATTGTGCGGGAATAAACGAATATTTTGGCCGTGACAATTAAATTCACAAATACTTTATGAAATTACTGCCATGGGATGAAAATATTTCGTAATTTTTGCACCAAAGCCTTATCTGGTCATAAATGTGACCGAGGTGGCGAAGCTCTGTCCAATATGACAGCTTTCCTGTTGAAGGCATCATCCAAACAAAGGCAATCTGCCATCATATTAAACATTTTTCACATTGTCATTGCCGCTACTCCAAGTCATCCGCGTTTTTTTGAATAAAAGCTTAAAAAACAGGGTTTCAGAAAAATTGTT
>JAFDYF010000043.1 GCA_018267575.1 Bacteroidota bacterium
GTTTTCTGGTGCCCTTTTTTGGTTCTTTTTTGGGCAAGCAAAAAAGAACAAAGAACAAAGAACAAAGAATAGTTTGAATATATACTTTAATCAATGCTTATTTTTTTGATAACCTAATTGCACAATACGTTATAGTTAATACTCTGTGACTGGTTACAAAGCTCACCCAACTAGTATTGTATCAAACGAAGTGCTGCATTGTTAAACCCAATCAGCATTGCCTTATTGCCATTTGCCAAGTGTATCGGTTTTATAGTTCTCACTTCACCCATTAATGTATCCAAGGGAGCTGGCAAGGGTAGAATTGCCGAATATTGTCCCTGACCATTCCCCGTATAAATGCATAAGGGCATGGCATCATATCTACCTTCATAAGGAGCGGTGCCAAAAAAATTGCTGCCTACCAAAAGGTCAGGTTTACCATCTCCGTTAAAATCGCCGGGGGCAAAAGCAAATATCGGGCTCCATTGCATTTCATAAGGAAGCATGGAGGTTTTGAAATGCCCTTTGCCATCATTGATCAACACTACCGATGCCAAAGAATAAGCTTTGAACAGGGCAGAACTATCCAGCCGGTTTCCGAAAACCGCTTCCAACGTTTTGCCGGCCATTTCCCCATAACTCAAAAACTCCTTTTTTATCATGGGTAAATTGCGTTCCAATTCTTCTTTCCCCAGAAAACTATAATATTTTCCTTCCTTGGCCTGAGCCAATATTTGGCACATGCGGCCATTGTTCATCATATCGCCCACATACATTTTAAGCGGATAATCCGAACTGGCAATCAGCTTGCTATTAAGGCCATAATTGCCCAACAAAATATCATCAAAACCATCGCCGTTCACATCGGCTACTTTCATGCTGGACCACAACCCGGAGAGTTCCACATCGGTATTGGTCAGTTGCTCCCTAATCAAATGTCCTTGGTGGTTTTTGAAAAGTATCGGAGGCATCCACTCCCCTACCAATAACAAATCAACCCAACCATCTTTATCAATATCTACCCACGAAGCATCGGTGACCATACCGATATTCCCCAGACCTGGAGCCACCTTATCGGTTACCATGGAAAAATTCCCGGCGCCATCATTGTGCAATAGATAACTGTTGGGAGGCTTCCCATATAGTTTTGCATCCGCTCTTCCACCCACAAAAATATCTGGCTTACCGTCGTGATCATAATCGGCAACAGATACTACTGATTTGTTTTCAAAAAATTGCGGGAGGCTCTTGGATTTGGTAAAATTTCCTTTCCCATCGTTGATGTATAAGCAGTCCTGTAGTTCTGGTACATTGTCCTGATATTCGTTGCCTCCACTAACCACATAGAGATCGGGAAACCCATCAGCATTGGCATCGAAGAATAGGGCATCCACTTCTTCGCAATTACGGTCGGATACAAATACAGCAGAATCAGATGATGGAATAAATTTTGCATCCCGATGTTGTAAAAACAGTGCACCTGGTTGGCCTTTGGCGCCGCACACAAAAAAATCTTCCAAGCCATCCCCATTCACATCGGCCACAGCTATTTTGGGCCCAGCGGTTGACAATTCATGCGGTATGCTCCACTGTTGTTCAAAATCGATAAAGGAAACATCCTCTTGATGTTTGTAATGGATATTGGATGCTTCCGTAATATCTTTTAAAGGACTGATGCTTGGTTTATGCAAGATGTTAGCGATAAAGGCAACGGGATCTTTGGATATGGTAATATTTTTCGGGTCATATACCAATTTCATTTTTTGATTGCTGGCCACATTTCTCAAAACCTGAAAACCATTATCAGGCCAAATGATGATGATGCTATCTATCTTGTCGATATTCCCCAACCCAAAATGAAGCACGGGTTCGCTGCTGCTCATAAAACCCCTCTCGGTCTGCAGTTGTTGATATTTCAATTTGCCATTGGCAAACAGAAACGCTTTTGTACCGATACCAAATGTATTGGGAGATTTGCCCTTAAACTCGATGCTGAAATAATGGTTGGCGGGATTCTGTTGCCTGATTCTGTTTTCATAAATCCCTGCTTCTTCGTTCATATTGTTCGTTACCAAATCAACAGACCCATCATTATTCAAATCACCGTAAGCAGCACCTTGAGAAAGACTGGGAGCATCAAAACCCCAGTCGTTAGAACGGTCTTGAAATTTCAAATCCTCTGTTCCTTCAAAAATATAATTATGCCAAGCACCAGAAGGCATATGGTTGAGCATCTCCTTATCATGAGAACGCTTACCTGATTCTGAACGATGTTGCGGAAGAGAAGAAATAAACCGTATATAGTCAAGGTCGTTGGGTCTTTTTTTGATACCATTCGAAACAAAAATATCGTTCTGTCCATCCAAATTAAAATCAGCAATCAAAGGGCCCCAACTCCAATCGGTAGCAGCCACGCCGCTATATAAAGCGATATCTGAAAATTTTTTTCCTCTCCCAGTGTTGAGTTGTAAGCAATTTCTTGAATATTGAAAGTTATAACCAAACCTTCTTTCGTAGAGATAGAGATCCATTGGGTCATCACCCAGTGAGGATTTCAATACTTTTTCATTTTCGGGGAGCATGTCCACCGTCATCAAATCGGGCCAACCATCATTATTGATGTCGGCGATATCATTTCCCATCGAGAATTTAGACTCGTGACCAAACACTTGATTGTTTATTTCTTTAAAAGTCCCATTGCCCTGGTTCAGATAATAATAATCGTTTTCATGAAAATCGTTGCTTACATAAATATCATCAAAGCCATCCTGATTGAGGTCCGCCACCCCAACGCCCAAGCCATAGCCCAAGGCACTACTGATGATACCCGAATTTTTGGTAACATCTGTAAAATGCCCTCCGTCATTCCGATAAAGTTTGCCACCGCTTTCACTACTGTATTTGTTTCGCAAATCGGTACTACCATAAGCATCCGTCTGGTGTGTGGAATGTTGTAGGAGAAACATATCCAGATCACCATCTTTGTCATAATCAAAGAAAACAGCTTGGGTATTATAGCCCGTGATATCTAGCCCATATTTGGAAGCGGATTCCGTGAATGTGTTATTACCATTGTTGATGAAGAGTTGGTTGTGGGAATGTTGGAAATACACATGTGGGTCACCGTTATGGTCAATGGGTTTGTAATTGCCCACCGCGCAAACATAAATGTCCAATAATCCATCCCCATTCACATCAGCCATAACCACTCCCGTTGCCCAATCTGCGTCTCCCTTTACGCCAGCCTGATTGGTAATGTCCTCAAATTTAAAATTGCCTTTATTTAAATAAAGTTTATTGCCGCCGGTATTGGAGGTTAAATAAATATCTGGCAAACCATCATTGTTGATATCGCCAATAGCCACCCCAGCCCCATTATAATAATATAGATAATCCAGAATGCTCAGGCTATCCCGATCCACATTTTCGTTGATAAAGTGGATACCCGTTTCTTCACCGGATAATTTTGAAAAAAGAGTTTGATGCCGCTGTGCACAATGGCAGCAAAAAAGCATCCAGCAAAAAGAAAAGCACAGCAGGATAAAGGATCTATTCATTTTTGTATGGTTGAAAACGAGTCATGCCATAAGAAAGAAGGCAAAAATGATAACAGAGTTACCATTTTTGCCTTCAATAAAAAAATTATATTAAAGGAGAATCAATAACCGGGATTCTGCTTCAAGCCAGGGCTAGTGTTTATCTCATTCAGAGGTACCGGCAGCAAAAAAGTATGCTTGTCAGGATCTGCTGGCTTTGGAGGCCAGTTCCTCGCCCTCGTATAATAAGGAATGTTTGTATATGTTTCCATCCGGATCTGGTCAATACGCCGAACATCTTCCCATGCCAATTCACGGCCTCTTTCCTGCAGAATATTATCCGGTGTTAAATCTGCCGTTGTCCAATTATGGGCAGTGCTACCATAATAGGCACGGGTGCGTATGGTATTGAAATCCGTTAAAGCACCTGCATTATCTCCCAACCAATATTTTGCCTCGCCCCGCATCAAAATAATATCTGCCAAACGAAACACAGACCATGCATTCGCCATATTGTTGTTGGCAGGAAGACCAGGCTGTGGCCAATATTTGATATTACGTACACCAGCATGTCTGAAATAAGCAGGTGAGGTCCCAAAACTAAATTCGGCCATAGTATCATAATAAACTACTGGTGAAAGCAGGCTATTATAATCATCCCCAATCTTGGTGGTGGTTTGTGTGGAAGAGTTACCATCGTAGGTGCAGCATACATCATCGTTGTCAACCACCCAGTTTTTGCTGGGAGGATAATTGGTGACCCCATCACCCTGAAATTGTTGGCCAATCAAATACTGGCCGGTGCGCTGGTCATTGAAGGTGCGCAATTTGTTATGAACCATGCGACCATTGATCTGAACCGCATTATAAGAATAGGTGGAATTGGTATCAAAATATTGGTAAAAGTCACGAGTGGAGGAAGCTCCATTATTTCCAAAGTTGCAGCAAGGGATCCCAAAAGTGAGGGATGAATTAAATTCGATAGAAGCCTGTACGATACCATTGCTGTATATCAGATTATTTGTGGATGCGGGCACCACAAAGATGTTCTCTTTACTTTGGTTGTTCACACCATAAAAACAATCGAAATAGTTTGGCTCGAGTGAAAAATTACCGCTGTTGATTATCGAATCGCACATGCTTACGCAATCTGCCGAACGGTCGGTGCCTGTATAATATTTCGCATTCAGGTACATTCTAGCCAGCAATGAAAAACCAGCCCATTTAGTGAAAACCCCATAGGTAGAGAGATCCACATTTGATTTTAGATTGGGCAATACGCTTTTTAAAGTAGTCTCAATAGAGTCAAAAGCAGCGGCCATTGGAATCTGGGTAATCTTGTTTGGATCTACGGTATAATTTACATAAGGAATTGGACCAAACAATACCATCGCCTTATAATAGAAATAACACCGAAGTGCTGTCATCTCTGCAATATCAGACTGAAGGTTAGGATCCGCACCTGTGGGAAGACCTTGAAGACTATAGATTACATAATTGCATTTTGCCACACCTTGCAAACAACCTTGCCAGCAACCGTCAACATTGCCATCCACATCACTGGGTAGGTTTTGGTGATAGTACATGCGGGCCCACTGACCACCATCATACCAATCTGTTCCACGAGTTGGATAAACCATTTCATCGGAAGTAATCTCCATCATATTACCCACACCGCTATGGCCAGTAATATTGCCCAAGGCGGAATAAGCAGGTATTTTACCGGACGGAATATTATTGGGGTTGCTCCAAAAAGAAGAGGCTGGAACAACACTATAGGTCTTTACATCCAGCTTGGTACAGCTAGATCCCGTGAGCCATAACAACACAATCACAGGTGCCCACTTTTTCAAATTGCTTAATAATGTATGCATCTTTAAATATTTTTTGTTTGGTTTTATATTTATTTAATAGTGATGGATACCCCAAGTGTATAAGTGCGAGCCCTTGGATAAAAACCTTGACCACCATAGTTATTGTCCAAATATCCAGCGCCTGAACCAGAACCGCCCAATCCGCCATAATTGCTGCTGAGTACGGTTGCCAAATTGCCCACAGCTGCATGTGTTCCACCTGCACTGTTATAAGGGGATACTTCTGGATCAAGCCCTTTATAAGGTGTAATAATGAATAGGTTATTCCCTGTAAAATATACTCTCATACTCTGTATCGAGTTCTTGAATTTGGGGAAAGTGTAGCTAAGGGTCATGTTCTGGCAACGTAGGAAGGAAGCCTTTTCCAACCAATAATCGGAAGTGGTTGGGTTATCCTTCAAACCATCGGTAAACAATTCTTTCAAGGAGTTTAAACCGGGGAAACGGCCATAGTTGGCCATATTCAATCTGGAGTTGTCGTATACTTTTTGTCCATAGTTCCCATTGAACGCAACGTTTAAGGACAACCGCTTATAGCTAACCGTTGTGTTGATACCATAAGTGAACTTGGGAGAAGGATCGATGAAATAATAAGTTGGGTTTCCATTGATGCCTACTTTGCCAGTACCTGCAGAATCCAACAATTGGAAACCATTTGCATCAATACCTACGAAGTGAGGTAGATAGAAAACACCGGGGTAATAACCAACCTGATAATAGGTCAGAGGGTTAAAGCTCAGACCTTGGCCACCCGCAGAAGTAACCTGGATATGGTTTGAAGAAACGGCGTTGCCATCCCATGAACCAGAGAGGCTAGCTATCCTTGTCCGCACTGAACTGATCTGACCACCCAGACTCCACTGAAAATCTTTTTCACGAACAATCTGTACGTTCAAGCCCAACTCCACACCTTTGTTGGTAACACTGCCCACATTCGCCAGAATATTGGGGTAGGTAATGGCTGGCGGTATAACTGGAACACCATAATTGTAAAGCAAATTGGTTGTCTTATCGCTAAATACAGATAAGTTACCTGTTATCCTGCTTTTGAGGAAGCTAAAGTCCAAACCAATATTCTTACCAACCCTTGTCTCCCACTTTAAATCTGGGTTCAGGTTCTGTGAAGGAGCATAGCCTACAGAGTAGAGACTAGAAAGGGTAGGCGTATAACCATAAGCACTGGGACTGAGCAGCAATTTAGAATTGTATGGTCCGATAGGTTCTGAGTTACCCGTAACACCATAACCAACATTAAGTTTCAACTCATCGATCCAACTCACATCCTTCAGGAATTTTTCCTGACTGATGCGCCAAGCAGCAGAAAAGGAAGGGAATGAACCCCAAGCATTGTTTGCACCAAACTTGGAAGAACCATCCCTACGGAAACTGGCTGTTAAATAATACCTGCTATCGTAGTTATAAGTGGCTCTCAACACAAAGGAAATTAGTTTGAATTCTTCCTTGTTTGAGTTGATCACATTCAACTGGTTATTGCCCGATTGCAATGAGTTGTTTTGGTTGATATCAAGTTGGTAACCCTGCCCTGATGCTGAATAAGCATCATCTTCATAATAATTGTATTCATACACCCCTGTTGCGGTGATATTATGCTTTCCAACACTACCAGCGTAGTTGATATGAAAATCTCCTTTATCAGAATTGAAGTTGTTGGAATATTTGAAACCTTGGTTCGGCGAACCCACGGCTGGATTAACGGGATAATAAAAATCATATTGACTATTGAGCCTACTGATATTTCCAGTTACGCCTGCTTTCAGCCCCTTCATGAATTCATAATTGACCGTACCAATACCTTGTCTCAGGTAATCTACCGATTTCCACAACTCATTGTTCTGTACCCAAACCGGGTTTAGGTAGTTGTAGTTGTTGATGGGTGTCAATTGCCCATGCGTATATTCTGGAACGGTGGGAGGTATATTATAGGCCCAATAAAAAATATTGGAGTTCACATTCTGATGGTCTGTTTGTGTATTCACCACATTCAATTGAATATCCAATTTACCATTGAGTGCTTTTTGATCCAAATTGATGCGGTAGCCAAGTTGTTGCCTCCCGTTATTGATTACGATGCCCTCGGTATTCTGGTAATAAGCAGAAGCACGATATGTGAAATTAGCCGTACCTCCAGAAAGACCTATGTTATGGGTTTGGCTATAGCCTGTTCTAGTTATTGCTTTTTGCCAATCTGTGTTTCCCCCTTGATCCAATGCCGCTGTATCGGTACCGGGAATTTTCGAGGCTGCCACCAAAAAACTATGTGCGTCATGGAAATCGTCAAAATATTTTGCATCCTTCGCCACACCTACCGATCCATTGTAATCAATCTGGAATCTACCGCTATGCCCTTGACGGGTGGTTATCAGTATTACACCGTTTGCACCGCGTGCCCCATATATCGCCGCAGCAGAAGCATCTTTCAAAAAATCGAAGCTAACGATATCGCCGGGAGGAATGGAAGAGAGCAATTCGTAGTTATCCAAAATAATCCCGTCCACCACCAATAGCGGTGTTTGTGTGCCCAATATGGAGGTTTGACCTCTAAGTCTGATCACCGGATTACTGTTGGGGTCACCATCAGGTGAGGTGACCACCAGACCAGGCACTTTACCGATTACTTGATCCATGGGAGTGGTGATAGCACCTTGGTTAAAGTCTTTTGCAGAAATAGAGGCTACCGCACCGGTAACATCTTTCTTTCTTGCAGTACCATAACCTACCACAACCACATCATTTAGTGTGGAGGTGGATTCTCTCATGAGTACTTTTAAATCAGTAGCGTTTCCAATGGTCACTGATTGATCAGCAAAGCCAATGGAAGTAAACATCAGGGCTTTTACCGAACCGGCAACTGTGATGGAAAACAAACCAGCGGCATCGGTAGAGGTACCGCCGTTGGTTGTACCTTTAGGAGAAACAGATACACCAACAATGGGTGCACCCTTTTCATCGGTCACTTTGCCAATGATAGTCCTACTCTGCGCCATTGATAATTGCGCAAGGAATATCAATGAGAATGTTAGGAGCAATAGTTTTTTGTTTAAGCTAAATGCCATAAGTGATAGTTTTGGAGATTTTTAGTTCCTTTTTGAAGATTCGAATTTAGCGGAATACTTAGCTAAGTAGTTTTCAGCTATGCATTAACGTTAAAAAGTAAAAATCACCAATGGGTTGTAAAGTCCACCATAATTACATAGTTATGAACAGAGTAGAAAGGTTGTCCCCAAATTTTTAGGACTTGCGCAAACGTTTGCCTAAGTTTTATTATTAAATTGTAAACGAATGTGCAAACGTTTGACTAAATAGCTCTTTCAAATTGTGGATTTGCCTTTTAACACACAAATCCAATAGACTATTCTTTCAAAAGTGAAAATCTGAATCCTTGACCCTACCCATTCATGAGCTTACCCTTATCTTTTGAATCAGTTATTCTAAACCGATTGTAGTGTTGCGGTAGACTTTTGAAAATAGTTTTGTGACTGCCTTTTGAAAAACAGAAATAAAAGAAAAGGCTTTAAGTCAAGCCCTGTTATTAAAAAAAGATTGGAATGCTGATTTTATTATTTCCCTACATTAACGTAGAGTTCTGCCAATCGATGTGCATGCTCATCGTAAGCAGCTTCGAAAAGCGTCGTGGCTTTTTCCTTCCCAACAATACAGGAAGCGGTTAGTACCAAAGGTGGTCTGCCCGCTTCTGTCAATAATTTTGCTAATTCGGCCTTGATGCTATTGATGATCATGGCACCACCAATGGTAGATCCCGGAGAAACAGGAGTTTCCAAGCCATCAATATAAATCATGGAATCACCCACCGGTGCGCCAGTATCCAAAATCATATCGGCAAAATCAGATAGCTTTTTTCCGTCGGCCCGATTACTCTTGCTTTTCGCCAGATGGTCGGAAGTCACCAACCCAACCGTTTTTATTTTTTTCTGCTGAAACAGTTCTGCCATTTCGATGGGCACAATATTGCAGCCACTGGAAGACACTACCATTGCGCAATCCTTTTCACTCAATGAATAATTTCGCAGGATCCGATCCGCCAACCCACTCACATTTTCCAGAAACATGGCCTGCCGTTGACCATTGGCCCCAACCACATTGTTATGGTAAGTGAGTGACAATTCTACAATGGGGTTGAAGCCGGGGAAAGAACCATAGCGAGGCCACATTTCTTCCACCATGATGCGGCTATGACCACTGCCAAAAAGATGTACCATCCTACCTGCAAGTATGGTATCTGCAAACCAATGGGCAACCTGCCGGATCTGTTCTTGCTGTTCTCTTACCTTTTCTATTATATCCGAACATTTCTGCAAATAGGTTTCTGTGATATTCATGAACGAAGTTTTGTAATAAAAAAATCAGAACTTATGATGAATGGTTGTTCTATCCATGGCAAAACAAGCTGCACCAATAGCTCCAGCAAGATCAGCATGATCTGCTTTCACAATGGTTGTTCTTGTTCCGCCCGGTCTCCATTCATATTTATCAATAAATATATTCAGTGGGTCGAACAAATCATTGCCTGCCTGCACAATGCCCCCGCCCAATACAATCATTTCAGGGGAAAGAATATTGATGACCGATGCCAGCCCGATGGCCAATTGCTCCACTGATTTCAGCCAGACCTCTTTTGCAAAGCCATCGCCATTGCGATAGGCCTCCAACAATGCATGGGTAGAATCAAATTTTCCCTTACTCCTTTTTTTAATGCTACAATTGCCAATACATTCTTCCAAACTACCAGGCATACCCGTAACATCACAATCTGCCTCATCACGGATCACCATATGACCGATATGACCGGCTTTATTAAAATTTCCCTGATAAGGTTTGCCCTCAATCAGTATGGCACCACCCACGCCTGTGCCCAAGGTCAGCATCACCACATTTTTTTTATTTTGGGCAACACCAGATTTGGCCTCGCCCATTAATGCAGCTACGGCATCATTCACTACATAAACTGGTTGTTTAATAAAATCGCCCCATACAAAATTCTCCAGACCTTGCAAACGGCCTGGCATAAACGCAATAGCCGTATAATCTTCATTGGGTAGGCCTGGGGCAGACAAGCCTATGATGTAATTGCTGATGCCCAAAACAGATTTCACTTCCTGCACCACTTTGCTCACCCCATTTTTCCAAACCACATCATCCCCATCATTGGTCGGTTGGTAATGCTCGTGCAATAGTTTGCCATTTGCATCCAATGCAACCACTTTTATCCTAGTGCCCCCGAGATCGATTCCAATAGCAATCTGTTCCATATCCGATTTTAGTTAACAGACTTATTGATTTTAATATTGTCCTTCACTTATGGCCCATCCACCATCCACGGATACCACTTGACCCGTTGTAAATTTTGACTGATCACTCATAAAATACAAGGCCAGCCCATCCAAATCTTCCGGCTTGCCAATACGGCCACCATCCAGCGGTTGTTTGGTATGGATAAAAGAAAGTATCGACTCATCATTGGCAGCCCGTTGTGCCATGGGTGTTTCCACCAGTGCTGGCGCAAGCACATTTGCACGGATATTATTTTGCGCATAATAGGCAGCGATGGATTTGGTAAAACCGATGATGGCCGATTTGGCAGCCGCATAAGCATGGGTGGTAAAATATTTTGGCGATGGGGAATAACCCAATACGGAACCGGTATTCAATATCGTTCCGCTTAGCTTCAGCTCCAACCATTTTTTGATAGCGGCTTGGTTGGAAAGCATCAGTGATGTAAGGTTCAGTTCAAAAGTTTTGTTCCATCCTTCCAATGTAAGTTGATGCAAAGGGCCATCACCCATTTTCCGCCCACTACCTCCGGCCACATGGTATAGGCCATCGAAGCCGCCGAATTTGTCAATACAGATATTGATAGACTGTATCGAAGTATCCGAGTCCGTAGCATCCCCACTGATCGCGATGGTATCTTTTCCTAATAATTTTTGTGCATTCGACACGCTTTCCGCATTTCTACCAACCACAATAATTTTTGCACCATGGGCAATAAAGGATTTGGCTGCAGACAAACCAATACCGGTGGTACCACCAATAATAACAATCTTTTTATTTTCTAAAAGTCCTTGCATGGTAAAAAATTATTTGTCACTATCAAACCTTCCCCCGCCCAATAAAACTGTATAAGGTTGATTGATCTTTTCCGCCTCTGCTATAAAATCGTTTACATCTGCTGTATTAAAACTAAACATATCATAGTGACAGGGGATAACCTGCTTGGCGTGGATGGCTTTTGCCAATACCGCCGCTTCCCTACAGTCCAGATTACCGGCTACTTTTCTTCCTAGCTTGTTGCCATTGATGGGTAGCAAGGCCAAGTCCAGATTGAACGGCAATAATAAATCAACCATGGCATCGAACCAAAGCGTATCCCCACTATGATAGATATGAAAACCAGCAAAGGAGATGACATAACCCATGTATTTGCAATGGCCGTTATCGTCCCTATCAATCTCATTGTGCTTGGCCGGTATGCCATGAAATGTAAAATCATCCACCATCACCGATTGCCCATCGCTCAAACCAATGGGAAAACTCAATTCACATTTTACCCTTTCCGCAATAAAGCCCCGATTGGCTTCGGGTATAATGAATTGAATGCCCGGGTTGTTTTTGATAATGGGTATTAAGGTCTCAGCATCCAAATGGTCGGTATGGTTGTGACTGGAACTTACGATGGAAATATTTTTCAATAAACCTGGCTCTACCGCTAGTTCACTCATACGGGTATGCGGCTTATCCGTTGCTTCATATTTTTTGGTAAGGGAATCGGAAAGATAAGGGTCAATCAAAACCCGTTTCCCTTTCCACTGCAATAGGTATCCGCTTTGACCAAGCCACCAAATATGGAAAGCTTTTTCATCACTTAAAAAAGAATCCATTTCAGCAATCAGCGCCTGACCTTTTTTTTCTGCTTTTATCAATTCCATTATAAAGCTTCCCTCATTTTTTTTGCCCCCTTCACCATATTGGCCAGTTTTTGGCGGGAAGCCCATCTGGCTGTTTGGCTAAGCCCGCAATCTGGTGCCACAGAAAGTTTTTCGGCCGGTATATATTTTAGGCAACGTTTTATTCTTTCCATTACATCTTCCACGGTTTCGATATAATAATTTTTCACGTCAATAATCCCTACTGCCACATGCATTTTTTCAGCAAAGGGCCGTAGCAATTCTATTTCCGCAAATTCGCGATTGGCCATTTCAATGTGCATCTCATCCACGCTCAGATCTAAGAAATCAGGCAACATCGGTTTGAGGCTTCTAAAACCCACAGGTCTTCCTTTAAAGTTCCCAAAGCAAAGATGCGTGCTCAGGTTGCATTTGCCCACGATGGGTTTTACTGTGCGGTTGAAAATATCGACAAAGCGTTTGGTATCTTCTTTATAAGCATAGCAGCTCATGGAAGGCTCATCCACGGTAATCTCCTTGCAGCCTGCTTCCACTAAGGCAATGAGCTCATCCCGAATGAGGGGCAGCAATGCCTCTGTAATTTCATATCTATCTTTATATTGCTGGTTTGGCAAAAGCCGCCCGCTCAGCGTAAAAGGACCTGGGATGCTGGCTTTAAGTATGGGACCTGCGGGTGCCAATTTTTTTAGACGTAAAAATTCTTTTACCGTGCCCAATCCATCTGGGGCATGCAATTCCCCAACAATATTGTTTTTGCCACGCTGATCATGAGCGGCTGGACCAAATTTGCGTGTCTCGGTATCGTTATGCTCGATACCTTTTATAAATCCATAGAAAGACAAATTGAAATCCAAACGGGTTTGCTCACCATCCGTAATCACATCCAATCCGGCGGTGACCTGATCATGGATAGCAGCAATCACCGCATCTTCTATCAATTCATCGATATCTGCGCGGCCAAATTTGTCCAAATGCAGGGAAGCGAATTCAAGCCAACCCGGGAAGGGATAACTACCTACCACTGTGGTACGGATAGGGATATTTTTTGTTTCATTCATATACAGGTAACCGTTAGGTTTTAAATTTATGTTATGCTCATAGGTAAACATTTACCGTATGAGCATAACTCGTATAAGTGGATTTGTTTTATGTATTAAAAATTTATTTTGCCATCCTCCCTATTCAGCAATCAATCCATCACTTCATATACCGTTACTGGGTTGGCTTTATTTTTCAGATTTACCAGCCCTACTTTTTTACAATTGAAAGATTCTTTTACTTTTTCAAAACAATCTTCATTGATCAGTATCTGGTTTTCCTTTGCAGCGGCCTGAAGGCGTTGTGCCGTATTCACGGTATCGCCGATAACGGTATAATCCAGCCGGCGCAAATTAGCGGAACCAATATTACCAGAAATCATTTCGCCACTATTGATGCCAATGGAGACCTTGGGTGTAAAAATAAAATCGCTTTCATGCGGGGCCAAACTGTTTATCTTGTTGCGGACCGCCAAAGCCGCATCAATGGCCCTGTCCAAATGAAATTCACCACGGAACACGGCCATCACCGCATCGCCAATGAATTTGTCAACATACCCACTTTGCGCAATGATCTCTTTGACCATTGCATCAAAATAGTTGTTGAGCAATTTCACCACTTCATCGGCTTTTGCATGTTCACTGATAGAAGTAAAACTGCAAATGTCAATAAAAACAACGGTTGCATTTACAGATTCATTAGCCATCAGGGAGCTTTCGAATTCACGGCCACCCATAAAGCTCAACACGTTTTCGTCCACATACATCTTCAGTATATTGTTCTCCTTAATAGCCTTTAGCGTTTCGTGGAGTTGGGACACATGCTTCACCGTTTTTTCCATGGTAAGCTCCAGATCGCCGAAGTTAACGGGCTTGGTAATAAAATCAAAAGCGCCCCGATTCATCGCAGTACGGATATTTTCCATATCGCCATAAGCGGAAACGATGACCGATTTTACCAAAGGGCATAATTCATTCAATTTGCTGAGCAGGGTAAGCCCATCCATTTCGGGCATATTGATATCGCTCAGCACAATATCCACATCTGGATTGTTCAGTATTTTGTCCAGCGCATCCTTACCATTGACGGCAAACAAAAATTCATATTTCCGCTCCCTAATTTTTTGGCGGAACTTTTGTTTGATCAATGATTCCAGATCAGCCTCGTCATCTGCTACCAATATTTTGGTCATACCAGCTTTGCTTTAAGTTTCTCTTTCAATGCAACAAAGTCAACTGGCTTTGTCAAAAAATCATCCGCACCCAGCTTCATGGCCTGGTTATAGTTCTCATCATCCCCATAAGCAGTGATCATCATCACCCGGGGCGGCGGCTTCTCATATCTTTCTTTTATGAGCCGAAGTAGCTCCAACCCACTCATTCCGGGCATATTGATATCAGAAAGAATAAGAACGGCCCCATGTTCATTTGTTTGCAAATACTGCAATGCTTCCTCACCTGAAAAAGCAAAAACAAATTCCATTTCATAGCCCTTGATTTCCTTTCTGAATTTTTGCAGGAACAGAGCTTGCACATCTTCCTCATCATCCACAACCAATATTTTCATATCATAATCGATTTATACTGGTAAATAAATAGTAAAAGTGGTTCCCTCCCCTTCTTTTGTTTCCACCTTGAGTTCTCCCCCATGCGCTTTTACTATATCATAACTCAATGAAAGACCAAGACCCGTTCCTTCCCCAGTGGGTTTGGTAGTAAAAAAAGGTTGAAAAATTTTCTCCAACACATGCGGTGGGATGCCATTGCCATTATCCATAACCTTAATCTCCACGCCACCAGAACCAAAAAGAGGGTAAATTTTTTTTGTTCCAATTGAAACGGTTGGCTCATAGCCCTCCTTAATCAATTTCCTTTTTTCCTTAACAGCGTAAAATGCGTTCGTCAATAAATTCAATATCACCCTTCCAATATCTTGGGGAACGATATTTATTTTTCCGATGCTCTCATCAAAATCGGTCTTCATGCTAGCATTGAAAGTTTTGTCTTTGGCACGTAGGCCATGATAGCTCAAGCGAAGATATTCATCAGCGAGGACATTAATATCCGTAGGTTCCTTTACACCACTGCTGCTGCGGCTATGTTGCAACATGCCTTTCACAATACCATCGGCCCTTTTGCCATGAAAATTTATTTTCTTACCGTTTTCGATAATATCAGCGGTGATGGCCTTTGCCTCCTCGATATCGCCTTTGTCCAACGCTTCCTTCATCTCTTCAATCAACTCATTGTTCACCTCCGAAAAATTGTTCACGAAATTGAGCGGGTTTTGAATTTCGTGAGCAATGCCCGCCGTCAGTTCACCCAAACTGGCCATTTTTTCTGATTGCACTAACTGCGCTTGGGTAGATTTTAATTCTATAATGGTTTGTTGCAATTCTTCTTTCTGTTTGGTAAGGTCTGCTGTTCTTTCCTTCACTTGTACTTCGAGCTCCGCTTTTAATGATTCGGTGATTTTAAATTCTTTTTCTCTTGCTAAGGCCATCATTTTTTCTTTCTCCAAGGCCTTTCTTTGTTTTTTGGTAATCAGCCAAGCCGCAAATACCCATACAAATGCAAAGAATTCCGCCACATCAAAAGTATCTCCCCACTCCTTATAAAAAGAGGGGCTGATAAGAGCTGAAAGATCTTTGATAATGCCAATGACCACGAGTGGTAGTACGGCATAAATCAAGAATTTTGCAAATTGGAATTCCTTTTTTGAATAGATCAGATAAAGGATGGCTAGCAAAGCCAGATAAGATAGCCAATTGCTTATTTTAACTTGTTTGTCAGCGATTACATCAAAGAGCAATAAGGCAATACATGCCATCATGCCAATAAAAAGCCGTTTGCTCCATTCTGCGGAAACGCCTGTTATCTGCGGTGACCTGCGCAGATAATTGATGAGCACGATAGCCAGTACAATCTCAAATATCATAAGTCAGCAATTTAATTGATCTATGTGATTGAAAGACAAGAATAAGCCTCTTTCTTCACAAAAAAAGGGATATTGTATGGACTGGGATTTTAGAATGACTTAACCATTATTTATGGGATTTTCCTGATTTATCTGATTGTAAAAAGCATATTCATCATCCCATCCCTCTAATCCCAAAAATCCCTCCAAATCCGAGTCTGTTTCTCAGGCAAATCTCCGAGCATTATCTAGTACCCTAATGCAGCCTGCTCGGGTCTCGCCGCACAATCAAATGGTATCTTTTTTTGGTTGGCATAGATAAAAACAAAAAATGTTTGTGATGGCGGCGAGTCCCTCAACAATCCCTAGCAATGCAAGTGCGAGCGGCGGAGACTCGCCTGGGAACAAATCTCATATAACGCGGGGTCGGTGATGCCAGACCCCGCAGGGACGTAATTGCATAAAGTCAATGCGGCAGTTGTCTGAACCATGATTTATGGGATTTTCGTGATTGGTCTGATTAAAAAAAGCAAATTTATCACCCCATCCCACTCATCCCAAAAATCCCCCCAAATCTCAGTTCAGACAGGAAGTTGAATAATAAACGCCGTTCCCTCCCCCCTCCTTCGCCTCCACTTTTATTTCCCCACCATGGGCTTTAAGAATATCATAATTCGTCTGAATCACGAATTGGCACGGATTTATGGATTTAACTGATTTTGTTTTGCTTGCCTTTATATTTTAGCTCTAGAATAAAACGTTCCGTGAAATCTTTCAATCTTTTTAATCCGTGGTTCAGACGGGCAACTGAATAATAAACGCCGTTCCCTCCCCCTCCTTCGTCTCCACTTTTATTTCTCCACCATGTGCTTTCACGATATCATAGCTCAGGCTCAGCCCCAGTCCTGTCCCTTGTCCCGTGGGTTTGGTGGTGAAGAAGGGCTGGAAGATCTTGCCCACCACATTTTGTGGGATGCCGTTCCCATTGTCCTTAACGGTGATGGTTATGTTGTTTCCCGATTTCATTGTTTGAAGGGACAGCAGTGGGCTATACCCTTCGCCTTCTACCTTCTTCCTTTCACTCACAGCGTAAAAGCCATTGTTGTACAAATTCAAGAGCACCCTTCCGATATCCTGCGGAACGATATTTATTTTCCCGATGCTGTCATCAAAATCGGTTTTCATTTCCGCATTGAAAGTTTTGTCCTTTGCCCTCAGCCCATGATAGGCTAACCGAAAATATTCATCTGCCAATACGTTGATATTTGTTGGCTCCTTTATTCCCTTGCTTGCCCTCGAATGTTGGAGCATCCCTTTCACGATGGCATCTGCCCTCTTGCCGTGGAAGTTTATTTTTTCTTCATTTTCTTTTAAGTCATTCAATAGTTCTTTTTCCAATTGCTCATCCCGCTCGGTATTGGGCTTTAAGCGTTCTGCGTTTAGCTCTTCAATCAAATCCTTATTGACTTCTGAGAAATTATTTACAAAATTTAGCGGGTTCTGTATCTCATGCGCAATGCCCGCTGTGAGTTCGCCAAGGGATGCCATTTTCTCTGATTGAACCAATTGTGTCTGGGTATTTTTTAATTCCGAAAGTGTTGTTTCAATTTCCTGTTTTTGTGCCTGTAATAAAATATTCGCTTTTTGTTTCTGTTTATTGTTCCGGTAAAGGATAAACGCAAAAATGAGCATCCCGGTGATAATTGAAATAAAACCGTACATCCTCACCCTGTTATCATAATCCTGCTTTGCCTCTTTGCTTTGCTGCTCCAATTGCTGACGACGGGAGGATTCATTAAATGTAAGGGTTTGAAACTGCCTTACTTTGTCGGTATTATACAAACTGTCTTTTAAAACAACAGAAAGATGCAGGTATTTATAGGCACTATCGAGCTGCCCATTGGCTTTGTATAATTCGGCAACCAATGGGCTTATTTCTGCAATAAAATAATTTGAATTTTCGCCCCAAGACTGAACGGTCTTTGTTTGAGTTTGATAAAAGGTTAATGCACTTTTAGCATATAGCAGCGCTGAATCAAGGTGTCCTTCTTTTTGAAATACTCTTGCAAGCCCTGCATCAACTTTTGCAATCCAATAATCGTTTGAATTAAGAATGGCTAATTTGTAATAGCCAATAGCCGTTTTATTTTCTCCTTTTTCAGCATATATATCTGCAAGCAACCCATTTGCTGAAGCTAAGTACCCAAGAGGAAAAGGCAGGCTTTTTATGACTGCCATTTTATTTGCATAATACAAAGCTGAATCTAATTCTTGCATATTGAAAAATGCATTTTCAATAGCAGCATATGCGTTCCATTTCGTTTCAGGAAATCTCGGATCGGCTGGATTCAGGTTCTGAAGAATAGAATCTGACAACTTACCATAGCTCAATACATGCCGGTAATCTTTCATGGATACATAATCATTGGAAATACTCTCAAGGACTTGCGCCATTATGAACCTGTCCCTTTCCTTTT
Source organism: Bacteroidota bacterium (assembly GCA_018267575.1). GTDB lineage: Bacteria > Bacteroidota > Bacteroidia > Chitinophagales > Chitinophagaceae > Puia. The sequence continues at coordinate 18,768 of JAFDYF010000043.1, forward strand.
CCGCCAATTTTAAGTTTTCAAATCTTAATTCCAATGCTTTTGGATAATTCCCCAAAGAATGCATCAGTGAAGCGACGATTTCCTGAAGGCTTATCAACTGATTTATATATCCTAAATGCATTTCTATTTTTTGATGGGCTGAGCTCATGATTTTTTGTTGCAACTGAAGGGCAGTTTGGGCATAAAACAAAGCAGAATCTGCATTGAAATATTCAGTCTGGAATGCATAAGCAGTAGCTAAGTCAGTTAGTATTTTAATACGGCTGGTATCTTCCTTTTCGTTAACAAGCGCATACCATTTATCGATAAGCATTTCATCACGCCATCTTTCAATGCTGTCTATTAAAGTTGTATCCCGCATTATGGCAACTGCCCTATCCGCTACCTCGCTTCCGTCTTCTTTCTTTTCTACATTTAGCCAGGTACCCCTTGTAAACTTATACTTCATTGGGCCTTCTTTCAGATCCAATACAATCGTTTTTTCATTATTGGGCAGGGAATGCATCAAATAATTCCTATTGGATGTTGAATCCCAATTATTGAACGTGCCGGTAACGTATATGCTATCGTGATGGATTGCTGTTTTCTCTTTTACAATAAAAGTTACTTTATACTGCGCATGAAGCGGCACAAAATAAAAAGCGGCAAAAATGAAACAGATAATCGTTTTCATTGTTTGGTTAAATGAATGTTGAGCTGTTTAATATGCGGAACTGACTTACCACTGTCCAGAACAATGATTTATGGAATTTTCCTGATTAACCTTATTGAAAGTACTTATTAAATATCATCCCATCCCTCTCATCCCTAATATCCCCCCAAAAATCCCCGTCAAGACCATTGATTTTATTTTACCCGCTTCTCCAACCCATACAAGTATTCCTGTTTGGCTGGCTCCTTTTTTTCTTTACAATACTGCGTAAAATAATGGTGCTGCCGCAAAAATGAAATTTGTAACCGGTCCCATTGATCCCTGGTTAGCCCGGGTTTGATCACCTCCAACTCTTGGAACAAATGATTGGCCTTTTCCACTACATGATCGGTGCCGAGGTATTCCAGATCGGCATCGGCAATAATTTCTTCCAACTTATTATGTGGTGACTGAGGTATCTTGGTGGCCATGATCATGCCGCAGACCTTATCAAAATCTTCTGGGGAATATCCAAATTCAGGCAAATATTTTTTTGCAAGCACACAACCTGCCTCTTCATGACCATCATAGATTTTTACAAACCCGATATCATGGAACAAGGAGGCGGCATACAACAATTTTATTTCTTCATTCGTACAGTTTTCTGCCTTACCGATTTCAATTGCTTTTTCCAGCACATACAAAGTATGTGCAGTATTATGATAATAATAAAAATTGGGGAGCTGTTTGTCCAATATGCCTTTCACCAAGGCTTTTATCCCTTCTTTATTTTGCATGCGCTTTTACTTTGAGTATGCCCCCGCTCGCCTCCTTTACGCTTTGCACATATACAAACACTTTGGGGTCTATTTCCTGCAAAGCATCCTGTATCTGTTTTATTTCCAACCGGGTTACGATGGTAACTATAATCTCGCAATCGGTTTTAATATCAAAACTGCCGGGCAGGTAACCACGTTCGCCTTTATACACGGTAATGCCTTTGCCCAACTCATTGACCAAATAACTTTTTACTTCATCCTGACAGGAGGAGATGATATTCATGGCCGTGAATTGCTCAATGCCATCCACTACATAATTGATCGCACGGGTAGCCGTAAAATACGTGATGATGGAATACATGGCCGTTTCAATACCAAACTGGATCGCCGCCACCGAAAATATGATGCTGTTGATGAGGAGGATGATTTCGCTATTGGAAAAACCTGTTTTTCTTCCCGTAAAAACGGCAATCACTTCGGCGCCATCAATAACGCCCCCGCCCCTAATAACCAAGCCCACACCCGTACCCATGAGCAGCCCCCCGAAAATAGCAATAAGCAAATGATCAGTGGTAACCGGTTTGATATTGATATACAGCAAGCCCATGGACAAAAGCAATACCGCAATGGATGTCTGTACTGCAAAGGTTTTTCCAATCCTTATATAGCCCAGGTACACAAAAAGAATGTTTAGTACAATGACCAGTAAGCTGATATTGATATGAAAAATTTCATGCAGCAATATGGAGATCCCTGTGATGCCACCATCCAGAAAACGGTTGGGAATCATAAAGCCCTTCATGGCAAGTACGGCCAAAAAAATGCCAATCAAGATCTGCATAAAATTCCTGATGTCCAGCACTTTTTCCCACTCAATGGTGTCCACTTTATATTTCTTGTTCATTTTCCCATTCTTCTATTATTTCACTAATGTAAGATTCTATATCCAATTTTGATTCTTTCCCATTCCTGTTTTTAAATCATCTTGGGTTACCCAGGACCGGCATCAGCTATCCTCGCTATCCGAAAAAAGGGTTGCTTTTTTCCATTCCCCTGGAATTCTACAGGTTGTTTTCCTTTTTTTAATTATCGCAAAAGTGTTTAATTTTGATATCAAAACAATATCAAAATAAATTTATATGGAAAAAATAATAAAACCCGTTTCAGGTTTCCTGACACTGATCCTGGCCATCCTCCTCCTAATAGCTGGTATTATTTTGCTCCTCAATTCGGGACACGATAATGGAAATGCCGGTCTTATGTTCTTGGGTGTTTTGTTGGAAGTAGTGGCCATTTTCCTCTTTAAAGGAATCACCATCATCAACCCCAACCAATCGGTGGTTTGTACCTTTTTTGGTAAATATGTGGGCACGGCCAAAAGCAATGGACTTTTGTTTGTAAACCCACTCTACAAAAAACAAAGTGTTTCACTCAGAGCCAACAATTTTGAAAGCACGAAACTGAAAGTAAATGATAAAATGGGCAACCCCATTGAGATTGCTGCGGTGATCGTGTGGATGGTAAAGGATACCTACAAAGCTTGTTTTGATGTGACCGACTATACAAAGTATGTGAACATTCAAAGTGAGTCGGCTGTTCGCCACCTAGCCACTACCTGCCCTTACGACCATTTGGAGGATGAGACCGCCGATATCACCTTGCGCGATGGCGGTGAAAAAGTAAGTGCCATGTTGGAAGCGGAACTGAACGAAAGGCTTTCCGCCGCGGGTATTGATATATTGGAAGCTAGGATCAGTCATCTGGCCTATGCGGCCGAGATAGCTGGGGCCATGCTCCAACGTCAACAGGCAACCGCAATTGTTGCGGCAAGGTTTAAAATTGTGGAAGGTGCCGTGAGCATGGTGGAGCTTGCATTGGAACAATTAAGCAAGAAAAACATCGTGCAATTGGATGAGGAAAAGAAAGCAGCCATGGTAAGCAACCTGATGGTAGTATTGTGTGGCGAAAAAGCAGCTACTCCCGTGCTCAATACTGGCACTTTATATCAATAACAGACCGTTCCAAAAATGGCAAATAAAAAATCTTTTGTGCTTAGGATGGATGAGGACGTTTTCAAAGCCTTGGAAAAATGGTCTGCTGACGATTTCCGTAGTGTGAACGGTCAAATCGAATGGATCATCAACCAACAACTGAAGAACAATGGAAGGCTGAAGGAAACAAAAGAAAAAACAACCAATAAGGTCAAAAAAGGGAAAAACTAGCGTGACCAAGGAACGGCCATTTTTTCTGGCTATTTCAATGGAATACTGTTGCGGATGTCAATAAGCTATGTTCGACTTGAAGGCTTCTTCAATTACAGCTCATTGAGCTATGGCCAATTCTATATATATTTAAGCCGGCTTATCGGGAAAGGTTGGCCATTTGAATCTGTCAATGAAACCTATACTTTTAATTGTTCTTTTTCTATGTTGCCAGCATGCCAAAACCCAAACCTGTACAGGTGGTTTGGGCGACCCCATCGTCAATATCGATTTTGGTGCGGGGCCCAATTTCGGCCCACCGCTTGCAGCAGGCATCACTAACCTTCAATATACCAGCAATCAATGTCCCAACGATGGCCAATATACCATCGCCAGCAGTACCAATAATTGCTTTGGGAATAGCTGGCTAAACATCAATAAAGACCATACTGGAAAGCCCAATGGTTATTTCATGCTGATCAATGCCTCATACCAGCCAAGCGATTTTTATGTACAAACCGTAAACGGGCTCTGCGAAGGTACCACCTATCAGTTTGCAGCCTATGTGATGAATGTTGCAGCGGTGACTGGTCAAATACTTCCGAACATCACTTTTACTATCGAAAAAACAGACGGCACGGTGCTTTCCAGTGTCAACTCGGGCAATATCGTTCAGTCAAGTTTTGCCAAATGGAACCAGTATGGTTTTTTCTTTACCACACCAACAGGCATCTCTTCCGTGGTGCTAAGGATGACCAACAATGCACCGGGCGGGGTTGGAAATGACCTAGCAATCGATGATATTACTTTCAAGCCCGCTGGACCAAGCATTAATGTGACCACTATCAATTACAACAGCGATACCATTCGGGTTTGTCCCGGTAATACCAACCCCTTCCAATTCTCTGCGGTTGTAGGTTCCTGCTATATCAACCCTACGTACCAATGGCAATTGAGCACCGATAGTGCAAAAACTTGGACAGATATCCCAGGCGCCAATACTACTTCTTATACAGCACTGCCAACAGCCATTGGCACTTATTCGTACCGGCTCACCACTGCACAATCGGGTAATATTGGGCTTCCTTTTTGTAGGGTAGCTTCGTCACCGATAACGATTTTTATTTTAAGGATACCCATCCCGTCAATAAGCATCAGCAATCCAGAAGTCGCCGTTTGTGTCGATTCGGTTACCACATTTACGGCCCATGCTATTGATAGTGGCAGCAGTCCCATCTATCAATGGATGGTAAATGGCAACCCAGTTTCCGCTATGGGGGCTATTTTTACTACCAACAGTTTGTCAAATAATGATATTGTCAGTTGCGCCATGACAAGCAATGCCCAATGCGTGTTGAACCCAGTGGCTCTATCGAACACCATTAGCATGACCGTAAAACCAAGTGTGATTTCTTCAGTACAAATTGCAGGATCCTCCACAGCCATCTGTAGTGATACCACCGCTTTCTTTTCAGCCTCAATCAGCAATGGAGGGGATAATCCCTCCTACAAATGGATGAAAAATGGGCAAGCTGTTGGATCAGATAGTACCATGTATTATCCAGTAAAATTGAATGATGGTGATCAGATCAGCCTGATCATGAAAAGCAGTTTGGGCTGCACCATTCCCGCAAGCTCCAATATCATTAGCATGACCGTTTACCCAAGCCCTTATATCAGTCTTCCCGCAGATACCACCATCGCACCGCGGAGTAGCATCCAGTTGAACCCAAGTATCACTGGCCAAATTGATCATTATACATGGAGCCCTTCTATTGGGCTTGATAACCCCAATGTGCCAAACCCATGGGCTTCACCATTGACCAATACAAGCTATGCTTTGAACGTGACAACCAATGAAGGTTGCACTGCCACTGCAACAGAAACGGTGTTTGTTTATTTTGGACTTTCCATGCCGAACGCATTTACACCAAATGGGGATGGTATCAATGACTTGCTCCGTATACCCGCTTCCACGCCAATACATATTACTCGGTTCTCTGTTTACAATCGTTGGGGGTCTTTGGTATTTACAACATCTTCCGTAAGCAATGCTTGGGATGGCAGCATGGGAAACAAACCAGTGCCAGCTGGCACCTATGTTTGGATGATACAGTATATAGACCCACTGACCAAGAATCAGACGATGGCAAAAGGTACGGTAGAACTCATTCGGTAGGGATAGATAATAACAGGAAGATTGGGCAGCTATTTTCAAAAATTTTTTGGCAAATAATTACCCAATCTTTATTGTTCAAATTCTTATTTTATCGTCAGACGGAGACTGTCAGACGATTTTGAGATCACAATAATCAATTCATCTCAGTCACTAAATCCTTTTTATCTTTTCTAACTTTCTTCAGATTCACGAGCCAATCTTTTTGCTCATCCCGATAGCCTAATGGCAATAATACAACAGACCTCAATCCTTTTTCCTTCAATCCTAACAAATCATCCAAAGCAGGCCCATCAAAACCTTCCATGGGAGTGCTGTCCACTTTTTCTGTGGCAGCGGCTGCAATAGCCAAGCCAAATGCGATATAAGCCTGACGGGCAGTATGTGCAAAATTTTCCTCTGCTGGTCTAGGTGTATACATGGAAAGCAACCGTTGGCGATAATTTTCCCAACCTTCGTTGCTGCCACCCCTCGCCTCATTGGTCTGGTCAAATACTTTGTTGATCCGCTCTTCGGTATAATTGTCCCAAGCTGCAAAAACCAACAGATGCGAGCAATCCGTGATTACGGATTGATTAAATGCAACCGGTTTTATTTTTTCCTTTAGTGCTGGATTGGTAACTACAATTATTTCAAAAGGTTGCAAGCCACTGGAGGTAGGCGCCAGTCTTGCTGCTTCCAATATGCCGTCAATTTTTTCCTGTGGTACTTTTTTACCATTCATCGCTTTGGTAGCGTAACGCCAGTTCAATGTTTCTAAAAAATTCATCTTAATTTGTATTTTGTATCCAAAATTAATTATATTTACTATACAAAAGTAACCACTATACTAAAGTATAGCACCCGTTGATTTTATGGATCAGACCAAACAATTTAAAAAAATCAAAAGCTGCTCTTCCCAATGTGTGCTGGCAGTTAACGATACACTGAACGTAGTTTCAGGAAAATGGAAACTGCCCATCATTGCATCTCTACAGTATGGCACTAAACGTTTTAAGGAGTTGGAAAGAGAAATCGTCGGCATCAGCCCACGTATGTTGTCGAAGGAACTGAAAGACCTGGAAATTAACGGCATCGTAAAGCGGAACGTATATGATGCCATGCCCGTGATGGTGGAATATGAGCTTTCTGCTTCTGGCATCTTATTGCAGGAAGTGCTGGACTCAATGATCAAATGGGGTTTGCAGCACCGAAAAATGAATATGGTTCGTAGCAATTGATTACCCCCAATAACCCAATTTGCTTTCCTGCTAGCTTTTCTTATAAATTAAAGTATAGATAGATGGGCAGGTTAACGTATAATAGCTAAATTGATTTCTCTAAAAAAGCTTCACATGAAAATTGGTTTCAGTCTTTGCTTGCTTTTATTAAGTATGGGCAGTTTTGCGCAACATACCGACAAGAAACTTACAGAACAAGTAAGAACCCTCATTCAAGGATTTCATGGAGAGCTGGGCATTTATATACAGGAACTAAAATCGGACAGGACTGTTGCCATCAACGAGGATACCATTTTCCCTACTGCCAGTATTGTGAAGATCCCTATACTGATAGGGATTATGGATAAAATAGAAAATGGCAGTCTTGCCTATCACCAACGGTTGGTTTATACAGACTCCCTATATTATAGCGAGGGGGATGATATACTTTCCAATTTCAAAGCGGGCAGCAGCATTGAACTCAGTAAGACAATGATGCTGATGCTTACCATCAGTGACAATTGCGCCAGCCTTTGGCTACAGGGCCTAGCGGGTGGCGGCATCAGGATCAATAAAATCATGGACAGCTTGGGCTTTCATCACACGAGGGTGAACAGCCGAACACTCGGCAGGGAATCGGCGAGGGCTTTATATGGCTGGGGACAAACATCGCCAAAAGAGATCGCCCAAGTGATGAAGGCAATCGTGGATGGAAAAATTTTCAACAAAGCCGCCAGTGACAAAATGCTTCGTTTATTGAGTCGGCAATATTGGGACGAAGAGGCTTTATCAGCCATACCCGCTGGTATATTTACTGCCGATAAAAACGGTGCATTGGATGCCAATCGAAATGAGATTATGTATGTAAACGGCAAACATCCTTATATACTGAGCATATTTACCAAAAACAATCAGGACCAAAGTTGGGAAAGCAATAATGAAGCTTGGGTACTGACAAGAAAAATATCTGCCTTGGTTTGGGAATATTATAACCCAAAGAAAAACTGACCGAAGAACAAGAGCTGTTTAAATCATCTTTGTGTGTTACTGATATCATCTGAAGATATTATCATTCAGATAGCTCCAATGCAAAATTAAATTTTGCATTGGAGAAGCAGTTATAAAAATCATCAGACTACCATTTCAATATTGTCTTTGATGACGGACAATCTTTTTATCAACTTATAATTTCTTAACACGCATATTTCTGAACCTCACCACATCACCATGACCCAGAAAGCCTAAATGACCAGTTGGTCTAAGTAAACCAGGATGTTCCTTATGATCCATGGTACCATTCTTGGAAGCTTCTTTGATATCCCCATCCAAAATAACAGTTCCGTTCAGTGTTACTTTTATACGGTTGCCCTTGGCAATGATCTCTTCTTTATTCCATTGGCCTGTCGGCAATAGGTATCCTCTTTTTGCAGGGATAACACCATACACAGAACCGTGGTATTGATAAGGATGCAAGTCCTTGTACATGGGGTGTTCACTATCCAATACCTGAATCTCCATGCCCACATAGGCTGCATCCCCTTCCAGTGGTGCACGAATGCCGATGCCATTGTTTGCACCCGGTGTCAACTGAAATTCAAACCGGTAAATGAAATTGCCGAATTCGTCCTTGGTATATAAATTACCACCGCTTCCTTTTTCAGGGCTCACTTCCACCACGCCATCTTTTACCAAGTAGCCAGCCGTGTTGCCCGTCCACTGATCAAGATTGGTACCATCGAATAAAGAAACAAAACCTTGTTTTTTCTCCGCCTCATCCAATACCGTAGGTTCAGAGGGGGGAAGCTCTCTCAAATAAATATTCCGATAGGCCACATAAGTACCATGCGCCTGCAATTCTATTTGCTCTTTGGGGAAAAGGGGAATATTATGATCCCAATAATTTTCAAGTGGTATTTGATCGGTCACCAATATCCCATTCAGGTAAACGGTCACTTTCTCCCCTTTCATGATAATATGAAAACGGTTCCATTCCCCCACTTTATTATCTGCCACTACCAAGGGTTTGCTTTCATGCTTTTGGTTATTGTACAAACCACCGGAGCCTACCTGAGCTCCTACTTCTCTCCGACTTGTATCCCAAATCTGCACTTGTGGGGTGCCACGCAAGTAAATGCCTGCATCGCCTTTTTCAGTGATCTTCCAATCCACATACATATCTATATCGCCATATTTTTTTACGGTAGCCAGATTATCGCCATGACCCGTAAAAACCAATAGACCATCTTTTACAATCCAATCACCATCGCTTTTCATTTTGGCATCGGCCGCAGCTTGTGCAGCATTCAGTTCTGTCTCCGTCATTTTAGATCGAGAAATGGGGTTGCCCACCAATGCCTTCCAACCTGTCAAATCTTTTCCGTTGAATAGGTTCACATAACCATAATCATAAGGCATTTTCTTTAGGTGGTCATTGAGCTTGCTTACCAGAATGCTGCTGTCTTCCCCATGGATAAGCGGCAAGGCGGTTTCGAGGGCTTCACGAACTACTGGCCCTTTGATATTTTCATCTGCCAATGCCAACCTGCTCAATATGAGTGCAGCCTGATTTTTTAAGGCATCATCTTTCAATGATTGCGAAACAAACATAAAACTGCTGAAGCCGGGGATATGGGCTGCTTGCGATAAAATATTTTTTTTCTCGATAGGGTCATTGGCTTGGTCTATCTGATCCTGCAATGCCAATAATTCTTGAACATTGTTCAGGGTAGCAGTTGCTGGTGCTGTATAAACAGGCAAGGCAGGCAGGGAACTGTTAGCTTTGTTGATATGGGTTTCGTCTGTCAATAAATTCAATTGCGACTGGATAAAATCCTTTGCATATTCGGTTTTTGCAGAACGCAATGATTTATTCAATAGCGCTTGCAAGGGTAATTTTTTTGCTGCATCCGCAGCGGATGCGTTGGTATATACATTCAATGCATCGGCGGCCTTGACTTTTAAAGAGTCGTCGTCGAGCAATTTCATTATCCATTTCCACTCACTTTTGCCCCAACTGTTCATACCCGTTAAAGCGGCATCTATTTCTGAACGGTGCTGATAGGGGAATGACTGAATGGTCTCTACCACTTTGTCTTTTGCTTTCTGTGCCTGGGTTTGCTGATTTGCAAAGAGAGAAAGGCAGGCGATAAGTAAAAAAGAAAAATATTTTTTCATAATTGATCCTTTGTGCTGAACGTGATTTTAAATGATATGCCCAAACGAATGGCTATTGATATCCTTGCGACTGACTATCTCTTAGAGATGCCAGGGGCCGCGCATCGGCGGGTTGATCAGGTAATTGGCTTCCACATCATCGATGAAAAGCTGGGTTACCGGATCGAATTTCAAACTCCTTCCCAATTGCAAGGCAATCTTGCCCATATTGATAATGCTGCATGACCGGAAGCCATTCATTTCATTCAATGCAAAAGTCTTTCTATATTTTACCGAGTCCAAAAAGTTGGTGACTTGTGGTTCGGGGTCTGGCATCATGGCCAACTTTTCTTTCAGGTTGGGAATGTCGGATCTAAACCCTGCATACAATTTCCCTTTGGGCCCCACTATATAAGCCGCATCCGGGTCTTTCGCTTCCCCGTCCAAAATAATCTTGCAACCATCTTCGTAGGTGAAAGTGATTTTTCTAAAAGTACCTACGGCATCCCAATTTTGTTGCTCAGCATCTACTTCTACCAATATGGGGCTTGTGTGGTCCTTTCCTAAAAAATATTGTATCGGATCGATATAGTGCTGGCCCATATCACCCAGACCACCACCATCATAATCCCAATAACCACGGAAAGTTTGGTGTACACGATGAGGGTTGTAAGGCTTATATGGAGCTGGTCCCAGCCATCGATCATAATCCAGTTCGGGTGGCACGGGCATGGTCTCTAATTTTGTTTTGCCCACCCAATAAAATTTCCAGTCGAAACCCGTGGTCTTGCTCACAGTAACTGTCAATGGCCAGCCTAATAATCCCGACTCAACCAATTTTTTGATGGGTCTTACGGTAGTGTTCATCCCATAAAAATTATCTTCAAAGCGAAACCAGGTGTTCAGTCGGAACATGCGTTTATTCTGTTGAACAGCTTCAATCACCCGCTTGCCTTCCCCAATCGTTCTCGTCATGGGTTTTTCGCACCAGATATCCTTACCCGCGTTCGCGGCATCGATAGCGATAAGACCATGCCAATGTGGAGGTGTGGCAATATGTACAATATCTACTTCCGGCAGGGCAATCAGTTCCTGATGGTCATGAAAAGTTTTTACGCCACCGCCTATCATATTCGCAACTTCAGTCAGATGCTTCTTGTCCACATCACAAATGGCTACCACCCTAGTACCTGCATAAGGGATATGACCACGGCCCATACCGCCAACACCAATAATACCCTTGGTCAATGTATCGCTGGGAGCCAAAAAACCGCGGCCCAGCACATGCCGGGGCACAATGCTAAAACCTGCAAGCATAGCCGTTGTGTTTTTCAAAAACTTCCGACGGCTATTTTTTTCTGTTAGTTTCATGTTGTGAGATTGTAGATCGATGATAAAAATATTATAGAGAAGACTAAATTTAAAATAATTTGCTAAGAAAACAGGGACAAACTATTGCAAAAGAAATTTTTATCCATCCTGTACTGTCATTGAAAGCTTTGTGATAAAAGAGAAAATCTCATAAGTCAAAAAAACAAATACACTTTATATCCAGCAATGCATGACCAGGAGCGTAATAATTATTAATTCATTAATTTATTAAAGACAACTTGTTGTTCTATTAGTTTATTGAAAAAATAAGCATTGATTAAAGCTTTTATTCAAAATATTCTTTGTTCTTTTTTGCTTGCCCAAAA
>JAFDYF010000044.1 GCA_018267575.1 Bacteroidota bacterium
GGCTTGGCGTTATGTCGGCGGACGGAAAACATAACCCAACTTCAACTATCTAGGAGCATTGGTATCGGCAGACAGATAGGCCCGAGCAGTAAAATATATTTTCAACTTTTGTAACTTTATCAAGCACCGGTCCGGGCGGGACATTTTCCAAATGCCGCCACAACATGCCAAGCCCTGGCCGTTGTGTGCTACCTTTTTTTGCCCCCTAATTTTTGACGAAGAAGTTTGATTTGCTATTTGTTCCATTTTAAGTTAACTTTGCCTCTGAGTCTTATTGAAAATGGAACAGACAAGGGAATTGATTTTTTACAGGCATTATTTTCAAGAATTCTTCGACCGACAAACGGAAAAGGTCAAAGAAAAAATTGATTTTGTGCTTTTCGTCCTGACGCATACCGACCGTGTGCCTGAAAAGTTTTTGAAACACATTGAAGGACAAAAAGGTCTTTATGAAATCAGGGTCGAGTCAGGCAGCAATATTTTTCGGGTTTTTTGCTGCTTTGACAAAGGGAAGGTTGTAGTGCTTTTCAATGGCTTCCAAAAAAAGACACAGAAAACACCAAAAGATGAAATCAAATTTGCTGTTAAATTGATGAACGAATATTTTGACAATAAATAAAATTACCATGGCGACGAAGAAAAAAAATATTACATCCTTTGACGAACATCTCACTAAACGGTACGGCAAACGAGGGACAGCAAAAAGGACTGAATTTGAAATCAAGGCCAAGGCTTTTCTTATCGGAGAGGTCATTAAAGACGAAAGGATTGGCGCTAAACTGACACAAGAGCAACTTGCTGATAAGATTGGTGCTAAAAAAAGTTTTATCTCAAGGATTGAAAATGGGAAAAGCGACATACAGCTATCGACGCTATATCGCCTCTTGGAATTCGGACTTGGAAAAAAAGTGGAATTGACCGTACACTAATAAAAAAGGCAGCACACAACATGGGGCTTGGCGTTATGTCGGCGGAAGGAACACATAACCCAACTTCAACTATCCAGCAGCCTCAGTCTCGGGGGACGGATAGGCCCGAGCTTTAATACTTGTTTTCGACTTTTGTAACTTTACCCAGCACCGGCCCGGGCGGTACGTTTTCCAAATGCCGCCACAAAACGCCAAGCCCTGGCCGTTGGGCGCAAGCAGCCGGTGGAATTTCCTCTTTTTCCTTCTTTTCGACTTTTACCCCGAGTTCGAAATATTGTACAATATTTTGTACATTTGCATGTACAAAACAAAAGCTATGCAAGCAGTATCAATA
>JAFDYF010000045.1 GCA_018267575.1 Bacteroidota bacterium
AGCTTTTATTCAAAATATTCTTTGTTCTTTTTTGCTTGCCCAAAAAAGAACCAAAAAATCCCGCCCTTCGGCGGGAAGAAAACGATATACAGCCTCCCGAGATCCGCTTCGCTCATCGGGACAAGCTGTTTTCTGGGAAGAGCTTCGATTGAACTTTAGTACTACTGTTGTAAACAACAGTGGTTCCTTGATTGGTTCAAAAGCGGCTTAAGCATTCTTCTTATAGCCGTTACTAATAGTTAAGCGCCTTCTAGACAAGCTAATTGAGCGCTGTCAATTTTTATTCCTTCCTGAACTTTTTAGTGCTGATATTTGTAAAAGAGAATATAATCATCTTAACAAAAAACAATAACCATGTTCCGTTTAGCAATTCTTTCGCTCCTGCTCGTAGGCTCTATGAGCATTTATGATTTTAAAGTGCCCAGTTTGGATGGCAGTCATACCATCGATTTTTCAAAGTTTAAGGGCAAGAAAATATTGATTGTGAATACGGCATCCAAATGTGGGAACACACCACAATATGCCGACCTTCAAAAACTGTATGAAAAGTATAAGGACAAATTGGTAATCGTGGGTTTTCCGGCCAATAATTTTGGGCAACAAGAACCGGGCACCAACGGCGAAATACAGGAGTTTTGCAAGAAGAACTATGGCGTTACCTTCCCAATGGCTGAAAAAGTTTCGGTAAAAGGGGATGATATCTCTCCTTTGTTCAAATGGTTAGTTAGTGAAGCCAAGAAAAAAGGGATTGATGACCCCATCAAATGGAATTTCACCAAATTCCTGTTGGATGAAAAGGGCAATCTAATCACGGTGATCAATAACCGTGTAAACCCCATGAGCGATGAAGTGACCAAGTACCTGAATTAATGAATCTCACTATTATTTAAAAATGAATATTGTTGATGGTGAAGGCCTTTACTTATAATAAAGGTCTTCACCATTCTCTTTTAATAAAATAATCAAGTCTATTTTACGCTTCTCTTCTTTCCTATCCGTTTTCTATCTTTGTCCCATGCCTTTTAAGAACGTCATTGCACAAGCAGAGGTGAAACAGCACTTGGTTGATCTGGTACAGCATAATAGGCTTAGTCACGCATTATTATTTTTGGGCCCCGAAGGTAGTGGTGCATTGCCGCTGGCTTTGGCATTTGCACAATATATTGTTTGTGAAAAAGTCACAAAAAAATCGAATACACAAACTACTGCCCATTCTTTATTTGCTGCAGAAGACACAAGCCCAACCCCCGAGCTTGCCCCAACGGATGCTTGTGGCATCTGCCCATCCTGCATCAAAGCAAAACAATTTATACATCCGGATATCCATTATTCTTATCCAGTCATACCCAAAAAATCTGGGGATAAACCCATTGCCACTGATTATCTCCCAGAGTGGAGGGAATTCATATCCCAATACCCTTATGGCAATGCCTTTGACTGGTTACAGTTTATCGGTGCAGAGAACAAACAAGGCAATATCACCGCCAATGAGTGTAATGACATTATCCGAAAACTGAGCCTAAAAAGTTTTGAGAGTGGTTACAAAATACTGGTGATGTGGATGCCAGAATATTTGGGCAATGAGGGGAACAAACTATTAAAGCTGATTGAGGAACCTCCAGATAATACCTTATTTATATTGGTTGCCGAAAATGAATCTTCCATATTGCAAACCATTCTTTCAAGGACACAACTGGTTAAAATTCCCATGCTGGAATTAGAAGCCATTGAAACCGCCTTGATAGAAAATGCAAAATTAAGCCCCGAAAAAGCAAGACAGATTGCCTCCATCAGTGAAGGAAACTATAGGGAAGCTTTACAACTGAATAGACATGCAGAAGATGATTGGCAAGGGTTATTAAGGGACTGGCTAAATGCCATCCTAAAAAATGGTCCTGCCGCCCAAGTAAAATGGATTGACGACGTTAGTAAATTGGGCAGGGAGCGACAAAAGCAATTTTTAAGATATTTCAACCATTTGCTGGAGCAGGCGGTGCGGATGCGGATAATGGAAGAACAACTAGCACATATACCCGATAATGAAAAGGATTTTGCCATCCGCCTGAACAAAATTGCTGACATTTCTCAGCAACAGGCCATTATAGTAGAACTGGACAAAGCGACCTACTATATAGAACGGAATGCACATGCCAAGATGCTTTTCCATGCGCTCACCATCAAACTATACCATATTATTGCGCATAAATCATTGGCGGTGGTGAACTAGGTATTAATGGAAGTCTGAACTGGGATTTATTGGATTGATGGGATTATAAGGATACTCTATAATCCCATTTTTATTAAGCGAGCATTTAATCGCTACTCGACATCCTTGCGACGCTCCGTTCATCGGTGGTACTGGTTTCCGCAGACCTCACTGGTCTGCAAAAGTTTTCATTGTTTTATCTTGCAGTTAAAGACCTGTGAGGTCTTTGAGCTACTTTGGAAAATGTTTAGAATTGCTGCTAATGATTTGGAAAACCTAACCATTAACTTTGTCCCATGATGCGTTTTCACTGTTTACAACATGTTCCTTTTGAGTCGCCGGGCAATATCGAAGCTTGGATAAAACAAAGAGGCCACTCCTTAACATTTACTCATTTATATAATAAAGCCACATTCCCTTCTTTGAATGATTTCGATGCCCTCATCATTATGGGCGGGCCCATGAGCATACATGATGAAAAAGAATTTGATTGGCTGAAAAAGGAAAAAAAATTTATTGCAAACGCAATACAGGCACAGAAAAAAATATTGGGTATCTGCCTCGGTGCGCAATTAATTGCGGATGTCTTGGGCGCCCGGGTTTATCAAAATAAGGAAAAGGAAATTGGCTTTATGCCCATCCGTTTTACCGAAAAAGCTTTGGATAATCCTTTTTTTCAAGGATTTCATTTGGAGGAAACCGTTTTCCATTGGCATGGCGAAACCTTTGAACTTCCCAAGGATGCCGTTCATTTAGCGTATACCCATGCCTGTGCAAATCAGGCTTATTTGATAAATAATCAAATTATTGGGCTTCAGTTCCATTTGGAAATTACCCCTGAGCTGCTTAAGGAGATGGTGAAAGAAGGAAGACATGAGTTGGTACATGCTCCGTTCATACAATCGGAAGAAAAGAATTTGACTGGGCAAAATTTTATTCCAAGAGATAAGGATATATTGTTTGGATTGATGGATCGGTTTTTCCTTGAAACACAAATCCATTAAAGAATATAAGGGAGTTTTGTAGCTAAGTTTTCGCTCCATTCTTCATAGGGGAAATCAAGATTATAATATTAAATGATTGAGTGAAACGCCATTCATAGCAATTCAGATTTCAAAACTGGGAGGGATGGAAAAAGAAATTTGAATGAAAGACAGGAACCGCAACAAAAATCAATCAAGCTGGCATATTAAAAGCCCGAAGGGCTTCAATATCGCTAGCCCGCGGTGAAACCGTGGGCTAAGGATATTGCGATGGTTCAACCCCGTTGGGGTTGAATACATAATCGTCGAATACCCTCGGATTTCATCCATGGCTATTTATATTGTAGCCCTTCGGGCTTTAACCGCTCCAATATTTTGAAGCAGAAAAGACATGAAACATCCAATTTAGAAATCGAACAAAAGGAAGCTAATCTCGGATGACAAAGCAAAGGCTATGAAGAAAATATGCGAGTGACAGCGATGCACCCCGCTGCAAAATCAACCAAGCTGGCATATCAAAAGCCCGAAGGGCCCCAATATCATTAGCCCACGGTTTCGCCGTGGGGTAATGATCGTGTGATGGTTCAACCCCGTTGGGGTTGAATACATAATCGTCGAATAGCCACGGATTTCATCCGTGGCTATTTATATTATAGCCCTTCGGGCTAAATCAGCCCCAAAAATTTTGATTAATAAAAATTCAGGTCATAATTTAAAGTCGCTAACCAATCCAAGGTAAGCATGGCAAAGTGGAGTTCATAGCAAAAGAAACCCTATTTTCATAAAAACGGTCATTTATGCCTCTTTCAACCAT
The DNA here is from genome assembly GCA_018267575.1 of Bacteroidota bacterium. Classification (GTDB taxonomy): domain Bacteria; phylum Bacteroidota; class Bacteroidia; order Chitinophagales; family Chitinophagaceae; genus Puia. The sequence continues at coordinate 4,004 of JAFDYF010000045.1, forward strand.
TATCGGCTCGGTAGGTGTCATCCTTCTTTTGCTGGCTTTTTTCCTGAACCTGTTCAAGTTCATGTCGCAGGATAACAAGACCTATATTTTACTCAATATTGTTGGGGCAGGGCTTTCCTGTTATGCCTCCTACCTTATCCATTATATGCCCTTTGTGATACTGGAAGCCACTTGGTGTCTAGTGGCGGTTTTCGCATTTGTTAAAAAAATTGGCGGTTTTCTTAAATAGTCGTTAAAATGCCCCTTAACTAGTATATTTGTTGATGGTCTCAAATGAGGTCTGTGAAAAGAAGTGAGATAGGGACTGGCGGTTGTGGAGGGCGTGCGGAGCGGGATTCATGCATTTAGCGAATCAATTTGCAGGAACATATTCCAAATAGCGGCAGGTACAAATAGGTGGAGAACCTTTAAAGCTGGAAGACCAGCAACAGGAAAGCCTAACCGAAATTCAACCTTTGCCGAACTATATTCCCCCGCACAAGAGTGCGACGCAACAGAAGTATAATTAAATATTCTCCCGCTGGTCCAAAAAACCTTCTTTTCCTATTCGTTTCACCTTAATTTTTTTATTGGATATGGGATGTAGCAATTGTGGAACTGCCGATGGCAAACCTGCTGGCTGTAAGAGCAATGGTGGCTGTAAGAGCAATGGTGGCTGTAGCTCGGGCGGTTGCAACCGTATGAACGTGTACGACTGGCTGGCCAACCTGCCAATGACGGACAATGATTGCCGGATAGTTGAAATCAGTTTTAATAATGGCAGTCGAAAGGATTTTTATAGAAATACGACCACCCATGTTTTTGACAAGGGCGATATGGTAAGCATTGAAGGGGTTAGTGGTTTTGATGTGGGCTCGATATCCTTGACCGGCGAGGCGGTGCGGCTACAGATGAAGAAAAAGGGGTTCGATGAAAAGAACCCGGAAATAAAAAAGATTTTACGAAGGGCCACAGACCGAGACCTGGAACTGTTGGCGCAGAACAAAAAAAGGGAAAGGGATGTGCTGGTGAGGTCCAGGGCCATTGCCAAACAATTGAACCTTGACCTGAAAATGAGCGAAGTGGAAATACAGGCCGATGGTCGTAAAGCCACATTTTTTTATATTGCCGATGACCGCGTGGATTTTCGTGAACTGATCAAAATATATGCCGGTGAGTTTAGGGTAAAAGTGGAAATGAAACAGATCGGTGCCAGACAGGAAGCTTCCAAAGTGGGTGGAGTGGGAAGTTGTGGCCGCGAGCTTTGTTGCAGCACTTGGCTTACCGACTTCAAATCGGTAAACACCACAGCAGCACGCTACCAAAACCTGTCCATCAACCAAACCAAATTGAGTGGCCAATGCGGTCGTTTGAAATGCTGCCTCAACTATGAACTGGATACCTATCTGGATGCCTTACAAAATTTTCCAGATAATGCGGATACCCTGCAGGTAGCCAAGGGTAACGCATTGTTAATCAAAAAAGATATTTTCAAAAATTTGATGTGGTATGTGTTGCCGGATAGCAACAAACAATACCCGATTACGATTGAGCGGGCAAGAAAAATCAGGCAACTGAACATGCAGGGCACGATACCTGATGGTTTGGAACCGGTGGAAGTAAGCACGGGCAAACCAAAAGAATCCGATAGTGGCTTTGTGGACCTGGTAGGGCAAATCAGTCTGAAATCATTGGAAAAATCAGACCGAAAAAAGCGGCAAAATATCCCGCCACCAAAAAGAAGACCAACCCCTCCATCACCCCCTAATCAAGGGCCCCCTCCGCCACAACGCCAGCGGAATAGGAGGAGATAGGGGGAAAGGAATTGGGAATTGGGAATTAGGAAATAGTAATTAGTTGATGAGTTTTGGCTATTGACTCCCTAATCTCGACTTATTAAAGGCAGCTAAAAATCTTTCGTTAAGTTTTACAAACCATCTTTCTATTTGAAGATGGTTTGTTAGTTTTAACAAGGTTCCACTCATGAAAAAAATAATTATGAAAATGTTTTGGGCAACGGGGATCATACTCTTGCTGTGGTTGGTGCTTGCACAAAGTTGCATGACCATGCGACAGCCAGACGCGGAAGCAAAGAAAAAATTCAAGGAAGCTGGCGTAGAACTTACTACCGCCAGCATTTTGGTGGATGGCCACCACCTCCATTATGCCCAAACGGGGAGTGACAGTTTGCCCACTTTATTCTTTGTGCATGGAACACCGGGTTCGTGGGATGCTTTTGCCAATTATTTAAAAGACAAAGATCTGCTGGAGAAATTTAGAATGGTTTCTATCGATCGGCCGGGTTTTGGATATAGCGATTTTGGCAAACCCGAACATTTAGCCGAGCAATCGAAAATTATTAGTCCCTTGTTCACGTTGCTGGACAACCGAAAACCCATGTATATTGTAGGCCACTCACTGGGTGGCCCCATGGTCGTGAAATTGGTTGCCGACAACCCAAAAACATTTTCGGGGATGGTAATCATTTCTGGATCTATTGATCCGGCTGAGGAAAAACCCGAAAAATGGAGACCCATTTTATATAAGACACCGCTCACTTATTTTGTGCCCGGCGCTCTGCGGCCTTCCAACGAAGAGCTTTGGTATTTGAAAAAAGACTTGGTTGACCTGAAAAAAGATTTCCCAAAAATTACTTGCCCAACTTATTTTATACATGGTGCTGCTGATACTTGGGTGCCACCTGCCAATGTGGAATATGGAAAAAAATTATTGGTTCATTCCAGTCATATAGAAGAATTGTTAATACCTGGCGCCAACCACTTTATTCCCTGGACCAAATTCAACCAAATCAAGCAAGTTTTGTTAAAATTATATTGAGAACCTTTAATAATGGTTCAATTATGAAATCTTGGGTTATTTTGTAACTTGCAAAACCAAAAATTTACAATTATGGCATTATTTAAATCTAGCAACCCCGCATTGAATGAAAAAATCTTTCAGAACCCCATCGATATTTCCGGTGGCGAGGTGATGACAGAACGTGGGACATTGAATAAATTCTTCTTTTTATCGCTAATGATATTGGCATCTGCCTCTTTTACCTGGAGCTCTTATGGGCAGGGCAAGAATGTGATGCCTTGGATGATTGGGGGAGCAATCGGGGGGTTTATTGTGGCCATCGTTATTACATTCAAAAAAGAATGGGCCGCTTTTTTATCGCCCCTATATGCACTCTTGGAAGGTGTATTTCTGGGAGGGATTTCGGTGATCATCAATGAAAGCTTTGCCCAAAAATATCCGGGCATTGTTACCCAAGCAGTATTGCTGACTTTCGGCACCGTGTTTGCGATGTATTTCCTTTATCGCTTCCGCATCATCAAAGCAACTGAAAAGTTCAAGTCTGTTATCATTACTGCAACGATGGGTATTGCCATTTTTTATTTGCTTACAATGGTATTGGGCTTTTTTCATGTAAATATCCCTTTCGTGTATTCAAGTTCTGCATTGGGCATTGGTTTTTCTTTGGTAGTGGTGGCGATTGCCGCACTGAACCTCATACTCGATTTCGATATGATTGAGCAAGGTACTACTATGGGCGCCCCAAAATATATGGAATGGTATTGCGCATTTGGATTGATGGTGACCATCGTATGGCTATACATCGAAATTTTGAGATTGTTGTCGAAGTTGGCTGATAGGAGGTAATTATTTTTAAAATTGATTGATATGAATCCCGGGCGAGGCTCGGGATTTTTAATTTTTGATAGCCACTGATTCACTGATTTTTTCCTGATCATTTCTCCAATCAGTGGCGGGAAAAAATTAGCCACTGATGCACTGATTTTTACTATCCATCAATCCCCTAATCAGTGAATCAGTGGCATAAAATTAATTCTCAATCTAGAACCAAGAACCTATAAAGGTTTCATTTGCCTTCCCGCTCCATTTTCTTCTTCTCCTCGCCACTGCCACCCGTTGGATCAAAGTGGTTATAATCATCAAAGGAATGAAAAGGAAAATGAATGGGGGAATACCCAAGAATGAAATCCATTTACCACCAAACATTCTTCTCATCGGTCTTCTCAAACGTTCAGCGATCAAATACATGCCCGGCACCATAAATAGCGTCATGAAGAAGGCAAAGGCCAAACCAAATATAATTGTCCAGCTCAGTGGTTTCCAGAAAGCCACGTTATCACCACCAATGAAGATGTGTGGGTTCAATTCAGAGAATAAAGTCACAAAGTTGATATTGAACCCTACCGCTATAGGAATAAAAGCAAGTATTGCAGCAACTGCGGTCAACAATACGGGAATAATACGGGTTTTACCAGCTTGTATCACCGCTTCCCTTGTTTTCATGCCTCTAGCTCGAAGTTCATCGGCAAACTCAATAACCAAGATACCGTTCTTTACTACGATACCCGCCAAGCCTACGATACCCAAACCCGTCATCAGCACGGATACTTCCATACCTGTGATAGAAAAACCAATAAACACACCGATAATGGAGAACACAATCTCTGTTAATATGATAATGGGCTTACTCACGCTATTGAACTGGGTTACCAACACCAGCAAAATAATCATCAAAGCAATGACCAAGGCTTTCAATAGGAAGGCACCTGTTTCAGCTTGTTGTTCGCCCTCGCCGGTTTGCTTGATGCTGACATCATCTGGTTTTTTATTAAAAGCAGCGATATATTTTGCAATCACCGAATTCACACCGGTAGCATTATATCCCTGGGTAGTCAGTACATTGGAACGCAAAGTGATCAATCTTTTTTCATTTTTTCGTTTCACACTACCTAGCGTATTCGTTGGCTCCACATTTACCAGTGAACCAATAGGTATTTGCTTGATGGCCCCGCCACTGGCAATATCCCTGAAAGCAATACGCATGTTCAAGAGGTTGTCCAGATTTTGACGCTGCAATTCGTTCATCCTTAATTGGATCTTATATTCGTCCTTCCCTTCTTTTATTTTGGAAACCTCTTTCCCGAATAAAGCCGTACGGATCTGCTGGCCAATCTGTGCGGAAGATACACCGGAAATCAGTGCCCGATCGCGGTCAACAGTAAGCGTAATTTCAGGATTGTCCAAATCGATGTCCATTTTCAATTCCTCCACTCCTGGCACTTGGATGGAATCAAGATAATCTTTCAGTGCGCTTGCGGTTTTTACCAAATCATCAAAATTCTCACTCGATATTTCAATATTGATGGGAGGATCGGTGGGAGGACCTCCAGATTCTTGATCAACACTAATCTCTGCACCCGGTATCCCTTTCATTGCCGCCCTAATCTTATCCAGATAAGGCTTGGTAGAGACCCCATGTCTTTTTTCAAATTGCACAAAAGAAACCTGTACCCTTCCCAATTCGCTCCGAGTGCTTCGATCACCACTAGCCGGATCGCTTGCCCCAATGGCCACATTGCTAATCACACTTTCCACTAAGGGATTCTTTTTCCCGCTATCCACACCAAGTACCTTATTCACACGGTTTTCCAAAACCTTGGTAACAGAATCGGTATAATCCACATTCGTTCCTACAGGAAGTTTGAGATATACATAGATTTGATTGGGATCCGCCTTGGGGAAAAACACAATACCTACCCGGCCAGAGGAAACCGAAGCACCGAATATCATAAAAGAAAGCACCAACAAACCAAAAGTGCCCAACAACAAATGCACAGGTCTCCAGCCTTTCAACGCCCAACGCAACAGACTTTCATAATGCCCCATAATCCAAGGCAAGGCCCTGTTTTGAAAAGCATGTATGGCATCATCCAGCACATAACGGTTCAGCAAAATCATCAACATACAGAATATGACAAAATTGCCAAGGAAGGTGGCATGCATCAGATCCAACAAAATACCGGCAGCAATCGCAATCCAAAATGAAGGCTTTTTGAAAATAGCACTCTTGGGTTCTTTTTCACCCTCGGGGTGGTTCATAAAATCCACCGCAAAAACCGGGTTCATAATAAATGCCACAATCAATGATGCAGCCAAAGTAAATATGAGCATGGTAGGTAGGTAAACCATGAACTTACCAATAATGCCTGGCCAAAAAAGTAAAGGGAAAAATGGAGCCAACATGGTAAGTGTACCTGCCAACACGGGTACAAAAACCTCACCTGCAGCCATTTTAGCCGAAGTATAGGCTGTTAATTTACCCGCGCCCTGCACGAATATGCGGTGCGTGTTTTCAATCACCACAATCGCATCATCCACTATAATCCCTAGTGCAAATAAGAGCGCAAATAATACCATGAAATTTAAGGTAACATGCGAGCCCACTATCAAATCCGCACCAGGTAGGCACACAAAGGCCACAAACATACTGAGCGGCACGGATAGTGCTACAAAAAAAGCATTGGTAACCCCCATAAAAAACATCAACACAATCAATACCAGCACAAAACCAATCACAATTGAGTTGACCAGATCTTTAAAAGAAGCTTCTGTCTGTATCTTTTGGTCGCCCGTAATCACAGCTTTCAGATCTTTGGGGAACAAAACCCCTCTAGCTTCTTCCACTGCTTTTTGTACAGCATCGCTGGTCTCGATCAGGTTCTCACCACTTCGCTTAATAATATTGAGGGTTACCACATTCTTCCCGTCCAATCGGGCATAGCTCTCTTTTTCTTTGGTGGTATCCTTAACGACCGCGATATCTTTTAAATAAACAGGAGTGCCGGTTGCATTGCGCACCACAATCTTGGCGATATCATCAGCGGTTTTCAGTTGCCCTTTCAATTGAAGGGTGCGTTTCATATTGCCCACATCCAATAGACCGCCGGAAATATCCATATTCTCTCTTTGCACAGCATTCGAAATATCATCGAAAGTGACCCCAGCACTCTGCATCCTGAAATTGTCAACATTAATTTGGAACTCACGTTCAGGTGCACCCACAATATCAATACGGTTAATCTGTGGTAGTTCTTCCAGTTTATCTTTTAGGTCATCAGAAAATTTCTTGAGCTTTTGCAGATCATAATCACCGCTTAGGTTCACGTACATAATTGGCTGGTCGCTCAGGTTCACTTCCAAAGCCGTGGGCTGTACGGTCAGGTCTGTGGGAAGATCTTGCTTTGCCTTGTCAATAGCATCCTTTACCTTCTGCAAGGCCACTTCCGTTTTTACTTCCGTATCGAACTCTACAATTATGGCAGAATAATCCTGTTGGGAGGTACTGGTGAATTTTTTGATCTTCGCTCCTGTGATTCCCTTGATCTGCTTTTCAATAGGCCTGGTGACCAAGTTCTCAATATCTTTTGGGGAATTGCCCACATAAGTGGTCTGCACATAAATCGTGGGGATCACAATATCAGGAAACTGCTCTTTGGGCAGCGTGACAAACTGATAAACCCCCATGACACTAATAATGAGTATCATCAAATAAACAGCCGTCTTGTTGCTGATGCTCCAGGATGTAGGCGCAAACTCTTTGAACTTTCCCTTTACGTTTTCTAATACGCTCATACAATTTGTTTAAATAAAATAGAACCTTCATGGTAGAAGCGAGCGATGCGCTTCTTAATAATTATTTTCAACGATTCAAATGTTCAGGTTTATTGACCAGTTGTTATAGATTGACCTTCATACAAACCTTGGAAACCTTCCACAATAATGCGATCTCCCTCTTTCAAGCCACTCTTAACTTCCATCTTGTCTCCATAAAATTCGCCTACCTGCACAGGTCTCTTCCTCGCCACCATTTTCCCATTTTCTTGGGTAGCAGCTACCATCACGAATTTCCCTTTATCATCTGTCTGCAAAGTGTTGACCGGAACGGTTAAAGTATTCTTAACCGCATAATCCAATATTTTCACCATTGCCACCTGATTGGGGTAAAACTCTTTACCAGAAGGAATTTTTGCTTCTATATAAAAACTACGGCTGTTGTTATCAATCAAAGGGCTAGTCACATTCACCACGGCATCAATGGTTTTATTGATATCCGGAAGGTTGATGATCAAATGACTGCCCACTTTTACTTTACCCAAATAATTTTCAGGTACCTGTGTGGTCACTTTTAAGTTTTGTTTGTTAACAATTTTTATTTGATTGACCCCACTGAAAATTTCTCCTACCCGAATATTTACATCGTCAGCCACCCCATCCACATCGCTATAAACGGAAGTAAAATTCACCTGTTCTTGGGCGTTTTTCAAGTTGTCGTTTTGGGCTTTATATTGGGCTTCCAAATTTTCAGCACTTGTTTTTGCGGCGAGTACGTCCACTTCGGTACCTATTCCTTGAGCCCAAAGATTCTGTCTTCTTTTAAACAAATCTTTGGCCAAGTCCATTTGCGATTTAATTGCAACTAAACTTTGTTGTGCAGCGCTCAGTGATTGCTTAGCGATCACATCATCCATTTTCAGCAATAATTGACCTTTCCGAACCCGATCCCCTGTTTTTACAAAAAGTGCCTTTACCTGGCCGGGGTTGCCACGGGGAGTAATAAAAGAAATATTCACTGCATCCACCTTTCCTTGAAGATCGATATAATGGTCAAAACTGGTCGGCACGACGGTCGCGATAGCCACCAGTTTTGGCTTTTCATTGTTGGTCGCTGAAGTGTCGAGCCTTTTGATCTCTTTCTCCAGAGTAGCAATCTGATCGCCAATCTTAGCCTGATCGGATTTTAATTTTTCAAGAGCCTCTTTTTTGGTAGCCAGTTCGGACTTGTTGTCCTTTGATGACCCCGCCCCGCAGGAAGACAGCAAAAGGATTTCCGCAGCCACCACTATGTTCCATATTCTTTTCATGATACTTTATTTAATCAGTTTGGTTAATAATTTAGTTTACCGATTGCTTTTTGATAATCCACTTTAGCAATCACAGCATCGTACAACGCTGTAATAAAACTGGTTTGCGCGGTAATCAAATCTGTTTGTGCATTCGTAATATCTGTATTCGATGCTAGGCCTGACTCATATTTTTTCTTCGTTTGGTTATATACAGATTCGGCCAATGACATATTTTTTCTTTGAAAGTCCACCGTTAACACATCGCTCCTAAACTTGTTTTGCGATTGTGCTACTTCATTGTCGATGGCATTTTTCAAGTTGTCTATTTGGTTCTGGGTTTGTATCAACTGAAGCCTTGCCTTTTTAAGATTTGCATTTTTTGAAAACCCGCTAAAAATCGGCACGTTAATATTTAACCCCACATACGCAGTGGTAAACCAAATCCCACTTTGTGTGAAGAAATCATAGGTATTACCCAATGCATTTTTCTGATAAGCGGCATTGATACTTGCTGTTGGCAAATAACTGTATTTGTATCTTTTGATATTGTACTCTCCTAATGACTTGGCTATGCCCAGCAATTGATAGTCATTCCGGTCTTCATAGCGATAGGCTGTGTCCGAAAGCATCCCACTTTTTAAATCATCTTCTGAAAAATTTTCAGAAAGAATCAATGAGTCTTTCACGGGCATCCCTAAAAGATATTTAAGTGCCAAATATCCATTGTCAATATTCGTTAGTACCAATTGCTTTTGTGTTTGCAGGTTTGCTAATTGCACGGTTACACGATCAATATCCAATTTTTCCACAAAACCATTTGCATACAAAACTTTGGTATCGTCCAATAATTTCTGTGCCCTTGCTATATTCGCATCCAACTGTTTCATCTGCGTTTTGCTCACTACCAATTGGTAATATATTTTGTATATGTTAACCCCAATGGATTCTCGAGTCAAGTCAATGGATTTTTGATAATAATCAATCGAGGCTTTTCTTGCTTGCAACCCAACGAAAACCTGACCGTCAAAAATCGTTTGGGTTAACTGCACAATTCCAGAAGCGCTGTACTGAGGCTGAAAACTCACCGCCATATAAGTTCCCGGGGTTCCTCCGAAAAATTGGGCGGGCACCAGGGTTACCGGGGTTTTCAAGAAATCGGTACTGGAACCAGTTGCGGTAATCGTAGGCAATGCACCCGCAGTGATGCTCTTGTTGGTCTGTTCCTGTATCTGCAAATCTAAAAGAGCATTTTTTACCTGCACATTATGACTTCGTGAATAATCTAAACATTCCTTAACCGAAAATGAGTGAACTTCGGGTGCTTTTTGGGCATGGGCCACCAAAAAAATATTTGAAGCCAATAGAGCCAGTATCCCCATTCTTATCCTATTCATACATTCCATGTTTATTATTTTTTGTATGCTGCTGCATGTATTTTTCCATCAACTTCCTTCCTTTGGAAGTGGTGATGCCATATAAAAACAAATAGGCAATCTCATTCAGTACATCGTGTATCCGATATCGGTTATGCGGGAATATATCCGGGTTGAATACCATAAAAATGGATTCGATCCGATACCTGGTCACAATTTCAATATCGATTTCTTCCCGATAAGCCCCCTCCTCTATGCCGCGCTTAAGGTTTCCCTTGATAGCAGTGAACAGGAACTGTTGCTTAAAATCCTTGAACCGTTTAAAAGTCCGGGGATGATGTTTTTCCAGATCGTACATAATCAGTGGGTTCATCCCCTTCAACATTTCTTCCATTTCAACAGTAGCCATCAAAACCTCATGCACGGCATCTTCCGAATCATTTCGGAAATGGATGCACTCTTCCTCGTTCTGTTTTATTTCCTCACCAATCACGGCATCCACCACCTCATCTTTATCAGCGTAAAACTGGTAAATCGTTTTCTTGCTGATTCCCAATTGGGCAGCAATCTCGTCCATGGTAATAGACCGGATACCATAACGCATGAACAGCTCCGTAGCTTTGACAAGTATTCGCTCTTTCATTCTTCTTTTTGGCTTAAATCGGGGACAAAACTATGGAAACTTTTCATGTTACCAAAGTTTCCGACTAAAAATTTTCCTTCCCTTTACATTCGGTATATATATTGGATAAATGGCAATCCCCTATACGGGTTAGTTATTGATAAAATAATGCAACAAGCTCCTTTTAATGACTAAATTTGGTTTGCCAAACTACAGTTCATGAAAACGAGGCAGATCCTACGCAGGCTTTTTAAAGTTTTTTTGCAAGGATTGATAATTCTTGCGCCCATTGCTATCACCATTTTTGCGGTTACTTCTTTGTTTAGCTGGATCGATGGGATACTGCCCAACCTGATGCATACGCTTTTTCCCAATTGGGTAAAATTGGATGAGTATGGGTCTCCAAAACGCATACCCGGCCTTGGGTTTATTGTAGTGGTAGTGATCGTGATGCTAGTTGGCTATGTATCCTCTTCGTTTATTGTTAGCCGTTTGGTTGAGCTGTTTGATAAGATATTGGAAAAAACACCCGGTATCAAAATCATCTACAGTACCGTAAAAGATTTTTTTGAAGCTTTTGCGGGTAATAAACGCAAATTCGACAGGGCGGTTCTTGTGAGCATCGAGGCACCAGATATCTGGAAAATCGGTTTTATCACACAGGATGAACTAAAACAATTCGGGCTACGCGATTATGTGTCCGTTTATGTTCCACAGTCCTACGCCTTTGCAGGGAATTTGTATTTTGTAGAAAAAGACCGGGTAAGGGTATTGACCGATATTAGCTCTGCAGATGCCATGAAGTTTGCCATCTCTGGTGGTGTTACCGAAATTGAAGAAGAAAAATAGTTAGTTTTTAAAAACTACTTTCATTAACTGCGTGGCATCATACTTGCAACGCTTCATCCGAACTCAGCTTAATTAGTTAACCATTCATTAGCCTGCTATGAAAAAACTAATTGTTGTTCTGTTCCTTTCATTGATTTACCATCCAGTATTTTCATGGGGATTTTTTGCCCACAAAAAAATCAATTATTATGCTGTGTTTTTACTTCCGCCAGAAATGATGGTTTTGTATAAACCCAATATCGATTTCATCAGCGAGCATTCCGTAGACCCGGACAAACGGAGATATGTAAACCCTGCAGAAGGTCCGAGACATTATTTGGATATAGACCATTATGGTAGCTACCCTTTCCCTGAATTGCCAAGGCGCTGGAAAGATGCGGTAAACAAATTTTCTGAAGACAGTTTACAACAATATGGGATTGTGCCATGGTGGGTAGAAACCATGCAGCAAAGACTGGTTCTGGCGTTTAAAGAAAAAAACCATTCCAAGATTTTAAAATTATCGGCAGACTTGGGCCATTATATTGCAGATGCACATGTGCCCCTCCATGCCAGCAGCAATCATAATGGCCAATTGACCAACCAACAAGGTATACATGGGTTTTGGGAGTCTAGGATACCAGAGTTATTAGCAGATAAAGAATGGGATTTTTTTATTGGCAAAGCAAAATTTATCGAACAAACACAGGATTTTATCTGGAGAACCATTTTGGAAAGCGCCGCCCTTGCTGATTCTGTTCTACAAATTGAAAAAAATTTGAACCAAAATTTTCCTAGCGACAAAAAATATGCTTTTGAAGAAAGGAATGGAACCATCACCAGACAATATTCATCCCATTATGCGATGGCATATGACCAAAAGCTCAACCACATGATTGAGAGAAGAATGCGAGAATCCATTTTTGCGGTAGCTAGTTTCTGGTTCACCGCATGGGTGAATGCAGGCCAACCAGATCTAAAAAGTCTTACAAATAAAAGTTTCACCGAAAACGACCTCAAAGAATTTGAAATACTTAATCATGCTTGGAAAAATAAATCCATAATGGGAAGGGTAGAGTAAATATTCGATTTCATGTTTACAATGCAGCCCTTTTATAGTAAAACCTTTTCGTGCCTTTTTAAGTAACTACTTTAATTTATTTTCCAAAAACGCCAAAGTCATTCCCCATGCTTCTTTCGCTGCTTGCGGGTGATAGCTTTTGCGTTCATCACAATGGAATGCATGATCCGCATAGGAAATCACCACATTGATAAAATCTTTTTTTGCTTCCTCTAGTGCCTTTCTTACCGTTTCCACATGATCAGCTGTAATATGGGCATCCAAGCCACCCCAAAACATCAACTGGGGCGCATGTATTTCTTTCAAGCGATGGGCAAGTGGTGGCATTCCTCCCGCATAATAGGAAACCGAAGCTGCCAGTGGCAAAACCATATTGGCGATAAAGGAAACTCGCCCGCCCATGCAAAAACCGATACTGCCAATCTTGTCCTTGATGATATTGGGTTGCTGTTGCAGCCAATCAAAAGCGGCTTTACTATCCATTTCCAATTGCTCTGTGGTCAATGCCCTTAATATGGGCATCACTTTTTCAAGGTCGGTGTAAGGAACATCCATCCCTGTTGCCGTTCGGTGAAAAAGTTCGGGAGCGATCACGGCATAACCTTGTGCAGAAAGTCGATCTGCCACATTCCTAATATGGTGGTTCACGCCAAAAGCTTCCTGAAAAAGAAGGATGCCCGGAAGGGGTCCGGTTTCTTTTTGGGGAAATGAGATATAGGCTTCCATTGATGTGCCATCGGCTACATAAAGCGTAACATAATTTTCTTTCATGGTAAATATTATTTTGTGCCTCGTGGTTGTAAAATTTTTGCAATCAATCCCGTCCACCCTGTTTGGTGCGAAGCCCCCAGTCCTTTTCCATTATCGCCATGAAAATATTCATGAAACAAAACATAATTATTAAAGTTTGGGTCGTCTTGTAATTTTTGGTTGTTGCCGAAAACTGCCCTTTTGCCGTGTTCATCTTTCAAAAAAAGTTTGGAAATCCTTTTGCTCAATTCATTCCCAATATCGTTGAGGGAAAGATACTGGCCGGAATTGGTTGGGTACTCTACCGTGAATTCATCCCCATAATAATGATGGAACCGTTGTAAGGATTCAATAATCAAATAATTAACGGGCATCCATACCGGTCCGCGCCAATTGGAATTGCCACCAAACAAAGGGATCGTGGATTCGCCGGGGGAATAAGCCACACTTAAAGTATCGCCATTTACATTCAACTGAAAAGGATGCTGCTCGTGGTATTTTGACAAAGCACGGATACCATAATCACTCAAGAATTCTGTTTCATCCAGCATCCGTGCAAGAATGCGTTTCATGCGGTGCCCACGCAACAAGGATAGCAGGTGTTTTTCATCAGTGCCTTTTTCGTGCCAGCGGGACACTAGGTTTGCCAATTCAGGACGGTTGTCCAAAAACCAAAGCATCCGTTCCTTGAATTTAGGTTGGTTCATCAGGTCATCATCCAACACTTCTACTGCAAATAGAGGTATCAGACCAACCATGGAACGGATCTTCAATTTGGTGACACTATTATCCGGTAAGCGGATCACGTCATAGAAAAACTCATCTTCATCGTCCCATAAGCCCTCATTGTTTTCTCCCATGCTGTTCATGGAACCAGCGATATATAAAAAGTGTTCAAAAAACTTGGTTGCCATATCTTGATATACAGGATTGGACTTGGTAAGTTCCAATGCCATGCGCATCAGGTTCAGGGAGTACATGGCCATCCAACTAGTGCCATCCGATTGTTCCAAATGGCCATTCCCTGGGAGTTGCATGTCCCGGTCGAAAAGGCTGATATTATCCATGCCCAAAAAGCCTCCCTCAAAAATATTATTTCCCTCTGCATCTTTTCGGTTGACCCACCATGTGAAATTTATAATCAACTTGTGAAAGACCGTTTCAAGAAAGGCAGTATCCCCCACACCATTGTTGCACTGCTTATCAATTTCATATACCCGATAAGCTGCCCAAGCATGAACCGGAGGATTGGTATCACCAAAGGACCATTCGTATGCGGGCAACTGTCCATTGGGATGCATGTACCAATCTTTGGTAAGTAGGATCAATTGTTTTTTTGCGAAGGCCGGATCGATCAATGAAAAAGTCAAGCAGTGGAAACAAAGATCCCAAGCGGCAAACCAAGGATATTCCCATTTGTCAGGCATGGATATGATGTTGTCGCAGTTCACATGTTTCCAATCAGCATTCCTTCCTTTCAATCTTTCCGATGGGGGAGGCGGTTGTGCGGGATCTCCCTTTAGCCATTGCTGCACATTGTAATAATAAAACTGCTTACTCCACAGCATCCCTGCAAATGCTTGTCTTTGTACTGTCTTCTCATCCTCGGAATTTATACTTTTCTGCAGATCGTTATAAAATTCATTTGTTTCCTGAATGCGCTGATTGAATAGGGTTTCAAAATCATCAAAGGGCTTGTCGTTCACGGTCTTGGTCAACCGAAGACGGATGGTTTTGGATTGCCTGCAGGGGATATCAATATCATAATTGACCGAAGCCTTTGTGCCACCCCGATCTGGGTTGATGCTCGATTCATTTTGATTTACAATAAACTCATTGATGCCATCTTTATAATATTTTATCTCCGTAACGTGGTCATAAAGTTTTTCACAGTTCGTTTCATTTTCACAAAACAATAAGGAATCGTTGTTCTCACAATACAATTTGAAATTGCCAAGTGAACGATGCTCGATTTCTATGCAATGGTCTTGGATTGCATATAGGTTGGGTTTATAATCATCATAACCCCAAGACCAGGTATTGCGAAACCAAACAGTTGGCAATATATTGATGGATGCTTGCTGGCTGCTATGATTGTTGATGGTGATTTTGATGAGCAGGTCTTCTTCGGAGGCCTTGGCATATTCCACAAACACGTCGAAATATTGGTCCCCATCAAAAATGCCGGTATCGATCAATTCAAATTCAGGATCTAATCTGGTCCTTCTTTTATTTTCTTCCCTTAGCCAAGCATAGGGGAATGCTGCCTGTGGATACTTGTACAACATTTTCATGTAGGAATGTGTGGGCGAAGAATCCAAATAGTAATAGAGTTCTTTCACATCCTCCCCATGGTTGCCCTCGAAGCCAGACAAACCGAATAACCTTTCTTTTAAAATGGGGTCCTTTTTGTTCCAGAGGCTAATTGCAAAACAAAGCAGTTGCTGATTATCGCAAATGCCAGCGATGCCTTCCTCGCCCCAGCGCCATGCTTTGCTTCTTGCCATTTCATGCGTGGTCGATGACCATGCTTCCCCATTGGCGCTATAATCTTCCCGCACCGTACCCCATTGCCTTTCGCTGATATACGGGCCCCATTTTTTCCAATCAGTATTTTGAAGCCTTTGTTGCTCTGTGTTCATAGAATCTATTTTGTGACCAGCATCTGACCACTATTTAACATCTCCCGATAATTAGCGGGATCGCACTCTTCAACCGTAGGTTCTTTAATGGGCGTTCACTCACGTTGATGAATAACCGAAATGCTACAGATTGTCAAACTGATTGCCCAATCCATATTCAATCAAGACTAGCCATTCGTACTAAATCCAGGGTATAAAGTCATACCACCATCCACGAAGATAGAGGCGCCCGTTACATAGTCCGCATCATCACTGGCGAGCCATACGGCGGTGTTGCCAATATCTTCCGGTTGGCCAATGCGTTGATAAGGGATCAAGGTCAATAAGGAGTTCAAAGCTTCAGGCGTGTCCCAAGCTGATTTATTGATAGGTGTTTGTATCGCTCCGGGGCAGATGCTGTTGATTCGGATTTTTTTTGGTGCAAATTCTTGGGCAATACTTTTCATCATTAGCATGATACCGCCTTTGCTTGCCGCATAGTTGGCATGGCCGCCCCAAGGAATTACTTCGTGCACACTGCTGATGCAAATGATTTTGCCCAATGCTTTTGATTTTTCGGGCACCATTCCCCTTCGCAAAAATTCCCTAATGGCTTCGCGAGCACAAAGAAATTGCCCGGTAAGGTTCACGCCAAGCACCAAATTCCATTGATCGATCGTCATATTCTGAAAGGCGGAATCTCTTTGCAGGCCCGCATTGTTGATCAATATATCCACGGTGCCGAATTGTTTTACCACATCACCGAACATAGTCACCACTTCATTCTCCTTGCTTACATCGCACTGGTAGGTAATGCCCACACCGCCATCGGCCACAATTTCGGCAAGTACGGCATCGGCTGCATCTTTGGTGGCTGCCACTGGATGGTTAATGACCACGGTAGCACCTGCGGCGGACAATGATTTGGCAATTCCTTTCCCGATACCCGAGCTTGCTCCTGTGATAATAGCAATCTGACCTTGTAATTTTTTCTCCATAGTGTTCAATTTAATATGGAAAATTAGGTAGATTTTTTTTGAGAATGGGAGAAGGGAATAAAATCACCAAAAATTAACTAAAGAGGTTAACCAATATTATATGGTTGGTTGTTGCAATGATGTTAAAATCTGCAACCAATATTCTAAATCAAAGTACCCACTAACAATGATTATTATTTGAATCCATTAGCCTTGCTCAAATCTTATGCATAAATCCGGTCAATCGCCTCTTTATATTTCTCCATGATCACTTTTCGCTTAAGGCTGAGTTTGGGGGTCATTTCACCGGTTTCAATACTCCATTCTATAGGGAGAAGTTCAAACTTTTTGATTTGTTCCACATGGTTGAAATTTTGGTTATACCCTTCCACTATTTCTTTATAAAATTTTTTAACCTGTGGGTTTTGAGTGATGTCTTTTTTGTTGGCAAAAGCAATATTGTGCTGTTTGCACCAGTCCTGAAGATTGGCGAATGACGGCACGATGAGCGCCCCCACAAATTTTCTTTCCGGGCCTACAATGATAATCTGTTCAATAAAGCGGGATTCTTTCAGTTTGTTCTCGATAGCCATCGGCGCTACATATTTGCCGCCGCTGGTTTTGAACAGTTCTTTTTTACGGTCGGTGATGCGTAAGAAAATCCCATCCTCAAATGTTCCGATATCGCCCGTGTGCAACCAACCATCAATAACGGTTTCAGCGGTTAGGTCTGGGCGTTTGTAATAGCCTACCATCACGGTCGGTCCTTTCACACATATCTCACCATCTTCTTCCAATTTTGCTTCAATGCCATTGATAATAGGCCCCACGGTGCCATATTTGGATCCTCCGATGGCACGCCGATTGATCGATATAACGGGGGAATTTTCGGTGGGTCCATATCCTTCATACAATGGGATTTTGGCCGCATTGAAAATGCGCATCAACCTTTCCTGACAAGCTGCACCTCCTGTAACAATGGTTTTGATATTGCCCCCCAACGCCTCCCGCCATTTATTGAAAATAAGTTTATTGGCTATCGATAATTGTAGGTTGTAAAAAAATCCCCGGTTGATTCGGTTATCATATTTTTTTCCAAGCTCAACGGCCCAGAAAAACAATCTCCGTTTGATGCCTTTTAATTCGGCGCCCTTTGACATGATGCGTTCATACACTTTTTCCAGCAACCTAGGTACGGTGGTAAAAATATCGGGCTTCAGTTCCTGCATGTTAGCAGCAATGGTTTCCAGGCTTTCGGCAAAATAGATGCTGTAGCCACTGAACATATATATATAACTAACTGTTTTTTCAAAAATATGGTTGAGGGGCAAAAAGCTGAGCGCTTTATTTTGTGGGTTTTCATCAAAAGGAAAACTTTCCCGGGAAAGAAAAATACAACTAACAATATTCCGATGGCTAAGCATCACCCCTTTGGGAACACCCGTGGTACCTGATGTATAAATAATGGTCACCAAATCCGATTCGCTGACTTTGGATTTGGAAACTTCCACTTTTGATAAGCTATCTTCAGTAGCGGGTTGCAAAAGGCTTGTCCAATGTGTTGCTCCTTCAATGGGGTTAAATGTGTAAATATATTTTAAGCTAGCTACCTTGGGTTGTACTTCTTTTATTTTCTCCAACAGTTCAGTGCTGCTCACAAAAACGCATTTGACAGCCGCATCATTGAAAATAAATTCAATTTCATTAATGCTGGTGGTAGGATAGATGGGTACTAATATAGCACCCGATTGTTGAACGGCCATATCGGCAATCAACCACTCGGGACGGTTATTGGAAATGATGGCCACTTTGTCCCGGTTTTCTGTAGTCATGTCGTTGCCCGAAATCCCCAATTGAAGTAAGCCTGCTGTTAGGCGGTTCACATTATCATGAACTTCAGCGGTACTGTAAGTTTTCCATGCCCCGTTTTCTTTTCCCGCAAGCATATCGTTTTTGGGGAATCTTTCCAATTGGTAGCTGATGCAATCAAACAATCGTTTAGGTTCTGTCATTTAATGAAATTACGAATTTGCAAACAAATATGTTTGTATATGGAAATGTTCAATTATCAAAAGGCAAAAACATTCCAATCCCTGAATATTACAAGGCTTAAGTTATACAAAAATTGAAGAATCGCAAATAGAAATTAGGGTGGCTATTTTACCAATGTTTGGTAGTATTGGCCTTCGGGTATTTTAAAAATCCGCCCTCTCTGGAAATCAATAAAGCGTTTATATTCATCCCCATGGGATTTAATCCAGCTTTGGAATTTTTCCGCACTCTCAGACTCGCCAAATAGCCATTGGTTATATGCATCAAACATCCCTTCTTTTATTAGTTGGCGTTGGTAATCAAAAAGCCGAAAAGGGAAAGCAATCACAGGACGGTCGAACCAGGATAAAATAAATTTTGAGCGTATAGAAGTCAAAGAGCTTACGGTAATACCCTGATTGATGGCGGAGGACTGGTTCACCAATTCGGTAAGAAAGGCTGATTCAAAGCCGTTTTTTTTATTCGGATTATTGAGCAAAGACGCATCTGCAAATAGTTTTTTGTATGCCTCAAACAGGATGTCTTTCATTTCTGCAGAGCGTGTACTATAGCTTTCGATGTTCTCAAAAATTTCTCCATAGAGCACACACCAGACCCGCTCATTCTTGGAATAGTAATATTTGCTGGCATTATAATAATTTGATGAGTAGTTGGGATCTACTTCAATCCCCTTTTCCCATAGGCGTATGGCTTCTGCCCCATTTTCAGTACCCAACACCTCTCCATATTCATTATACAGTACGCCGCTTTTAGGGAATTTTTTCAGCCCTTGTCGGTACATCTTTTCACATTCTTTCCGCTCTTCGATCCCCTTGTATATCAAACCCAATATCTGGAAGCTTTGCACATCGGCATCCTTCCGTTCTGGTAGGGGCTTTGCAATTTTCAAGGCATCCTCAAAATCCCTTTGAAGATAATAAGCGAAAGCAAGACCTTTGAGTAGCTCAAGGTTTTGGGGGTCTTGTTTTAAAGCCCTATTATAAACAACGATGGCATTGGTATAATCACCCTGACGGATAAATGCTTTGGCATTCTCATCCACCGTTTTTGCGTCTTCCTGTGCCTGGCAAAAATGGAGTGTGACTATCGCAAGTAGGAAAAAAATTGTTTTTTTCATAAGCAGCAAAGATAAAATATTGGGGGAAGCCCAAACCCTCCACCTCGTTAAATAATACCTAACAGGCTCCTTATATAAATAATTTGACTGGTAGAGTGGCTTAACTCTCAGGAGTTACGCCAGCTATAAATTCTTACATGAAAAACAATCCCCTAAATTAAATGGGTGAGTAACCCATCTCTCAATTTTGGCTCAAACCAAGTACTTTTTGGGGGCATGATGTTGCCACTGTCGGCAATGTCGATCAATTGCTGCATGCTTACCGGATAAAGGCTGAAGGCTGCTTTCATCTCACCGCTATCTACCCGCTTCTCCAATTCGCCCAACCCACGGATCCCCCCCACAAAGTCGATACGTTTATCGGTTCGTACATCTTTGATTGCAAGGATTTTGTCCAGCACGTTTTTTTGAAGAATGGAAACATCGAGCACAGCAATAGGATCATTTTCGTAACTGCCATCCCGTGCAATCAATGTGTACCAACTGCCATTGAGGTACATACCAAATTCATGGAATTGTTTTGGCATAAAAGCGGTTTCTACCTTGCCTACCAGAAAATCATTTTCCAAAGTTCTCAGGAAATCCTCTTCACTCAATCCATTGAGGTCTTTTACCACCCGATTATAATCAAGGATATGTAATTGGTTGTCGGGGAAAAGAGTGGTGAGAAAATAATTGCTTTCCTCATTAGCATCTTTACCCAATGCTTTTCTTACTTTGGCAGCGGAGGCAGCACGGTGATGACCATCGGCTATATAAGTATTGGGAACGGTTTCTGCGAAATAATTGGTAATACGCTGGTTGGTGGCTTCATCATTCACCACCCAAACCATATGTTTCACGCCATCCTCTGCCACAAAATCGTACGTTGGATGATGGCTGGCTTTCCAGTCCTCAATTTCTTTATTAAGGCGTTCATTAGTTTTGTAGGTTAGGAACACGTTTCCAGTTTGTGCGCCGATGGTTTTCATGTGTGTGATGCGGTCCAGTTCCTTGTCGGGCCTGGTAAGCTCATGCTT
Source organism: Bacteroidota bacterium (assembly GCA_018267575.1). Taxonomy (GTDB): domain Bacteria; phylum Bacteroidota; class Bacteroidia; order Chitinophagales; family Chitinophagaceae; genus Puia. The sequence continues at coordinate 25,146 of JAFDYF010000045.1, forward strand.
TTTGATGATGTCATTTTCATAATCATCGACCGAGCTCACACATACCAAACCTGTTTGGCTTTTGCCATTCATGACCAATTGATAGATATAGTAACAAGGGCTGGATTCTTCAAATAAAAAGCCTTTTGTTTGAAAGGACTGTAAATTTTCCTTTGCCTTATCATAAACCTGCTGTGAATGGGTGTCCATATCGGTGGGCAAATCAATTTCTGATTTGGTGATATGCAAAAAAGAATGCTCATTTCCTTTTGCTTCCTCTCTTGCCTCTGTAGAACTTAACACATCATAGGGTTTTGATGCTAATTTACGGGCTAGTTCGGGCTTTGGTCTTAATGCTTTGAAGGGTTTAATATTTGCCATCTAATGTTGGTTAAGTTTTAATTTTTTGATTAGCCATTTTTGGTTGCAAAATCCCTCATCAAATCAGTCAATGCTTTTACACTTTCGAAAGGCAATGCGTTGTACAAGCTCGCACGGAAACCGCCCACACTACGATGGCCTTTGATGCCCACCATGCCGTTGGCTTTGCATTCGGCCAAAAATTCCTTTTCCAATTCGGGATTGTCCATCACAAATACCACATTCATTTTACTGCGGTCTTCTTTTGCAACGGTGGGGCGGAATATGGGTAAACTGTCCAAGGTATCATACAGCAATTTTGCTTTTGCATCATTGAGTTTTTCAATTTCGCTTATGCCTCCATGTTGTTTTAACCAGCGGAGCGTAAGCATACAAACATACACAGCAAAAACCGGAGGGGTATTCAACATCGACCCGTTCTCAATATGATTTTGGTAATCCATCATGCTGGGCAGTTTGCGGTTCACTTTCCCTAAAATGTCTTTTTTTATAACAACTACATTCACGCCTGCTGCACCAATGTTTTTTTGTGCACCTGCATAGATTAAACTAAAGCGATTGAAATCCATGGAAGTGCTCAGGATATCACTACTCATGTCGGCTACCAAGGGCACCTTGGTTTCTGGGATGGCATGCATCTGCGTTCCTTCAATGGTATTGTTGGTAGTGTAATGAAAATATTTTGAAGTGGAAGGTATGCTGTATCCTTTGGGTATATAGGTATAGTTCTTGTCTTTGGAGGAAGCTACCATGTCCACATTGCCAAAGATTTTTGCTTCCTTGATGGCCTTGGTGCCCCAAGTGCCGCAATCCAGATAAGCAGCGGTTTCATTTTCGTTCAGGAGGTTCATGGGCACTTGAAAAAATTGGGTAGTAGCACCACCATGCAAGAATAGTACTTCATGTTCATCATCCAATTTCATCAACTCCTTCATCAATAAAACGGCCTCATCCATCACCTCTTGGAACAAAGCGGTGCGGTGCCCGATTTCCAAAATAGATAATCCGGTATTGTTGAAATCTAAAATAGCTTGACTGGCTTGTTCAAACACTTCTTTTGGTAGAACACTGGGACCAGAATTAAAATTATGTACCAAATTTTTATCATTTAACGTTAACATGCTGCAAAAGTAATAAAAGCAATGGAGTTTGAGGTTTTGGGTTTAAACTAAAGATGGATTGCGGGTTACAGCTTGAGGTTTAGATTTTGCATTTCATGTATTCACCAGATCAATTTGTTCGACTATACCTCTTTTTAAAAAATGGAGTTGAATAATCCATTTCGCTCAAATCTTCTTCATCATTATTTCTTCAAAAAAGGTCGAACCAAAAATCTCACCTCAGCCGAGAGGAAGGAGCTTTGATTGCGCTTCGGCAATACGCTGTTGCATAGCATTGGTTTCTAGATGGGTTAAAAATCAGCAAGAGCCATTATGAACTATTCTTCCCCCCAATTGACTAATTTTGCCCCTTTGATTCACCAATGCCGATTTGTAAAATTACATGCAAACTATTATTGAGGCCATAAAGAAACTGTTCGCATCCTTTAGCCAAGCTCCTATCATCAGTGTTACCAAGATTCCCCAATCGGGCAGCATACGCATTTATTTCAGGATCATCACTGAAAACAATTCCTTTATTGCTACTTATGGCGACAATGTAAAAGAAAACCAAGCCTTTATTTATTTTAGTACTGAATTCAAAAAAAAGAACTGCCCCGTCCCTGAGATATATGTGGTAAATGAAGATCAGACCATTTACATTCAAGAAGATTTTGGTGATATTTCGCTGCTCAACAAATTGGAAGAACTCGGATTTGTGGATGAAGTATATAGGCTTTTTCAAAAAAGCATTCAAGCATTGGCTCACCTCCAAATAAGCGGAGACCAAGATTTGGATTACAATCATTGCATTACTTCCAAGGAGTTTGGTAAACAAGCCATTCTGAGCGATCTTCTTTATTTCAAATATTATTTCTGGGATGCTCTCCAACTTCCTTATGATAAAGAAAAATTGCTTAACGATTTTGAACAATTCAGCGAATATCTTTCCGAAGCTGATTATAAATATTTTATGTTCCGCGATTTTCAAAGTCGGAATATACTTGTGGAAAATGATGAAATCCATTTTATCGATTACCAAGGTGGGATGAAAGGAGCGGTTCAGTATGACCTCGCCTCCATGCTTTGGCAGGCCAAGGCCAATCTCCCCGATGAGTGGAAAAATAATTTGCTCGACTACTATATTGATTGCGTTGAAAAAAACCTCAACAAAAAAATAGACAGGGTTCTTTTTGTGAACCGCTATCATGGTTATGTATTAATCCGGTTGATGCAGGTATTGGGCGCTTATGGATTTCGAGGTTTGTTTGAACGCAAAGCACATTTTCTTACAAGCATCCCCTTGGGTTTGAGAAACCTCAAATGGTTTCTGCAACATAAAACAACAGGCCTTCATTTGCCAGAGTTTGAACGCATTCTTCATATCATCACCCAAGATGAAATCATTTGTCGCTTTGAACCTTTAAAGGCAACCGCTGAAACACCCTTGGTAGTGCACATCAATAGCTTTAGCTACCGGAGAGGCATACCCAAAGACCCAAGTGAAAGTGGTGGTGGCTTTGTGTTTGATTGCCGTGGCATATTGAACCCCGGAAGGATTGAAGAATATAAAAGTCAAACCGGAAGGGACAAGGGTGTAAAAGATTATCTGGAGCAACAAACCAAGATGCCAGCATTTCTAAATAGTATATTTGATATCGTGGACATTACCGTGGAAGATTATATCAAAAGAAATTTTACAAGCCTAATGGTGAATTTTGGTTGCACAGGAGGCCAGCACCGAAGCGTGTATGCCGCAGATGCGCTGGCCAGGCATATGAGAAACAAGTTCAATGTAAAAATCGAACTTCATCATATTGAACAGGAGAGCAAGAATTGGGTGAACAGTTAGTCTGAGACAAGTGAGTGGCCGCCATGAGCTATCAACAATGAACCATTTTAACCACTAATTATTTTTCATGTACTATATCGTTTACGGTTTTATATACCTTATATCGCTCTTGCCCATGCGCTTGCTCTATGTGTTGGCCGATGGCATCTATTTACTTCTCTATTATGTATTTGGTTACCGTAAAAAAGTGGTCATGAGCAATCTGCAAATCGCTTTTCCTGAAAAGACCGAAGCCGAGCGAATAAAAATAGCCAAACAATTTTACCTCAATTTTATTGATTACCTTATCGAGTTCATCAAACAATTATCTGCCAGTGAAGCTTTTTTGAAAAAAAGATTTACCATAAGCCAAGATGGTCTGAAGGATTTGAACGAGCTTTATAAAACAGGCAGACCATGCCAAATACATCTCGGGCATACTTTCAATTGGGAATGGGGACAGTTGGTACTTAAAAAATCGACCCCTTACAAACTGATGGTGGTATATATGCCCATCAGCAATAAAATTTTCGAAAAAATATTTTACGATAGTCGTACCCGTTCAGGAAGTATTTTTTTGCCCGCTACTTCTATGCGTTCTGCAATGGTAGCGCATAATGAAACGCAATATCTCTTGGGCTTGGTAGCCGACCAAAATCCGGGTGCATTATCAACTGCTTACTGGGTAAATTTTTTTGGCAAGCCCACTGCTTTTGTATCGGGCCCTGAAAAAGCTGCTAGGCTTAGAAATATTCCTGTTTTTTTTGCCCATATTGAAAAACCCAAACGCGGATATTATCATGCCGTGCTGAAAATAGGGGAACTCAATCCAGCCGAGTTGAAAGAAGGGGAACTCACCTTACGCTATGTGAAGTATCTACAGGAAGTCATCCAACAAAACCCTGACATGTGGCTATGGAGCCATCGCAGATGGAAGAATGAACTGAAAGAAGAAAATATGCAAAATTGGGTGGATAGCGACAAACCCAACTACCCGAGTATTTAATTCAGCACACTTTTTTCTTTTTCAATGTTGATTTTGGGCTGCTCCTTGATTTTGTTCCAACCACCAGATACATTGTGCAGGTTATGTATGCCCTGGCGCTTGAGCAGGGAACAAGCAATAATGCTCCTATAACCGCCACCGCAATGAACATATAGATTGTGGTTGTCTTCAATATTGGCCATACTGCCCGGGTCGTTCATTTCTCCGAGTGGTATATTAATGGCTCCGGCAATATGCCCATCAGCAAACTCTGTTTCCCTGCGTACATCAATAACCACCAGGTTGGGGTCGAATGGAAGATCCATGGCCAGTTCGTCCGCTTCCACATCAATAATCATATCAACCCTATTCCCGGATGCTTGCCAAGCTTCAAAACCTCCTTCCAGATATCCTTTTATCTTATCAAAACCCACCCTGGCCAAACGGACTACCGTTTCTTTTTCCTTACCCAGTTCCGTAACGAGTACCATTCCCTTATCGAAAGGCAGGAGCGAACCGGCCCATTCGGCAAAACGGCCTTCCAAACCAATGCTAATAGATCCTGGCACAAAGCCCTTTGAAAAAACCGTCTCGCTTCTAGTATCCAATAAAATCACATCGTCTTCTTTTATCCGCTTTTTAAAATCTTCCAAGGGTATTGCTTTCAGCCCTCGCTCCAACAATTCATCCAAGCTTTGATATCCTTCTTTGTTGATTTTTGCATTAATGGGAAAATAAAGTGGCGGAGTTTCCAATCCTTCAGTAACTGACTTGATAAAATCTTCTTTGCTGGCTGCATTGAGTGCATAGTTGTTTTCCTTTTCATCGGCAATCGTGCTATAAGTATTGGGACCTAGATTTTTCCCACAACTACTACCAGCTCCATGTGCAGGGTAAACCACAATATCGTTTGGCAGGGGCATAATTTTTTCTTTCAATGATTCGTATAGCATGCCTGCAAGTTCTTCTTTGCTTAGGTTTCCGCTACTCAAATCGGGCCGGCCCACATCACCAACAAATAAAGTATCGCCAGTGAAAATAGCATGTGGTTTTCCTTGGTCATCCCTCAATAAATAGCAGGATGATTCCAATGTATGACCAGGGGTATGCAGCACTTCGATGGAAATATTCCCTATTTTGAAACGCTCCCCATCTTTTGCTAGATGTATGGGGAAACTAGTTTCTGTACCGGGGCCATATACAATGGGGGCACCAGTCGCTTTGCTCAGGTCAAGATGACCGCTCACGAAATCTGCATGAAAATGGGTTTCAAAAATATATTTGATGGAGGCTTTGCGATCTTGCGCTAATTGAAGATAGGTCTCAATATCCCGGAGCGGGTCAATGATTGCCGCCTCATTCCCGCTCTCGATATAATAAGCAGCTTCGCTTAGGCATCCGGTATATAACTGTTGTATGAACATAGCAGCATTTTGGTCAAAAATAGAAATAAACTGTGAAAATAAAAGGGATAGCACGGTCAGTATGCTATCCCTTTTAGATTTTTAACCAGCATTGCTTCAATGAGCAATTTGATTTTAGTTAACGAGGCTATTAACGCAATCCATAATAAATGAAATGCGCTCTTGGCCAATGGTATAGTAAATAAATTTACCATCCCTTTCTGTCTTTACAACGCCAGCCCGGCGTAAAATGGCAAGGTGCTGCGAAGCAACAGATTGCTCCAGGCGAAGTTGAACATAGATTTCAGTAACCGTTAGTCGCCTGTGCTCGTCGAGCAATTTCACAATCTGTTGGCGCAGTTTGTGGTTCAGCGCACGAATAATCAGCGCTGATTTTTTGAGACTAACAAAATCTACTTTGACAGATGGCCCCTCGGAGCCGCTAACCATCATCCAATGGTTACTTGAAGTTAAGGTCATTAAATAAAGTTTTATGTGTTAGGAGATATTACAAAAATAGTAAAGTCATTTTAATTTTGATATATATACTTCAATTTATTTGATAATATGTTTATTTTTTAGTATCGAAAAAAAAATCTTTAACATAAACTGGTTGAATTAGATTCAAATCACTGTATATATTATTGTAAAACAATTCATATGATAAAGTTCCTAAATGGCTTGCATTAACAATTATGTCTCCAAATAAAGCATGCTGGGAGTTTGAAATCTGTCCCCATTTTTTACTGCCGCTACCAAAGAAAAAAACTTTTTTCGATTGAAGCTCATTTGAAAAACTATTGTAATCCAATATCATAGCAGCAGCAGGCATTTGCTCAGCCATATCTTTTTGGTACAGTGCCGTAAACACTTCCATCCTCCTTGCATCTATCATTGGGCAAATCAAATCGATAGCGGGATTCGCTATTTGCTGCGAGGCTGAAAATGCCATGAGCTTTAGTGTATTTACTGTAATGAGTGGTACCTGCAAAGCAAAACAAAAACCTTTTGCAGCAGCCATCCCTACCCGAATACCCGTATAGGAGCCCGGGCCCGAAGAAACAGCAATGGCATCCAAATCGTCTATTTTATATCCAGCATCTTTAATCATTTTTTGAATAGCAGGATGCAGCCAGGATGCATGGCCCATCTGCTCACTGCTTTCTGACAATAATAATTTTTCGCCATCTTTTGCCAAGCAGATACTCGCCGCCTCAGTGGCCGTGTCAATATTTAAAATAAGAGCCATTACATTTTTATTTTTTAAACTTCTTCTTCCAATGCTTTTGAAATAGGGTAACGATTATCTGTTTTCTGGAGTTCAATAAGCAGTTTGTATATTTTTTCCAGACCAATATTTTGGCCCCATTCAAAGGGGCCAAAGGGATAATTTGTACCAAGCTTCATCGCAATATCAATCTCTGTTTTTGTGCTTACCTTTTCCTGCAAAGTAAAATAGGCCTCATTGATGATCATAGCAACAACCCTGGCACTTATAAAACCCGGAACATCGGGAACAAATCGATAGCCAAAATTTAAATCGTTCAATATTTTTTCGGCAGCATGTTTTTTTGTTTCATCATTGGCGACCAGTTCAGAAATATTCCTCAAAAAAAAACCAGGCCATGCATTGATCCTGATAAATGGCAGCTTGATATCAGCAAGGGTATGTTCAACCGCATTGATAAATACAAGTTTGGTTGACAATTTTTTTAGCTTCTCCAATCGAACTGTTTCATTGTTAAAATCAAAATCAAAATAGGCATCTGCGTCTTCAATCGCTGTGAATGCATCCATCGATCCCACATATTCGACCGAAGCAGCCAAGCCAACAAATTTTTGCTGGACCTCTTCTTTTAATATTGGGCTTGCGAGCACCACCAATTTCATGTTGTGGAATTTTAAGCAAAGAAAAACTATTTGTGGTTAATGCAAGCCTGCTGCCAGCAATACAGGTAAGATATCAGTAAAATATTTTTAGGGATTCAACCAGATATTGCTTCATACATCCTGTAAGGGAACAACGCAGCATTTTTATTTTATCTACATTTGATATATGGAAAAGAAAATCATCAATACAGAAAACGCACCTAAACCCATTGGTCCATATAACCAGGCCATTCTTGCTAATAATATGCTTTTTATTTCGGGACAGGTTGCCATTAACCCAACCACGGGTAACGTAGAGTCAAAAGATGTGATTGAAGAAACCCATCAAGTGATGCACAATTTGAAAGCGATATTGGCAGAAGCAAAAATGGGTTTTGATAATGTGGTAAAAACCACCATCTTTTTATCCGATATGGCTCTTTTTGCGTCGGTGAATGAAAATTATGGAAAATACTTTACGGGTAGTTTCCCAGCACGCGAAACAGTAGCTGTAAAAGGCTTGCCCAAAAATGTGAATGTGGAGATAAGTATGATTGCTGTAGTTTAGTCGGAAAGTCCGAAAGACAGAAAGTCGGAAAGTAATACAAATATGACCATCCTACTTTCTGTCTTCCCGACTTCCTGTCTTTCTGACTGTTATGCTATTTCAACACCCCCAACTCCTTCCCGATTTTTGTAAATGCGCCGATGGCTTTATCAAGATGCGCTTGTTCATGCGCAGCACTTAATTGAACACGTATCCTAGCCTGCCCCTTAGCCACAACGGGAAAGAAAAAGCCTATCACATAGACCCCTTCTCCAAGTAGTTTGGCTGCAAAGTTTTGTGCTACCACAGCATCATACAGCATAATCGGCACAATGGGATGGTCACCGGGCTTGATATCAAAACCAGCTTCAGTCATTTTTTTACGGAAATATTTTGTGTTGTGCTCCAGCTTATCGCGGAGTGTGGTGGTTTCGCTGAGCATATCAAGCACGGCAATAGATGCACCCACAATAGAAGGCGCCAGACTATTGGAAAAAAGATAGGGGCGGCTACGCTGACGAAGCATTTCAATAATTTCCTTGTTGCCACTGGTAAAGCCACCACTGGCGCCACCCAATGCTTTTCCCAAAGTGCCAGTAATGATATCAATCCTCCCCATTACCCCACGGTATTCATGGGTGCCGCGACCAGTTTTACCCAAAAAACCAGAGGAATGACATTCATCAATCATCACAATCGCGTCATATTGATCAGCGAGATCGCAAATTTTATCCAATTGCGCAATCGTTCCATCCATACTAAAAGAACCATCGGTTACAATAATGCGGCTACGCAAGTGTTGGCTTTCTTTGAGCTTTGCTTCCAAGTCTTGCATATTGTTATGTTCATACCGATAGCGCTGCGCTTTGCACAATCGCACACCATCAATAATAGAAGCATGGTTCAGCGCATCGCTAATAATGGCATCCTTATCATCGAACAAAGGTTCAAAAACACCGCCATTCGCATCAAAAGCGGCGGCATAGAGTATCGTATCTTCTGTGCCCAAAAAATCGGCAATCTTTTTTTCCAATTCCTTATGGATATCCTGAGTACCACAAATAAAGCGCACACTACTAAGTCCATAACCCCTATTATCAATGGCATGGTGAGCAGCTTCAATCACTTTGGGATGTGCGGAAAGACCCAGATAATTATTGGCACAAAAATTAAGTACTGTTTTCCCATTTACTATAATTTCCGCCCCTTGGTCACTGGTAATCACCCTTTCATTTTTGAAAAGACCAGCAGATTTGATTTCCTCCAACTCCGTTGCTATGCGTTTTCTAAATGCCTGATTCATACATAAAATTTTTGGAGGATAAAGATAAGCACTAGCCGATTCAAAGGCGCATACTCAAATAACGCATTTATAAAATGCTCTGTTATTCAACAAATTGTATATCCAATGCTTAATTACAAACTTCATATCTCCAAAAAAGTAAGATGTATCGGCGTTTTTATTTATTTTTGACAGGTCATGCACAAAAATAGTGTCATCAGATTGTTTGTTTTACTAATCGTGGCCTCGTTTGCCGTGCTACTTGTTTCCCATAAGCAGGCAAAGAGCAATGCAGAGCAGGACTGCATTAATAGCGGGAAATGCGAGAAAAAAGCACAATCCGATTTTATTTTTCTTGAACCGATTTCAAGGCATTTGCTCCCCACTTCAGACGATTAAGATATTTCAAAGATTTTTTCAAAAAGTCCCTCTCAACTGTAACATTTAATTTAGCTGAGCGTATTACATTCAAACCTCCAACTGAACCAATAATAGTCAGCTGTTTATGACAGAACAAGAGTATAACGAATGTGTAAGCAAACATGCTGACCATGTTTTCCGCTTTATTGTGAAAAACCTGCGGCATGAAGAAGATGCTCGTGATGTGGTGCAAACCGCCTATGAGAAATTATGGCGCAATAGAAAGGAAATAGAATCTAGCAAAAGTAAATCTTATCTTTTTACCATTGCTTACCACCAGATGATTGACCATATCCGTAAAGTGAAAAGGATACAACTAAAGGAAAACTTTCATGATGAAACGAAGGTTCAGGATAAACCAGCAAACAATCTGAAAAAAGTATTGGAAGAAGCGTTGGCAAGATTGAATGAAACACAAAGATCCTTGGTATTGCTAAAAGACTATGAAGGATATAGCTATGAAGAGATTGGCCAAATCACCGGACTGAACGAAAGCCAGGTAAAAGTTTACTTGCACCGTGCCCGCTTGCAATTAAAAAACTATCTGGTAAAACCAGAAAACGTAATTTAATATGATTACCCGCAATAATTATGAAGAGTTCTTCTTGCTATATGTAGACAATGAACTGTCTGCAATAGAAAGAAAAGCCGTGGAAGATTTTATTGCCCAAAATCCTGACCTGGCACACGAACTGAGCATATTGCAGCAATCGACCCTTCCCCCTGAAGAGCTTATACTTTTTCCTGATAAAAATTTACTGTTCAAGCATACTACCGAAAGCTCCTTATTAAACTTTTCCAATTATGAAACATATTTTTTGTTGTATATAGACAATGAGCTCGATGCCGCAACCAAACTTGAAGTAGAAAGATTTGCACAACAGAATCCCAAGCTTGAAGAAGAATTAGGCATTTTGCAATGCGCAAAGCTCGAACCTGACCCTTCCATCGTTTTTGAGGATAAAGAAGTTTTATATAGAAAAGAAGAAAAGAAAAAGCCGATATCTTTTGCTTGGTTGAGCGCGGCCGCAATAGCCATTTTGCTGGTAACCGGGTTTCTTATCAATCACTACAAAACATTTACCGATTCCAAGGAAAATAACAGCGTGACACAGAATGCCTACAAGCAAGAAAAAGCTGCCATTGAAAAAAACAATAAAAAACAAGAACCCTCTGTAACTCCAATACACTCTGATACGTTCAATAAAAAAGCAGTAGCAATTAAAGAACCCGATGAGAAAAGCAACCAACCTGAAACCAAAATTGCAACTTGGAAAAAGAGAAAAGAAAATATTGACCCGATAGATAATCACAATGATAATGTGATGATTTCTTCGAATGAAAAAAACAAGAACCAAACAGTGTTGCCGACCTTGGATAATAAAACTGAAAAGCCAAAAATCATTATTGAAAAGAATCCAACTCAGGTTGCTATCACGCCAGTTAATGATTCAAGCAAACAGGTTGCCAAAGTTGACAAACCTGTAAAAACCGAGAAAAGCAACACAGGCTATTATTATATACAGCAAGTAGCGATGAATAGTAACAACGTTGAATACATTAATATAGCCAATACTTCTGTAAACAAGAATAAGCTGCGTGGCCTCTTTAGAAAAGTGTCCCGGGTTTTAGAAAAAACAACGAATGCCAATGACAACAATAAGCATTCGCTTGCCATCGGGAATATTCATGTATCATTATAAAATCAATATTTAATAAGGAAAGTATGAAAGGGAAATTGTTATTGATAGCAGCATGTTGCTTCTCACTTTGCAGCCAGGCACAGACCGATTCCACAGGCAAAAGCAGTTTGGATAACCAAAGCGATACCATCCATATTGGTAATATGACCATTGTGCGGAATGGGAAATCTGTTGGAGAGGATAGTATCGTAATAAATACTCATTCGCACCATTATATGCCTTCAAATATCAGCACCAACTGGCTGATCTTTGACCTCGGTTTCAACAACTATATTGACAATACCAGTTACGCCTCTGCAGCAGCCCAACAATTGGCACCGGGAGCCACAGGTGATTGGTTCAAACTGCGGAATGGAAAGTCAGTGAATGTGAATATCTGGGTATTTATGCAAAGGCTAAACCTGATCAAACATGTGGTAAACCTGAAATACGGGTTGGGTCTCGAACTCAACAATTATCGTTATTCCTCCCCCCTTCTCTATTCGGAAAACCCGGCCACCTCGATTGCCTATGATGATGCTAGGCATTATAAAAAAGACAAGTTGGCTGCAGATTATGTTACGGTACCGCTCATGCTCAATTTCAATCTTACGCCCCATAGACGCAACTATTTTGGATTTAGTGCTGGTGCCAGCGTGGGCTATCTGTATTCTTCCAGACAAAAAATAATTACCGCCGAAAACGGGAAGCAGAAAAAACATGATGATTTTGGTTTGGATCCCTGGAAAATATCGTGGGTGGGTGAAGTCCAATTGGGCGTTATTAAATTCTATGGTTCCTATGCAATGAAAAGCATGTTCAAAAATGCACTCGACCAAACACCTTACAGTTTTGGGATAAGATTCTCTAATTGGTAATGGCTCAATGCCAATAAGGGGCAAGAAGATACTCGGGAAAAAAGATATACTTAATTATCAACTGATAATCTCTGAAGGTTTTATAGGGCTAATACAAAACCCCTTGTAAAACAATACTGTTGAAGGTTTTCTCCCACTATATATAAGTTCTTTGAACATAGCTAATTTGAGAAGAAATCGTTAAAAACTTTGTCCCAAAAAATATATTTACTGGCACAGCGTTTGAAACTATTATTCGAAAAACACTGGCGGTATGGGCACAAAAAAAATCTTCCTTTTTAGCCTATTGGCACTGAGTCTTTTCTCTTTCAGGGATACCAATTCCCGGAACGTGAAAAAAAATATTTTCCACCGCACCCTAAATACTGAGGGGGATGTCTATGTCATCATCGTGAAATCCGATTATGAACTGAAAGTGTACGATAAAGAAGGATGGTATGCTACTTACCCTGTTGTGTTTGGCAGTAAATCATTGGAGGATAAAATGTTGGAGGGTGACCGCAAAACACCCGAAGGCCTTTATCATATAGTAATTAAAAAGCCAGATGCCAAATGGGATAAGATGATGCTTCTTGATTATCCAACGAAGGCAGATTATGACAAATTCAAGCTGCGCAAAGCTCAAGGGCTCATCCCGAAAAATGCAAAAATCGGCAATGGGATTGGGATTCACGGCACCTGGAACCATGATGATATGGCCATTGACCTATATCAAAACTGGACCAATGGTTGCATCTCCCTCAAACGCGAAGATGTGGAAGAACTGTATGACCTCTTACCAATTGGCACCAAGGTTATTATACAAAAGTGAGAATAGATTTTTTTTGCCACTGATTTTATGATTGTTTTTAGATAAGGTTCTTTATTATATTCAATCTGTGCATCAGTAGCTAAAAGAAGATTGCCACTGATTATGTGATTTGTTATGATGGCGTTCCATATTTCCCAATCAGCGCATCAGTGGCTTTCATTTTTTATCAATCAGTGAATCAGTGGCTATAATTTTTAAAGTTTATACCCTCCCATTTTTAATTTCATCCACAACACCGGGGTCCAACAACGTAGTAGTGTCCCCAAGGTTTTGTGTTTCCCCTTCAGCAATTTTTCTGAGAATACGGCGCATTATTTTCCCGCTTCTCGTTTTTGGCAGCCCGGGCACAAACTGTATTTTATCGGGTTTAGCAATGGGACCGATGACCCTGGTCACCGTTTGAAGAATATCTTTTCTGTTTAGCTCCACATCATTTTGATGCCCATTATAAATCACATAAGCATAAATGCCCTGCCCTTTGATATCGTGAGGATAACCCACCACGGCACTTTCCACAACACCGGCATGCATGTTGATGGCATTCTCCACTTCTGCCGTTCCGATGCGGTGGCCGCTTACGTTCAATACATCATCCACACGACCAGTAATGCGATAATTTCCTTCCTCATCCCGCAACGCTCCATCGCCTGTAAAATAGAGGTTCGGATAAGTAGCAAAATAATTGGTACGGCAACGTTCATGATCACCGTAAGTAGTGCGAATAATCGCAGGCCATGGGTTCTTTATACATAGATTGCCTTTGTAAAGACCATGTTCATCTTTTTCCGTCACTTCTTTCCCGCTCTCATCTACCAATATTGGATGAATGCCTGGCAGCGGCAATGTAGCCCATGAAGGTCGTGCCGGTGTTATTCCTGCCAAATTTGAAATCAATATACCTCCCGTCTCGGTTTGCCACCAAGTATCTACAATTGGGCATTTGCCCTTGCCAATATTTTCATCGTACCAATGCCATGCTTCTTCATTGATGGGCTCGCCCACCGTACCCAAAATTTTTAAGGTAGAAAGATCTTTTCCTTTCAATGGATCCAAGCCAAAACCCATCAAGCTGCGGATAGCCGTGGGTGCGGTGTACAAAATATTCACCTTGTGCCTATCCACAATATCCCAAAACCTTCCTGCATCTGGCCAAGTGGGCACCCCTTCAAACATGAGTGAAGTGGCTCCCGCACTCAAGGGACCATAAGCAATATAACTATGTCCTGTGATCCACCCTATATCAGCGGTACAGAAAAAAATATCACCCGGTTGGTACTGAAATACATTTACAAAAGTATAGTTTGTCCATACCATATAGCCAGCACAGGTATGTACCACTCCTTTGGGTTTTCCCGTACTTCCAGAAGTATATAATATAAATAGTGGGTCCTCTGCATCCATTTCTTCGGCAGGAAAAGAAACCACCCCATCTTTTTCTACCTGTGTTTCTGCAAAATCCATTTCATCCTCCCACCACACATCGCGGCCCTTGATCATGGAAACAGGGGTGCGAGTGCGGGTATATACGATCACTCTCTTCACGGTTCTATTCCCAATCAACGCATCATCAATCACACTTTTCAATGGTATGTCCTTACCACCTCTGTAAGCACCATCGCAAGTGATGATGAATTCAGCTTGCGCATCATATAGGCGGTCGGCAATGCTCTGTGCACTGAACCCACCAAAGATCACACTATGTACGGCACCAATCCTTGCACATCCTAAAACAGCGTAAACCAGTTCGGGCACCATGCCCATATAAATACAAACCCGGTCCCCTTTTTTTACGCCATTGTTCTTGAGCATTTGCGCCACTTGACAAACCCTTTTGTGCAAGCGGTTATAGGTCACCGTTCGCACCCGGTCCTCGGGGTTATTGGGTTCCCAAATAAAAGCAGGCTTTTCACCCATGGTAGCCAAATGGCGGTCGATACAATTTTCCGTGATATTTAATTTGCCTCCTAAAAACCAACGCACATGCGGCTCGATGAAATTCCAATCGAGCACCTTATCCCATTTTTTTCTCCATTGAAAATTTTCGGCAATTTCCCCCCAAAAGGCTTCGGGGTCTTCTTCACTTTTTTTGTAGGCTGACTTGTATTCCTCTAACGACTTAATTTGATAGGAGTAACTCATATAGCAAAATCATTTTTGAGACCCTAAATGTAAATAATATCGAAAATAAATTATCACTTATCTTTCATTTTTAACTTTAAAGCGGCCATCTTCAATATATTTAGCCAATGAAACTTGTTTATTTTCTCCTATTCGTTTTGGGCTTCACGCTTTGTTCTTGCAACAATCTTGACAAGAACAAAGCAACCGAACAAAAAATGGCTGATAGCAGTTGGGCTTTGATCCCCTTTGTAAAAGCAGATAGCGTAAATCCCATTCTTTCCCCCGGCAATGGTTCATTTATATGTCCCATCAGGAATGAAAAAGTGTTATGGGAAGAAAAAGATGTTTTCAATCCGGCTATTGTGGTGAAAGATGGAAAAATCTTCATGCTTTATCGTGCACAGGCCAAAACAGGCAAACCTGACGGCACTTCTAGGATTGGCTTAGCCGAAAGCAGTGACGGGTTTCATTTTACCCGTCGCGAAGAACCCGTTTTGTTCCCAGCCAATGATGATGAAAAAAAATACGAATGGCAGGGTGGATGCGAAGACCCTCGGGTGGTGGAAGACAGCAGCGGCACTTATTATATGACCTATACTGCTTTTGATGGAAAGATGGCTAGACTATTGGTAGCAAGTTCCACCGATTTGATTCATTGGAAAAAATGGGGAGCGGCTTTTGCAAAAGCCTATAATGGAAAATACATCGATAAATGGAGCAAGTCGGGTTCGATTGTTTCTAAATATGTGGATGGAAAAATCATCGCTACCAAAATCAATGGGAAATATTGGATGTATTGGGGCGACCAAAATATTTGGGCCGCCACTTCGGACGATTTGATCAACTGGGCACCTGTAGAAATGCAGGCAAACGAAAAACCGCCCATTGATCTGAGGGGACAAGCATTGAATATGCCCCAGCTAAAAATAGTGGTGCCGACAAGACAAAAAAAATTCGATAGTGACTTGGTGGAATCGGGGCCTCCTGCCATGCTTACTAATCAAGGGATTGTGCTTATTTATAACAGTCGCAATATACCGTCGATTGGTGATTCCTCTTTGACCGAAGGCACTTATACAGCCTCTCAGGTTTTATTGGATAAAAATGATCCCACCAAAATTTTGGAGAGGATGGACAACTATTTTATAAAACCAGATAAGCCTTATGAAATCAGTGGCCAGGTGAATCATGTGTGTTTTGTGGAAGGGCTGGCACAGTTCAAGGGGAAATGGTTTTTGTATTATGGAACGGCGGATTCGAAAATTGCAGTGGCGGTGAAGTGAAAAAGAAAACTTCAAGATGATTAACCAAGTGGCTCCTGATGTGTAGAATACACAGCCAAGATGCTGACAATAGAATTGGTTTCGTCAATATGGTAATGAACCAAAAAAGGAAATTTTTTTACCTGTGCACAACGTATGCTGTCATATCTTATTGAAGCAAAGTAAGGGTTACGACGTATGGCATTTAAGGTAGTTTGCAAGTGAGCTATAAATTGATTAGTAACTTCAATTTGTTTACTTTCATAATAGGCAACCGCTTCCTCCACATCCGTAATGGCATCCGGCGAAAAGACTACAGTAAACATACTATTTTACGAATTGCTTGATTTTTGTAGTAGCTTCTTTCCACCCTATCGGTTTTACTGAATTTTTATTGAGGGCTTTCAGCCTTTTGCCTACTTCCTTTTTTTGCCATTCGGGGATAGGAGGTTGTTCTAAAAATTCTACGGCCTCCATTTTTTGAAGGTCTTTAATTACATCATTTGCGTAATTCTTTTTTATCCTGATATAGTAAGTTGTTGATGCCATATTAAATTGATGAAATATAGGAATACTCAAATTTAGTTCATTAATTGATACGATAAAACGGAAAAGAGATGACCCTGTTACAAACTAGCATCAATGATAAATCATACAATCAGTGGCAATACCCTTTTTAGCCACTGATTCACTGATTGGGAAAATGAAGAATAAAATCATAAAATCAGTGGCAATCCCTTTTTGCAAAGCTCTCTATTAGTATTTTCTTTAATTTCGCCCTGTAATCACCCATCATGTCCATTGAAGTAAAGGAGCTTACAAAGGTTTACGGCGAACAAAAAGCAATTGACGCTATTTCTTTCCAAATAAATAAAGGGGAAATTGTTGGTTTTCTTGGCCCGAACGGTGCCGGTAAATCAACGACCATGAAAATTATCACCGGTTATCTTGAACAAGAAAATGGCGATGCTTTTGTATGTGGCATGAACGTGAAGGAAAACCCCATTACCACAAAAAAGAAAATCGGTTATCTCCCAGAAGCCAACCCGCTATACCTGGATATGTACGTGAAGGAATACCTTGGTTTCGTTGCCGACGTTCATTCGGTCAACGGCCAACGGTCATCGACCATCAACAAGGTAATCGACTTAGTTGGTCTGTCTCCTGAGAGCAAAAAGAAAATCGGACAACTTTCCAAAGGATATAAACAACGTGTTGGGTTGGCGGCTGCATTGATTCACGAACCTGAAGTACTGATATTGGATGAGCCTACCAGCGGTCTCGATCCCAACCAAATCATCGAGATCAGGGAAGTGATCAAAAATCTCGGCAAAGAAAAAACCGTGCTTTTCTCCTCCCATATACTACAGGAAGTGGAAGCCATCTGTGATCGGGTGATCATCATTAATAAAGGAAAACTCGTGGCCGACGATACCTTGACCCACTTACAGAACGCAGGCGAGAAGAACCATATCATTTTAGTGGAGTTCAAAGAAAAAGTGGATGAATCTTTATTGAAAAACCTCAACGAGGTTATTTCCGTGAAGCAAATGGAAACGGGAGCTTGGAAGTTGGAGACGGGAAACCCGGAACTTGTTCGCAAACAATTAATGCAACTGGTTTTGCAGCATAACCTGAATATTGTTTCTTTGCAGAGCGGAGAGCATAGTTTAGAAGAGGTTTTTAGGAATTTGACGAACGTAGGGAGGAGTTGAGATGGAATTGGGAATTAGGAATTAGTTTGTCAAACTTTTCCAAAGTTTGGAACTTTGAAAAAAGTTGCTAATTGGTGTTCTGCAGTACAAGAGTGCGACGCAACGATGTTTAATAGAATTACCGATGTTGGTCACAAAAAATAAAATCTTAAAACAATAAACCAATAACTAATCATGAGCTACATTGAGCAAATACATGCAAGACAAATATTGGACAGTCGTGGTAACCCGACCGTGGAAGTGGACATTATTACCGATGAAGGTATCCTTGGCCGTGCGGCCGTTCCGAGTGGTGCTAGCACTGGCGTACATGAAGCGGTGGAACTTCGCGACGGCGATAAAAAAATATACCAAGGCAAGGGCGTGTTGAAAGCCGTGAAGAATGTAAATACCCTGATTGCTGAAAAAGTATTGGGCTTTGAAGTGGCTGACCAAGCGGGTCTGGATGACCTGATGATCAAACTGGATGGCACTGCCAATAAATCCAAACTGGGCGCCAACGCGATGTTGGCCGTAAGTATGGCCGCTGCAAAAGCAGCAGCACAGGAAGCGGGGCTCCCTCTGTTCCGTTATGTGGGTGGTACAAATGCTAAGACCCTGCCCATGCCGATGATGAACATCCTTAACGGTGGCGCACATGCGGACAATAAAATCGATTTTCAGGAATTCATGGTGATGCCTATCGGTGCTTCTTCCTTTAGTGAAGGGCTTCGTTGGGGCGTGGAGATTTTCCATGCACTTAAGAGTGTGTTGAAGAAAAAAGGCTATTCTACCAATGTGGGCGATGAAGGTGGTTTTGCTCCCGACATACAAAGCAACGATGAAGCAATTGAAACCGTGATGGCCGCTATCAGCGCGGCGGGTTTCAAAGCAGGTACTCAGGTGGCCATTGCCATGGACCCTGCCGTGAGCGAAATGTACGACGCAACGAAAAAAGTTTACCATTTCCATAAATCCGATGGCAAAAAACTCAGCAGCGAAAAAATGGTTGATTTCTGGGCTAGCTGGGTAAAAAACTATCCCATCGTTTCCATCGAGGACGGTATGGCCGAAGACGATTGGAAAGGTTGGAAACTGATGACGGATACCCTTGGCAGCAAGATTCAGTTGGTGGGCGACGATCTGTTCGTGACCAATGTGGAAAGGCTTCAAAAAGGGATTGATACTGGAGTAGGTAATGCGCTGCTGGTAAAAGTAAACCAAATTGGTACCATCACCGAAACCATCAATGCGGTTACCCTTGCACAACACAATGGTTATAACACCATTATGAGCCATCGCAGTGGTGAGACCGAAGATACTACCATCGCGGACTTGGCCGTGGCACTGAACTGCGGCCAGATCAAAACGGGTTCGGCCAGCCGTACCGACCGGATTGCCAAATACAACCAATTGATCAGGATCGAAGAAATGTTGGGGTCCAATGCGGTTTATCCAAAAGGAAAAATTAAATTTGGAAAATAAGAACAGTGAATGGTTCATGGATGATGGCTCATAGCAATGTCCTCATCCATGAACCATCAACTATGATCCATGAACCAACAACCATGATCCTTTCAAAAATACCATCTTGGATGAAGAACAAATACCTACTCTGTGTGGTGGGTTTTGTAGTCTGGATGCTGTTTTTTGATGAAAGAGACCTTTTTAGCACCTATTTCAGGCATCCCCAGGAACTTAAAAAGCTGCAACAAAGCAGCAAGTTCTATCAGGATGAAATCAGTACCACCAAAGCTGAACTGGAAAAGCTGAAATCGAACCCCTCTACTATCGAAAAGTATGCCCGTGAAAAATATCTCATGAAACGGGACAATGAAGACCTCTTCCTTATCCGGGAAAAATAGTACTTTACCTAAGCATCCCATTGATCTGCCTTTTAAACTTTATGCTAGCCGGGAATCTTATTATTTTGGGGATAAAACAATAAGACTACCCAAATACCGTTCTTATTACGGACGTTTCAGATATACTTGGACAATAAATAAAGGACATTAAATGGTTTTGCCTATGACATTCTTTACACCAGAGGATCTTCTATTGTATTTATACAAAGAATCTTCCCCGGAGCTAACAGCAGCTATCGAATCGGCACTTAAGGAAGACTGGACACTTCGCGAAGAAATGCAGGCTATGCAATCTTCAATAGGCCAATTGGATAAAGTAATTGTTTCGCCTCGCATGGAAGTGGTTTTGAAAGTGATGAATTATGCTCGTCAAACTGCCACGGAGCCGGTAAATCGCCCCTAGATTAATTTTTGCTCGCTGATTGATTACCTTAAATTCGCGGTCCTATATCAATAATATGACCCGAAGGGAGAGGTTTGATTTTATCATCGACTATTTTCATCAGCATGCCCCCAATGCCGAAACTGAACTGGTATATGATAGTCCATTTCAGTTATTGGTAGCTGTGATTCTTTCAGCACAATGCACGGATAAGCGGGTAAACATGACCACACCCGCTATTTTCGAAAAATTCCCCGACGCAAAAGCCTTATCAAAAACAAGTTTTGAATCTCTTTTCCCATTAATTAAAAGCATTTCTTATCCAAACAATAAGACCAAACACCTCATTGGCATGGCCCAAATGGTGGAGGAAAAATTTAATGGGCAAATACCATTAAAGGTGGAGGAATTGATGAAACTACCCGGGGTCGGGCGGAAAACAGCAAATGTGATTACTTCTGTAATAGACGAACAACCCAATATGGCGGTGGATACCCATGTGTTCCGTGTTTCGGCACGTATTGGGCTTACGGTGAATGCCAAAACCCCTTTGGCAGCAGAATTGCAATTGATAAAATTCATACCAAAAGAACTGGTTCATAAAGCCCATCATTGGCTGATATTGCACGGCAGGTACACTTGCTTGGCAAGAAACCCCAAATGCGAAACCTGCGGGGTAAAGCAGGCTTGCAAATATTTTAGCAAGAATAAGGTTTGAGCGTAATGTAAAGCAGATAGATTCCCACTTATATATTATACGCATTCCATAGTGAATGCTTTTCGATTTTGGGCACCAGCATTAGCGCTTCGATCTGTAGGCTCCCCTAAAAACAGTACGTTTTAAAAGTAGACAGAATTAGTAACTTTA
>JAFDYF010000046.1 GCA_018267575.1 Bacteroidota bacterium
TTTGTAACTTTACCAAGCACCGGTCCGGGCGGGACGTTTTTCAAATGCCGCCACAGCATGCCAAGCCCTGGCCGTTGGCGGTAATTATTTTTTAGACAGAATTACTATGCTAAAAAAAACAATTTTAAATTTTTCGGTTTTATTTTCCCTTGCAATTTGTTTGCATGGACAAAATTTAAATCTTGATCAGTACGATATATTTATAGGTGACAAACAGCTATGTAAATCAGACTTTATCAAAAACAAAGCAACTTTAGATAGCACAAGTTTAAAACAATTGACTTTTAAACCAATAGTTGACGGTCAAAAGAAAATCTACTATTTAAATGGACAACTCTACGCACAAGGTGAGATTAAAAATAAGAAAGAGAATGGGGTTTGGGTCTATTGGCATGAAAACGGACAGAAAGCAAGAGAGGGAAGTTTTGCTGAAGGTCAAAGGACAGGGACGCATACTTATTGGTACCCAAATGGACACATAAGAGGGGTCGGAAATTTTAAGAACGACAAATATGACGGTAAGTGGACAATGTATAAGGAAGATGGGTCCGATCCAATTGAACAATTTTATAAAGACGGGGAGTTGATAACACAAAAATAACTACCGCCAACATGGGGCTTGGCGTTATGTCGGCGGAAGGAAAATATAACCCAACTTCAACTATCCGGCAGCATCGGTCTCGGGGGACGGATAGTTCCAAGCGTTAAAATATATTTTCAACTTTTGTAACTTTAACCAAGCACCGGCCCGGGCGGGACGTATTTCAAATGCCGCCACAACATGCCAAGCCCTGGCCGTTGGTGGCAATTTTGTTCGCCACTCAAATCAACTTCACTAAATGGGATTTTTCGATAATTTTAAAAGGAAGACCTATCAAACAAACAAAGACAATTTAAATAGTGAAAATGTCATTGAGACCTCTTTGCGCAAAGCTCTGACCGAACCCGCTTACAGACCTGAGTTTTATAAAAAACTATTAACAGAAAAGTTAATTATACTGACGAACAAACAACAAGGTATAGGGGGCTTTCAGACTTTGCAAGAGAACACAACAGTCAGCATTGCGACACTCACAGATGGGAAAATCCCAGTATTCACATCCAACCCTAAAATTTTTGACAAAGGTATTATCAAAGAGGAAGTCCCAATTCTAGAAATGAAGGGCGAAGACCTTTTTAACCTTGCTAAAGACGCAACATTTGTTCTTAATCCCTTTTCAGAATTTTGGAAAGAATTATTGCCCAACGAAATCGAAAGTTTACTGAATGGGACCATCTTGACAGACAACCATAAACAAATAAACATACAAGAGGCCACACAAGTACAAATCGGACAGCCCAAAAATTACCCAACCGAAATAGTTGGTTCACTAAAAGCATTGTTCACGGAGAGGCCAAGTGTAAAGGCCGCATATTTGGGCTGGATTTTCAACCCGTCTACTGGGGAACCGCCACATTTAATATTCGCACTTGATATCGATGGTGAAAAACAAGTCATAACAAATGAAGCAGGTTACACAGCCCAGCAAGCATCAAGTCCAAATGACATTATTGATTTTATACAAATAGACAATAATGGAGGCTTGAGCGATTACTTTATAAAACAGACAAAACCTTTTTATGTGCGTTGACAAAACTGCCACCAACATGGGGCTTGGCGCTATGTCGGCGGACGGAAACGCCAATCAACATTACCTATCTATGAGCATCGGTCTCGGGGGACGGATAGGCCCAATCGTTAAAATATAATTTCAACTTTTGTAACTTTAGCCTAGCACCGGTCCGGGCGGGACGTTTTTCAAATACCGCCACAACATGCCAAGCCCTGGCCGTCAGACTGTGAAAAAACTATTTTTCTCT
>JAFDYF010000047.1 GCA_018267575.1 Bacteroidota bacterium
AAAGCATATTAGATTTCCAGAAAGAGTTTAGCGATGAAGCTAAATGCAGGGAGTATTTGGAGCAACAACGCTGGAATGGTACACCCGCTTGCCCATTCTGTGGCTCTATAAATGTTTGCCGTTTCTCAAATGGTAAAATATTCAAGTGTAGGGAAAGGGGTTGTAGGAGCAAGTTTAGCGTAACGGTTGGCACAATCTACGAGAACACTAAAATCCCATTAACAAAATGGTTTCTGGCTACATATATTTTATCGGTACATAGCAAAGGCATTAGCAGCCTGCAATTAGCTAATTGGCTAGGCATAACCGTCAAGAGTGCATGGCATTTAAGCCACCGTATCCGCGAAATGCTGACAGATAAAGCCCCTGAACTATTGGACGGCATCGTTGAGGTTGATGAAACTTATATTGGGGGGTCTCTTAAAAATATCCATGCCAGCAAAAAAGAGAAACTGAAAGGGCTGGATAACAAGACTATGGTGTTTGGGGCTGTGCAACGCAATGGTAAGGTAAGGACTAGGGTTATACCACAGACAACAATCGAGAATGTTACGGACGCAATTGAAAACTTTGTAGCCCCCGATAGTACTATGGTAACAGACGAACATCATGCCTATAACAAGGTTGGTAAAAAGTACAACCACAAAAAAGTTAACCACAAGGCAAAAGAATATGTTCGTAAAGAGGATATATTGGTACACACCAACAATATTGAAGGCTACTGGAATATCCTAAAAAAGCAGATTGTTGGGATACACCATTCCGTAAGCCCAAAGCACCTACAACGCTATTGCAACGAAAATGCGTTTAGGTACAATAATAGGGAGTCGTTCCAAGATGAACGCTTTGCGACCGCATTAGCAAATTGTAAAGGAGGGTTAAAATACAAAACTTTAATAGGCAAATAATGAACAACGGGCAGTATTTAAAATCAATGGGTTCGAAGATTAAAGCTTTGAGGACTGCTAAAAAATGGTCATACCCAGTATTGGCGAAAAAGACAGGATTGAACATGTCCAACCTATGGTTCATAGAACAAGGACGTATCAACCTCCACTTATTAACGCTAAAGCAAATTGCGGACGTTTTCGAGGTGGATGTCAAATATTTCCTTTAGAACAATATATTTGTACCTTTGAAAACGCAAACCCCGCGTGGAAACGCAGGGTTTTACTTCTTAGTCGTCGCTGGCAGCGTGTTAGTACTGGCTAATGAGACCAAACCAATCCTACACCTCTAATGTGGGTTCGGCTATAAATTAGCACGACAGCGACAATTCGAAACAAAGGGTTATTTACCTTTTTTTACGTGCATCCGCACCGTAGTGCTTGGATGGCTTTGAGCGTAAGGTTTTGGTACATATTGCCCAGTTACAGCAGAGATGTACACTACCTTCTTAGTTTGCTTTGCCATGATATTATATTTATGGCGTTAATAAATCACCAACATTTTAAGTGCGGGGTGTTTCACACTTTCCAGACAGAAATTGAGCCTTCCGTCTGGAATTTTTTTATTTTTTTAAAAAAAATCTTATCTTACCTTTGCTCACGAAGCAAAAAAGGGTGGCTGACGGGGGTCGAACCCGCAAGTGCGCTAACACGGAAGATTACAAATCTTCTCCTTTACCGATTAAGGTACAGCCACCGTTTAGAAATCATAATAAAAAGTCCTGTTCGCCGTGGTAAGTGTTCAGGACTTTTATTTTTCCTCTTTAAAGTCTGGGTTCATATAATACAATTTCATAACTTTTTCATCCGCTTTACCTTTTTCAAATAAATACCTACTTTTTTCACCTTTGGAGTGAATTGACATTAGAGACCCTATGCTTTTGGTCGCAACCCTCTTGTCTACCTTGACATCCCCCTTGCTAAAAATTTTTTCTATGATATGCCTTACCGCCATAGGCTTGTTGTTATTGTCTTTCAACACGTTATCAATCAATGATTTCCAATTATGCACTCCCTTCTGGGATTGCCCGTTATTTCTGCCAGACGAAGAACCTTCGGTATTATCGCTAAGGATTTCATCAATATCATTCTGAAGATCCTTCAACTGCTTCTGAAGCTTTTCCTTCCTGTGCATCAGTACAACGGCAAGTTCTTCTTTTGTAAGTTCGACTTGGGGCATTTTAAAAAAAATTTCAGTACAAATATAGCATTAAAAGGAATGCAGAACTTATCGAAAGAACTTATTTTTTCCACAAGTTCTTGAAAGGCCTTATGCCTTTCCTATTGCTATCTGATTTAGCAAATCATACATATAAATGGTGTAATTTTACCTTATGGGGAAAGCAAAGAAAAAAACAGAGATTAAACTCGAACCTAATAAGCCTGCTATAGAATCTTCAATAGCATTTCATAATATTATGAAGGCATCTGTAAAGGGAAATCCCAAGCCCGTGAAGAAGAAGGCTATAAAGAAGAGTTAATCAATCTCGCTTTCGTATCTTGTTTCCATAAACCAAACCTAGCTTTATGGATGACCTTTTCCATTTAATCCTAATAAATCTGTACGAAAGGAACTCACTTCACCAAGATCAAAATATTCATGATTTTTTATTGGGATGGCTAGGAGAAAACACAAATAATGTTAACTCATATGAGTTTATTATAACAACAATACAATGGCTTCAGCGATACGAATATGTCCACCCTGTAGAGGCTAAAACAAAGCCATTAAATCAATGGGATGAAAGAACATTTGAAAACACAAGTAATGGGAGGGTGATAGTCAGGCTATTGCTAAAAGGACATAATTATATCGAAGAACGTATCCGCTCTAGGAATCAGGAGGTTTTCTTAAAAAGACAAACTTTAGCTAATGAGGAAACTTCTATTCAAAATAGACTTGTGGGGCAATCGGTCATAACGACCAATACAATACAAAGAAATTTGGGGTATAGAACGCTTTGGGTTGCGATTGGTTCAATGGGTCTATTAGCCGTTTATACATATTTCACGTCCCTTTCAGTATCTTCCAAAGACATACAAAAACTAGACTCAACATTGAAACGGCAAGGCATATTGTTACAACAAATTGAGCAATCTCAAAAAGAGATTGGCGCATCTCTTCACTCAATGGCAAAAGACTCCGTAAAACAGACCTTGAAAAAATAGTTTTTAAATTCATTTATTAAATTATTGGTGTATGTGGTCAAAGAAGTATAAAGTTGCCGCTTGCCCAAAAAAGAACCAAAAAATCCCGCCCTTCGGCGGGAAGAAAACGATGCACAACCTCCCGAAATCCGCTTCGCTCGTCGGGACAAGCTGTTTTCTGGGAGGAGGTTGGATTGGGCTTTGGTACTACTGTGGTGAACAGCAGCGGTTCCTTGATGAGTTCAAAATCGGCAAAGGCATTTATGTATAAGAACAACACATTAAAATTACTTGAAGAAATTACAAAATCCTTAGGAAAGAATAAATTGTGTTTCAGAAAACAGCATCAACAGCTAGTAAATATGATGGACTTATATTTTGATATAAAAAAATATGTGTGTAATCATAAAATAGGTCTCCAAAAACAAATAACTTTGCAATCCAACTCAACCAAACTGAACTCAACTATAACCATATTCCAAAAAGCGGTGGCCATCATTATGATGCTTGCTGTAGCTGCCACCTCCTTTCAAAAAGCGATTGTGGTGTTGGATTATCAGGTGAACAAGGATTATATCTCTGCAAAGCTTTGCGTGAACAGAAACCGCCCTTCTTGCTGCTGTCATGGCAAATGCTTTCTTAAAAAACAATTGCAGAAAGAAGATGGCCAAGATAAAAACAGCAACCCAACTTCCAGAGAAAAAAATGATATCCCTCTTTTTTGTGAAACTTTGCTGAACAGGGAATGGGTTGCTTCCTTATTGAAATCAAACTTTTCGGACAAGTACCTTATAAAAAAATACAACTCCTCAGTCTCTTCCATTTTCCATCCGCCGGGTATCGCTTAATGAATCAATTTGGTAAGTCGCACAATCGACTTCTTACCCTATCATTAATTGGCATGATAAGAGGGAAAATTTATCATTCTCCCTCTTATAGATTCCTCAGTAACAAACAATAAACCATTGCTGAGCAACCAGAGACAATCGTATTTATTTTTATTTCATTTATCGTAACATGAAAAAGTTTTTATTCATTTTTATCGTCAGCATATCTTTTAGTGGTGCTTATGCCTGTAGCATTTGTGGCTGCGGAGGCAGCAATTTTTATATGGGGCTTTTACCCAATTTTAATAATAAGTTTATAGGCATCCGTTATCATTATGCGCAGTTTCATACACAACTCGCAAATGACCTTACACAGTTCAGCAACAACTACTATAATACCATGGAAGTCTGGGGTGGATGGAATATCAATAAAAAATGGCAGGTGCTAGCATTTGTCCCTTATTACTACAATAAGCAGGCGGATGATGATGGCATTAGTTATAAATCCGGTTTGGGTGATATTACGTTGATGGCAAACTATCAGCTATTCCATAGCAAGTCTATGAACAAAGCGAACAAAAATGTAGAGCAGGAATTTTGGATAGGCGGCGGGGTTAAACTTCCCACAGGGCCTTTTAAAGTAAACCCCAACGACAGTAGCACTACCTTGGCCGATATCAATGCACAGATTGGCACGGGCAGTACCGATTTTTTGCTCAATGCCCAATACAATGTGCGCATTGGTTTTTTTGGCGTAAGCAATTCCTTAAACTATAAAATAAGTACCAACAATAGCGCTCAATATAAATTCGGGAACAAGCTCACGGCAAACAGTATCGCGTTTTATCGTTTTCGGACAAAAGGTATTGCCATTATGCCCAATGCAGGTATCATGTACGAGCATACTGATATGAATCTTTTGAACAAGTCAAAAGTGCAGTACACGGGTTCCTATGCAGTAAGTGCCTTGGCTGGTGTCGAGTTCAGTTTTAATAAGATTGCTGTGGGCATCAGTGTGCAGGCACCCTTTGCAGAAGAGTTTGCATCCGGACAAACCAAATTCCAGTTCTCTGGATTGGCGCATATCAGTTTTGCATTATAATACTTGATAAAAATTTCGAAGCAAGAACGATAGGACACATAAGAAAAAGGCAATCAGTACCTATTTTTTGTACTGATTGCCTTCCTAATTTCTAAATGATAGGTTGCTCTTTGTTTGGGCTTATTCGGCAAGCAATCCAAACTGTTGAAGGTGGTGGATGGCATGCTTATACAATAATTGCACATTCATATCAAAGTTGAGCTGACCAAAAATGGGGTTGATTGTCACAAGTTTTGGGTCGTTTTCAAAGACTTCAAAAAAACGGATCAATTCTTTTTCAAGAGATGTAATTGCTTCTGCCATATTTGCCTTACGGAATGGTGGCGGCTCATCGCCCATTAAAGCGGTCTTGGTATTTTTCTTCAGTGGTTTTTCTGAAAGCAAGAATGTCCTGGATGATTCCAATGAATCCCCAAAATTCATCATGGGCAAAACCAATTTTCCATTGGCCAGTTTTAATGCCCCTTCCAGATGTTCCACCATCTGCTGCGCATTCATCTTGC
Source organism: Bacteroidota bacterium (assembly GCA_018267575.1). Lineage (GTDB taxonomy): Bacteria > Bacteroidota > Bacteroidia > Chitinophagales > Chitinophagaceae > Puia. Next base: position 5,528 of record JAFDYF010000047.1, read on the forward strand.
CCCAGTGGGCCTTACTATCCACATCCAGGTTTTTTAATAAAGGAACCAGCTGCTGCTTCAAAAATATTTTTTTTGCTTCATCCATGATAGTGCATTTATCAAATAAAAAAGCTCCTGTACAAGCAGGAGCTAATGAATACTATTTTGTGGATATCATGCTATTTTTTTTGCGTCAATCTTCTCACACAGCATTTCAAAAATCTCATCGATACTTCCTTCGCCTTTCACGTATTCTACCTTGCCATATTTTTTATAATGGTCGGCCACGGCAGCAGTCTTCTTTTCATACTCATTGATGCGGGAGGCAATCACTTCTTCGTTCACATCATCGCTCCGCTCAGAAGTACGGCCACGATTCAAAAGCCGTTTTATCAATTCTTCCTTACCTACTTGCAAGGCCAGCACTACCGCAATGCTCGTGCCTTTTTGTGCCAGCAGTTTATCCAAGGCTTCGGCCTGCGAAGTGGTTCTTGGAAAACCATCAAACAGAAAACCATTTACTTGTGGGTTATTGTCGAGAGCCGTATCAATCATTTCAATCACAATCTCATCAGGAACCAGCTTGCCTTCGGCCATCAGGCTTTTCACGGCCATGCCCAAAGGGGTTTGCCCAGATATCTCGGAACGCAGCAAATCGCCTGTGCTCAAATGCTTTAGCCCATATTTTGCTATCAATTTCTCGGACTGGGTGCCTTTGCCACTACCCGGTGGGCCAAATAAGATTAAATTGAACATGTTTGGTTACTATATTGATTGTGAGTGAACAAACCTATATAAAAATGCTGAAAACGCAAATAACAACTTTTTTGCGAAAAACAGTATGAGTGTAGCCCATCAGCACAAACTAGGCACGGAAATCCATTCACAAACAAATGTTAAGGCATGCTATTTGTCATGAGGCAGACAATCCGGGTGAACCCTTTCAGCGTAGGTTTGTTAAACAAATATTTAGTATGAAGAATATGATCCGAATCGCTAACTTGGTTTTTCTCGGTTTAATGATGCAATCTTGCACCTATTCACAATCTTCCTCAAATAAGGATGTTAATACTATGGATAATACAGTCAAAAAGGAAAACAACCCGGTTTACTCACATCATGATACCTCAAAAGTGGAGATCAGTGATCAAGAATGGCAAAAACTGCTCCCCAAAGATGTGTATAATGTGGCCCGGTTAAAAGGAACAGAAAGGCCTTGGTCGAGCAAGTTTGAAAAATCTAAGGAGATAGGCACTTATTACTGTGCGGTTTGTGGTAATCCTTTGTTCAAAAGTGATACCAAATTTGATAGCGGTTGCGGATGGCCCAGTTTTTATGAGCCCATCAGCAAAACGGGCATCATTTATGCAGAAGACAATAGTTATGGCATGGAAAGGACCGAAGTGATGTGTGCCAGGTGCAAATCGCATTTAGGTCATGTGTTCAATGACGGTCCACCCCCAACAGGCTTGCGGTTTTGCATCAACGGCGTAGTGCTGGATTTTGAGAAGGCGAAAGAAACAGAAAAAAAATATCAGGAGCAACACAAGCAATCTTAAAAATATTCAGGGGCGGTTGGAATAAAAAGCAGCTTCAGGTTTACTTGAAGCTGCTTTTTTAATTTAGATAACTGGATTGAAAACCAAGTTCAATTATTGCTGATCCATTTCAGCATTCGCCATCAAACTCACCTCATCACTTACCACAGCAGTAGGAATACTACCACCGATGGCAAAATCAGATCTTTTGATTGCACCTGTTATTTTAAACCCTGCAAGTGGTTTTTTGGTATAGGGATTTGTGCCCAAGCCATTCAATACCACATTCAACACAACAGGTTTGGTAACACCATGTATGGTCAGGTTGCCTGCCAGTTTGTAGTGCTTTGCATCCACTTTGGTAAAAGAAGTGCTTTTGAAAGAAAGGGTAGTAAATTTTGCCACATCAAAAAAATCGGGCGATTTCAGGTGATTGTCACGCTGGTCGTTATCGGTAAACACAGAACTGGCATCAGCGGTCATTTCAATAGACGCATCGGAAAAATCGGGTTTCGATGAAGTGATTTTAGCATCAAATTTTTTGAAACTGCCATCCACATCAGTTACCAACAGATGGGTTACGGTAAACCCCAGTTTGGAATGGGCTTTATCTGCCACCCAGGTTGTTTGTGAAATGCCTTTGAGCGAAATCAAGGTTAGTGCTGCGAGAATAAGATTCCTTTCCATGAAAACTAATTTTTTAAATGTTTTGTGTATAATCAATGTTTAAACATTGACAAAGATAATGCCATTTCCCATTAAACAAAACTTTTTAATCAAATTGGATTATCTGTATGCCACAGAATGTGTTTTAAAAAGAAGAACGCCGTGTGCTGGAATAGCAGCAGGATAACTGTTTTTAAAAGTCCCAACGTTTTGTTGGCGCCATAGGTCTCTGAGCAATACCTGTGCGGGAAGCTTGATATCGGAAAACCGGATTGTGGTTTGTGTGGCCTTATCATCCAAATTAAATATGCCAATTGCTTTGTTACCATCCTGCAATTCTTTTACCCAGACCTGTATTTTTTCTTTTTCGTAAACCTTTCGTGCCGATTTGCCAAGTACATCCTGATCAATGGCCAGCACCTCATCGTTAGTCAATAGCCCCAGGGTAAAATCATCCAGTTGGCTCATATCGCAACCAATCAATAAGGGTGCGGAAAGTAGGCTCCACAAACTGATATGGGTGTATTGCTCATCGGGTGTAAGCTTGGTATTATGCAGGCTTGGCCCCCAACCCACTTTGCCCAATACCAACATATCCGGGTCGTTGAAATGCCCTGGCTGTGCATAAGGCGCCGGCACATCCTGACTAAAACCAATTTCCGACATAGATCCCCAGGAATCATTGATATCACCCGTCGTCCGCCAACTATTGCCGCCAACCTCAGCGCCCCATTTCCATACATCGCCCATACCATATTGGCAGAAACTGAAAAGGATATCCCGGTTCACTTTGTTCAAAGCCTCCCGCATCACGATATAAGGCTTTCTATAATCATCCAGACTTGGTTTTGCCGGAGCAATATTGCCATAAGAGCACCAATCGTATTTCAAATAATCAATGCCCCAATTGCCATAGGTTTTGGCATCCAGTTCTTCATGTTGATAAGAGCCCAGATAACCCCCGCAAGTTAGCGGCCCCGGCGAAGAATAGATACCCAGTTTTAATCCCAAGGAATGGACATAATCACTGAGCCCCTTCATATCCGGGAATTTATTATTGGGCACTATTTCACCACTTGCTGCCCGTTGGGGCGCTTCCCAACCATCGTCAATATTGATATAAGACCAGCCATGATCGGCCAATTTCTCATACATCTGTTTTGCGGATGCCCGCACTTTTTCATCGCTCACACTGAGCCCCCAACAGTTCCAACTGTTCCAGCCCAATGCCGGGGTAAGGGCAATCTGGTCGCCACAAATAATGTTCAGGTTTTTGCTCGCCGTGCCCAGTTTGTTTTTTGCAGAAAGTTTCACCTTATAATTTCCCTTTACAGCTATGGCGCCAGTGATAATACCCGTTTGTTTATCCAGTTCCAATCCCTTTGGCAGACCAATGGCTTCATAAGTCAAAGGCTTTTCGCCGGTGGCAGCAATTCTATATAAAAAAGGAGCATTCGGCCGAACGCCATAAATATTTGCGCCATTTATTTTGGGGCTGGGTGCAGGAAGCGGGGTCAGCACATACGGAATGCCTTCTGAAGCTGTGATCAGTTTTTTTGTTCTGTCTTCCTCAAAATCATAATTCGCCACATAAGATTTGCTTTCTGGCAGATGCGCCTTCAATGTATATTCAAAAGGTCGGTCTTTTGCAAAATCCACACCAATGGTTTGCTTCAATACAACCGCATTGGTGAAAGGATCGGTAATCGTCACCCGCAGCTTGCCATTAAAATCATATTTATCGCTGGTCGACTGTAATAGGATTTTTTTCGAGACCTGATTATTATTGCCGAAGTGAAAATTATCTTCATTGGTATTGATGGAAACATAGTCAGTAACATCCATCACGCTGATCCCATATTTCCCTTCGTACATGCCGCCATCCCCGTTGCCATCATATACCCTTACCGCAATCACATTTTCTTTGTCCCACAAAATGCGGAAATCGCTCAATGGCAGCATATACTCCCGTTGTGTATTATAAATGCCTTTTTTGATATCCATATTCTTACCCCCATTCCTGCCAATAAAAGAACCGTTCAAGTAAACCTCATCACCATCATCAATCTTGCCAAGGTCGATCTTCAGTTTTTCCTTTAAAAAAGATTTCTCTTTGATGGAAGAAGGGATCACTACGTGTAGGCGATACCAAGCAAAACCATCATAACCCTTATAACCCTGGCGCTCCCAGTTTGCACCGATTTTGATAGGGGACCAGCCGCTGTCGTTATAAGATTTGGAAGCCCAAATAATACTATCACCGGTCTTGAATTTCCAGCCTTCCGTAATCACGATATCCTGAGCCGAAACCGAAACTGCAAACAATAAAAGAAGAGCAGTAAATAGCTTTTGCATGGTTGATTTTTTGTGAACGCAAGTTACTAAAGAGCCACTGATTATTAATTTTTGTAACCCGTTCACAAAAGCTTTCCGTAAAACATAACCTAAGAACAAGGCCTTAAAATAATTTGGTATTTTTGGATAGTGCCTAATAGTATCAATTATCTTGTTATAGGCAATTTTACATACACTCTCCGCCGTTGGTGTTGCGGGAAAGCTTTGCGCGATGGCTCACCAACAGCCAATGAGCTATCCTTTATAATGGCACAAAAAACCAAAATCGT
>JAFDYF010000048.1 GCA_018267575.1 Bacteroidota bacterium
TCAATAGTCAATAGTCAATAGTCAATAGTCAATAGTCAATAGTCAATAGTCAATAATAGTTAGTCTACAAAGATACGACTCTCAACTATCGACTCTCGACTACTAAAAATGCTTACAAAATAAGAAATTATGCATCCAATAACTGAAGCCATCCGTATCCAAACGGAACGTACAAACGAAATGGAGCATTCCACGCCCATGTTCTTGACAAGCAGTTTTTGCTTTGACAATGCGGAGGAAATGCGTGCTGCCTTTGCGGACGAAACAGATGATAATATCTATAGCCGGTTTAGTAATCCTACCGTGCAGGAATTTATTGACAAGATATGTGCTTTGGAAGGGGCGGAAGATGGTTATGCGACCGCTTCGGGTATGAGTGCGGTATTTGCTTCTTTTATGACTTTTTTGAAGAAAGGTGACCATCTTATTTCCTGCAATGCGGTTTTTGGTAGTACCCATACCATTATTACCAAATACTTGCCCAAATGGGGGATCGAGTACAGCTATGTGCCACCAAATGACCAAAAAGCTTGGGAATCTGCGATTCGTCCCAATACTAAAATGATTTATTTGGAAACCCCAACCAACCCGGGTCTCGATCTGGTTGACCTGGAGTTTATCGGCAAACTTGCACGTAAGCACCCGATTATTCTGAACGTGGACAATTGTTTTGCGACTCCCGTTTGCCAAACACCCATCGAATTTGGGGCAGACCTCGTGCTTCACTCCGCTACCAAATGGATTGATGGTCAGGGGCGCGTACTTGGAGGGGTGATTGTGGGCAAAAAGGAATTGATACATGATATTTATTTGTTCTGCCGTAGCTCCGGTCCGGCATTATCGCCCTTCAATGCATGGGTATTGAGCAAAAGTTTGGAAACATTGGATGTGCGCATGGAGCGGCATGCTTCCAATGCTTTGTATATAGCTCAAAAGCTGGAAGGCAACCCGAAAATCTCTTGGCTCAAATATCCTTTTTTGCCGAGCCATCCACAGCATAGCATTGCAATCAAACAGATGAAAAATGGAGGAGGCATTATCTGCTTTGAATTGAAAGGCGGTCTGGAAAGCGGACGCAAGTTTCTCGACAACCTCAAAATACTCTCATTGACTGCTAATCTGGGGGATACCCGGAGTATTGCTTCGCACCCGGCTAGTACCACCCACGCTAAGCTGACCGAAGCGGAAAGGTTGGCAGTGAATATCACACCCGGGCTTATCCGTATTTCGGTTGGGCTGGAGCATCGCGATGATATTTTGGGTGATATTTTACAAACACTTGAAAAATGCTGAGCCCCTTCAAAATCACCCATATTTAATGATTACAATTTGTATGGCATACAAACGATTTGTACTAACTTCATCCTATAAATAACAAACATGAAACTTTTTGTAGCTGGCCTGCCCTATGATTTCGATAGCACAGACCTTAAAGAAATGTTCGAACTCTATGGAGAAGTAGCCTCAGCAAAAACGGCTACCGATCGCGAAACAGGGAAAAGCAAGGGTTTTGGCTTTATTGATATGCCCAATGATACTGAAGCTAAAGAAGCAATCGAAGCACTTAATGATCAAAAGTTAAGAGGCGGTAAGCAACTTGTGGTAAAAGTTTCTGATGAACAGGGAGGCGGCGGCGGAAGGAGCAATGGCCCTGGGAACCGATTTAATAACAACCGCAACAACAATAATCGCGATAACAACAACCGTGGTGGCGGTGGTGGATATAATCGTCCTAGAAGGCCTTACTAAAATATTCAGTTGAATGAATAGTTAAGGTTGATAAATTTCTCTTCAAACAATAGCCTCTAGTAAATTAGCTTTCATGCTTTAGCATCTAGATAGTTATAAAATTGCCCATCTGTCCATTCCCATGTTTTTCAATCACAAAATGATGCGCCTCTTTTTGTTGGTTGTGCTAATTTTTGAACTCACCGATTGCAAACCCACTGCATTTTTTAGAACTCCTAATGATGTTTATAAAATGGAAGGAACCATCCATATGAAAGATGGGCGTATTATTTATGGCAAAATAACCATCCTGTTTGAAAATGATATAGACTTGAATAAGAGGATTTTTCAATGCACCGTGTCGGGTGATTCGGTAGATACCAAAATGAATATCGATTCAGTGAGTTATTATAGTGTGGGTGGCCAGTTGTATGTGGCGAAAAATATTGATCTCTATCTGCGTGGTGTTACCCATTTGTTATTTGTAAAAAGATTGAATGAAACTGATGCTCGCATGCAACTTTTTGAGTTGCCACAATCTTATAAAAGCAATGATCGTGGAGAGGCTGGTAGTTTTTTTTATTTTAGTATGTCAGAGTTTCCTCCATATGATGTCATCGACATCAACAGTGTTAAGTTGACCCCTAATTTTGAAAGGAACATGAGCGAACTAGTTTCCGATTGCCCCGTACTTGCAGATAAAATTCGACAGAAACTTCCCGGTTACTACTTTACCTACCTTTCATTTCAAAATAAAAAAATAGAGATTATCAAACGAATTGCTAAAGAGTATAACCGTTGTGATTTGAAAGAGTAAAGCTGTATTTCGATTTTTTATCCCGCTAGATAAAACAAAAGCCGCTCCCAAGGGAACGGCTTTAAAAGTTATTTCTCAAACTGATTTATGCATTCCGATTGATGCAGTTCAAATCTTCAAAGGCTGTTTCCAACCTTTTGATAAAAGTCTCCTGCCCTTTGCGCAACCAGGCACGTGGGTCATAGTATTTTTTATTTGGCTTTTGTGGACCTTCGGGGTTACCAAGTTGTCCATGAAGATAAGCTTCGTTCTTTGTATAATAGTTGAGGATACCTTCCCAGAAAGCCCATTGCATATCCGTGTCAATATTCATTTTTATAGCACCATAGCCAATCGCTTCGCGGATCTGGTTTTGAGGAGAGCCGCTGCCACCATGGAACACAAAATAAACAGGCTTTGCGCTGGTGTGCAGTTCCTTCTCGATATATACCTGACTATTGTGTAGGATGATGGGGCGAAGTTCCACGTTGCCAGGACTGTACACACCGTGTACATTGCCAAAGGCAGCAGCAACGCTGAACAGTTTGCCTACTTTACTGAGTTCGGTATAGGCAAAAGCCACGTGCTGGGGCTGTGTATACAGTTTGTCATTTTCCACACCACTATTGTCAACGCCATCTTCCTCACCACCCGTAACACCCAATTCTATTTCGATGGCCATGCCCAGAGGCGCCATGCGTTTGAAAAATTCCACTGAAGTATGAATGTTCTCTTCAATAGGCTCTTCTGAAAGATCCAGCATGTGTGAACTGAAGAGAGGTTGTTTTTTTTCTTTATAAAACTGTTCACCCGCATCGATGAGACCACTTATCCATGGGAGCCATTTTTTAGCGGCATGGTCTGTATGCAGCACTACAGGCACTCCATAATACTTGGCCACATTGTGTATATGCAAAGCCCCGGAAATACCGCCTGATATATTGGCCTGCAGTTGATCGTTAGGCATTCCTTTACCGGCAATAAACTGAGCGCCACCATTTGAAAATTGTATAATGACGGGTGAGTTTACTTTTGCTGCTGTTTCAAGTACCGCATTGATGCTATCCGTGCCAATGCAATTCACAGCAGGCAGCGCAAACTCATGATCCTTCGCATCATTGTATAAGGCTTCTAGCTCCTCACCGAACAGTACACCGGGTTTGTATTTTTTCATGTTATGAACTTTGTGTTTAGGTTGTAAATATACAGTTAGTTTAAAAATATCAATGGCAGGCTATAAAATAAGTTAGCGGCGTACAAGCATTGTAGCTGCTAAAAATGAGGAGGCAAGTTAATTAATTATTATCGATTCTCATACTTGTATCCACACTGTATTCTATCAATCCTCAAACCCACCTAAATTGTTCTGGATCAGCAACAGGTTTTTTTGCAGTGTTTGTTTGAGCTGCCTTTTCACCACCAGTCCCATGGATTTGCATTTTTCAAAAATGGGGGCATTGAAATAGGCGCTCAGTTCCATTTTCAACTGGTCACGCTTGGCGGGGTCGCATATTTTATCTTTAGCCATAATATTCAGCAGCTCCATCAACCTAAAACGGGAGGAGGCCACCCGGAATGCCATCAAGGTCCTTTCTTCCATTTGGTATTGCTCAATGGAATCCCTGTTCAAGTATTTCATACAGAGATCTACAAATGGTCTGTTTTCTTTGAAAAACTGAGGAAGGTAAAGTGTCTTTTTCCCTTCATAGGATTGCTGGTCAAAATCAATAGCGCGGATGCGGTACTGGAAATCCTCAATATCGGGAGTAATGTTGACCACAAAATTATAAGAACGCATATCGCCCAATAGGCGCACAAAACAGCGCTCATTGAATTTTACAAACTCTTTAGCCAGTCTGATTTTATTCGTGTCTTCCTTATATAAATAGTTCTGGATAAACAGATCGCCGGGAATACCGGGTATATGTTCTTCTACCAAAGTGCTATTATGGGTGAGATAATGTATGCGGTTTGGCGATAGTAGATGTTCCAATTCTAGCCCATACACACGGGTGGCATCGGCCCACTTCACATAGTAATGATCGTAATTGTCATTGAACTTGTTCACGATACGGATTCGAAAAGGGTTTGAGTTGGCAAAACTGCAATAATCGATCCTGGCCACATCCAAATGTTTGATATAAGTGAAATCCCCTTCAGTTTTTAGTAGGGCATAAATTTTCACCAGCCCTTCCCTTATAAAATCCCATTGCCGCATATCATAGTTGACCGTTTCCCAAAGGGTATCCTTGCCATTCTTGTCGAGTATTGGATGAGAAGATACAAAGTGGAAGAGGTCGCGATAGCTTACGGGCAGCTTCACTTCCCGCCCTTGGTTTTTCAGATAGCCTTGCAGCCGCTCGCGGACGGGGAAAATGGGTTTTTTCCGCGAAGGTTTTATATTATCGGCCGGCATCCCAGCATATTGATCGTCAAAAAGGCTCATGCAATGAAATTACAATTTATTATCGACTGCGGCATGACGGAAGGCATTAACAGTTCTCATCAAGGCCAGCACCTAATTGATACCAAAAGAAAAAGGCACTCATGATAAGTGCCTTTAAAAAATATTGAAAATTGTAGTTCAGTAACTGAAAATACTATTTCACTTCAACAGAGTTATTCAGATCGTCGTCCACGAGTATACGTCCACAGTTTTCGCAAACAATGATTTTTTTGCGTTGTTTTATTTCGCTTTGGCGTTGTGGGGGAATCGCATTGAAGCAACCACCGCAAGCATCACGCACTACGGGTACCACGGCCAAACCGTTGCGGTAGTTCTTACGGATACGGTCATACGAAACCAACAAGCGTGGCTCCACTTTTTCCCTAGCTTCGTCAGAGAGTTTAGTGAAATGGGTCTCTTCTTTTTCAGTGGTAGCGATGATTTTATCCAGCTCATCTTTTTTCCCTTTCAGCACGCCTTCTTTGGTAGCTACATTCTTTTTGGCCCTTTCCAGCACTTGTACCTTTTCGGCAATCTCTTCGTTCGCGTCTTTGATATGTTTTTCAGCCAGCTTTACTTCCAGTTGCTGCATCTCCATTTCTTTGTTGATGGCCTCAAATTCGCGGCTGTTCTTTACGTTCTGGCTTTGTTTGTCGTATTTTTTGATCAGGGCATCTGATTCCTTAATGATCTCTTTCTTTTTGTTGATGAATTCTTGGATGCCATTGATCTCTTCTTCGATGCGGGTTTGCCTTGCGTGGAGACCGGTGATTTCATCCTCCAGGTCGCTCACTTCCATCGGCAATTCACCTTTCAGGATTTTGTACTCATCCAGTTTTGATTCGATTTTTTGGAGGCTTACCAGCGAAGCCAGTTTCTCTTCAACCGAAAACTCTTTTACTTGCGACATATTAAATATTGAGGTTTGAAATATTTTTGTTGCCAACTTTGGTAACTCCGGTTATGCATCCTTGTGTCACACTCTTGTACTTTTGAAATTCTATTCAGCTTCAGACCACTATCGATGTTCTTTACAAAAATGCTGCTCACAAAAAATACCGAACCGGGTTGGTATTTATAGCCGTTTTAAGGACGGCAAAGGTAGGAAATTTTTCCCTCAAAATCTCATCCAGCAAATCTATGGTGAAGCGTTCGCTCTCAAAATGACCGATATCGGCCAGCACCAGCCGGTCGTTGGCATCAAAAAACTCATGGTATTTGATGTCCGAGCTGATATAAAAATCCACTCCTGAAGCTAAAGCCTTGGAAATGAGAAAACTACCCGCCCCGCCACAAAGAGCTACTTTTTTTACGGGCTTACCCAACAGGGGGGTATGTTTTATAACCGAGAGACCAAAGGCCTGCTTTATTTCCCCCAAAAATGCTTTTTCGTCAACTGGCTTGGGCAATTCGCCCACCAACCCGGAACCAACACGCTCATTAGGGTTGGCAAGATCGATTACCTCATAAGCCACTTCCTCATAGGGGTGAGCTTCAATTAGTGCTTTCACCACCGTCTGCTGCAAATAAGCCGGAAAAATGGTTTCTATTTTTATTTCGTTTTCAAAATGGGTCTTTCCCACTTCGCCCACATGCGGGTTTGTGCCTTCCCCGGGAATAAAACTTCCCACCCCCTCCGCCCCAAAACTTACATTGCTGTAATTGCCAATCACACCAGCCCCTGCATCAAAAATCGCTTTTCTTACTTTTTCCGCATCACTGTGTGGAACAAAAGTGTAGAGCTTTTTTAAAGTGGATGGTTTGGGCAGTAAAATTTTTCTGTTCACCAAACCAAGTTGATCTGCCATCTTTGCATTCACCCCATGCAGCATATTATCTAAATTGGTATGGATGGCATAAATGGCAATATCGCTTTTGATAGCGGCGATAATTGTTTTCTCCACATAATTCATTCCCGTTATTTTTTTTAATCCTCCAAAAATAATCGGGTGATGGGCTACGATCAGGTTACATTTTTTTTCGATGGCTTCCTGTACAATCTGCTCGGTACAATCCAAGGAAACCAAAACACCCGAGCATTCCCAGTTAGGCATGCCCGTTAGTAATCCCGCATTGTCATAATTTTCTTGATAAGCGGGCGGTGCAACCGTTTCAAGATGTGAAATAATTTCCGCAATTTTCATCATATAAAGATAGTGAATAAGGTGAAGGGTGGGAGGTTTGGGGTGAGAGGCATAAGACCAAGTGCAAAGGCATGAGTCTGCAGTAGCCCACTAGCCACATTTTTTTGTATATTTTTTTGGCAATCCCTCAAATTTTCGACTAGCTCAGTTTTCTTTTCCTATACTTTAAATAAAGCCTCAAACCAATCACTACCAATACCAACTGTGCCATTGCCCAGAACATCGTGCTGAAATCCTTTACGGGTTTACCAAACCCATTTAAGAACTCATGCTTGTGAAGAAATGCAAAACTGTTTCTTTCATAGCCTTCACGGTCATTGATGCGCTTGGACAATTTCCCACTGGAAGTCTCCACATAATAGCGTTCATGATGATGGGTTCCGTAACTCACTTTCCAGACTGGCAACAATTTATCCGCAAAATTATAATCTTCATCAAACTTTGTGACCAATACTGTGGATTTGATTTCATCTTTTGGATATCGGCTAAACCGGGTAGCCAGATAATTGGCATATTTTTTTTCTCCATCTTCAAGAACCGTATTGTCATCGACCTTTACATAAAGCATTTTTGAAGGAGCAACACTCATGCTCTTCATCAAATCCTTTGTTCCACCAGCATGGTTGGACAACACAGAAACTTGCCAATACAAGCCGTCATCCATTTTTACCAAACTAATATTACTTATTGGAGTATGTGTAACAGATTTCAATTTGCCCAAATCCAAATCAGTTTGCCCAGAAATAAAATGATCCCGAACGAAATAATCGTTGCTGGTATCTTTTCCCAACTTGCTAAACGCATGGTAACAGCCACTAAACGTAAACATCAGTGTAAACAAAGAAATAAATATTGCCGAAAGCCGATGGTTGCGCCTAGCTTTCATCAATCCATTGCCATTTGACTTTTTGCTTTTGGTAATAAAAAAAATATAGATGCCCATCAAGGTTGTGAGGAAAGCAAGCGCTGTAAAAAACATTTCCACCAACAATCTCCCCTTGCCCAAAAAATCCAGCCAGCCCCAAGTATGCACCAGACTAAAAAACCTGCTGAACCAAATGCGTTTAATATCTGCAGCGAAAACAAACCGGTCATGAAGGGTCTCTACATAAATCTGCATGCCATCTTTCCTTTCAAAAGAAACTTTATAAACCGGCAGTAATCTATTCACCGTTTGATACACTTCATCAAAAGCAGTTACTAAGGAAACATCACTTACTTTATTTCCTCCTGTTTGTTTCATCACACAAACGGTAGCAGCATCGCAACAATCACGGGTAGGTCCTGTCTGTTCATCTGTTTGATGATGCTTGTTCATCTTTGATGAATCCCCCATTAAAAAAAACCTAGCCAAGTATTGTGCATATAGCCAATCCCCTTTTTTCAATAACTTTCCATTGATGCTGCTCAAATAAACCAGTTCATGGTTTTGCGCATCCTGTACTTGATAAAACCAATTCGTATCAATATGTATAAACCTTACTGAACTAAATGAATCTATTTGGTTTTGTTTTAAGGCATCCGAAAGCGAAATTTTTATTTTGGAGCTATCGATGGCAACTTGTTTTAGGGATTGGGTTGAAATTTCGGGTCTTATATTGGTCATGATAGGGTGCATGAAACCACTGGAAGCCCATAAAAAAATGGGGATCGCAATAATAAGTGACGAGGTGCGATGCCATTTATAAATATTTTTGCGGAGCATATTGCATTATTGAAAGCAATGGGATTGCTCCCATTGCTTATGTATAAAAATTATTTCCCAAACTTATAAGCTAGTCCAAGTGTCAAAGCCCTCGGGTCGCCCAACTGATAGGAGTACCCGGAACTGGGTGAATAGGAAGCAATGGTTGAGTAGTAAGTATTGAACAGATTCAATGCATTCCCCCAAACTTCAAAATGGCTGATCTGATAGCCAGCTCTAAGGTTGATCACGTTAAACCCATTGTATGTGCGGGTATCCAAATTGTCCATAAAATATTTCCCAACACGTTGCCACTCGATGCCAATCCGTAAACCTTTTATAGCATGAGGTTTAAATACCAATTCTGCGTTGCTTAAAAAATGTGGCGCATTGGGCATTGTTTTTCCATTATAGTTCACCCCACTGGAAATATAGTTCACAAAACTATGCTTGGCATTTGATGCAGAAATTCTGAAATACCAATCTGTATTTGGTTTATACGACAATCCATACTCAAGCCCCATATGCCTTGTCTGGCCAGAATTTTCTGAGGCAGAAATACCTGATGGCAATTTCACCGAAATAATTTCATCGGTCCCATTCATTAAATAAGCGCTCCAATCTGCATAGAGTTTGTTTTTTAACAAGGATAGCCATCCTCCCAATTCATAATTATAAAAAGTTTGGGGTAGCAGATAGGTATTATTGTTGACCCTAAACACATCTGTTATCTGAGGTGGCACATAGCCTTCGCTGTAATTTCCATAAAAACCAATGCCCTTAAAATTATAGGTAAACCCAATTTTTGGGGCAACCTTATGGTAGTTGATAATTGTGGAAGGACCACCAATTTTTGATTGCCCGGTTAGATAGTTTACAAATACATACTGAAAAGCATCGTAGCGAAGGGCCGCTGAGATACGCAAACCATTCACAGGCGTAAATTCATAATCCGCATATGAACCAAAATTGGTTACAAAAGTTTTATAGTTTGCCAATAAGGAATCAGGGTTGTTCTTGGTAAAACCAGTATAGTTGGTCAACCCATTTACATTCTGCTTGTTTACCCAAATAAACTCTTGGTAATAACTCTGTGGGTTCAGTTCTGTATTGGCACCAATAATCAATTTGCTTTGCAGAAATTTGAATTTTTCCACTTGTTGCAAAATCAACCCATAGGATTTGAAGGCATTGTCATTGATGTTTCCAGTGGCGGTATCGGCAGAAATGGGGTTGTTGGGTTTATTGCCCACATGATAAGAACCAATTTGATAAGAAGGGTTTTGGATCACCGAATTATTTCGGTACATAAATGTGGCCGAGGTACTGCTATGATCGTTCCAGCTATGGGTTAAGACAGACTTGCCCCTAAAAGCATATACTTTGCGATAAGTAAAAAATATTTGCGCATCATAATTTTTTTGAGCAAAATGGGTACTATCCAATTGGCCATACATGTCACTGAAATAGTCTATATAGGATATGCTATTGCTCCAAGTGGTATTGGGGTTGATCCTATAATCTAAACGATAAGTGCTTGCCGATTTATGAAAATCGCTATACTGGATGGGCCCATTGGTTTGGTTGGCATAGTACCCACTAAAAATAAAACCCAATTTTCCCTGGGTTGTCCCTGCTTGTACATCAATGCGTTTGTACCCTACATCATTCATTTGTGCACTTACTGTACCGCTAGTAAAAGCAGGGGGAGCTTGGGTGATGACATTCACAACCCCACAAATAGCTTCCGCTCCGTAGAGCGCCGAAGATGGCCCTTTGATCACTTCGATGCTTTTAGCTGCAGCCATATTCATTTCCAACAATGCATTGTGATTAAAAACGGCTGATGTGCGGATCGGGATCCCATCTTCCAAATATAAAAAGAGGTTGTTTGTGCTCATCGGCTGGCGTATACTCATTTCATGTTGTTCATTGCCAAGGTTTATCATATTTACACCGCTCACTTTATTCAACAACAGATCTAATCGTTGTGCCTTGGTATCCTCAATGGTTTGTTTGTTTATTACAGCAATAGCAATTGGTGCTTCACTGCGTTTTTGGGCAGTTCGGTTAGCACTAACCACCACTTGGTTCAGTTCTTTCATGGAAGGT
>JAFDYF010000049.1 GCA_018267575.1 Bacteroidota bacterium
TTTTGGGACTTGAAATTGTCCCTGCGCATTGCCACCAACGGCCAGGGCTTGGCGTTTTGTGGCGGCATTTGGAATACGTCCCGCCCGGGCCGCTGCTTGTTAAAGTTACAAAAGTTGAAAATATGTTTTAAAGATTGGGCCTATCTGTCCAGCCCAGACCGATGCTGCAGGATAGGTGAAGTTGGGTCATGTTTTCCGTCCGCCGACATAACGCCAAGCCCCATGTTGGCTGAAGTGCTTATTTTTTGAGGTCTTTTGCGTTTAACCGGACTACTTTCCCTTTTTCTGAGACAACAACAAATGAGTTGTCTTTTCGCTTTTGGCTTAGAAGTCTTTCTATAGCTAATTTACCCCCTTCCAATACCTTAGTTTTTATTTCTGTCTGTCTCATGATGATCAACAAGTTTATTTATAATTTTCCATTTTTCCAAGTTATGAACATTCTGTTTGTCGGATTGCCAGCCTTCTGCTATTAGTTCTGGTTCAGTGATAGAGTTGTCGATCACCATCCAATAGTCTACGATGTTTTTATAAAGGGAGAAAAAATTTCTAAGCCCAGAATAATAGCGACGGATAATTATGTTTTCGGGGATATTATGGCCTCCTTCTGAAACTCTGGTCTTAACCCTTTCAACAGCCAGTTCTGTACTGTCCAGCCAATAGTAAATAAGATTGACGGAGTAGCCTTGCTTTTTTGCAGCTTTTATCAGTTCAACAAAACTACGTGATGATAACGTTGTTTCAAATGCAAAGTCTTCACTTTGGTAGAGCAATTCTTTAAGTCTTCGAAGCATGATTTTTCCTGCTTCTATCGAAACTTTTTCAGGCTGAAAGGGAGAGAGCCCCCTTGCGATTTCATCAGCATTAACAAACTCCTTTACTTTCAGAAGTTCTGGAAGCATAGTGAAAGAGGCAGTAGTCTTGCCTGCGCCGTTACAACCTGAAATAATAAATAGACTTGGCAATTATTTTTTGTTGCAAGGTACTACTTTCAGTTTTGTCTAAGGACTTACACCGTGTGTCTGCGCATTTCAGCCAACGGCCAGGGCTTGGCATGTTGTGGCGGCATTTGGAAAACGTCCCGCCC
>JAFDYF010000004.1 GCA_018267575.1 Bacteroidota bacterium
TGCGCTCTTTGTGTGAAATTCCTCTGCGTGAAAGGTTTCACACAACGGACAAAAATAAGAACGCTGAACGCATAAAGCGGAACGCGGCTTCAACTTATCAACTTCTTCGTTGTGCCCTTTGTATCCTTTGCGCCCTTTGTGTGAAATATTTTTGTGTGAAATAACTTTGCGTGAAACCTTTCTCCCCAAAAAATAAAACCAACCCTTGGCCGTTAATGGCCTGCTTATGATCGATACTATACAGGAAAGCCAGCAGGAAAAATGGGACCAGGTCATCCGGCCGCATAGTTCACTATTCGACCTGGGATTAAAAGAAGTTTGGGCCTATCGCGATCTATTGGTCATGTTTGTGAAAAGGGATTTTGTGGCCACCTATAAACAAACCATTTTGGGGCCCATCTGGTTTTTTATACAGCCCCTGCTCACCACCATCACCTATATCGTGATCTTTGGCAATATTGCCAAAATATCCACCGATGGCATACCGATGACCCTTTTCTATATGGCCGGCATCACCCTTTGGAACTATTTTGCGGACTGTCTCAACAAAACGGCCACCGTGTTCAAGGACAATGCCAATATCTTTGGCAAGGTCTATTTTCCCCGGCTGGTGATGCCCCTCTCCATTGTGGCCTCCAATCTGGTGCGTTTTGGCATCCAGTTCCTGCTATTTCTGGGCTTTTGGGCTTATTATCTGATTAAGGGGAATGCCGTACACCCCAATCTCTATATTTTATTAACGCCCTATCTCGTGCTGCTGATGGCCTTATTGGCCTTGGGAGCGGGCATGATCATTACGGCGCTGACCACCAAGTACCGCGACCTGGTATTCCTGCTCACTTTCGGCACCCAATTGCTGATGTATGCCACTCCGGTCATTTATCCCATGAGCGCTTTACCCCATAAATATGCTTGGCTTATTCGGGCCAACCCCATGTCCTCCCTCATTGAAACCTTCCGCTATGGCTTTACCGGCTCAGGCGAATTCAGTTGGATGGCCTTGGGCTATAGCAGTCTATTCACCTTGGTACTGTTGGCTATTGGTACGGTCATTTTCAATCGGGTGGAAAAGAGTTTTATGGATACGGTATAGGCAACGCTATGTAGCGGTTGATACGGGTTAGTGGGTAATGCGGGATTAGGGATTTGGAATTGGGAATTAGGAATTGGGGATTAGGAATTAGGGATTTGGAATTGGGAATTGGGGTTGCAAACTGGATGGGTTGATATATTGACCATTCATCCATTCACTATTCAGCATTCACCCATCATTAGTTAAAACTTGCAGCAATTTCTATGAGTGATATCGCTATTAAAGTAGAGGGGCTTTCCAAACAATACCGCTTGGGCGAAGTAGGCACGGGCACCATTAGTCATGACCTGAACCGATGGTGGGCCCGGGTGCGGGGCAAGGAAGATCCATTTTTAAAACTGGGGGAGGCCAATGACCGTACCACAGCCGCGAACAGCGATTATGTATGGGCCCTGCGGGATATCAATTTTGAAGTAAAGCAGGGAGAAGTGTTGGGCATTATCGGCCGAAACGGGGCGGGCAAATCCACCCTGTTAAAAATACTGTCCAAAACCACCACACCTACTACCGGAGCCATTAAAGTGAAGGGCCGTATTGCCAGCTTGCTGGAAGTGGGCACGGGTTTCCATCCCGAGATGACGGGGCGGGAAAATATATTTTTGAACGGGGCCATCCTGGGCATGACCCGCAAAGAGATCCGAAGCAAGTTTGATGAGATTGTGGATTTTGCGGGGGTGGAGCGCTATGTGGATACCCCGGTGAAGCGATATAGCAGTGGCATGTATGTGCGGCTGGCCTTTGCCGTGGCGGCGCATTTGGAACCTGAGATTTTGGTTGTGGACGAAGTGCTGGCCGTGGGTGATGCCGAGTTCCAGAAAAAATGCTTGGGCAAGATGAAGGATGTGAGCGTGAACGATGGACGGACGGTTTTATTCGTGAGCCATAATATGGAGGCAATAAAAAACCTTTGCGACAATGCATTATTGCTCTCAAATGGCGGTTTAATTTACGATGGTCTTACCGCATCTGTGTTGGTTAAATATTTGGAACTACAAGAAAAGGAAAAACATGACAAGTTAAATGGCACAATAATCCAGCGAAGTGAAATATTAAAAACCGATTTGGAAATTGTATATAATGAGACGTCCCTTTATTCTGACTTTGATATACGAGCCACTATGACTTTTCAAAATTCCGAAGAATTGGAAAATTGTTATGTAAACTTTGTGGTTGAAGATGACCAACAAAACTATCTGATACATCATCGTTCTGATTTTGCTTTAGAAAATAATCCTTTTTTTTCAATAGGGAGGCATATGGTAAACTTAATTATACCTAATGTAAATTTAAAAGCAGGCGTTTACCGATATTGGTTTAGGTTATTTTGCAAAAAAGAATTAGATGATGTTTTAATTGATTCAGAAAAAATTTCTTTTGAAATTAAAGGAAAAATTTTTGGAGGTATTATTAATGGCAAATCTTATTGGGAAATAAAATAAAATGGAAAGAATAAACTCAAACCTTTTTTTAGAGAAACCTATTATCCAAAGTCCTAGAATTCGAAACTTTAGGTTAAGGTTTGTATTAGAATTTGTATTAAGTATATTTTGTGCATTTTATGTTAATTTAAAAGGGGGGTGGGGTATTCGATTTCATTTGTATGTGGTTAAAAAATCAATCATTGCATTTTTTAAACAAAAAATAAGTCTGCCTGAATTGGACTCTCTTGCTATTATCCCATTAGACTCATTTAGGTATTTTGAATTTCACTTTGGTAGAATTTTTTTGAAAGACCTAAAAATTGAAAACTATCTTGATGTGAGTTCACCAAGGTTTTTCCCGGCTTATCTCATTGAGCATAAAAAACTTGCTAAAGCAACACTCGTGAATCCAGATAAAAAGGATATTGAGGGGACTGAAAGAATATTTAAAAAGTTCCAATTAAAGGGGGATATAGAATTTATAAACGGATTAATAGCAAATGTTAATCAAGAATTAGAAAGTTTTGATTTAATTACATGTATTTCTGTTTTGGAACATATTCCGATGGAATATTTTGACGCTTCTTTAAAGCAAATATGGGCATTATTAAAACCGGGCGGATTTTTATTAATTTCAGTTCCTGTCTCAAAGAATGCATATGATGAGTATATTAATTACAATGAATACGAGTTACAGGAGAAATCGCCGGATGGATATTATTTTGGTCAAAGATTTCATTCTCAAAAACTAATTGATCAATTATTTATTTCTTATTTAGGCCATCCAATTAAATCAAAGATTGCAGGGGAAATCGAAAATGGATATTTTAACAAAAACCGCTTTGATAAACTCAACTATGTTAATTACCCTCGTTGGAAAGAATCTATTTTTTTTAATGAAAATTATAAAGAATATAATTCAATTGATTCTTTACCCGGCATTGGAGTAGAAATTTTTCTTTTTCAAAAGACATCTTCAATCAATGAAAATTGCAATATTTGATCATCAACTAAACTACGGCGGTGGTTTAAGATTCATAACCAACCTAATAATCTCAATTAAGAAGAAGAGACCGGATTACGATTTAACTTTTTTTTGTGACAAAAAGAAGTTAATAAATAATAATGCTTTTGATATATTTTTAAACCACAAGATTAAAATCGAACAATTAAAAGTTTTTGAATCAACTAATGAGAGAAAATCACTCTTTTTTAGTGGGGTTCGTTATTTTAAAAGAAATTTTCTGGGTATTAAAGAGAAACCCGTTGACATATATAATGCTTTAGATTTGGAAATAATAGCCTGCTGTAAAAATTTCGATTTAGCGTATTTTCCATGGCCATACTTTTTAAAACCACCGTTAATTGACTGCCCTAAAATTGCCACTTTTCATGATTTTAATTTTAAATATTTTTTTGGCACTTCAATTTTTAGTGACAGTCAAATTGATTTTCTGAATACTAGCATCAAGGAATGGATGAAAGATACAATTCCAGTTGTTTCTTCATATTTCATGAAAGATGAATTAAGTAAATTTTATCCTGAAACTGGTAAGATTGAGGTAATTCACCTTTCATCCCTGAATGTTTATAATAACATGCCAGTTAATAACCAAATTGAGTTTCCTTTCCCATTTTTATTAGATCTACCATATATTACCTGTCCTGTCCATCTTACGGTCCATAAAAATATAGGCAACCTCATAGCCGCAGCTTCAATTGTTAATGAAAAGGAAATCAAATTCAGATTAGTTTTCACTGGCCAATCGACGGAAACAATTGTAGGCAAAAGTGGTTTTTATGGCTTGGTCAAGGGATTTAATGACGATATAGATGTTTATGGCTTGGGGTATATCTCTGATTGGAACATGAACCTTTTGTTGAGGAGGTCTTTTGCGGTTTTAAATGGTTCGTTATACGAAGCTGGCAATGGGGTAGGTTTAGACGCATGGTCCCTTGGAATTCCAGTTATTCAATCTAATATTCCTGCATTTGAAGAGCATCTTACATTACAAGGGTTTAAAGCATTTACTTTCAACCCGAGAGAAGTTTATAGTATCGCTAGGGCGA
Organism: Bacteroidota bacterium; assembly: GCA_018267575.1. Classification (GTDB taxonomy): domain Bacteria; phylum Bacteroidota; class Bacteroidia; order Chitinophagales; family Chitinophagaceae; genus Puia. The sequence continues at coordinate 4,585 of JAFDYF010000004.1, forward strand.
TAGAGACATGCTTAAATAATAATAAGCAAAGAGAAGAGAATATACAGAAATCGACTGCTGCATTTTCAAATATTAGTTGGGATAATACTGCAGATGCTTACATTAATATTTTTGAGGAAAGTTTAAATAAAAAGTCACATGGAAATTAAAATTCCTGTTTATCAGCCTTCTTTGTTAGGTAATGAGAAAAAATATGTTAATGAGTGTTTGGACTCTACATGGATCTCCTCAAGAGGGAAATTTATTTCTGCTTTTGAAACTAGTTTTGCAAATTTTATAAATATAAAGCATGCGACTTCAGTTTCTAATGGAACCGTTGCAATTCACTTAGCTTTAGTTGCTTTGGGTATTGGCCCTGGAGATGAAGTCATCGTGCCCTCATTGACATACATTGCTTCGGTAAATGCAATTGCCTATACTGGTGCTAAACCTGTTTTTGTAGATTCTTTAGCATCAACTTGGCAAATGGATCCTGAAGATGTAAAAAGGAAAATTAATGATAAAACAAAGGCAATAATGGCAGTCCATTTATATGGACACCCTTGTGAAATGATTGCATTAAGTTCGATTGCTAAATCAAATAATTTGTTTTTAATTGAAGATTGCGCAGAGGCAATTGCTTCTAAATATGAAGGAAAACATGTTGGTTGTTTTGGTGACATTGCAACATTCAGTTTTTTTGGAAATAAAACAATTACAACTGGAGAAGGTGGGATGGTTGTAACAAATGATGATACATTATTTGATAGGGCTGTCCATTTTAAAGGGCAAGGATTGGCAAAGCATAGACAATATTGGCATGATGTCATTGGTTATAATTATCGGATGACAAATATATGTGCAGCAATTGGGTTAGCCCAATTAGAACAAATAGATAATTTCGTAAACAGAAAAATTGAAATAGCAAGCATTTATAAAGCGGGCTTTAAAAATTTACCTATTCAATTTCATGATAATGCAATTAATGTAATCCACTCATATTGGATGTGTTCAATTTTAGTTTCTTCCCCAGATGACAGGGATTTATTACGAAACCATTTAGCGGAACAAGGTATAGAGACGCGACCTCTTTTTTATCCAGTGCACACGATGCCCATGTATGCTCATAAATTTCAAAGACTGAAAATTGCAGAAGATTTAGGGTGGAGAGGTATTAATTTGCCTAGTTACCCTTCCATCTCTAATGACCAATTAGAAACAGTGATAAAGACAATTAGATCTTATTATGAGTAGAGTTGATATTTCATTTGTCAAGATAAGTCTTACTAATATTCACTTATTGGAAGTCTTTATAAACAATCTCGGCGACTCAGCTAGTACTTTCAGATATTATCAAAAAAGAGATATTAGTGTCATAGAAAAGCATTTAGTGACACTAATGATACAGGGGGAGAATAGAAAACCAATTGCTTATGGACATCTTGAAAACGAAAATGGCACGACCTGGCTTGGAGTATGTGTCTTACCAAACTATAAAGGACAAGGATTTGGATCGCTTATGTTGGAGAGATTGATTGAAAAAGCTAAAGAAAATAAAATTGATAAAATAGATTTGACGGTTGATAAAGTTAATGTTGAAGCCGTGCGATTATATGAAAAATTTAAATTTATTAAAGTTAGTGAAAACGAAAAAATTTTTCAGTACCGGCTCTTTTTAATTGCATGAAAAAGGCTATTAATATTGGTATACAAACTAAACACTTTGCTTGGGCGGGTGGGGTAGATTTGTTACACACACTAGTTAAAGGACTACTAATTCAAAAAGTACAGCCTGTTAGTATTTATGTCTTAATACATGACTCTTCTATTAAAAAACCTTTGGCTCTTAAGGTTAAATCAGCTCTAAAAAAAATGATAGCGGTTGTTGAACAACCTAAAACATTATTTTCTAGTAGCGGTAAAGGAAATAAAATTCCGAGAGAAAAACCAAAACAACATTTTGATTTAAATTCTTATGTTGTCGAAATCTTTTCTCAGGAAAAAGTAAATATTGTCTATTATAATGACGATCATCCCAAGGCAAATGAGAAAATTTTATCTTTTGCCAATATTGATGTTTTAATGCCATTATTGTATAATTATCTTCCACTATCAAATAAGATTCCTATAATTGGGTATATTTTCGATTTTGTATACAAATATCACTCTCATTTGTATTCTTCAGACTTTTGCTTGCAGACAGATATTGCATTTGCAACTACCCTTCTTCGTTCAAATGCAGTAATTGTAAATTCTAAGGATGTTTATCAAGATATAAAGAAATTCTTTCCTTACTCAGATAAAAAAATTTACACACTTCCATTTGCTCCACATGCTGATATAAGAATGTATCAACTTGCTTTAGCTAAAAATGACATACTAAAACAGTATGGCATAGAGGAAAAATACTTTATTATTTCAAATCAATTTTGGCTGCATAAATCACATGAAACTGCCTTGGAAGCGTTGGTATTGCTTCATCAAGTCTATGGCTTTAAGGATATAGGTATTGTTTGTACAGGGAGTATGACCGATCTTTCAGGAACTAGTCGACGGAAGGAGGAGCTAGAAAAACTGATTATCGATTTGGGAATACAGAGTCATGTTTATTTTTTAGGTCATTTATCTAAAGTAGATCAATTGTCATTGATGATTAGATCTGAAGGTCTTTTGCAACCAACTACTTTTGAGGGTGGACCTGGTGGTGGTGCTGTATATATGGCAGTCGCTTATGGTATACCTTCCATTGTGTCGGATATTGATGTTAACCTGGAAATCAAAAATGAACCATTAGTCACCTTTTTTAAAGTAAAAGATTCAAACGATTTGGCTCTAAAGATGAAAGAACAATTAAAAATAGGATTTGAATTAATTTCTCCATCTGACATTGAAAGTAGAAACAATACCAAATTAGATTTGCTTGGTCAAACCCTTATTGAATGCATAAATTTTGTTACTCAACAATAAAATGAATTGGATGGTAGGTGGTACCGCTATCAAACCCATCGCTTTTTATCTCCCCCAATTTCACCCCATTCCAGAAAATGATAAATGGTGGGGCAAGGGTTTTACCGAATGGACCAATGTGGCCAAGGCCATGCCCCTTTATAAAGGCCATTGGCAACCCAGGCTACCAGCCGATCTTGGTTTTTATGACCTGCGGGTGGCCGAAAGCCGAATAGCGCAGGCCGAATTGGCCAAACAATATGGTGTTTATGGTTTTGCCTATTGGCATTATTGGTTCGGGGAAGGTAAGCGATTATTGGAGCGGCCTTTTCAAGAGATGCTGGCCAGTGGACAACCGGAATTCCCTTTCTGTCTGGCCTGGGCCAACCAAACTTGGTCGGGTACCTGGCATGGCTTATCGAACAAGCAAGTATTGATTGAGCAGAAATATCCGGGCATCCAGGACCATACCGACCATTTTTATTGCTTGCTCCCTGCATTTCAGGACAAGCGCTATATTGAGGTAAACGGGAAAAAACTCTTTCTTCTTTTTCGTGCTTTGGACATCCTCGATCTGGATGCTTTTATAAATCTTTGGCAGGAGCTGGCGCTCAAGGAAGGTCTTGGCGGATTCCATTTTGTGGCCATCCACGAAAAAGAGAAAGTATTGGAAAAATACCCGTTGGATGGGATTGTGCAGGAACAGCCCTATGTCCATTTGCTACAAAATAAATTAAGCTTGGTTGATAAGGTTGCTTTCCGGCTTTTAAAAACAACCTATACGGAATATCAACGCAAAAAAAAGAAAATGCCGGTTCGACCTTTATATGATAAATATGTGGATAGCTTTCCGCAAACAGCTATTGGGGAAAAACAGTATCCGCTGATTTATCCCGATTGGGACAATACCCCCCGTAGTGGGAGTGATGGCTGGAAATTTGAGAATAGCCATCCGGATCTATTTTACAAACTCTGCTTAAAAGCTTTTGCCGAAACGGCTAATAAGGCAGTAGGTGAGAAACTTGTTTTCATCAAGTCGTGGAATGAATGGGCCGAGGGCAACTATCTGGAGCCGGATCGGAAATGGGGCCATGCTTATCTGGAAGCATTCAACAATGCTATGGCGGATTTTAATAAGCAGATAGGGTAGCTTTTGTTATCTGATACTAATCTTTTGAATGTACTATTTATAAAAAAGCAAAGCTCCGACATACCCAGCATGACCCCATGGCGAATGAGATTAATTTTTTTAAACGCTAGCAGACTAATAAAATATGTTGGCTACCGCCAAACTGCCTATGGGTTCTTATATGCATTCGAGAAAGGTCATGCCTAAAAAGCTGCTTATTATTTCCCCGGCCCCAACCCACCCCGCTGATGCAGGCAATAGAAGGGGTATCCTTTCCTTGGCAGAAAACCTGCGCCAACAGGGCTTTGATATCTATTTTTTTTTGTTGGATTATGAGGAGGGCAACCGTGCAGAGATGGAAGCTTGGTGGGGCAAGGATAAAATTTGGTTTATAGACCGTGATATTATTTTTGGAAAGGGCAGTATTTATGAAAGGGGGCTCGCCAAGTGCCGGCGCATTTGGTCAAGGATAAAAAAAAGAGGGGCCTTGATCATTGGCAGTATCAATCGGGAAGCCTGGCAATATAATTCCTATATCGACGATCACTACCCCATTGTGGTGGACAAATATATCAGGCAGGTTCAAAAGCAAGTGGCATTTGATGCCGTGATTGCCACCTATGTTTTTTATAGCCATACCCTGCAACTTTTCAGTAAGCATATACCCAAGGTGATCGACAGCCATGATATTTTCTCGAACCGTTATAAGCAGTATTTGGATAAGGGTAGAGCGCCACAATGGATCAGCCTTTTTCCCCAAGAAGAAAAAAAAGGCTTTGACCGGGCGGGCATGGTACTTTCCGTGCAGGAAAACGAGATCAACTATATCCGAAGCCTGGGGGTAAAAGCGAAACCATTATTGGTGGGGCACCGATTGGCCTACCAACCGCTCCCTTCCATACTCGGCCATCGACTGCTTTTTGTTTCCTCCCATAATGATGTCAATATCGATGGGATCAATGATTTTATCGATCATGTATTTCCCTTAGTGCAGGCCCGTTTCCCAGCATCTGAGCTTTTGATAGCAGGGAATATCTGTAGAAAAAAGGACAAGATCAGAAGCGGGGAAGGGATTGTTTTTTTGGGGGAGTTTGAACATATTCAAGAAGCCTATGCACAAGGCGGCATCGTGATTTGCCCAATCCAAGCTGGCACAGGCATCAAGGTAAAACTCATCGAAGCCCTTTCCTTTGGCAAGGCCGTGGTAGCCACGTCTGTGGCGGCGGAAGGGTTGGAAAAATATGCGGGACAGTATTTTTTGGTAGGCGGCAATGCGGAGCAAATGGCAGGCCAGATCCTTTTATTATGGGAAAACCCAGCCCGACAGCAAGAACTGGAAAAGGGTTGCCAGGCATTCTGCGAGGCCTATAACCAAAGCTCCCAATTGCAGGAATTATATAATTATTTGAACAGCGGTACTATCGATGGCAAATAGCCTTTCCAAAAAACCCCGTATTGCCATTCTCAGTCGGCCCGATGACCGCAGTCCAAAAATATTGGCCATGGGCTTACAGCAAATGCTTGAGAGCTTGGGATATGAATCGGCTATTTTTTATGAGGGCAGTTCCATGTTGGGCAGGCTTTTTCCCCTGCGCAAAAAAATATATAACCAGATCCGGTTGCATTTTAGGATCAGGACCAAGCTCCGCTATTTTTTTAGGGACCGGGCCTTGATCCGTCAATTGGCCCAATATGATATCATCGTGCTTTCAGAATGTATACCCAATGCCTATTGGCGTGGATATTATGCCATTGAGGAATTGAGGGCAAGGATAAGGAAACCGATCTGTTTATATGAAGTGTATTATCTCGGTACGAGCATCAAATACAGTCAGGAGTTAATGGCCGGTCATCATCATGGTTTGGAAAGGTATGATTGGAATTTTTCAATTACGGATACCACCGAAAAACAGGAGCAGCCCTCGCCCGAAAAAAAATGGTCGGTGATTGGGCTTGACCTGAGCCATACCGGACTGGAGCCCCAAGTGAAAAATGAGTTTATTGTATTGGTTGATTTTTTGCAAGCGGGTTTTGAGGAGAGCAGGAAAATGCAACTGGAGGTATTGGCCGAGTTGGGCATAAAGACGATTGCATTGGAAGGTAGCTACCGGATGGAGGAGATCCGGGAATTATATAAAAAAGCATCGGTGCTAATGGTACAGTTCCCGGAAGCTTTTGGTTTGCCGATGGCCGAATGTTTGAGCACGGGCGCCTATATTATGGTGCCAGATCCTTTTTGGGCCATGGCCTGGCGAAAAAAGGATGAACACAGCAGTGATTTTTATTTGCCTTCTTTTTTTGTACAATACCAAGGGAGGGCGGGGCTCAGGGAAAAGTTATGGGCGATGAGCCGGGATTATGATCCTCTGGTCAGTCCCCAATGGGTAAGCCAATCTTTTAAGGAAGCCTACCCGCATTTTTATAGTGGTGACCTTGGTTCGTTGAACCAGGCGATCGAGCAAATTTCCCGACATCAGCCCTAGTGCCTTCAATGAGTATGATAAGCTTTCAAATAGTCTAATTATATTTTCTGGGTTAATGAATTTCTGGGAACAAAAAATATCCGGTCTGCAAATGAGGTGGCGGGCCCATCAATATGGGATCCACTATTTGAGCAGTTCTGGATTCCATATCCCCAAGCAGTTAAAAGTGGGTGGGGCAAAGAAACCATTTGAATTTGATGCAAGCAGTGGCCCAGAGTTTATGTACGAGTTTCGGGAAATCTGTATCAATGATTGTTATCAATTGCATACACTGAAAAAAATAATGCCCGAGGTCAAGACCATTGTGGATATTGGGGCCAACCAAGGTCTTTTTACCCTTGCGGCCAGACAGTTTTTTGCCAAGGCCAGGATCGAATGTTATGAACCCAATGGACAATTAAAAGATCGATTATCCCATAATGCCCAGATGCTCGGGGCCCAGGTATATTATGAAGCCGCCACCCAAACCGATTGCAGGATGGAATTGGAATTTGATGGATCCGATCTTCATACCCAGGCCAAGACCCAGCAAGAGGGCAGTGTTCAGGGCCGGGCTTTTAAAAAAATCATAGAGCGGGCGGGCGGTAGTATTGATATCCTAAAAATGGATTGTGAGGGAGGGGAATGGGGATTGTTGGAGGATCGGGAATCCTGGTCTTTCGTCAATGCCATTACGATGGAATATCATTTATGGGCAAAGCCGGGTAGCAAGGTGGAAACCATCATCGAGATACTCACCGGATTTGGATTTGAGATCCTGCATCATCAAGGAATCGATGAAAAATTTGGGTTGATGACGGCGATTAGAAAATAAAGGTAGAAGGTGGAAGGTATAGGGTGGAGGGTTTAAGGAAGACTGAACAGTCGGGAGTCGGGAGTTCGGAGTCGGGAGTTCGCAGTTAATAGTGAAAAGTGAATAATCAAAACTCTTAAAGATATTATTTCATAATAAACGCCAAAATTGACGGCCTTCCGACTCCTGACTTCCGACTCCCGACTCCCGACTCCTGACTCCGAACTCCTGACTCTCGACCCCCGACTATTCATGAATAGATGAAAAAAGTATTAAGCATTGTTCCTTGGGCCCAGGTATTTCCCCCGATGAATGGGGGCATGTTGAGGGTAGCCCATTTGTTGGATCAATTGGCAAAGCATACGGAACTGACGATTATCACGCATCAAGGGTCTGAGTCCTTTTCGCAGGCCATTGAATTGTTCCCCGCTTTACAAAGCGCAACCTTGATCAGTACCAGTGGGCAAGAGGAGCTGAAGGATCTTTTTTCTTTCCTGCCCAAACCCTATCAATCGGCTTTCCGGTATCGGTATTGGAAGCGTACATTCAAAGGTCCTGCAGAAGGTAATTACCTATTATTTTATCGGCCATTGCTGGCCTTATTGAAATCCAAGCCATTTGATTTTGTGATTTTGGAAGATATTTCCATTTTAAGTCTGGCCTCCCTGATCCGAAGGATCCAGCCAAAAGCAAAGATTATTTATGATGCCCATAATGTAAATACCCGCTTGGCCAAAATAGCCTTGCAAAAAGGGGAGATGGGGATCAAGGACTTTAATAGAACGAAAGTAGCCGAATCTGAACTGAATAGGCAAGTGGATGCAGTGCTTACCTGCAGTGAACTGGATTTGGAGCAATTCAGAACCATGAACAAAGGTTTTTTGGAAGGAGCGGTGGTACCGAATGGGGTTGGGATAGGCACTGATAAAAAATGGGATCGGTTAGTTGAGACCACCCAACCCGATCATTTTCTATTTTGTGGTTCTTTAAACTATTTTCCCAACCAAGAAGGCCTCTATTGGTTTTGTAAGGAAGTGTTCCCGCTGATATTGAAAGAAAAGCCGACTGCCAAGTTGATGGTGGTGGGGGTGGGTGACCCGGGCGAGGCATTGGCCAGTTTATTAAAGCATCCCTCCATCCAGTTTTATGGTAGGGTTGATAAAGTAGGGCCTTATTATCAAAAAGCGGCAATGGCCATTATCCCTCTGCTCTCGGGAAGCGGTACCCGCCTAAAATTATTGGAGGCCATGGGTCAGGGCGTAGCGGTGGTTTCTACCGCTATTGGTGCAGAGGGCATCGACTATACGGATGGGGCTGATATTCTTATTGCCAATGAGGCGGATCGTTTTGCCCAAGCCGTGGTCAAACTATTGGATGAACCTGTATTGGCTTCAACCATATCGCATAAAGCTTTTGAATTTGTAAAGAGCAGGTACGATTGGGACCTGATTGGCGAAAAGCTGGATGCTTATCTTGATGGATTGGATAGGCATTCGCCTGTACTTAACTGATGGTGGCTATAAAAAGATTTTCAAACTTTCATATTGACTTTTGAATACGATTAGATTGAGCATGGAGAAACCTTTAGTAAGTGTGTTGATGACGGCCTATAACCGGGAGAAATTTATTGCCCAGGCGATAGAGAGTGTGCAGGCTTCCACCTATCAAAATTTTGAATTGATCATTGTGGATGATGGCTCCAAGGACCAAACAGTAGCCATTGCAAAACAATATGCGGCTGGGGACCCACGCATCCAAGTGCATATCAATGAAAAAAATTTGGGCGATTACCCCAACCGGAATCGGGCGGCCACTTATGCCAAGGGGGAATACCTGAAATACCTGGATTCGGACGACCTCCTCTATCCACATGGACTCGAGGCCTTTGTATATTTTATGCAAAAGGACCCCGAAGTGGCCATGGGTATTTCCTTTAAAAAAAATATCACCGAGCAGCCCTTCCCCATGATTATGGGGCCAAAGGAATCGATCCGCTATCATTTTTTTACGGATGGGTTTTTGGACTGTGCCCCCACGGGCACCATTATCCGTAGGGATTGTTTTGAGCAGGTGGGTGGTTTTTCCGGCAAGCGGATGATCGGCGATCTGGAGTTTGGGCTTAAAATAGCTTCCCAGCATAAAGTGATGCTGGTGCCCCCAGCTTTGTTCTATTGGCGCAATCATGGCGATCAGGAAGTGTTTATCGGGATTAACGGTAATATGTACCCAAAACTGTATAAACAGGTATTGCAGGAGCTGGGGAGTGAATTGTCTGACTTATTAACCGCCAGCGAAATGGAAACCATATTGAAGTCAGCAAACCGGCATTCCCAAATGGTTGGGGTAAAACATGTATTCAAAAAAATATTAGGGAAAAAATGAGTTTCAAGGAAAACATCAAAAAAACATTGGGGGGCATGGGTCTTTTAAAACCCTTGCAGGAGCTGCATTACAAAGCCAGTTTTTTAAACCCTTCCAGCGATCATCCGAGAAAAAAAATTTTTAGTTTTTATCGCCAGTTTGTTCCCAAAGGGAGTTTGGTATTCGATATCGGTGCGAATATTGGCGAACGGGTGTCTATATTCAATGAACTGGGTGCTGCTACAATTATTGCTGTGGAGCCACAGGTTCATTGTGTGGAGAAAATGAAAACTAAATTTGGTAAAAATAAACATGTGCAGATTGAAAATATTGGGTTGGGGGCCACAGAAGGGGAAATGGATTTTTATATCTGTGATGAGGACGATCGGCTTTCCACTTTTTCTACCGAACAAATGGAAAACAGTTTTTTCTCTGGCCGCACGGTTTGGAACAGAAAGGCAACCATCCAAGTACTGAAATTGGATAGTCTAATTGAAAAATATGGCATGCCTGCTTTTTGTAAGATCGACGTGGAAGGTTTTGAGATCAATGTGCTGAATGGTTTGACCAAACCCATCCCAGCCCTTTCCTTTGAGTTTAGTTCCAAGCAAATGGATAAAGTACTTGCTTGTATGAACCAACTCAAAAAGATAGACCCCCGTTATGTTTTTAATGTATGCTTTGGGGAACCCTATCAACTGGATATGAAAACATGGTCAGATCAGGAAGCCGTGACAGCACGGATCGAAAAGGAAGATAAGGTTTCGCCCACCCACGCATGGGGTGATATCTATGCTAAAATCGCTTAACCCCCAATAATGAAACCTCATCTGCCCTAGTCCTTTAATCCAGTGCCTGATTGATTCATGATCTATACTAAAATACACTATGGTTTAGGAAACCAGCTTTTCCAATATGCTTTGGGGCGCAGACTGTCCCTGGACCTAGGTACCGATTTTTCTTTATGCCTGGATTTTTTTCAGGAGTTCAAGGACGAGGAAAACCCGCGGCTTTACCAACTGAACCATTTTAATATCATTGAAAATATCGCTTCCGAGGAGGAAACCCGGCCCTACCTCAAACCGAATTTTTTGGAAAGGAGGATGAACAATCTACTGCATCCCTTTCTGCCCTATTATAAACGTAAACTGGTATTGGAGCAGCAGCTTGATTTTGATGGGCATATTTTAAAAGTGAAGGATGGTTCCCTCTTGGCTGGCTATTGGCAGGATGAACGGTATTTTGAGCCGATCAAGGATATCATCAAAAAAGAATTCAGTTTCAAAACACCCCCATCAGTAGAGAATGCCCGCTTGCTGGAACAGATCGATTCAACGGCATCGGTGAGCATCCATGTGCGCCGGGGCGATTACCTGACCGATGCCTTTACGGTGAACCAGGTTGGGGGCTGTAGCATGGAGTATTACCAACAAGCGGTTCAATATATCAATGCAAGGGTTGAGGACCCCACTTATTTTATTTTTTCCGATGACCCTGATTGGGTAAGGGCCCATTTTAAAGTGGAAGGAAAAACTGTGCCGATCGGGAACAATCCCCAATCGATGGCCTATGAGGACCTCAGGCTGATGAGCCATTGCCAACATCATATCTTGGCCAATAGCAGTTTTAGCTGGTGGGGCGCTTGGTTGGGGATCAACGAAAACAAAATAGTGCTGGCGCCCAAGGTTTGGCGCAAGCATGGCCCCGATATGTTTACGCCTAAGGGCTGGTTACGTATTTAAATGCAAGAATTTTACAAAAGATGAGTGAACAGATTGGAGTGAGCGTTTGTGTGTTCACGTTTAACTATGAAAAATATTTGGCCCAGGCCTTGGACAGTATTTTGTGGCAGCAGGCCGATTTCCCCATTGAGATCATCATTGGCGACGATTGCTCTACCGATTCAACCAGGGAAATAGCCAAGCAATATCAGGTCCGCTATCCCGATCGATTCGTACTTTCCTTCAATGAGCAGAATATCGGCGGCACCCGGAATTGGATCCATACCATCAATCAGGCCAGGGGAAAATATGTGGCGCTCCTCGATGGCGACGACTATTTTACCGATCCCCTCAAACTTCAAAAACAAGTGGCCTTGATGGAAACGGATCCCCAGTCGGTGCTTTGTTTTCATGCAGTGGAAGAACTTTATGATAATGTACAGGGAATGGATGAACTGATCCGTTTCGAAAATAAAATATATACCATCCAGGATTTTCTTTCGAGGGGTTGGTTTATCCGAACAGGAACTACCATGTTCCGCAATGGGATGTTGCCCAAAACCCCACCCGATTGGGTTTATGATTTTCCCTATCGCTATGATACCATCATGCATGTGTTTTTGGGGATGCAAGGGCATGCCCTCTATATCGATGAAGTGATGAGTGTTTGGCGCAAACATGAGAAAGGCATGTCGAGACAGTTAATGGCCAATATGGTCAGGAACTTTCAATCGGAGATTGCCATGGCAAAGCAGTTGGATCAATATACGAGCCTGCGTGAACATGCGGCCATCCAAAAATATATCGCTAGTCAATATTCCGGTCTACTCGTGCATTTATTTAAAACGGGGCTATGGGCAAAACACTTCCCCATATTGCCTCAGGCATTACTGAAATCCGATTGGCAATCCATTGGCAAAACCCTGAAAAGAAAACTGAAAGGATGATCCGGTTTTTAGCATGGGACAGTCAATTTTTCGGGAAAAAAATATATCGGGTGGATATCCAAACCAGTGTGGATCGCCCTGAGCAATGGGAGTCGATCATCCACAAGCTCAAAGAGGATCAGGCTGATGGGGCCTATATCATTTTGAGCGAAAAGGATCCGGACTGGGAGAGCCGTCTTCAAGCTGCTGGTATTCGATGTGAGGATGAAAAAGTGATATTTGCAAAAGCAGTCAATCCAGACCAGGGGTCGGTCGCGAGCGATGATGATATTGAGGACTACCATGGAAAACTGACCGATGATTTATTGGCATTGAGTTGGGAGGCGGGCAAATATTCGAGGTTCCGTAGCGATGAAAAGCTGTTGGCCCAGTTTAAACCACTTTATAAAAAATGGATCGAGAACTCCTTGAGCCGTGAAATAGCAGACCTAGTATTGGTTTGCCAAAAGGAAGGCAAAATCATTGGCATGCTGACGGCTAAAAAAAAGGAAAGCATCGCTACCATCGGACTGATTGCTACCGATCCCCTTTTTCAAGGCAAGGGAATTGGTAGGCGTTTGATAGCCCGGGCCCAAAATGTGTATGCGGGAACAGGTGCCCAAAAGATGGAAGTGGCCACCCAATTGGCCAACCTGCAGGCCTGTAGTTTTTATGAAAGCTGTGGGTTCCATATTCAATCGGTAACTCCTATTTATCATATCTGGTTTAAATATAATGATACCATTTAACAAGCCCTATTTAACAGGCAAAGAAGTCCACTATATTTATCAGGCTGTATCCACGGGCAAAATATCGGGGGACGGTTTGTTTACCAAAAAATGCCATGCGCTTTTTGAGCAAGATTTTGGTTTTCGCAAATGTCTGCTCACCACTTCCTGTACGGATGCGCTGGAAATGTGTGCACTATTGCTGAATATCCAACCCGGTGATGAGGTGATCATGCCTTCCTATACATTTGTTTCCACGGCCAATGCCTTTGTATTGCGGGGCGCCAATATTGTGTTTGCCGATTCCATGGGCGATAATCCCAATATCGATGCGACGAAACTGGAAAGCCTGATCAGCCCCAAAACAAAAGCGATTGTGGTGGTGCATTATGCGGGTATCGCCTGCGATATGGAAAGCATTATGCAGATTGCCAACAAACACCAACTCTTTGTGGTGGAAGATGCGGCCCAGGCTATCGACTCCTATTTCAATGGCCGGGCCTTGGGTTCTATTGGGCATTTGGCGGCCTTTAGTTTTCATGAAACCAAAAATATCCAATGCGGGGAAGGCGGCATGTTGGTGATCAACGATGAACGTTTTGCCAAAAGAGCCGAAATCATTCGTGAAAAGGGCACCAACCGATCTGCCTTTTTTAGGGGCGAAGTAGATAAATATGGTTGGGTAGATATTGGGTCTTCTTTTTTACCCTCAGAAATAACGGCTGCTTTTCTGTATGCGCAATTGGAGAACCTGCAGGATATCCAGCAAAAACGCAAAGCCATTTGGGAGCGCTATTTTGAAGGGCTTCGTGGATTGGAGGAGGCAAAAAAAATCAAGCTGCCCCAGATCCCTACCTATGCTACCAATAACGCCCATATGTTCTATATCGTTTGCCGTTCACTAGAAGATCGGAACGGTTTGATCGCACATCTAAAAGAAAAACAGGTGCTTTCGGTGTTCCATTACCTATCGCTGCACCGATCGGCTTTTTATGCCGAGCGTTACCAAGGGCCAGCATTAAAAAATTGCGATTTGTATAGTGATTGTTTATTGCGGCTTCCCCTATATTATGAGCTGTCCATGGAGGATCAAGCCGGTATTATAAAAGCGATACAAGCATTTTACGCATAAATAAAATGGGATTATTTTAAATTCATTTGCAAAGCCAGATGCTTAAAACCAAACTAAACCTAGGATGTGGGGCCATACGCCCCAATGGCTGGATCAATACCGATTCCTCCATCACCGCCAATGTGCGCAAGATCCCCTGGATCCGAACGGTTGTTTGGTATCTGTTCAACCGGGTGATCTACCAGATGGGGGATGTGCTATATATGAACCTGAATAAGCCATGGAAGTATAAGGATAATTCCGTGGACATAGTGTATGCTTCCCACACATTTGAGCATCTATCACAGAAATCGGCCAAACTATTTTTGTCGGAGGCCTATCGTTGCCTCAAGCCGGGTGGGGCCATTCGTTTGGTGGTGCCCGACCTGTACAAGATCTGCAAAAAATATATGGAGGAATATGAGCATGGGGATGCAGAAGACCCGACTACCTTTATCATGTGGGCCATCAATATGAACCGCGAAGGGCAATATGGGAACCCGGGTTTTTTCAAAAGGATCATATTTGAATTTCAGGGTTACCCGCACCAGCATAAATTTATGTATGATGAAAAAAGCTTGGGAAAAAGGATGAAGGAAGTGGGATTTGATGAATTGGTTTCACTCCAATATGGTGTGAGCAAGCATATCGAGGATATCAAGGATGTGGAAGGGATAAGGGAATCCTATCTCTCTATTTATATTGAAGGGGTTAAGAAATAAAAATATTCAGTCCATAAACTTTGCGTCATTGCCTGTCAGTCGGCAATAAAATAAGGCAAGACGATTGGTCCAACGATTGTCTAAATAGGGGTTGGTTAGCGCACTGTAAAAATAATCGGTACACATGAAAATCCTAGTGTTGGGAACCTTTAACGAGTTTGCGTTAGAGCATTATTACTTAAATGGTTTGAAACGGGCAGGGGCCGATTGCAGTTATTTTG
Source organism: Bacteroidota bacterium (assembly GCA_018267575.1). GTDB lineage: Bacteria > Bacteroidota > Bacteroidia > Chitinophagales > Chitinophagaceae > Puia. Next base: position 19,705 of record JAFDYF010000004.1, read on the forward strand.
ATATCGCCCATGATTATGATACTGCAATCGAAACCTCATTGCTGAACAAATTCATCAATAGGCTAAGTCCCTCTTTATTGTTTGAGCCCTGTAATAAAAAGCTGTTGCAATTTATCGGTAACAAACAATTTGATGCCATCCTGGTTTTTAAGGGCATGACCTTATATCCTGCTACCCTGGAAAAGCTAAAGTCGCATACCAAGCTATTGTGTTGTTATAATCCCGACCATCCTTTTAAATTTTATTCCACGGGTAGTGGGAATAAAAATATCGTAAATAGCATTGATCATTATGATATCTATTTTACCTATGCCCAAAAAATTGCTGAACAATTAAAACAAGGATGGAAAACAGAAGCACATGTAATCCCATTTGGCTATGACGATGTTCCCCAGTTAAACGCTGGCATGGGTGGCAATCCCTATACCCAGCAAAATCTATTTATTGGTGCTTGGGATAAAGAAAGAATGGATTGGCTTCTCAAAATCCATTCGGTGGGGATTGTGGTTTATGGCGATCCCAATTGGGCGAAGCTTTCAAACCAAAATCGATCCACAAATATTTCCTACGGGGGAAAACCCAAATATGGGATGGAATATAAAATGGCCTTGCAGAATGCGGGAACCATCATTAACCTATTGCGTCGGCAAAACATGGAGGAGGACTCGCATAATATGCGGACTTTTGAAGTGCCGGGTTATGGTGGTCTGCTGGTTTCGAACCGGACCAAAGAACAAAGCCAATTTTTTGAAGAGGACAAGGAGGCGGTTTATTTTGACGAAGTGGGTGAGCTCAATGATAAGCTGGCATTTCTATCGAAAAATGAATCGGTGGCCAATAACATAAAGCAGGCGGCGAAAACCCGCTCGGAAAAATCAGGCTATGGCTATAGTTCGCGGAGTAAGGAGATGTTTGAGATCATGTTAAAGCACTTGTAGTACTGGGCCCAATGAAAATCTCTATTTGTATACCACAATATAACCGGATCGCTTACCTATCCGAAAGCCTATCGCAGATTGAAAAGCAGGATTATAAGGATATTGAAGTGGTGGTGAGCGATGATTGTTCTACGGATGATACCGAAAAGCTGGTCAAGGAACTTCAGGCGAATTACAAATACCCGCTGATCTATAAGCGGAATGAAAAAAACCTGGGCTATGACCGGAATTACCGACAGTGCATAGAGCTGGCATCGGGGGATTATTGCATTTTGATTGGCAATGATGATACTATTTATCAGCCCCATAGCATATCCTTTCTAGTGGATTTTTTGATTCGGGAAGATTATCCCGACTTGGGTTTTTCGAATTTTGTGGAAGACAATAATCCAGCTGTGGTAGTGGAAAGGGCACAGTTTACCCAAGTATTGGGGGCTGATAAATACACCGCACTAAAAAATTATAGTTGTTTCAGTTTTGTGGGTGGATTGATCTATAAGAAATCCTCGTTTCTGGAATATAATACCGACAAGCATGATGGGAGTGTATATGCCCAAATGTATTTAGGTTGCCTAATGGTATCTAGTGGCTGTCGGCTTTTTTCAATCAAGGAACCACTTGTTTTAAAAGACCTACAGTTGGGTGAGGTATACCGATCTTCCTACAGGGAAAATATCGCTAGGAAATGGAAAGATTTCAAAGTGGTGGATGGTGGCATTCCTTCGGTGATCAATGTATTGATCTCAGCTTTTGGGGATGCGGGTGTACTGGATCAGCAGATCATTAAAAAAATATTTCTTCGCATTTATACAACCACCCTACCCCATTGGATTTTGGATTATAAAAGCAATAAAGCTTTTCCAGAGGCCATTGGCATTGTGATGGGGCTAAATCCCTTGCGCAACCCACAGTTTCTTTTGCTTCACTTTTCAAATCGGGTAGTGGTCTATATACGTTACCTCTTGTTTTCAATAATCGCCCTGCTTACCCCCGCTTTTTTCTTTACCAAATTCAAGAACCGATTATACCGTTTTTTTAAGCGATGATGCAAAAAAATAATATTGCCCTACTGCATTTTAATCCGATTGAGTTGTATCCACCCGTGATCAATTTGCTCAATTATATGGCCGATCAATTGCCGGATTATAAAGTATGTGTATTTACTTGCAGTACGACCGAGGCCAAGTTGCCCTATAGGAGCAAGGCTAAAAATATCAGGATTGAACGGTTTGCCGATCTGGACCATTCGCTTTCGGTTACCCAGCGGTATCGGAATTATTTCCGTTTTTACTATAAAACGTATAAATATTTACAAACCCTGCATCCCGAATGGATCTGGTATTTTGAAACGATTTCTGCGCTACCGGTAAGCTGGTATTTCAAGCATCGTCCATTTCAGGATTCAAAACTGTTGATACACTATCATGAATATGTGGCTCCGGAAGAATATCAAAATGGGCCCTTGATGATCCGGTGGATCCATCATGGTGAAAAAAAACTATACCAAAGAGCCCAATACCTTTCGCATACCAATGGGAAAAGGATGGACCTGTTTTTGAGCGATGAAAAATTGTCTTTGGGCGCGAAAGCCCATATTTTCCCCAATTACCCACCCAAGAGCTGGATTGCGGGGGAGAAAAGAAAAAGGGAAAAGGAATACCCAATCAGGATTGTACATGCGGGATCGATTGGTATGGATTCACTTTATATTAAAGAGTTCTGCCGTTGGGTACATCAACAGGGAGGTAGGGTGGAATTTGACATTTACTCCAATCAGTCTACCCAGGCGCTAGCCGATTTTTTATCGAGCGAAGGACTACAATTCAGCCATACCAAAGGATATATCCCCTATGAGGATTTGCCCAATGTGTTAGGAAAATATGATGTCGGGGTGATATTATACAAAGGGGTGATCACCAACCATATTTATGCGGTATCGAATAAGTTGTTCGAATATTGGGCATGTGGCTTGGATGTATGGTTCTCCGATAAGATGCTTAGTAGTTTGGAATATGCAAGAAGTGATTTTTATCCAAAATTATTACCCATGAATTTTGAGCAGCTCGACCAACTGGATTTAGTGGCTGCGATTAGTCATGAAGGATTGGGTTATCAGTCTACGCCTTATTATTGTGAGCCTTTGTTTGAAGCTTTTTTCGAGCAATGTGGTATGATGGAAAATAGGGAAAACAGGGAGTGCTAAGCGAGGAATTTGTAATTGGGAATTAGGCTTGAGAGGATGAAATGTTGATATGATGGGGCGATGCGTTTTGCGCACAGCCGGTCATACTAAATGAACTCTCTGAATCCTCTGTGTTCCACCTCCTTGGCCTCTGTGGTAAATATTTCTAGCAAAGAAGATAACAATCATTTCAATCAGTGGCAGATAGTTCTTGCAGAGGAACGGGAAGACGCAAAAAAAGTTGATAAGTTGAAGCCGCCCCAGGCCTTCCACCTTAAACCTTAAACCCTATACCTTAAACCCTATACCCTATACCTTCTACCTTATTTAAACCGTGGCTAAATAGCGAAAAATCGATGCAATATGTGAATGCTACATTTGGAAGAGGGCAGGGACTGGGAAATAGATTATTCCCCTTTGCAAGGGCATTTGTGTATAGCCAGAAACATGGGATACCCATGCTGGTGCCTTCTTTTGCCCATATCAGAAAGGCATCGTTTATGCTGGGGGGCATCGACTATCGAAAGGCATTCCACAAAATACTTTTATGGGATACCTTTCATTTTGAGCGACCAGTGTATAAAAAGGGGCTCATCAATAAAAGGCGCATTCTGGCCAGCTATAAAAAAATAGCAGAGCCATTGTCTTTGGATACGGTCATTTCAGAAGATAATGTGGTCATTGATTTTGCCATGCACCATGAATTCACTCCTTTGCTTGCCTATCGGGAAATGATTGGTCAGGAGCTCAGGAATATCACCAAGGATAAATGGTTGAGCTGGTTGAAAAATATCCCTGATTTTCCGATCGGGATGAATATCCGTTTGGGCAATGATTTTAGGAATGCCCAATCCAAGGATGATTTTATGAAGAAGGGTGCTTTGAAAACACCGCTTTCTTGGTTTAAAGAGTCCCTCGAATTGATTAGGCAAATTAAAAATAATCCCGTGCCGGCCTTTATTATTAGTGATGGTACCCGAGCACAATTAAAGGAATTGTTGGATATGCCCAATGTGCATTTTATAGAAACCCCTACTGCGATGACTGATTTGTTTGCACTTTCCAGGTGCAAGCTTTTATTGGGTTCGGGTGGCAGTTCTTTTAGTGCCTGGGCTTCCTTTCTTGGTAAAATGCCAACCCTCACAATTTACGGGCAGAGTCTGGATTGGTTTAAATTGAGCCCTTCCCTTGAAGTACATTATGTAGGAACCCTTGATCCAGATAAACCCGGTGAGGCCGAGCTGAATATGATAAACCAATTTTCCTTATAAGCTGTCTGCACAAAATGTCCATTTCAATCTTTTATACAAAGCGCGGCTTATTGCCAAATAAAAACCAATTGCATGAAAGAGGTATTTTACGATAAATATGTTTCTTCTGGACAGGCCGGTCATACGGATGCGGTGGAAAGCGAATCAACCTATTATGATTTTTTGAACAAGCTATTTTTTTCCCAGAAAGATAGGGGCATAAAAATCTTAGATATTGGCTGCGGAAGTGGGGGCTTTCTATTATACCTCAAATCAAAAGGTTTTGGCAATCTCTATGGGGTGGATGTTTCAAGAGAGCAGGTAGACCTAGCCAAAAAAAGAGGAGACTTGAACATTCAGGAAGGCGATTTGATTGGGTATACCGAACAGGCCGAGCCTGCTTTTTTTGATGTGGTTATTGCCAAAGATATATTTGAGCATCTCACACTTGAGGAATTATATCGATTGGGCAAGGCACTAAAACGGGTGCTCAAGGCGGGGGGCACGATTATAGGGCATGTACCCAATGCCAATGGTATATTTGGCATGAAAATCCGCTATGGCGATTTGACCCATGTACATGCTTTTAATGAAAAATCATTAAATCAGTTATTCAAGGCACTCGGCTTTCAAGCTGTTAGCGTGATTGAGGATAAACCCCGGTCCGCTGGTTTTATTAAGAATATGGTCAGGCGTGCCCTCTGGGAACTTCTCACGTTTAGGTACCGCTTACTTCATTACATTGAAACCGGGGAAAAGAAAATAGTATTGAGTAGCAATATCAGTTTCCTGGTTTCATGAAGGCGAATCCATTTTTTATGCATTCTTTTAATGAGGCTTATTTGAGCGTATGAAAACCATTTTCTTCGTTTCCTTATTTATTGCTGGGATCTTTTTTTATGAAACATCCGTTACCTGGTGGGAGACTGCTTGTATTTGGCTTTTTTCCTTCTTCCTACTCCAATTCCTATATCGGGTGGGTATCAAGATTGTGGTACTCGACCTGATCATTATCTCAGCAATCTTATCTTGGTTGATCATGCCGGTGGTATTCTATCATTTTTATACAATCGAAAACCCGCTCGCAAAGATTTGGTTAAGATATATGCCCATCTCATCGGATGATTATTTTTCTTTTGCGGTTCCCAGTACGGTGTGTATGATTGTCGGTCTGCGTTTTCCACTCGCCAACCTAAAATTGAATAAACAGCCTGCGCTGTATATTCAGAATGTTAAAAGAATCTTGTTTTCGAGGTCAAAAACGGGTATCATATTGATATGGATAGGATTGGTATCCTCCTTACTCAATTTTATGGCCCCTGCGGGATTAAAACAGGTTTTTTACCTAATGGCGCACCTTACCTTCGTTGGCTTTTTTTACGTATTGTACTCTCCCAATAAATATAAAAAGGTCATTCTAACCTTTATCATATTATTACTGATTGGGCAGGCACTGGCTCAGGGTATGTTCGGTGAAATGATTTATATGTCGGCCTTGATGTTTCCGCTTACGATTTTTGGAAGGAAGATCAGCTATCAGCGAAAGCTGTTTATTACCATACTAGGCTTTTTTGTCATTTTTATGATCCAATCCGTGAAGGGTGATTATCGTAAGCGAAGCTGGTTGGAAGGTGCTGGATCGGACCCACTTTATTTTGCTCAATTGATCGCTGATCGGATTACCAATCCATCTTCCCTATTTGACGCCGATCAATTCTTTTTTACTGGGGTTCGGTTTAATCAGGGATGGCTGGTTGCTAAAACCATGCAATATGTGCCTAATAAATACCCTTATGGAAATGGGGAAACGATTTGGCAATCCGTCTTGGCCTCTTTTGTGCCCAGGTTTCTTTGGCCCGACAAGCCAGAAGCAGGGGGTAAGGACAACCTAAAACGATTTTGGGGTTATGACTTGGTGGGTTATAGTATGAACATTGGTCCTTCCGGGGAAGCCTATGCCAATTTTGGTATTACCGGGGGATGTGTGTATATGTTTTTTTATGGGTTGTTTTTTAATCTGCTATTGGTAATTGTGCTTAAGCAGGCAGAGAAAAGGCCTACTGTAATTCTTTGGTTGCCTTTTCTCTTCGTATATGCGATTTCAGTGGAAACAGATTTGCTCACCACCATGAATGCGCTTATGAAAGCCTCGTTTTTTACTTTCATCATGTTTAAGTTGTTCAAGTCTATTTTTAAAGAAGAGCTCTAGTGTACCAACTGGTTTATTTTTACCGCCATCCCAACCCTATCTATTTCAGCATTGAAAAACTGTTTGGACAAATAGGGGAATGGATCAGCAAAAAGCAGGGATCCAGCTTTCAGGTTGATAAAAGGGACATGCCTTTTGCCAGTAAACTTAAAACGGTTTTAAAAAATATTGGATACACAAAAAAACAGCAGGGCCATATCAACCATATCACGGGCGATGTGCATTATGCAATGCTGGGTTGTAGCAAAAAACATATCAATTTGCTCACGATACATGACTGTGTGCCATTACAGGATGGTTCCGGATCGAGGGCCCGCTACTGGTTTATCAAAAAACTCTGGTACGATTGGCCGGTGCAAAAGGCAGATATGGTAACCGTGATTTCAGATAATACCAAAAAAGAATTGATCAGGTACACCCATTGCCCTCCGGAAAAGATAAGGGTAATCGGGAATTTTGTAGATCCTGGTTTTCAATTTGCGCCCTTTGTTTTCAATGAATCTTGTCCACGCATCCTTTTTATAGGCAGCACGCCCAATAAAAACCTAAATCGGTTGATAGAGTCACTGCAAGGGCTAAACGTTGTTTTAGATATCGTTGGGCTGCTAAGCGGAGAACAAATCAAGCGATTAAAAAAAGCAAATATCCGTTACGAGCAATCTTCCGGTCTATCACAGGAAGCATTGGTCGCCAAATACCAACAATGCGATATACTGGCTTTCCCCTCCACTTACGAGGGTTTTGGTCTTCCGATTGTGGAAGCGCAGGCTACGGGGCGACCCTTGCTGAGTAGCAATCTATCTCCCATGCGTGAAGTGGCGGGGGAGGGTGCTTGCCTGATTGATCCCTACGATCCCGATTCTATTCGCAGCGGGTTGATAAAAATAATCAATGACCCCGTGTATCGCGAAAGCATTATAAAAAACGGTTTGGAGAATGCGAAGAAATTCACGCTCGACTCGGTGGCTCAACAATATGTGGAATTGTATCAAGAATTATTACAAACCAAACCCCAGCAAAACTAGACACCTACATGTGCGGCATTACCGGCATTCTTGATTTTAATGGTCGCTCCGCAACGGGATCGACCATCCGTAAAATGACCGATGCGGAATCGCACCGGGGGCCAGATGCGGATGGTTTTTTTGTAGAGGATGGAATTGCATTGGGGCACCGCCGTTTGTCGATCATCGATCTATCAGCGGCCGCCAACCAACCCTTTGTCGATAATTCAGGCAGGTATGTGATGGTGTTCAATGGAGAGATGTATAATTTCATGGACGTGAAAAAACAGATCTCGGATTATGTTTTTCACACGAATGGCGATAGCGAAGTGTTGATTGCCGCCTATGCCAAATGGGGACCAGACTGCATCCAATATTTCCGCGGCATGTTTGCCTTTGCGATATGGGACAAACAGGAAAGATCTTTATTTCTGTGCAGGGATCGAATGGGGGTGAAGCCGCTTTATTATTATGTGGATGGGCAACATTTTCTCTTTGCCTCCGAAATCAGGGCGCTTTTGGCAAGCGATATGATCGATCGCAAAACAAGCACAAAGGGGCTGATTGAATTTTTCAGTTATCAATCCATTGGTTATCCATATACGGCTATCGAAGGCATCATGCAATTGGAAGCGGGTTCATGTATATTGGTGAAGGATGGAAAAATAAAGAAAAAAGTGTATTGGGACCTTACGGAGTCCAAACCCGATTTTGATTTTGCAGATCTGGAAAAAACAAAACAACGAATTCGGGAATTATTGCTACAGTCGGTAAAAAGAAGATTGGTGAGCGATGTGCCCGTGGGTGCTTTTTTATCGGGTGGCATTGATTCCAGTATTGTGGTTGGGTTAATGTCGGAAGCAAGCGATGCCCAGCCCGTTACCTTCAATATCGCTTTTCAGGAAAAGGAATATGATGAATCGGCCTATGCCCAACTGATTGCCAAAAAATTCAATACCCAGCACCATCAAATACTGCTCGAGCCCAGCTCCTTTTTGGATGAGTTGCCCAATGCCTTGGATGCGATCGACTCACCTTCGGCCGATGGGGTGAACAGCTATGTGGTATCAAAAGCCATCCGAAAAAATGGGATTGTAGTGGCACTCTCCGGCGTGGGTGGCGATGAACTGTTTGCGGGCTATCCAATTTTTTCACAGTACCGGCAGCTCCGTCAAAAAGATTGGTTATGGAAATTTCCAAAAGCAGTCAGGGAACTCATGGCATCTTCCATGTCTTTGCTTGGTAAGGGCGACAGCAAAACAGGCCGTATGCAACAATTGCTCCGGCTCGATGATGGCTCCATCGGAAACGCATATCCCATATTGAGGCAGATACTCTCTGCCCAACAGATACAAGGCCTTACCCACCTGAATGAGGGCAGTCCTTTCATAACCGCCCTTCAGCAGGAATTGGTTGGGAAAAAGCAAAAGTTGGATGCGATGCCTTTGCTCAGTCAGATTTCGGCGGCAGAATATCTGGGCTATACCCAACATACTTTATTAAAGGACACTGATCAGATGAGCATGGCCGTTTCACTGGAAGTGCGTGAACCTTATTTCGATCAGGACCTGGTTGAATTTGTTTTAGCGATCCCAGACAATATAAAAAAGCCAAGCTACCCTAAAAGCTTGATGGTGGAATCAGTAAAGCCCCTATTGCCAGAGGAGATTGTGTTCCGAAAAAAACAGGGCTTTTTGTTCCCTTGGGAACTTTGGCTTAAAAATGAATTGCGATCTTTTTGCGAGCTGCGCATCAAAAATATGGCACAGCGAAATTTTATCAAAGGCGACCGTCTATTGGATAATTGGAAGCTTTTTTTAAAAGGGGATAAAAGGGTGCGCTGGTCGGAGATTTGGTTATTTGTAGTGCTGGAACATTGGTTGGAAAAAAATAATGTTCAATAATATACTCATTGCCTAAGAGAGATAGATGCTGAAATTTGGGATCATTGGTTGTGGTCGTATTGCTCAAAGACATGCCGAGCAGATGATGGGTTTTGGAAAACTGATGGCTGTTTGTGATATCGATGCACAAAAAGCCCAAGCCCTTTCAGGTATGTACAAGGCTCAAGCCTATACGAACTTGGAAGCATTTTTGGAGCAAGCGCCATCCATGGATCTGGTAGCGGTATGCACGCCCAACTATTTACATGCCGAGCATACGGTGAAGGCTTTACGAAAAGGGGTTCATGTGATTTGCGAAAAACCGATGGCCATCCATTCAGCCGATTGTCGGGAAATGATATCGGTTGCCCATGATATAGGAAAACAATTGTTCATCGTTAAACAAAACCGTTTCAATCCCCCCGTGCAGGCAGTGAAGGAATTGTTGGAGAGAAAAAAATTGGGAATGATCTATAGTGTGCATTTGAATTGTATCTGGAACCGGAATGCAGATTATTATACCAGCAGTGATTGGAAGGGAAAAAAAGAAAAGGACGGCGGGATTTTATATACCCAGTTTAGCCATTTTATCGACTTATTATATTGGTTTTTTGGTGAGCTGGCCGAGGCAAAGGCCTTCGTAACAAATGTTGCACACGAAGATTGCATTGAATTTGAAGATACCACGGTAGCCTCTCTCCGGTTTCAGAATGGGATTTTGGGCAGCGCCCATTTTTCCATCAATAGCTACCAAAAAAATAGGGAAGGGTCTTTGACCATCATAGCGGAAAAAGGTATGGTGAAAATTGGGGGCGAATACTTGAATAAATTGGAATACCAGTACATACAGGATTCGCCCATGACCCTGATGGATGAGGGGAAAGAAGCCAACGATTATGGCAGCTATCAAGGGTCAATGTCCAACCATCACTTGGTATACCAGCATGTGGAGGAGGTATTGACAAAGGGGATTAAAAATGAATTTGATGGTACTAATGGTTTGAAGACGGTGGAGATGATTGAAAAAATATATCAGGCAGCAGATGCAACCCATCATTAAAAATAGCGGAATGGTGGATGTTGAGTTTGGCGAAAACGTAACAGTGGTTCAGCCAGTGAACCTTTATGGTTGCCGTTTGGCCGATCAGGTGTTCGTGGGGCCATTTGTAGAAATTCAAAAAGGAGTCAGTATTGGGAAAAAGACCCGGATACAATCACATAGTTTTATTTGCAGCTTGGTAACGATTGGTGAATCCTGCTTTATAGGGCACGGCGTGATGTTTATCAATGATCGCTTTTCCAATGGGAAAGCTGCCGGTCATCCTGATTTATGGAAACCTACCTCTATTGGAAATAATGTGATGATTGGTTCGAATGCAACCATACTTCCAATCTCCATTTGTGATGATGTGGTGATTGGTGCTGGGTCTGTAGTTACAAAAGATATTCAAGCACCGGGTTTTTATGCAGGTAACCCCGCTGTGTTTATACGTCCTTTACAGGGAAGGGTTGATTAGGAATAGAGCAAGTACCGCTCAGCTTTTTCACTATTGACTATTCACTATTGCCCATTCACCATTGACTTTCTTCCTTCCCCCTGCCATTTTTAAATGACCAAAAAAAAATTACTTATCCTTATAGAATGGTTTGCCCCCGGGTATAAAGCAGGAGGGCCCATTCAGTCCTGTGTGAATTTTGCCTATGCACTGAAAGATGATTTTGAAATCTATGTACTTACCACGGATACCGATCATGGCGAAACCGAACCCTATCCGAATGTGGTTGCTGATCAATGGATGGAATATAAAAAGGATGGGTTTAAGATTTATTATGCCAAAAGAAAATCACTCAGTAAGACCAAGCTAAAACAAGCGATGATGGAAGTGGGTGCGGATTATATCTATCTCAACCTATTGTTCTCTCCCTATTTTTCGGTTTATCCATTGTGGTTAAAATATATGGGCAAGTTGAAAGGCAAAGTGGTTTTATGCCCAAGGGGAACCTTGTATGACAGTGCCTTGGCCGTAAAACCCTATAAGAAAAAGCCTTTTATACAATTATTTAGTTGGCTTGGGATACATAAGAAAATACTTTTCCATGCTACCAATGAAAGGGAAAAGCAAGCCGTTCAACGATTTTTTCCGGGGAGTCAGGTACTGATTGCGGATAACTTGCCGAATAGCAATCAAAGACCCTTTACAAGCTATGAGAAAAAACCGGGATCTTTGAAATGTATTTTTATTGCCCGGATTGTGGCTATCAAAAACTTATTGTTTGCGTTGCAATTCTTGGAAAATATAAGTGCAGAGATTGAGTTGACCATTATTGGTCCTTCAGAGGATAAGGTTTACTGGGTGGACTGTGAGAAAAAGATAGCCCAATTGCCTGCCAACATTCAAGTAAATTATTTAGGTGCTAAACGAAATGATGAATTGGCGGAGATCATTGGCAAGCATCATTTATTTGTTTTGCCCACGGCCGGTGAAAATTTTGGGCATTCCATTTTTGAATCTTTATTAGGTGGCAGACCGGTATTGATCAGCGACCAAACGCCTTGGTTGAATTTACAAGAGAAAAAAATAGGATGGGATTTACCATTGAACCATCCAGAAAAATTCCAACAGGCAATGGAAGAAGCTGCCCAATGGGATCAGGCTAGCTTTGATGAATGGGCAAGCAGTTCGTGGGAGTATGCCAAAAAATTTATTTCGAACCCTGCATTACACAGTGAGTATATGCAACTTTTTCATAGCTAAGGCTACGATTTTAAGTAAGGGATGAATATTATACTTAACCTGTTGGACATTAATAAATGATATTCCTGATTTTGAGCCGATTAAGGAACCGTTGTTGTTCACTACAGTAGTACCAAAGTTTAATCTATGCTCCTCCCAGAAAACAGCTTGTCCCGATGAGCGAAGCGGATCTCGGGAGGCTGTACATCGTTTTCTGGCGCCCTTTTTTGGGCAAGCAAAAAAGAACAAAGAATATTACGAATAATACTTTTAATTGATGCTTATTTATTTGATAAAATAATAGCACAACAGCTTAAACTTAATCATCAAGATGTATATTTTAGGACTCAATGCATATCACGCAGATGCTTCAGCGGCCATTTTTAAGGACGGGATACTGATTGCTGCTACCGAGGAAGAGCGTTTTCGCAGAATGAAACATTGGGCCGGCTTCCCAAGCATGGCCATAGAATTTTGTTTGAAAGAAGCAGGTATCTCTTTATCGCAAGTGGATTATATTTCCATCGGTCGCGACCCATCTGCGAAAATGGCAAAAAAATTAATGTTCTTATTGAAGCACCCAGGTGGTGGATGGAAAGCGGTTTCCGATCGTTTGAGGAATGCAAAAAAAGTGTCTTCCCTCGAAAATGAATTTGCTTCGGTGGATGCCTCGGTGCCGGCTTCGGTGATCAAGGGCAAGATCCATCAGGTGGAACATCATCGCAGTCATCTTGGCTCTGCTTTTTTTGCTTCGCCGTTTGATGAAGCAGCGATACTATCTATCGATGGCTCGGGCGATTTTACCACTACTATGACGGCTGTAGGGAAGGGGAACAAGATTGAGGTATTGGAGTCAGTAGATTTTCCGCATAGTGTGGGTCTTTTTTATACGGCTTTCACTCAATTGCTGGGCTTCCCCCATTATGGTGATGAGTATAAAGTAATGGGTCTTGCACCTTATGGCGAACCCAAATATGTGGACAAATTAAAAGAGGTTTTGCTTTTTAATGATGATGGTCTGTTTCAATTGAACCTCGATTATTTCCGTTCCGCCAAAAGCGGCATCATTTCCTATGGTGACGATCATATTCCCATTGTAGCCCCCTTGTTCTCCGATTATATGATTGGCAAATTTGGTGCAGAGCGAAAAAAAGATGAACCACTATCTCAATATCACAAGGATCTGGCTGCTTCGGTGCAAAGGGTTACAGAAGAACTGATTTTTCATATCCTTCAGCATCTTCAGAAAAAAACGGGTTTGGAAAATGTGTGCATCGCGGGAGGCGTGGCACAAAACTCAGTGGCCAATGGAAAGCTGAGCAGGAATTCCGGCTTCAAAAATATTTATATCCCATCGGCCGGTCATGATGCAGGTATATCGATGGGCTCGGGTTTGTATTTGTACAACCATGTGCTGGATCAACCGAGGGTAGCACCGATTTATACGGCCTATACCGGATCCCATTTTTCCAATGATGAGATTGAAGCCTATCTGAAATCGAGAAATATTGAGTACAAAAAATATGCTGATGCAGAATTGTTTGAGATTGTTTCGGAAAGATTGGTGCATGCTGGCGTGGTAGGTTGGTTCAATGGGGCGGCAGAATTTGGGCCTAGGGCATTGGGAGGCCGTTCTATCTTAGCCGACCCTAGAAGAACCGACGCGAAAGATTTATTAAATTCAAAGATTAAAAGGCGGGAAAGCTTTAGACCTTTTGCCCCTTCTATATTGAAAGAGTTTGTGGGTGAGTATTTTGAGATTACCGATCAAGTGCCTTTTATGGAAAAAGTGTTTCCGATAAAAAAGGAAAAACATAGTATCATCCCAGCGGTTACCCATGTGGATGGTACTGGTCGATTGCAGACCGTAGATAAAACAACGGCCCCACGTTATTATAACCTGATTGAAGCCTTTTATAAAAAAACGGGGGTGCCTGTATTGTTGAATACCTCATTCAATGAAAATGAACCGATCGTTAATTCACCAGCAGAAGCATTGGACTGTTTTCTCCGCACCAGTATGGATATGTTGGTGCTGGAAAATTGTGTGGTGAGCCGTTGAGCGTTCGTAGTCAGTAGTTCATAGTCGATAGTGAATAGTCAATGGGGAATGGTGAAAAGTCGATAGTAAATCTGTAAATTTTCACTATTGACTATAAACTCTTGACTCCAGATTTCTGACTCTCGACTACGGACTCCTGACTTCCGACTGCTTCTCCAACTACCCATTTAATGAATTAATTTGCGGTCAATTTTGTAAAGCAAAGCAGCATTGAAAGTTTCCATTATTACAGCGACGTATAATAGTGTGGCCACCATCAAGGATACTTTGAAGAGTATTGAAAGGCAGGACCATCCTGATATTGAACATATTATTGTAGATGGGCTCTCTATAGATGATACAGTGAAAGTGGCCGAGGAATTCCCCCACGTTGCAAAACTGTTTTCCGAAAAAGACAAAGGGATCTATGATGCCATGAACAAGGGCATTCGGGCCGCTACCGGAGATGTGATTGGCATTCTAAACTCCGATGATATTTATGTGGGTCCGCAGGTATTATCCAAAATAGCCAAGGCATTTGAAAACCAATCCGTGCTTACCTGTTATGCAGACCTGCAATATGTGCAGGCCGATAACTTAGATAAAGTCGTGCGCACTTGGAAGTCGGGGCATTTCAGCAGAAAAAACTTTTATTATGGATGGATGCCGCCCCATCCCACATTTTTTGTGCGTAGGGAAGTATATGAGCAAGTAGGGCTTTTCAATACGAGTTTGCGATCTGCCGCAGATTACGAAATGATGTTGCGGATACTGATCAAACATGAAATGCCCACCCATTATATACCAGAAGTGATTGTGAAAATGAGGGCCGGGGGCATGAGCAATGCCTCGTTTAAAAATAGGATCACGGCCAATAAGGAAGATCGGATGGCCTGGAAACTAAATGGGCTGGAGCCTCATTTTTTTACTTTGTACGCAAAACCAATTCGAAAAATCTCACAGTTTTTAATAAGATAAATTATGGCTAAAACCGCATTGATCACAGGTGTTACCGGACAGGACGGCGCTTACTTGAGCGAATTATTATTGAGCAAGGGTTATCATGTTCATGGTATCAAAAGAAGGACTTCCCTATTCAATACCGATCGGATCGATCATCTCTATCAAGATCCCCATGAGTCCAATGTTCATTTTAAACTTCATTATGGCGATCTTACGGATTCAACCAACCTGATCCGTTTGGTGCAGGAAATACAACCCGATGAGATTTATAACCTGGCGGCGATGAGCCATGTGCATGTAAGTTTTGAAACACCGGAATATACCGCCAATGCAGATGGGATTGGTACACTCCGATTGTTGGAAGCAGTGAGGCTTTTGGGTCTTACAAAAAAAACACGTGTATATCAAGCCTCCACTTCTGAACTCTATGGTTTGGTGCAGGCCGTGCCTCAGCGTGAGACAACCCCGTTTTATCCAAGGTCGCCCTATGCGGTAGCCAAACTATATGCTTATTGGATTACGGTGAATTACCGCGAAGCTTATCAAATGTATGCAACCAATGGAATTTTGTTCAATCATGAATCGCCTTTACGTGGTGAGACTTTTGTGACCAGAAAAATAACACGGGCTGTTGCCAAAATTGCATTGGGTCTGCAGGATAAAATCTTTTTGGGCAACCTGGATGCCAAACGCGATTGGGGCCACGCCAAAGACTATGTGGAAGCCATGTGGAGGATATTGCAGCAACCCGAGCCGGAAGATTATGTGATTGCCACTGGAGTTACTACGCCTGTTAGGGAATTTGTGCGTATGGCCTTTGCAGAAACAGGTATCGAACTCGAATTCAAAGGCAGTGGCAAAGAGGAAAAAGCAATTGTAAAAGCTTGTCATCATCCGGAATATCAAGTGCCCATTGGCAAAGAAGTAGTGGTGGTGGATGAAAAATATTATCGCCCCACAGAAGTAGATTTGTTGATTGGGGATGCAACGAAGGCTTTTCAGAAACTCGGTTGGAAACCAAAATATGATTTGGCCATGCTGGTCAAAGAAATGGTGGAAGCGGATGTAACTTCTTTTAAAAAGGAAAAATTATTGAAAGAGTCTGGTTTTTATATAAAGAACCAGTTCGAGTAAATGATTCAATATTGTTTTGCAAAGTGGGACTAAAGGATTTGTGAAGATTTGTTTTAGAATGAGATTATAAAACCATGTAGTGCTCCGCTCCCTCTGTGCAAACCTCCCTTCCCTCTGTGGTTTAAAAACTTTTTGTAAAAGGCTTTTGAATTGGAAAGGATTGGTCACAACCATCGATTAGATTTTTATGGACAAAAAAGATAAGATATATATAGCCGGTCATCGGGGTATGGTAGGTTCCGCCATTATGCGGAGATTGCAGAAAGCAGGTTTTACCCATTTTATTGTAAAAACCTCCTCTGAACTGGACCTTCGCAATCAAGCGGGCGTGAATGATTTTTTTGCCCAAGAAAAGCCAGACTATGTTTTTTTGGCGGCTGCAAAAGTGGGGGGCATATTGGCAAACAATACTTACCGCGGCGAATTTTTGTATGATAACCTGATGATCCAAAACAATGTGATCCATGCAGCACATCTGAACCATGTAAAAAAACTGATGTTTCTCGGCTCTTCCTGCATTTATCCCAAACTGGCTCCACAACCACTGAAAGAAGAATACCTTTTAACAGGTGAACTGGAAGCCACCAATGAACCTTATGCCATTGCTAAGATAACGGGCATCAAGATGTGCGATGCCTATCGCTCTCAGTATGGTAGTAATTTTATTTCCGTGATGCCTACCAACCTATATGGCCCTAATGATAATTACGATCTGCATAACTCACATGTATTGCCGGCACTGATCAGAAAATTCCATGAAGCGAAACTCAATCAAGATCCCTTTGTAACTATTTGGGGATCGGGAAAACCGCGACGCGAATTTTTGCATGCCGATGACCTCGCCGATGCCTGTGTGTTTTTGATGGATAACTTTAATGACCCGGGCTTTGTAAATATTGGCACGGGCGATGATATCGAAATCAAAGAGCTGGCCTTGCTGGTAAAGAAAATAGTGGGGTATTCGGGAGAAATGAAGCACGACCTAAGCAAACCAGATGGCACGCCCAGAAAACTAATGGATATCACAAAACTGCAAAGCATGGGCTGGAAGGCGAGAATTGGTTTGGAACAGGGCATCGCCGCCGTGTATGAAGAATTTTGCAAAGGGAAAGAGATGAAAACCGTTTAAGATTTATTTGATCGACATGTTTTCTTTTTTTCACAAAAAAAATATAGGGAAAGTGGATTTCAGCGAGTTGGGTTGCGATATGCATTCCCACCTGATCCCGGGCATTGATGATGGATCACCCAGTCTGGATGTCTCGCTCAAACTCATTGATGGGATGGTTGGACTTGGGTTTAAAAAAATCATTACCACACCACATATCATGTGGGATATGTATAAGAATACATCTGAAACCATACTCCCCGGATACCAGCAAGTAAAAGCGGCGCTCCAGAAAAACAAAGTACCCGTTGAGTTTGAAGTGGCCGCGGAATATTTTTTGGATGATTATTTTGAGAAACTGCTCGATACCGAAACCCCGCTTCTTAGTTTTAATAATAATATGGTGCTGGTGGAATTTTCTTTTGTACAGGAACCCGCCGAGCTAAAATCGATCTTGTTCAAAATGCAGGTGCGGGGCTACCAACCCGTGATTGCCCACCCCGAGCGCTATCTATACTTTGGCGCCAAGAAACATTGGTACGATGATATCAAGGATACAGGCTGCTATTTCCAGTTGAATGCCTTGTCCCTTTCCGGATTTTATGGTAAAATGCCCATTGAATTGGCGAATTACCTGATCAAGAAAAAATATATTAACCTTATCGGAACCGACCTCCACAACGACCGGCACCTAGAAATGCTGGGTGATTCCTCCCCTTATTTTAGTATTATCAAAAAATTGATGGATTCTGGGGAAATGCTCAACCCCAATCTTTAAGGTCCTCATTCCCATCACTTTCTTCCCTCCCTTCTTTTTTCAATCCCTGATTTCCAAAAAAAGTGTAAGATTTGTAGTCAATTTGTTAAACAAAATAATGTTGGCTTTTGTATTATAATCTATGAAAGAATTTACCATCAAGGATTTGGAAAACCTATCTGGTATCAAGGCCCATACGATCCGTATATGGGAACAGCGTTATTCGTTCCTAAAGCCCAAGAGAACGGAAACGAATATCCGTTTTTACAGCAACCATGAATTGAAGACCTTGCTGAATATTGCCCTCCTCACCCGCTTTGGCTATAAGATATCACATATCGATAAGATGAACGAAGCGGAGTTGGAGAAGCATATCCTTTCCCTATCTACTGCAGAGGCCCAGCAGGAGCGGGTGGTGAACGATCTGATACAGTCCATGATAACCTTGGATATAGAAAAATTTGAGAACATCATCGACAACTATATTATATCCAAAGGAACCGATAAAACAATTTTACAGGTTATCTTTCCTTTTCTTGACCGCATTGGCATTTTATGGTTGACCAACCATATCAACCCAGGGCAGGAGCATTTGGTCACCAATATCATCAGGCAAAAGCTGATTGTGGGTATTGAAGGGGTCTCCAGCCATATTTCCCGTAACAAAAAGATCATGCTTTTTTTACCAGAAAGGGAATATCACGAAATCGGTCTTTTATACGCCAATTATCTGTTCAAGCGGCATGGCATCAAAGTGTATTATTTGGGTGCAGATGTGCCATTGAAGGATATCGCTATGCTATGTGAGCATCTCAAACCTGATTATCTATATACCCACCTCACCTGTGTCACAGGCAATTTCCAATTGGAGAAATATCTTTCCCAATTTCAAAGTCTCATCCCCAAAATCCCCTTGGTCATTTCTGGAAGGCTCTGCCAAAAATACAAGAGCAAAACCCCCTCAATGGTCCAGATTAAAAAATCACTGCCAGAAATGCTGGAATTTGTCAGTAATCTCTAAGCCTCCTGTCAGGAATTTCCTTCATTTGTCATTCTGCCAGCCAGAATTTTCGAAATAAGTAAATATTTTACTAAAATATTACGAAAAAATATTTTGGGCTTTGTTTTTGTTTAAATTCGTTATTGCAAATGTTAAACAAAGACTATGTCAACTTTAGAATTCAACCAACTGTTAGTGAACAATGCAGAGTTTTTGAAACCCTTTGCCATCACCCTGACAAAGGATTCAGAAGCAGCCAAGGACCTGTTTCAGGAAACCTTGTACAGAGCCTTAGCCAATAAGGAAAAGTTCAATGTGGGTACCAATATCAAGGCATGGCTCTATACCATGATGCGGAATATTTTTATTAATAATTACCGCAGACGGGTAAAGCAGAATACCATTTTCGACAATACGGCCAATGAGTTTTTGCTAAACCTAAATCAAGGGGCGGTGGCGAATGCTGCAGAAAGCAACCTGCGAATTAAGGATATACAATTGGCGGTCCACAACCTGCCAGAGATATTCCGCAACCCATTCCTGCTTTATTTTGATGGCTTCAAGTACCATGAAATTGCAGATATGCTGCAGGAACCCTTGGGCACCATCAAAAGCCGCATCCATTTTGCCAGGAAACTTTTAAAGGCCCAAATAGAAAAACAATAATACCACACAGTTTGCAAAAAAAAGCGGTTGTTATTGGAAGTGGTTTTTCGGGCTTATCGACCGCGGCTTTTATGGCAAAGGCGGGTTGGGAAGTGCATGTACTCGAAAAGCATGATCAGCCGGGCGGCAGGGCAAGACGGCTCAAGGTCAATGGGTTTATTTTTGATATGGGTCCCAGTTGGTACTGGATGCCCGATGTTTTTGAAAGGTTCTTTGCCCAGTTCGGCAAATCCCCCTCCGATTATTATGAGCTTCAAAGATTGAATCCTTCCTATCGTGTTTATTGGGAAGAGGGTGGCGTGGATATACCTGCCAATCTCGATGAATTAAAAAAACTGTTTGAAGAGTTTGAACAAGGCTCTTCAAAAAAATTAGATCGATTTCTGGAAGAAGCAGCCTATAAATATGAGACTGGCATAAAAAATTTAGTCTTCAAGCCCGGTCGCTCTATGTTGGAATTTATGGATTGGGATTTGATGAAAGGCCTTATTAGGTTGGATGTATTTACCTCCATAAAAAAGCATGTTTCCAAATATTTCAAGCACCCTAAGATCCGGCAACTGTTGGAGTTCCCCGTGCTTTTTTTAGGTGCATTGCCGGAAGATACCCCCGCACTCTATAGCCTGATGAACTACGCGGATATCATGGGGGGTACTTGGTATCCACAGGGTGGCATGTTCCAGATTGCGGAGGCCATGCATCAGTTGGCGGAAAGCCTGGGTGTACAGTTCCATTTCAATGAAAACGTAAATAAGATTGAAATACAAAATGGTCTGGCCACAAAATTGTTTACAGATGCCAATGAGTTTGATGCCGATGTGGTAATCGGTAGCGCCGATTATCATTTTATAGAAACCCAATTATTACCAGAAGGTTTCCAAAGCTATTCAGACGCATATTGGGAAAAACGACGGATGGCGCCCTCCTGTCTTATTTTTTATATCGGGCTGAATAAAAAGCTGAATGATATTTCGCACCACTCCTTATTTTTTGATGCCCCTTTCGAAAAGCATGCCAAGGAGATATATATAGAAAAGCAATGGCCCGAGGAGCCGCTATTTTATGTGAGTGCGACTTCGGTTACCGATAGTAGTGTGGCGCCGCCGGGATGTGAAAACCTATTTATCTTGATACCCTTGGCTGCTGGGCTGGAGCAGGACGATGAGGCGCATCACGAAAAATGCTTTTCGGCGGTGATTAACAGATTGGAAAAACATTTGGGCCAATCTATTTCCGATTCGATTATTTATAAGCAATCATTTTCGCAGAGCGATTTTATTTCGGCTTACAATTCTTTTAAGGGCAATGCCTATGGACTTGCCAATACGCTTTTGCAAACAGCCGTTTTCAAGCCTGCTTGCCGCAGCAAAAAAGTGAAAAACCTGTTTTATACAGGCCAGTTGACCGTGCCGGGGCCGGGGGTGCCGCCCAGTATTATCAGTGGTGAAGTGGTCGCCAAGCAGGTGATTAAATACTACCACTCATGTTAAGCAAAATTTAGTTGATATGGGCAGAAATGTTTAACAAAAAAAGACTAATTGCCTAGGTTCAGATAATTTACAAGTTAAACACAATTTTAATAAACACCTGAGGACACAGTTACGATGGAATTATTTTTTGATGTCAGCCAACGTTGCAGCCAGATTACCACCGAAGCGTATAGTACTTCCTTTGCTTCTGCCATCAAACTATTGCATAGGGATATCCGGAAACCAATTTATAATATTTACGGCTTTGTTCGTTTTGCGGATGAGATTGTGGATAGTTTTCATGCTTTTGAAAAGCAAACCCTGCTTGCAGAATTTAAAGCGGAAACCTTCAAGGCTATCCATCAAAAAATCAGTCTCAACCCTATCCTCCATAGTTTTCAGGCCACGGTAAATGAGTTCCATATCGATCATGGATTGATCCATGATTTTTTTAAGAGCATGGAAATGGATTTGAATGCACAGCAATATGATGGCTCACTATACAATGAATATATATATGGAAGTGCCGAAGTAGTGGGCTTGATGTGCCTGTATGTTTTTTGCGAAGGAGATAAAGACAAATGGGAGCAATTAAAGCCCTATGCACGATCTTTGGGTGCGGCCTTTCAAAAGGTGAATTTTTTGAGAGATGCCCGATTCGATTACGAGCAATTGAAACGCACTTATTTTCCCGGAGTTGATTTTAGTAATTTTACCGTTTCGATGAAGCAGCAAATTGAAATGGATATCGCTGCCGACTTTCATCATGCTTATCAAGGTGTCAAATTATTGCCATTGAAAGCCAGGTTTGGGGTATATGTGGCTTATAAATATTATGCATCGCTTTTCAAGAAGATCAAGAAAACCCATTCTTCCTATATCTGGGATACCCGTATTCGGATCTCTGATTATCGAAAAGCGTTGATTGTATTGAGGGCGATTTTGAAAAATCAATTGAACCTAATTTGACTACCATGCCGAATGAGATTATCCTAGTGAATGAATTGGACAATATGGTGGGTACCATGGAAAAAATGGAAGCCCATCGAAAGGGTTTGCTGCATCGGGCATTTAGTGTTTTTATTTTCAATGATAAGGGAGAACTGCTGTTGCAGCAAAGGGCATTTGACAAATATCATAGTGCTGGTTTATGGACCAATAGTTGTTGCAGCCACCCGGCGCCGGGTGAAGCAACCAAGGATGCTGCCATTAGAAGAACCTTTGAGGAATTGGGCTTTAAGGTGGGATTGGAGGAAATATTTCATTTTACATATAAGCATCATTTCGACAACGGCCTTACAGAATTTGAATACGACCATGTTTTCACAGGCTTTTACAATGCTAAGGTGAAACCAGATCCAGCAGAAGTGGCCGATTTTCGTTTTATATCGGTAGAGGAGTTGGATGCCGATCTTATAAAGGCTCCAGAAAAATTCACGCCCTGGTTTCATATCGCTTGGCCCTTGGTAAGAGAATGGGTATTAGACAAACAATCTGTTCAAAAACAACATTTGCAATAAGCTCATCGCATGTACTTACTCATTTATATCGGAATCTTCCTGCTTACATTCATTACCATGGAGGGGCTTACCTGGCTTACGCATAAATATATCATGCACGGGTTGCTTTGGTATTTGCATGAGGACCATCATCAACCACAGCCCGGCTTTTTTGAAAAGAACGATGCCTTTTTTCTCATATTTGCCATACCTGATATTTGTTGTCTATTGTTCTCCACTTTGTACCATGTGTATTGGCTGATGGCTATTGGCTTTGGCGTGATGGCTTATGGTCTTGCTTATTTTTTGGTACATGATGTGATCATCCACCAGCGGTTTAAATGGTTTTCCCATTCACAAAATCGATATGTGCGGGCAATACGCTGGGCGCATAAAATGCACCACAAACATTTGAACAAAGAGGATGGGGAATCTTTTGGTATGCTGTATGTCCACAAAAAATACCGCCTGAAAGTGGCGCGGGATAATCAGATAAGGAAAGCACAAAAAATCTAAACCATTTTCTGAATGGGTTTCAGTTGGCTTTAGTCAATCGGTATTATATTCATGGGTAAGCAATACGACTATATCATTTCGGGTGCCGGCTGTGCAGGCCTGAGCTTATTGATGCGCATGATCAGCTCTGGAAAGTTTAGCGATAAAAAAATATTGCTCATCGACCAATCGGAAAAAAAGGTCAATGACCGTACTTGGTGCTTTTGGGAAAAGGAGCCAGGTTTTTTTGATGGCTTGGTTTATCATCAATGGAAAAATCTTTGGTTTCACTCAAAAAAAGATTCCAGGTTGTTGAACATCGATCCCTATTCTTATAAAATGATCCGTGGGATTGATTTTTATGATTATTGTTTCGACCGCATCCGTCAACAAAAAAATATTGACCTGATTTTTGGAAAAGTGGAAGCCATCAAAAGCGACGCTGGGGAAACTTTTCTGTTGATGGATGGGGAAAAGATACGTGCAAACTATATTTTCAATAGTATCCGTTTTCAGCAGCCCACCCTCCAAAAAAAGGATTTTCTTTTGTTGCAGCATTTTAAGGGATGGGTGATTGAAGCGAGTGGAAATGTTTTTTCCTCAACTGATGCGACCTTGATGGATTTTCGGGTAAGCCAAGAGTATGGCATGGGCTTTTTTTATGTGCTCCCATTTTCCAGTAGCAAGGCCTTGGTGGAGTTCACCCTTTTTTCCGAAAAACTATTGCCAGCAGCGGTATACGACCAGGAACTGGAAAATTATCTGAACCGATTTTATCAAACCATTATCTATTCAAAGCAGGAGGAAGAATTTGGTATCATACCCATGACGAATTACCAATTCCCATCAAAACAAAATAATATTATTCATATCGGCATGGCGGGTGGGCAAACCAAGCCATCGAGCGGCTATACGTTTCAGTTTATACAAAAACAATCCGAAGCATTGGTAAGAAGTATGGTCGCAAATGGGGTGCCCCAATGTCAAGCTGCCAAAAAAAGATTCCATTTTTATGATAGCGTACTATTGAATGTGATATCGACAGGAAAAATATCGGGGGAAAATATATTTGCGAACATGTTCAGTAAAAATAAGCCGACCGATATTTTCAAATTCCTGGATAATGAAAGCCATTGGTTACAGGATATCGGTATTATTCAATCTTTGCCCACCAAACCCTTTCTGCAGGCAGCACTCCAGCAAATTTTTTAGCAATCGATTAGTGGAATAATCCCATTATTAAAAATACCGAACCGATAGCGGTGAGCAGCATTGCCACAAACCAAAGTGATTTTCTTTTGGTCAATATGGAGATGGCGGAAATAGCAATCGCGATCTGGAAAATAGTGACCGCTTTCGAAAGGGTCACATGTTGGCCCAGATGTGTTTCCGAATCTTTTGCATGTTCTTCGGCACTAGCCTTTATTTCTTCCTTTTCTTTTTCATAACGGGCAGTGGTCTGGCTATTATCGGCCACTGGTTTATTGGTGACCGCTTGTATTATTTTATCGGAAGAAGCGGCAATATCGGCCTTGATGGATTTGGCCTGATAAAAAGCCCACTGGTCGGAGGATTTGATCTGATCGATCATGGCTTCATTCACATGATGTCCACTGAGCAAGCCTGCAATCGCCGCCAATACGGCCATCATAGCGGTGGATAGGGCCACATATAAGGCCCATTTTTCTTTTTCTTCTTTCATGCCCTCTTCTGCTTTTTCATGGATGGCTTCGTGCAGGTGTTCGGTGGGGATTTCCATTTCTTCCATAAAGAAGGGTGTTTTCTGGTTAAAAAAGAAAGATAATAAAAATTTTACTCAACCATGGGCATTCTAAGAATAGAATCTGATACCCATTTGATTAGCACCGTTTTTTTTATCAACAAATCAAACGATTTATTCACCGATTTGCGGTGCTTGAACTACAAAGGTTGCAAGATCCAGTTTTTCATTTTATATTTACTCTTCCTATCTTAAAAAAAGCTGATCGTCCTAATCTCCTGTGTGGGCCCTAAAGGTAATTTTCAACCTTATTAACTAAGCTTTTTATGCAAACCTCACTCCACCACTTGTCTGGGCAAGGATTCCTTAAATCAGTTGCCAAAATTTCCATGCCAGTTGTTTTACTGGCTATTTTATTTAGTTTGACTCGGCACGATGCCAAATCAACTTCCACGAGTGCCAAACAAACCATGGTTTCCAAAGATTTTTCTGCTATTTTGAATAAAATGGTTTCCACAACCTTTTTCAACAGAAAAAGAACGGCGCATTCTTTGATTGGCGAAACCGATACCAACCGTTTGAAACAAAGCGATTGGTTCAAAAACGTTAAACAGGATATTGAAAAAAGAAGGTACCAAATGGTTGCCGATCAAGGGGCAAACCTGATTAGTAGTGTCAATAATGCGCAGAACCTAAAGGCAAGCTACCGGCCCGACCAATTTACCTTAACGCCGCTTTATGTGGATGATCAAGCAAAACAGGTGAAGGATTGGCAATTGAATTTATCAGTGAATGGTTTGTATGCGGATGACAAATTATTGGTGAATACCATGGACGCGAATGCAAAAGCATCAACCGACCAGAACAATGCGGAATACCATTTTGGTAATGCCCTTACCATACAATACCATAATGACGAAC
Source organism: Bacteroidota bacterium (assembly GCA_018267575.1). Lineage (GTDB taxonomy): Bacteria > Bacteroidota > Bacteroidia > Chitinophagales > Chitinophagaceae > Puia. The sequence goes on from JAFDYF010000004.1 coordinate 45,679, forward strand.
ATGGGGTGAGACAGAATTTTATTGTGAAGGAAAAGCCTGCGGGCAATGTTCACGAGCTGAGGGTGAGCCTCCATACCGAAGGGGATTGGGTGGTTGACAAAGTACATAATACGGAAATCCATTTTGCAAAAGCCAAGGGAAGGGACGGTTTGGAAAACAAAGTCACCTATAATGGGCTGAAGGCTTGGGACGCCAATGGCAAAGCGTTGTTGGCCAAAATGGAAGTAAAAAATAATCAACGTTTTGATATTATAACTGATGTGACTGATGCCGTTTATCCGGTTACGATTGACCCATTGAGTACTTCTGCGTCTACTTCTTTAAGTGGGTCGGGTAATTTTGGATGGAGTGTGGCCAGTGCCGGAGATGTGAATGGGGATGGCTATAGTGATGTGATAGTGGGGGATGATGGAGGACATGCTTATGTCTATTCGGGTAGTGCATCCGGATTGTCGTCAAGTATTGCAACAACACTTAGCGGCCCCCTCAATTATTTTGGTATCAGTGTGGCTGGCGCAGGTGATGTGGATGGGGATGGATACAGTGATGTGATAGTAGGGGATGGAGTTGGTAATGCTTATGTGTATTATGGTGCATCAGCAGGATTAAATTCCAACCCTTTGAAGACTCCTACTGTAATCAGTGGTTTAGACCCATTGTTAGGCGGGGCCGCGGTATCCGGGGCGGGTGATGTGAATGGGGATGGATTTAGCGATATCATGGTATCGTCTGGCGCGAGCACACAAAACGTATTGATTTATTATGGTGCTTCTACCGGACTAGCAACAGGCAGCCATTCCACTTTGCATGAAGCAACGGGAGTATATGGTTGGAGCATTGCAACCGCTGGGGATGTAAATGGGGATGGGAATAGCGATGTGATTGTAGGGGATAAAACTGGCAACGCCTATTTGTATTTGGGGGTTAGCAGCAGCAATATTAATACTATTGCCGCTATCAAGCTTAGCCCAGGTGCGGCTAGCTTTGGTTTTACAGTTGCAAGTGCCGGAGATGTGAATGGGGATGGATATAGTGATGTGATTATTGGCGATAATGCAGGGAATGCTTATGTATATAATGGGCAATCGGGTTCAGTTGGGTTGATTACTCCTGCAGCCAGCACATTAAATGTGAGTGGTAATACCACATTGGGAAACAGTGTGGCATCTGCAGGTGATGTAAATGGGGATGCTTTTGCCGATGTGATAGTGGGTGATGATAAAGGGCATGCCTATGTTTTTACAGGAAGTGCTAGTGGTTTGTCCGTCAGCCCTATTGTTTTGACGGGTACTAATAATTTCGGGATCAGTGTAGCCAGTGCTGGTGATGTAAACGGGGATGGTTATAGTGATGTGATTGTAGGATCCTCAAATACATCTTCTGCGCTTACTTATCAGGGAGGGCCGAGTGGCTCGATACCCATTAGCAATCTACCCATTCTGGGTGGAGCGGCCGGGGACAGGTTTGGTCTCAGTGTAGCCAGTGCGGGCGATATCAATGGGGATGGGTATAGCGATGTGATTGTGGGGGCAATTGGTTATAATGGATTACTTTCTGGAGCTGTCTATATTTATACCGGGGGTCCGAATGGCCTCAGTACCAGCCCTTCGATTTTAACACCCGGTGGTCCTGAAGCGGGCTGGAGTGTTTCAGGGGCTGGTGATATCAATGGGGATGGATATGACGATATACTCATTGGTGCAAGATTTGCACCTAATTCTGGTACTAACTATTTCAATCAGGGATACGTCTATATTTATATGGGTGGATTAGGGGGGATTGCATCTGGAACTGCTCCCTTCGCAACACTTAAGGGGGTAAATAATAATGACCTATTTGGTTTTTCAGTTTCTAGTGCGGGAGATGTAAATGGGGATGGTTATGGGGATATTATTGTTGGGGCACCAGGAGTTTCCACAAAATTTAGTATGGGTGGGGCGGCCTATATATATTTGGGAAGTGGAGGAGGAATTACAACTACTACTATTCCTGATACTTTGTATGGACAAAGTGGAGATGCGGTATTTGGGGTAAGTGTGGCCAGTGCGGGCGATATCAATGGGGATGGATATGGCGATGTGATGGTTGGGGCCCCCAATTTGGGGAGTGCCTATATTATTGAGGACAATGGTACAGCTAATACGGGTACGGGTGCAGGTAGTGTTTATGTTTATCATGGCAGTGCTTCCGGTATTGCGAATAATGCATCACCCAATACCTCTCTATCAGATGCAGTAACAGTAGATTTTGGGGTTGCCGTTGCGAGTGCGGGCGATGTGAATGGGGATGGATATAGTGATGTGGTCATCGGTGCTTCTTCAGCGGATAATACGAGTAATAAAGGTACTGTTGAAATATTTAAAGGTAGTGCTAGTGGTATTGTATCCACTGCCTATGCAGTTTTTACTGATAATAATCCGTCTGGGGTGGGGCCAGGAGATATGTTTGGATCGAGTGTGGCCAGCGCGGGCGATGTGAATGGGGATGGCTATAGTGATATCATTGTGAGGGCAACACAACCCTCTTCCACCAATAGCAGTACAGGTGTTTCCTATATTTATTTGGGGGGCGCATCCAGTTTTTCAACCTCAGCAGCTACTGCCTTTTTAGATGAGGGTACCAATACCTATCTGGAGACAGGCCCTGGTGGTGCACCTTCAGGGGCCGTTATACATAGTTGTGTAGGTAGTGCAGGCGATGTGAACGGGGATGGGTATAGTGATGTGATTGTAGGTATATATGAAGACGCTACTAATGGAACAAAAGCAGGTAAATCCTACTTATACTATGGCAATAATGCCAACGGCCGAAATGCCAGTAATGTGCTGAAGCTTTATCAAAGCGACCTTTCCACACCACTCAATGCAACGAATGTGCCTACAGCTAATTTTGGTCTAGGTCTTTCTACCAAGTCCCCATTTGGTGCTGTCAAGGGACAAATGGTTTGGGAAACAGTGGCCAATGGACAGCCATTTAGCAGTAGTTCCGTGCCAAGTCTAACCAATAGTGTTTCTTATTCCGCTAGTAGTGCTGCGGCGTTGATTGCTCCAACTGGCTATGAATTTAAAAGTTTGGTCGACAAGCGGGCTTCGGTCCTGACCAAAGTAAGGGCGAGGATCAAATACGCACCAACTGCGGTCACTTTCGGACAGGTATATGGACCTTGGGTCTATTCCCAAGCCTATCTGAGCAGCGGCAGCTTTGGGGCCTTGCCAATGAAACTCTTGAAATTTACGGCTTCGGTTTCAGGTCAGGATATTTCGCTGAACTGGCAAACCTCCGATGAAGTAAATATGTGGAGCTATGTGATCGAACATAGTCTGGATGGCAAAAATTTTGATTCCATTGGTATTGTTGCTGCAAAGGGTAGCCTAAATGTCAATGATTATGAATTTACCCATTATAACCCCGGCACAGGCAAGCATTATTATCGCCTGCGCGAGGTAGATCTGGATAAACATGCTACCCTCAGCACCGATGTTTGGGCCATTATCAATAATAATATTGAATTAAAGATTTATCCAAACCCAACATCTGACTATATTGTGATATCCTGTACCGGGTTTATGGCAAGCTATGCTAGGATCATCAATTCGGCAGGTGTGGTAATGGGCCAATATAAGCTGGACCCAAGCGGGAAGACGACCATTTCATTAAGTGGCTTTGCCAAAGGCAGCTATTTTGTGGAATTGATAAATAGCGGTTTCGCTCCAAGCCAGATATCGGTACAATAACAAAGCATCAAACTCATAGTAAAGCCATGCGTTCTGCGCATGGCTTTTTTTATTGCAAAAACAATGTGCTAATCCTGTGCCTTGCTTTGGCTTTCAAAATGGCTTATTATTATTTTTGCCTTTGCAGCACCAATGCAAGAGGTCAGTTCTTCTTCGGTCAAATGCTTGATCCGGTTTAATGAACGGAATTGCTTGAGCAACATATCGACTGTGTTTTTTCCAATGCCTTTGATATCCTCCAATTCATTTTTAAAAGCACCCTTGCTCCTTTTTTGCCTATGGAAACCAATCCCAAAACGATGCACTTCATCACGGATCCTCCTGATCAGGTTTAGTCCCTCGCTATTAAAAGGCATTTTGATGGATTCCTGATCGCCAGGGAAAAACAATTCTTCCTCATTTTTGGCCAGCCCGGTCACTACCATCTTGCCATTCAGGCCTAGAGCGTTGATGCTTTCCATGGCTGCACTCAACTGCCCCTTGCCACCATCAATGATTACCAATTGCGGAAGTGCTTGCTGCTCATCCTGTAAACGTTTATACCTTCTGTACACCACTTCCTTCATGGTGGCAAAATCATTGATGCCTTCCACGGTCTTCACGTTGAAATGCCGATAATCCTTTTTACTGGCCAACCCGTTTTTGAAACAGACCATGGCCGATACCGGATAGGACCCCTGAAAATTCGAGTTGTCGAAACATTCTATATGCACGGGTAGTGAGGGCAAGCGAAGACTTTCTTTTAACTCCGTTAATACTGATAAGTTGTCCTCACTTGTTCTTTCTTTTAATTGCAGTGTTTTTTTTCTTTTTAATTCTTCACGGAAATAGGCCACATTTTTTTCGGAAAGATCCAGCAATTTCTTCTTATCACCCGCCTTCGGAACGGTGACCACAATCCCTTCCTGTGGATAATCGATCAAAAAAGGAACAATGATTTCTGATGCCTTGCTATTGAATGTTTCCCTCAGCTGTACAATGGCCTGAGCCAACACTTCCTCATCGGGTTCCTCCAAATAGGTTTCGGCCTCGGTGGTATGGGTTTGTACAATGGTGCCGTTTTCAACCATCAGGTAATTGATATAAGCAATAGCGTCTTCTTTGGAAATGGAGAACACATCTGCATTGGAAACATGCTTGCTCACAATCACGGAGTTTGACTGATAGTTTTCGAGGTGTTCTATTTTTTTCTTCAGGACTTCAGCTTTTTCAAACTTCATCTCGGCGGCGATTGACCGCATCTCTTTTTTGAAATGCTGTATCACTGGGCCCAGATTTCCCTTGAGTATATTTCTGGTTTGCGAAATCCCTAGTTGATAATCTTCCTCGGTCTGTAAGCCTTCACAGGGCCCCTTGCAATTGCCCAAATGGTATTCTAGGCAAACCTTGAATTTCTTTTTGCGGATATTCGTGTCCGTTAAATTTAGTTTACAGGTCCGCAAAGGGATATTGGCCTTAACAAATTGGATCAGTTCCCGCACTTTGGCAACGGAGGTAAAGGGGCCCAGGTATTCCGAACCATCTTTGATCATCCTTCTGGTCAAAAAAATTCTTGGGAAAGGCTCATTTTTGATAACGATAAAGGGGTAGGACTTATCGTCTTTCAGGTTGATATTATAACGGGGCTGGAACTGTTTGATCAAAGAGTTCTCCAATAGGAATGCATCCTGTTCCGAACTAACAATCGTGAACTCGATGGAATGGATGCGCTGCACCAACTCATAGGTTTTATAGGTAGTAAAGGTTTTGGAAAAATAGGAACCCACACGCTTGCGGATATTTTTGGCCTTACCTACATAGATCAGTTCCTTTTTTTCATCAAAGTATTTATAGATACCCGGGTTATGGGGCAGGCTGGGAGCGATGGCCTGAAACTGTTGCTGCGTCATAAAATGCTATTCGGGATTCCACACAATTTTGGTTTGTTCTACAATGGGGGGCTGTTTCTGGTATTGCTTACTGGTAGTGACCTGCAGACTTTTTCTGGTTTTCCAAAGAAGTTTTTGAATGATGGTAGTGTCATTTTTTTTGATTTCTTTTTCCAGGTACACACTGGTGATATTGTTCGAATTTCCATTAGATGAAGCTATCACATCTACCCGGCGCAGATGTAGCTTTGGGTTTTTGCTTTCATAAACAAAGCTGGCCGCATTGGTAGTCTGGTCGATAAAGGAGGTTTCGTCATATTCGTTTTCAAAGGTTTGTTGGTCCAGCTCCGGGCAAAGAAATAGATTGGCAAACTGATCGAATTCCGGTGCTTGTATATAGGTAGTGTCTGTTCGGGTAGGATGGGTAACGTACTTGGAGATGCCCAATGGCAATGAATCTACGTAACGGATCTCGCTACCCAGAAAATCCCTAACATGTAAATAATTTTTTTTATCCTGCGATGTTGTTTCGGCATCTTTTTTTTCCTCCTTGCTCTTGCAGGCAGAACTCATCAAGGCAATTGAAACGATTAACGTTATATATGTTTTCATCCTGTGCAACTTGTTTGTGGCTATGAATAAAGAAAGCTGTGACCTTTATCACAGCTTTGCAAAATTAAGTTTATTGAGCTATTACCAGATGGCTTTACTGAATCCAAACTTAAACCCAAAATCCTTGAGATTTTCGGTGATGGGGTATTGACTGGTATAGGTAGAAAACAATTGATAGCTGAATTGTGGCCCCAACTGCCAGCGGATCTTGCCCATCTTATAGGTGATGAATGCTTCCACAGCACCGTAGGCATTCCATTTTCTGAAAAGAGAAGGCTCTTGGGTATAGCTGGTATAATCAGATGAAAGTAGATAAGAATTCCTATTCAACAAATAAGTAGGCTGTATGGTAGCACCCACATGCAATTGAAGTTTTTCGTTACCCATTACCCTGAGCTCAAAACCCACTGGTGCCGAAATCTGGAAATATTGGTTCTGCAGATTCACGGTGGCCTTACCTCCGATATTGCTGATATTCGTATTGGAAGTAATGCTATTAGGTTGGTAGGGGTTTATAGAGTTCAGCATGATGGTTACGGGCTGTGTATTCAACGCATAGGCATTAATGGTGTATCTGCTATAGTTGAACTGTAGGCCAACTTTAAAGCTTAGGTTCCGTGTGTAACGATATAAAAAATTGCTACCAATCTCAAACCCGAGTGCAGGCTTGTTGTTGGTATACTGGTTAGGCCCCGTGCCAGGAGCGGTGGCAGCAATCGGTGGAGCGGGTAAATTCGCTTTTATATTAAAGGCATCACTTCCCGAAAGCTTGCGATAGTTCATGGTTGGCGTAACATAAAGCTGCCAATATTTTCTGTTTAATTTTTTGGGCGAAGCCATTTGATAGGGGGCATAGTTTTCCAGTAAGCCAATTTTTTTCAGGTCTTCCTTATCTGCCATCGCTAATGAATGTATGGGGCTCTCCTGTATTGAGTCGTTATTTTCAATTTCTTTGGGGTCGTTTGCCACAGTAGCATTATCTGCTACGCTGATGGTGCTTGCATTGGCAGTCCAATAACTGATGGGTCTGTCTTCAGTGGATGATTCTGCCATATTGTACTCAACAGGGCTATTGGCTAAGATTTCATTTGCACTTGCCAACACATTGCTCATGGAATCTATATTCAGGAAGCTAACATGGTTACTTCCTGCTTTTTCAATTGGCACTTTGTATTCGGTAAAAGCGGGTGTAATGGAAACAACTGGCTCCATCTTTTTGTCGGGGCTAATATTGTTGTTTGTGGCACTGCTGTTATTCGCAGCACTTTCAGCCAATTTTTTAATAGTAGCATGCTGTGGAGTGGGAGCTATCAGACCTTTGCCAGCAAAAAATAAAATCCCAGTGATTAAGGAGAACATGCCCGCGATAAACCATTTTCGGCGGGTATGTAACGAACTGTGGATATTCTTCCAAACTTTGTCGGACGGGTACATCTTATATTGGCCCGACTTCTGTTTGATGAATTCCTCGAATTCGTCATTATAGAAATTCTTCTCCATTGAAATAAATTTTGGTAGTGTCTTTCAATGATATTGGATACTGCTTATCTGAACGAAGCCAACCATCCCTTCTTTTCTTTCTCTTTTTGGATGATCCTCTTCTTTATCAAAATTTCTTCCAGCATTTGCCTAGCACGTGTGTACTGGGAGCGGCTGGTACTTTCTTCAATTTCCAGCATCTCACCAATTTCTTTATGAGAATAGCCTTCAATTGCATATAAGTTCAAAACGGTTCTATATCCTATTGGCAATAAACGTATGCATTCAACCACTTGCTTTGCCTGCACGATGGAAGGCACACTTTCTTCTCTTACCTGAACACTGCTGGCATATATGATATCCACACTTTCATTGAAACGCTTGTTCTTTTTCAGGTGGTTAATGCAGGTATGTACAGTAATACGCCTGATCCACCCTTCAAAAGCGCCTTTATTCTGGAACGTGTGAATCTGCGAGAAGATTTTTATGAAAACCTCCTGCAGCATGTCCTCAGCGTCTTCGCGATTGTGGGCAAACCGGTAACAGACTGCAAGCATTTTAGGGCTATACCGATTGTATAATTCCCGCTGTGCGCTAGCCTGATTTTTTAAACAGCCTTGAAATATGGCTTCCTCGGTCATTTGAACCGTTTAGTTGCCCTGTAATTTAGACAATTTTTAAATGTAATAGCTGCTTGGAAGGAAAAAAATGAAAGGTTAATAAGTTAATAGGCTTATAAGTTGAATTTTGATAGGTGGGGTAACCTAAAGTTGGATTCTTCTCAACCTTCCAACCTATCAACTAATCAACCAATACATCGCCATTCATTTCACTGGGAATTTCTAGCCCCATCATGGTCAGGATACTGGGGGCAATATCACCCAGCTTGCCAGCTTTCAGGGTTCCTTTCCAATCCTTGTCAATCACAAAGAGGGGAACTAGGTTCAAGCTATGTGCTGTATTGGGTGAGCCGTCTTCATTGATCAGAAAGTCGGCATTGCCATGATCGGCAGTAAGAAAGACAACATAATCATTTTTTAGGGCGGCGGTTACCACACGCTCCACGCATTTGTCCACGGTTTCCACGGCTTTGATAGCGGCTTCCCAGATGCCGGTATGGCCTACCATATCGGCATTGGCAAAATTTAGGCATATAAAATCAGCCGATTTACTTTCTATTTCTGGTACAATGGCATCCGTCACTTCCTCGGCGCTCATTTCTGGTTTTAGGTCATAGGTCGCCACTTTCGGCGAAGGGATCATAATTCTTTTTTCACCATCGAAAGGCTTTTCCCTACCACCACTGAAAAAGAAAGATACATGTGGGTATTTCTCTGTTTCGGCAATGCGTATCTGTTTGAGCCCATTTTTTGAAAGAATTTCCCCCAAAGTATTTTTTAAGTCGTCGTTTTCGAAAATGACATGCACATTTTTGAAAGAATGGTCATATTGGGTCATCGTGGTATAATGTAGGGACAATTTTTTCATCCCCTGTTCTGGGATATCCATCTGCGTTAATACTTCGGTAATCTCGCGACAGCGGTCTGTGCGGAAATTGAAACAGATGGCCACATCGCCATCTTTGATGGTAGCGAGTGGTTGTTGCTGGTTGTCAACAATCACAGTGGGCAGTATAAACTCGTCCGTCACATTTTTTGCGTAAGACTGCTCTACTGCAGCAATCGGATTGTTGGATTTTTCCCCAACCCCCTTCACCATGGCATCATAGGCGAGCTTCACCCGCTCCCAGCGTTTATCGCGGTCCATTGCATAATAACGGCCGCTTACCGTTGCAATTTTGCCAATACGGGTGTTCAGGTGTTGCTGAAGCTCGGTGATAAAACCCAGGCCGCTTTTGGGATCGGTATCCCGGCCATCCATAAAAGCATGAATGAATACTTGGTCTAATTTTTCATGTTGGCAGATATCAATGATTGCTTTCAAGTGGTTGATATGGGAATGCACACCGCCATTGCTCACTAGCCCAAGCAAGTGCAGGGGCTTGTTGTTTGTTTTTGCAAACTGGATGGCGTCCAACAAAGTTTTGTTTTTGGCAAAAGAGCCATCACGCACCGCCACATTGATGCGCTGCAGTTCTTGGTACACAATCCTTCCCGCTCCGAGATTCAAATGCCCAACTTCGGAATTTCCCATCTGGCCATCAGGCAGCCCAACGGCTTCGCCACAGGTCACCAAGGTGCTATTGGGGTATTTGCTATATAATGAGCTTACAAAAGGGGTTTTGGCGTGCTGGATCGCATCCGAAGATGCCACTTTGCCCAGTCCCCATCCGTCCATAATAACGAGCATTGCTTTTTTGATAGCCATAAATGTATTGTTGAATAGCGTGTTTTTGCGCTGCAAAGTTAGTGAGTATTGGCTTGACTACCTGTATTTTTCCTTGTGAAAAACACTTTGGCATATTTTTGGGATTAAGATGGTAAAACGACAACTAATTTACCATGAAACGCGTACAAAGGGCTTTAGCCATTGTGGCTACCATCGCCCTCTTATCCTTTAAGCCTGCTTTCTCGATTGATGAGGTTGCTGTGGCCATGCGCTCTGGTAATGCGGCACAGCTTTCCAGATATCTGGACAATCGGGTTGATATTAGTTTGCCCGACAAAGCGGATACTTACAGTAAAACCCAGGCTGAAATGATTATCCGCGATTTTTTTACAACCAATGGGGTAGAGACTTTTGAGGTTAAGCATAAGGGTGAGAATGGCGGTTCCGAATTTTGTATCGGCATACTAAAAACAAAAAATGGCGATTTCAGAACGGTATTGTTCATGCGGCTCAAAGGCGATAAACAATTTTTACAGGAAATCAGGTTTCAGCCAGTGGAATAAATCGTTGATCTGTTTTCAACTCCTTTTGATAACCGCATATTCCCTCAATTCAACACCAGCCTTTTATTTAGTTCCCCATTCTTGCTTAGTTTTGCCGGATGCTCAATTTTGATCAACAGTTGGATATTCTAGTGGATGCCGCATTGAAAGAAGATATTGGTGATGGGGATCATTCCACCCTATCCTGTATTGCAGCAGATGCCAAGGGTAAAGCGGTACTCAAAATCAAACAGGCTGGGATTTTGGCAGGCATTGCCATTGCAGAAAAAATATTCAGGAAAAAAGAACCCGCTGCTAGCTTTGTCGCATTCAAAAAAGATGGCGATACCATGGAAGCTGGTGAGAAAGCTTTTGAAGTAACAGCGCTGGTACATACCATTCTGGAATGTGAAAGATTGGTGTTGAACTGTATGCAGCGCATGAGCGGGATTGCTACACTCACCCATCAATATGTAGAAAAGATCAATGGGTTTAAAACCAAAATCCTCGATACACGCAAAACAACCCCCAATTTCCGCTTGCTGGAAAAAGAAGCCGTGCGCATTGGCGGTGGCATGAACCATCGCTTTGGCTTATATGATATGATCATGCTCAAGGATAACCATATCGATTACTGCGGCGGTATTGAAAAAGCCATTGGCATGGCTAACACTTATGTTCAGACGAAAAAGCCAGGGCTACAGATTGAGGTCGAGACCAGAAATTTAGAGGATGTAAGAAAAGTGATGGCCTTGGGAAATATTCAGCGCATTATGTTGGATAATTTTTCGCCCATACAGATTGCGGAAGCACTAGAGATCATCCAAGGGAAATATGAAACAGAAGCCAGTGGTGGTATTAACCTGGACAATATTGTGGACTATGCAAAAACGGGTGTTGACTATATCAGCATTGGCGCACTGATCCATCAGGCAAAGAGCTTGGACCTGAGCCTGAAGGCAGTAATCATTGAATAAGCAAGCTTAGGTAATCATAAACGCAAATTTCATTTCTGATGAGTAAAAAAAATAAGCCGGATAAAAACGGTTTTGTTTTCAGCACTGACCCGGGGTTTAAATTTGAGGAGGAACAGGAGAACTTGGAAACCATTTTGCCCAAGCAACAAAAGTTGAGGATCAGACTGGATACCAAACATCGTGCGGGAAAAGCGGTGACCTTGATAGAAGGGTTTGTCGGTAAGGAGGAAGATATAGAAGATCTTGGCAAGAAATTGAAATCATTCTGTGGTACTGGTGGCTCGGCAAAGGATGGGGAGATTATTGTACAGGGGGATCAACGGGAAAAAGTATTGCAATGGCTTCTAAAGAACGGATTTACTTCTTCAAAAAAAATATGACCCTTGTTGCATTTCTTTATTCTATTGGCTGTTTTAACGGGATTGACCTCGATACTGACCTTTGTGCTCTATGTGCGGGCAAGAATGAAAGAACAGGAAGAAAAAGAAAAACTATATGGTTCCATCCATTTTAAAACCCTGTTCGCCTTTGTTGTGTTAGGAGTGGTTATATTGGTGATGCTTTCGAAGATGGGCTTATGATTCAGGGTATAGGGTTGAAGGCGTAGGGCATAAGGCATAAAACGAAATGCTGAAGGCTGAACGCAAAGCGCAAACTCTCAACTTCATTTATAGCCACTAACTAAAATGAGGTAGAAGGCATAGGGTGTAAGGTTTAAGGCTGAACGTAGATCCAACTTATCAACCTATCAGCTTGGTCACCCTAATTCCCAATTACAAATTCCTCGTTTAGCATCTCCCAATTCCATCTCAACCATCAACTCCTCCTTTGTGCCTTCGCGTCTTTGCGAGAGAAAGGTTTCACACAAAGGGCACGGAGGATACAAAGGGACAATGAAGGGCCGAAGGGTGAAAGGTAGAAGGAGTAAGGCGGTCCCAACTTATTAATTAATCAACATTTCAACCTCTTGAGCCTAATTCCCAATTACTAATTCCAATACAACCAATAAAACTCCCGGCACATTACTGCCCCTGTGCCAGTGAATATGCTTTCTTTTCTCCCCAAAGGTTCAGCAATTCCAATGAGCAAATTTTGAAATCGCCACTTAGGCTCACATAAAGACCAATCACATCCTGTTGGTTCAACTCGCCGTCAATACTTTCAAAGCGAACATTGTATTCGTTTACCAAATTGGTATAAACAGAACCGGTTGGCCATACCTGTGTGCCCCGGTTGCTAATACTAACAAGATTGAATTTTACACCCGCATGTCGCTGGCATTTTTTGGCAATATATTCAGGCTGTTCCGCACTAGCAATAAACATATCCACCCCATTGATTTTTTCGTTCTGCATTTCCTTGGATACCATCATGGCATTTTGGTCCAATTTGAAAAGGGTAGTGGTCACTGGCATATTTGGCAATATTGGCTTGGCGCCCTGTACCGGAGTTTTACCAAAATTGGCAATTATGGTTTCTGCAAATTTGCTGGTGTTCACAGCGGGGATATTTTTATCTCCAAAATCACCTGTATGCACAGCACTTTCCAAAGTATAAAGTAAAGAATTCTCTATGATGGCCGCATTTTCCATCAACCCTAGGTGACGCAGCATGGCGATCCCACTCAGCAGCAATGCGGTAGGGTTGGCAATATTTTTACCAGCAATATCTGGAGCAGTGCCATGCACAGCTTCGAATATAGAAATATGGTCGCCAATATTTGCAGAAGGAGCAAAGCCCAAACCACCCACCAGTCCGGCACAAAGGTCGGACACGATATCGCCTTGTAAGTTGGTCAGCACTACCACATCGAAAGTGTCGGGCCGTGTCACCAGTTTCATGCATAGATCATCCACAATCACATCATCTGATTTCAGTTCAGGATATTCCTTGGCAACCTCATAAAAGCATTCCAAGAACAAACCATCGGTAAGCTTCATGATATTCGCTTTATGGCCACAGGTTATCCTTTTGGTGCCTTTTTTCTTGGCCATTTCAAAAGCATATTTTATTACCTGCAAACTTCCTGGGCGGGTAATAAAACGGCGGCTCAAAGCCACATCGTGTGTGGGCATATGCTCGATACCGCCATAGGTATCTTCAATATTTTCGCGGACAATAGTAATGTCGATGGGGATGCCGGCTTTGGAGAAAACCGTGTCCACTCCATGCAGGGTTTGGAAAACCCTTTTGTTGGCATAAGTGTTCCAAGTTTTACGGGCCGTTACGTTCACACTTTTCACCCCTTTTCCCTTTGGGGTTTCCATCGGGCCCTTAAATAAGAGACCTAATTCTTCAATCGTATGCTGTGCTTCAGGGGTCATGCCATTGGAAAAGCCCTTGTCAAACACCCATTTTCCCATATCCACAAATTCATACTCCAGGGGTACTTTGTTGGCCTGAAAAATATCCAGTACCGCTTGCATGATTTCAGGGCCAATGCCATCTCCTTTTGCTACTGCTATTTTCATTTTGATTGTTTATTTTGTCAAATAAATGGACTCAAATAAAAGACGCGTAAAAATAGGCCAGAAACTCAATTGAATCATTAAATTTTTAAATAAACCTATAAACAACGGACCATTTTAATTATTTTTATTGAAATTTGTTTTCATGGTTAGCAAAATCTCTGAAGGCGTAGAAGTGAGCGTGGAAACATTTTACCAACCCGATTATAGCAACCCCATGTCTGGGGAATATATGTTTGCTTATCGTATTACTTTGGAAAATCATAACCATTTTCCCGTAAAACTGCAACGCCGCCATTGGCATATTTTTGATAGTAATGGCACTTACCGTGAGGTAGAAGGGGAAGGTGTTGTTGGTGTTCAGCCCACTTTAAATCCGGATGAACGTTACCAATATGTGAGTGGCTGTAATCTCAGAACCGAGATGGGCAAAATGTATGGCACTTACACTATGGAAAATGTACAGACAAAAAAAATTTTTGAAGTGAATATCCCAGCCTTTGAAATGATTGTGCCTTTTAAGATGAGTTAATTTCTTTCCCATGTATAGCGAAACACCTTAGCTAAAAACCGAATAATACAAAGATATATTGACACTCCCAAAAAAAGGTAAGAGGAATTGATGTGTGACTATCTAAAAAAACAAGCACCCCTGAAGGGGTGCATTGTTACTCCTAACTGACCTATGAAAAATTTTATCCCTAAAATCGAACCATGGGATACAAATGTTTAAACTTTGTTTCTGCTTAAAAGTGGCGGTAAATTGGATAAAAAACGGAAGATGGTAAAGAAATCAAGTTGCATTAACCCCGCGTTAACAAAAGATCTTGATTTGATTCCAACGGGCACTGTGGGAATTGGTGATTTTCTGAAAATTGGATTCATTCTTCATTATTCAAAATCAAGTATTTGGTCCAACTTTATTGAGTACTATACCAATTTGGCACTAAAACGACCTTCAAAATTGGTCAGGTAAAATAAATAGCCATGGATAGGTCTTAAGGCATCAATTGTCAACCCAATATCAAAGTCAAACTCTTAGCGAGCCGCGGAAGCCTCTTGCTGCATAATAGGAGGATGCACCATTGTGGTAGACAAAAACAGTGTTGTAACGGCGGTCGGCAAAAAGGGCACCACCCAGTTTCCTGATATCAGGAGGGGTTATTATCCAGCTAGATGTTTTTGTGTCAAACTCACCAAGTTTCTGCAGCGTACGGTATTGCTCTTCCGTCAACATTTCGATGCCCATTGCAGCTGCCATATCCATGGCACTGCCCTCGGGCTTATATTCTTTTCTGGAATCCAATGCCTCTCTGTCGTAACAGATGCTTCTGCGTTCTTCAGGGGTTTCGGCAGAACAATCGTAAAAAATGAATTCGCCTGTTTTTTTATCAAAGCCGACGATATCTGGTTCACCACCCGTTCTTTCCATTTCATTGAGCGACCAACATTTTTCAGGATCCCTCTCTAACTTGGCTTGTACCGGAGCCCATTCGAGACCTTGATGGCGCTGCATATTTTTACCAAAACGAGTTTTTAGTATGCTAAACAATTCTTCCTGTTGTTTTGGTAACCATGCTCTTTTATTTTCAGATTTCTTGGTCATATTTGCTTTGTTCAGGATAGATTATCAATCATCCAACCCTTTTCCACTGAGGATTTGCTTAATATATTTTTCAACCCTTGCTTCACGGGTCTTGGATTGTTTGGGAGTAGAAAAATAAAAAAGATAGGCTCTTTGCCTGCCTGGTGTCAATGCGGCAAATGCTTTTTTCAATGCAGCGCTTTTATCTAGTTTAACCTGAAATTCTTCAGGAACCTTGTAGTCGGGGGTCTTTTTAAGCTCCACTTTCAAACCTGCTTTTTCCACTTCAATAGCCTCATAGATATAGGCTTTCAAAATAGCCTGCAGCTTCACTATTTCCTGAACATTCGTGAACCGGATTTGGCGGGCAGCCTGAACATTTTCCGTCTGTTGGATGAGGATGCCTTTTTTATTGTTTAGCAAAGCGCCTTTGAAAAACAAAAGGGCACAGTATTCTTTAAAACCATGCATTAAAACAATATTGGCTTTACCGTATGTATAACAAGGATGGCCCCATTTCAATTCTTCGTTAAGACCACAGTCGAGGATGATGGCTCTCAACTTTGTAAACTCTTCCTGCCATTTTTTCCCTTTCTCAAAATAAAAATCAACTTTAGGATTCATTTGCTGGTTGTTTATTTTTTCTATGTTGTTGCTAATAGGAATACTTCGCCGCTTGCGGGTAGAAGTTGATCCGTCCTGCCCTTAAAATAATATTCTTCCATGTCTTTGGTGGATATTGTTTTCGCTTCTTTAAAACCAGCATTTTTTGCCATGCCCAATATTTCATCCTCTGTAAAAAAACTGATGAATGGGGTTCCTGCATCACGGGCTCCTTTCTCCCCGATTTCCTGCATGGGCTTATCTATTTCATCCAATAATTCTATAGGCAGGTAAAAGGTCATTGCCAATATTGAACCGGAAGCCAACGATGCAATATCATTTAACGTAGAAATAATTGCTTTTTTGGTAAGATACAAGCTAACCCCTGTACAGACAAGAACAGCCGGCTTTTTATGATTAAAGCCTCCCGCCAATAATGCTTCCCACCAAGAAGAATTTTCAAAATCAACTGGCACAAAATGTAAATAGGTTGGCAGGCCATAACCTAGTTCAATCAATCTTTGTTGTTTCCAAGCCAATGTTTCGGCTTGGTCAATTTCATATACCTGCAGTTTGGAAGCAATATCTGGTCGGCGTTGTACAAATGTATCAAGCCCGGCACCAAGTATCACATACTGACCAATCCCTTTTTTGCTTTGTTCGATAATGAGGTCCTCAATAAATCTAGCACGGGCTATAATAGAGGCTCGAATACGTTTGGTAAATTTCATATCTGGCCTCTGCTGCCAGCCTTCTGGTGGTGCAATCAGTTTCAGCCCTACTTCATCTTCAAGTATAAAGGGTTTTGCGTCCACTTGCATATGCAAAGCCCTCCATAGAGCTGTTCTCACAGCGGTATTGTCTGGTACCGTTATTTTTTTTCTTTGCTGCATTTGGTTTTTTCAATTCCTGTATAAAATTAAATGAATTCATTTTTCTATAGTCACATTAAAATAAACAAAAAAAGGACTTTCTATTGGAACTGATTTCAGCTACTTCAACATTTTCTTTATACAATTTGACGTTAACAAGAAAAGTCCCTAAAATTTGCAAAGCTATTCTTGAATTATAAAAGGCAATCAGGAGATTTTGCATCAAAGAAATCGTATCTGCAAATCTAAAATCGTAAATATTTCTGCCTCTTCGTAAATTGCACGCATGCATGATTTTTTGAAAGAACTGAACGGTCCCCAACGCGAAGCCGCTACCCATATGGATGGCCCCCTGATGATTGTGGCCGGGGCAGGAAGTGGGAAAACAAAAGTACTCACCACCCGAATTGCCCACCTGATTTCCAATGGGGTGGACTCCTTTAATATATTAGCGCTAACTTTTACGAATAAAGCGGCTAAGGAAATGAAGGAAAGGGTGGAAAAAACCCTTGGCAACACCGAAGCCCGCAACCTTTATATCGGCACTTTCCATAGTGTGTTTGCACGCATTCTTCGTACCGAAGCGCCTAAATTGGGTTATCCAAACAATTTCACCATCTACGATACCGATGATGCCAAAAGTGTGATCAAGACCGTGGTGAACGAACTGAACCTCGACGATAAACATTATAAACCTTCCACTGTGTACAACCGGATCAGCAGTGCCAAAAATGCATTGGTAAATCCGACCGAATATGCCAATGATTATGCCATCCAGCAGGAGGACATGCGCAGTCAGCGCCCTGCATTGGCACAAATCTATAATGCTTATGTAAAGCGCTGTTTCAAGAACGGTGCGATGGATTTCGATGACCTGCTTCTGAAATTTTATGAACTGCTTAAGCAGTTCCCTGAATCGCTGAGCAAGTACCAACGCAAATTCAGATATATCCTGATTGATGAGTATCAAGATACCAACCCAGCGCAGTATGAAGTGATCAAATTATTGGGGGCTATGCACGAGAATGTTTGCGTGGTGGGCGATGATGCACAAAGTATTTATAGTTTTCGTGGGGCAACCATCCAAAATATATTACAGTTCCAAAAGGATTATGACGATGTGAAAGTGATCAAGCTGGAACAGAACTATCGCAGCACACAAAATATCCTGCACGTTGCCAATGAGGTAATCAGTAATAATAAGGGACAGATTGAGAAAAGACTGTTCACCGAAAATGCCGAGGGCGAAAAAATAAAACTGGTACGTACGCTCACAGACAATGAGGAAGGAAAATTTGTAGCAGATACCATTCAGGAACAAAAACTCCGCAACCATTTCAACAATAAAGATTTTGCTATTCTTTACCGAACCAATGCGCAAAGCCGTGCATTCGAAGAAAGCCTTCGGCGCATGGCCATCCCCTATACTATTTATGGGGGCATGAGTTTTTATCAACGAAAGGAAATAAAAGATTTTATTGCTTACTTGCGCATTATCATCAATCCGAAGGATGAGGAAGCGCTGAAACGTATTATCAATTTTCCGGTCCGTGGTATTGGTAAAACTTCCGTTGACAAAGCTATTTTGAATGCCAACAATAACAATATCTCTATGTGGGAGGTATTGGAAAATGCACAGATGTTTGGCTATAAAGGCGGCACCTTGGAAGCCATCGATAATTTTGTGCTGATGATCAAAAGTTTTGCCAGCATGCTTCAGCACAAGAATGCTTATGAAGTGGCTATGCATGTAGGCAAGCAGACAAATATTGTAAAAGAGCTTTTCAACGATAAAACCACCGAAGGTTTAGCAAGGTTTGAAAATATCCAAGAATTGTTGAACTCCGTAAAGCAATGGGTTGATGATTCACAGAACCGCTCTCTGATTGATGAGGATGGGATTGTCATCATTCCAGAACCTACTGCCCCAGAAGGGATGGGAGAGGGAGTATCTAGCACTCCCCCTAAAGTGGATATTGGAACGGTAAGCCTTGGCTCCTATCTGCAACAGATTACTTTACTCACTGATGCTGATGAAAAAGATCCCAATGCAGATACCGTGAAACTCATGACTATTCATGCGGCAAAGGGTTTGGAGTTTTCCTGTGTGTTTGCTGCGGGGTTGGAAGAAATGCTTTTCCCCAATGCCATGTCCATCAATACTAGGGAAGAGCTGGAAGAAGAGCGCCGACTGTTTTATGTGGTGATCACCCGGTCCAAAAAGAAACTTTGGATCACTTATGCGAATACACGTTACCGTTTTGGCAGTATCGTGCAAAACGAACCAAGCCGTTTTATTGAAGAAATTCCCGAACAATATTTAGATCGGAGCTTTGCCGGGGGTGGAGCGAGAAACCAAACCAACAATGGTTGGCAAGCTGGTTCTGCTTTTGAGCGGATGAACCGAGGTTTTGGGCAATCGAGTACCAGTGATAAAAAACCATCCAATTCAAAGCCTTCCTATCTAACACCCACATCACGCAATATCCAGCCAGTGGCACATGTGCCTTCGGAAAATTTTGTGGCAAGCGATACTAGCAACTTGCAAGCCGGACAAAAAGTGGAACACCAAAAATTTGGTTTCGGCGAAGTGATGAAGATGGAGGGTAGTGCGCATAATCCCATCGCCACCGTCAAGTTTGATCTAAATGGCGAGAAAAAAATTATGCTTAATTATGCCAAGCTGCGGATTGTAGAGTAAATGATTTTCACGCGGGTCGCAGGGTACACAGAGAAATGAACACAAAGAATACTAATCATTGAATCAGTGGCTAAAAAAGGAATGCCACTGATTCAATGAATATTTTATGATGGCTTCTTGATTATATCAATCAGTGCATCAGTGGCAAAAGAGAGTATGCCACTGATTATATGATTGATGGTTTCAACAAATTTTATTGTCCTGCTCAGTGAATCAGTGGCTAATAATTCATAATCATAAATCAGTGCATCAGTGGCCGAACCCCTCGTTTATTTTACTGCTTTTTTCAATTCCTCGACGGTTTTCTTTTCACTGCCAATAAAAATCTTGTTGTTTAGGATAGCAACCGGTCTTTTTAGAAAAGTATATTCGTCCAATATAAAATCACGGTAATCCTTTTCAGTCAATTTTTTATCTTTCAACCCAAGTGCTTTGTACTTTAGGGCACGCCTACTGAATAGTGCTTCATAAGACCCGGCCATCTTTTTCATCTCTTCCAATTGAGAGGGGGTTATCTTTTCTGTTTTGATGTCCTGTAGTTCGAAGCCATTTCCTTTGGCATCGACCTCTTTTAATATTTGGTTGCAGGTACTACAGGTGGAAAGGCAGTATATTTTTTTCATAAAAATGCAATAACAACAAAGGACGTAAAGATATTTGATGTTTAAAAAAGCAGTTATAAATTATCTAACTTTTAACCGCATAATCAAAACCGTATACTATAATCTCTTTTACTTAATTTCAGATAAAATAAACGAACATGAAAAAAATCCCCTTTTCATTCTTACTATTGGTCGGAAGTTTTATACTCCATGCACAATCCAAGGATGAGCAAGCAATCCGAAAATTGATGGCAAAACAAACTGAGGCCTGGAACCGTGGCAGCATTGAAGATTTCATGAGAAGCTATTGGGATAATGACTCCCTCACTTTTATTGGTCATGGTGGCATCACCTATGGCTATACAAATACCCTGAATAATTATAAGGCAACCTATAGTGATACTTCCAAAATGGGTAAATTATTTTTTACTTTGATAAGTGTAAAAAAACTCTCGCCCGAATATGCTTTTGTAACAGGTAAATGGTTTTTGAAAAGAACAGTAGGTGATATTGGAGGCTTTTATACACTATTATTCAGGAAAATGAATGGTAGGTGGTTTATAGTAACAGACCATTCGAGTTAGTCTTTTTAGGAGCTGATAATAATTTTCGCTTTCTCAGTGAGCAAAAATTAAAGTGAGGAAATAACTGGTAGTACCAGAAATAAAAAGCGATTTATAAAAGACAATCTCAATTCTATTTTAAAGAAGTAATTAGTGAGAAGACTTTTTTTTTGATTTTTTGTAATAAAGGAAGATAAGCATTGCCAAACTCGCAGTGCCAAAAATAACCATCAGGTTTTTGAAGGAAACCGCTTTTTTCAAATTTCGTTTTGCTGGCATTTTTTTTAGATTACCTATATCCTGAGCACCAATGCTTGGAGGGTTAGGTCTTGCACTATCCTTAAAATCAGTATGAATATTTGGGAAGTAGATGCCTGCTCCAATCAATGATGATTCGGAAGCCAACTCGCAAAACAGGTTGGTATCTGCCAGAACAGTACCTAAAATTTGTAACGAATCGTAATATCGGTTATTGGAAACCAGGGGTTGGTTGCCACCACTAAAATTCATTATAATATGGTCATCATTGGGTTGTGATTGGTAGGTATTGAAAGCAAGATTGTTCTTTAACTCTACATGGCCAGCCATTGGGTATAGCACTAGTATGGCATTTGTATATTGGTTTGCTGCGGATTTATTACCTATTGTATTGTTGATGATATGCACATTGCCATTCGTAACATATGGGCTACCGTTATAGTTGGAAGAGTTGCCTCTGATGTCAACGCCTCCATAAATGGAAGTTGCAAGCTGGATATTGTTGTAGATATATGTTTCTGTTATTGTAGGGCCTAGGCTAGCAACAATAAGCCTTGTAATATAGCCGCGGCCGCCATACATATAGTTGTTGTGCAATTGTCCATTCCCCAATAAAAAAAAATTACCAATATCAGTGCTACCTGGCTGGTTTCCATTGAACCTAAACACATTGTCGTGTATGTTGAATCTGAACAGGGAGCCTGCCACAACCACGCCATCAGTCTGGCATTGGTTAACTATACAATGGTGAATGTCGATTGAATCTAGCAAGCCCTGATTTGGGAAAGCGGCTGCATTTACTAACTGCTCCGTGGTATCACATTTGATATAACGGAACGATGAATTGCGAAGTTTGAAAGTAGCATCCGTTCCATCATACACCACGCGATTACCATAGAGGTTGAAGCAAACACCGGTATTGATAAATCTCATGCGCTCGAACCTCAAACCATACATGCCCGGTCTAGCGTTTGTGGGAAGGTTGCAATCAATCACATTGCCAGCTATTCCTCTAAACACGAAACCATAAAACTCACTTGAACCACTTCCAGAGAAAACCACATTGTAAAAAAAAGTACCACCGGACCATTGACCCCCAATGTTCCAACTGCCAGTAAAAGTTACTAACCCGCCATAGTTGATGATTGTAATGTCGTGCAGGTTACCAAATTCGCCGCCCGTGTAAGTGCCTGCAGTTATCGCAAGCGTATCGCCATGGCGAAGCCCTTGCATAGATATTTTGGAGATTTTGCCCGTTCCATTTCCAATACGAACTATATTGGCATTGGTATGTAGATAAAGGATTAATAAAAGGGGCAGTAATGCTTTTTTCAATTTAGTTGATTTAGTATTTGTTGTCACTAATTCGAAAACTAAAAAATTATGATTGCATTCATATTATCCATGCGGAAACTTCTTTTTCCATGCCTTAATATAATAGCGGATCAAAAAGACAAAACTTGACAACGCAAAAAGATAATAAACAATATTCCCGATTGAGATATTCCCCTTAATAAAAAGCAGCCCAAAATAAATACCCAAGGTTAGGTTGAGCATGAGCCAAAACAGTCCTAAGAACACTGATGAAACAATGGTTTTAAAAAAAACTTTTACCTCGGGCTCAATATTGCTCATGTGTTTATTTTTTTACAAGGTAAGGCAAAATTGATAATTGAGAAAAGCCACCCATGAATTCCGTTTGACCAACTCTATAGGGAATACTTGATTTTGAATAGAATACAATCCTTATCACTTGGGTTGATGGGAGTAGAAAGACACTTATAACTTAATTAGATTGAAATTAAAATATAATCATTATTGAATCGTCATTCAATTGGTAATAGTATTTTTTCATTTTATAAAACAAAACCATGGACTACAATCAGTCATGCGCCGCAAAAGGCGAACATTATGGTGGCAGGCAACGGCACTTGCTTCACCGTTCAATGCAAAGGGCAGCCGTAAATGTGTATAGAACAGCAAACAGTTTTGAAATGCTTCTGTTTGCCCCCGGAAGAATTAAAGAGCACTTTCATTTGGATGTGAAGGGTAACGAACTGACTGTTTCCTATACCCCGCCCGTGGGGTTTACAAGACCGGAATGGGTAATAAGGGAATATAGCCGCGGTGGCTTTCAACGTTCTTTCGCACTCGATGAAAGTGTGGACATGCAAAAAATCTCCGCTAAATATGTAGATGGTGTTCTGCAGGTGAGTATGCCCATTGTTCCAGGGAAAGAAGCTGTGAAAAAGGTAATTGCCGTCGATTAATTGAGTTACTAAAGGCCGACAAGGAATATTCTTGTCGGCTTTTATCTAATCCCATTGAATAGCTAATAATGCACTAGTGATTTTTAAAATTTCCGCAATGAGTGAAGTTTCAAAAATGATTTTGGGAGCCATCCAATCTTTTGGCTAACAAAGGGAAAATATCATTGATAATCTTATCAACTGACTCGAAACTACTGTCCACTTTGCAAAAGGGTTTTACTGGGGTTTCATAGGGAGAACCGATGCCAGTAAAATCTTTTATTTCTCCAGCCCTTGCTTTTTTATAAAGACCTTTCTGATCACGCTGTTCGCACACTTCGATGGGCGTACACACATAGAGTTCTATAAAATTTTCCTCGCCCACAATTTCCTTAATCATTTCCCGATCTTTTGTGAAAGGTGAAACAAAAGCACCAATCACAATGATACCAGCTTGAAGGAAGAGGTTGGCGATTTCGGCAGCCCGACGTAGGTTTTCTCGGCGGTCTCCAGCGGAAAAGCCCAAGCCTTTATTGATTCCATTCCTTAAATTGTCTCCATCTAAAATATAAGTATGAAACCCTGCTTGGAACAATTTTACTTCCAAAGCATTCGCAAGGCTGGATTTGCCACTGGCAGATAAACCAGTGAACCAGATGAGTTGAGGTCGCTGTTTCAGTCTTATTTTTCTATCTTCTGGTTTTATGGTAAAGTCAAATTTCAGTTTGTTTGCTGCCATGAAATATTTTTGATTTTGCGAATACCCAAATACTAATGAATATAGGATCTTTTTGAATTTAGTTTTGAGTACAAAAAATTACATTCATCCAAAACACTTTGCTCATAGGGATAATCGGCATGTGGGGCAGGTTCAAATTTATCTGCTGCCTGGATTCTTGAATCCAACTTTATCCTGCTGTTCAGAAACTGGGCAATTGTTTCTGGTCGTTTGCATATATCATCAAAGGAAATCAGCATTGTTTGGCCCACAGGCCCATCGAGTAAAAATTGGTAATAATTTCTCCAAATGAGGAGCCAATAATTTAATTCATCCGGCCGAAATTTTTTTAATTCGTCCATACAGCCTTCCTGTAAATAAAATGGCTTATGGTTTAGTCCAAACTCATGATGCCCCAGATAATTGAAATAACTCAGTGCAAAATCATCCTTTTTTTGGATCGAAATAAATTGGAGATGCTGTTTCATAAGCGATTTTGCATGATCCAAAGGGTTTCTATACAACAACAGAATTTTGGAATTGGGAAAACCCTTTTTAATAGAAGGGAGCCTTAAAATATTATTGTTGTTTTTTGATAGATAGTTTTTCTTTCCATTGGCAAGACAAACCAGCTTGATGTATTGCAGATACTCTGACAATTTTCTATCATCGATAGATTGCGTTACCAAAAACTCTTTTTTGATATAGCTGTTTTTCAGTAACACCTTCCAGAAGTATTCATCGAAAGCTTCTGGACTTTCCGAGCTGATTTGGATACCATCCTGATGAGCTCTCTCGTGCATTTCCGTTTTTTGAGCCCGATTGAATTTTTTCCAACCGTTGGGCATCAATAAAAAAGGCATATCCGAATATTTGAGGCTAGCAAATTCATTGGTATTATATAGTTGGTTGAACAAAGCCGTGGTACCAGCCCTTGCCAAACCGCTAATAAAAACAATTTCATTCAGTTCAAGGTTTTTGGTCGCTTTACCGTGCAAGGCCTTTTCCATCTCAAAGCTGGTTTCTGAAATCAATGGATTGCCCAGATAAAAGCGATGGAGCAGTTTTGATAAAAAAGAGTAGTTATTTTTTAGCATTTTTCACTAGCGTTGCGTTATAAATCGAAGATATTCAGCTGAATATCTTTTTTTTC
>JAFDYF010000050.1 GCA_018267575.1 Bacteroidota bacterium
TTCCTTGATAGGTTCAACATCGGCTAAAGTATTTTTTAATAGCACAACACGTTAAAAACAATTATTAATTAATAAGACCATTTCCCTCCAAAAAAGTTGCAAATACGACCCTCTAAGATTCTAGGATATGGCCTAAGCATAATAAACTCATTGTTTCAATTGCGGTTTTGTCCGTTTTCTGGATGGAGGCTCTAGTAAGGTAAGGAGCTTAAGCCTACTTTGTTCCGTTGTCATGAAAAGTTAATTACACCTAACATTGTTTTTATATCCCAAAAGCATAACTTCCCATAAAATAAGCAAATATGAAAAGAGTACTATTCTCTATAATGCTGTTAGTTGGTTTTTCCTTTTTGGAGGCCCAATCTACCACCAAGGATAACCGTGAAAAAGAAAAGGAAGATTCCATAAAAATGGCAAAGTTGGAAGCCAAGATGGTTTATCCTTTTATCAACGCTGGTCAATGGTCTGGTATTTTTCCAGTAAGCAATCCCACTGAAATTCCTGACCCAAATATCAATTATAAACTTTTGTTTGAATTGACCGCAAACAATAAAGACTCGGCTATCAAAGAAATCAATATGGGTATTACCGAGATCTGTCGCATCATAAACCTGCATGTTGCATCCGGCATACCTGCATCGCATATTATGCCAGTCGTTGTGGTACATGGCCGTGCATTGTTTGCATTGTTCAACAATGAAAATTTTAAAAAGAAATACAAAATAGATAACCCCAATATTTCAATTATCGAAGAGCTAATACAAAAAACGGGTGCTAGATTTATTGCCTGCGGACAGGCTATGAATTTTTTTGAAATTCAAAAAGAGAACCTGTTGCCTCAAGTATATGTTTCATTGACTGCACAGACTGCGCTTTCCTCTTATAGGCTTAAAGGTTATCAACAAATGGAAGTGAGATTAGAAAAGTAAAGATTGCCAGAATATTTAAAAATACAATTAAGGGTTTAATAAAAGATTGCACTCACTAATCAGTCTTTCTTTATTGATCGCCGCCGTACCGACTTCCTCGCAAACCAATCCACCAGCTATATTGGCCATTTCGGCCATAAGGGCCACATCTTTTGTTGCGGCATACACCAAAGAAGCCACCGCAATCACGGTATCGCCGGCACCAGAAACATCAGAAATGTTTCGGATGTGGGAAGGAACAATTGCAGATGCATCGTCATCCTGATAAAAAACGCCTTTTTCAGAAAGGGTAATAAAAGAAATCCGATGACCCAGTTTTTTTGCTAGCTCGGCATGAATATTTTTTAATCCGGGCAAATTGACCTCATCGACCAATAAATTAAGACCTTCTTTTACTTCCTTCAAATTGGGTTTGAAAATATCTACCCCTTTATAAGTAAAGAAATTTTTTCGTTTGGGGTCTACGGCTATCAATACATTGTTCTTCTTGCTTAAAGCGGTTAATTCCTGAATCACATTTTCCGTTAGCACCCCTTTGTTGTAATCTTCGAAAATAATCACCGCCGGCTTTTCTTCCTCTATATATTTCTGAATAGCATCAATCAATCTTGACTCATCTATTGCTGAAAGGTCTTTGGTGGTTTCTGCATCCAACCGCATCATTTGCTGGTTACGACTAATCACACGCATTTTGTTGGTGGTAATGCGCTCATTGCTTTTCAACAAACCTGTTGACTCGATATTTGATTTGGTAAGTAGTTCCTGTAATAACAAAGCATCGGCATCATTGCCCGTCACTGAAAAAACACTGACCCTTGCGCCGAGCGAAGCTGCGTTCAAGGCCACGTTGGATGCACCGCCAATACGATGTTCCCGTTTATCGAAACTGACAACCGGAACAGGGGCTTCCGGCGAAATGCGCTCTACATGCCCCCACCAATAAGTGTCCAGCATTACATCCCCAACCACTGCAAGTTTTATTTTTTTGAACTGTTCGAATAGTTTCTGGAAATCCATAACTGTATTTTCGGGATGCAAGATAACACAAAGGAAAATGGTGACCAGCAAATCAAGAAAACAGCTTTTATTTTCTGACTACCCTGCAACCATATATATCGCCGGTGGTCTTTCCTTCATGTGCCTGAAATTTAACGGTAACCGATGATTTGCCTTTTATCAATGAATCGGGCAGCGCATATTCCAAATCAAAAAACTGGTTCGGGTGTTCGTGCTTCAATTCCTGCGTTACGATCAATTGCCCATCTACTAAGATATCATGAATCCGGTTATTGTCGCCACCCCAATATGTTACCAACAAGCTATTCTGTTTGGTAGGGTCTACTTTCATAGAAAATGAAAAATAGCCCAGCGTATGTGCATTCCTTGATTTATGGTGCTGTTCCTCACCGACAAAACTGTTCTCTCCCTTTAGTCCATGATCCCGTTCCGGTTGCATTTCCCCAATGCGCAGAATATCAACCGTTCTTTCCTCAATATCTTGCTGCCTTTTCTTTTCAGCCTCATAAGCAGCTTCCCGCTTTGTCCAATCCCCCTCGGTGAAATAGTCCCAATAAACACTATAATAGTTCTTGTAATTTTTAAAGAAAGGGGTAAGTGTAATATCGAAAGGTTTCCCGGTGTTGACAGTCCTAAAAGTCAAAGACTGGTTGTCAACTGGCTTTATCCAATCACTGATGTTGCGGTTGTTGGTCAGGAATACAGGTACATCATGAAAATCGGTCAGGTCCTTTTTGCCTAAATCGCCAGCCAATACCAAGGGCCCATATAGGAAAGCAACCCGGTTCTGGTTATCCGGCAAATGCTCCGTGTACAAATCCATTGGGATAACGAGTTTTAACTGATCACCATTTTCCCATTTTCGGTCAATTAAAATATATCCATTTTCTTCTTTCAAAACGGACACAACTACCCCATTAACGGTTACGCTTAGCCCATTTTTTGCCCAGCCCGGTTTTCGGATACGCATCCTAAAAGCGGTGGGCTGCTTATCGCTGATCGTAAAACGGATAGTATCTGAATCGGGAAACCTAGATTCTTGCTTAATCTGAATGCCCTTTTCTTTCCAATTCAAAACGGAAGGGATAAATAGGTTCACAAAAAGGCTACCATCGTTTCCTTCGAAATAAATACTCTCTGTATATTTTGAATGGTTTTCCATACCGCTGCCCACACAGCAGGTAAAAGTGTTGAAGGAATCGCTAAAAGATTTTCTCGTGCCCATTCTCAGCGGCACAAAATAACACATCATCCCATCCTCTGGGTTTTGGGAAGCCAGGATGTGGTTGTATAATGCCCGTTCATAATAATCGGCCAATGAACTGTTTGGGTGCCAGCAAAACAAATGCCGAGTAAGCTTCAGCATGTTGTAGGTATTACAGCTCTCGCAAGTGCTTTCGCTCAAAAAATCACTCAGCTTATCCGGCTCCGCCAAATATTCATGATCACTGTTGCCGCCAATCACATAGGAATGATGGTGCACAACGATATCCCAAAAATTTTCTGCTATTTTTTTATCGCTTGAATCTGCTTCCAATTCATACCTTCTTGCACAACCAATTATTTTGGGTATTTGAGTATTGGAATGCTTTCCGGGCAAAGGATCCTTTCCGGCAGCCAGTGGGTCCAAAATAGCTTTATGCTGAAATTTATAGGAAAAGTCTAGGTATTTTTTTTTGCCAGTGATGGAATAGATATCCACCAGCACCTCATTCATACCGCCAAACTCGCAGGCAAGCATTTTTTGTAATTGGTCATCGGTTAGGTTCTGCAAAATATGACC
The DNA here is from genome assembly GCA_018267575.1 of Bacteroidota bacterium. Classification (GTDB taxonomy): domain Bacteria; phylum Bacteroidota; class Bacteroidia; order Chitinophagales; family Chitinophagaceae; genus Puia. The sequence continues at coordinate 3,730 of JAFDYF010000050.1, forward strand.
AGTCCAATCAGCCATTTTAACGGCTACACCTAATGCTTTTTTATTGTCACAATATAAATACGCATCCACCAGGCCAGCCATCAATTTATGTACCGTATACCAAGGAGACCAGCCACCATTTAAATCAAAACCCGTTGTTTTTATTTCGCCCTTTTCCACTTTTCCAAAAATGGAATCTTCTTTGGGTATTGCCCCTACATAACCAGTTTTTCGGGCCTCTTGGCAAATTGCCAACTGATCCACCAAATAATTCACTCTCTCCAAAAAACGTTTATCCCCCGTAGAAGCGTACATCATGGAACAAGCAGAAAGATAATGCCCCATGGTATGACCGGATAAACCTTCAATTTCCCATCCTCCATACACATCTCCCTTTGTTGGAAGGCCAGCATTTTTATAAAAACGATGGAGCAAACGGTTGGGCTCAATCGTTAAAAGATAAGCCGCATCCTTTTCCATGGCATTTTTGAAAGGACTATTGAGTAACCTTACTTCTTTTAAATCGAAAGCATAAGCTTGTAAAGGCACTACTGGTTTTATTTTTATCTTATCATTCCCTTTTTCTGGAACATAGGACTGAGCAAAGGCTTTAGAAGCAAACAAAAACAAAAGAGAAAAATATATTCCTTTCTTCATGAGCATAATTTTGTTGTAGAAAAATTGTCCTTTCTAATTTCCTATTTTCACATCTTTGATACTAACGGGAAGCCATACCTGCATTTGGTTTTGTCCTCGGTTGCACCAAACATAATAAGGGATGGCTGTAATTTGCTTTTTTTCTGTTTGTACAGAATTCCCATCAGCACTTACAGCAATAGCGGGCACTGTAGCTTGAATGGTAACCACTGACTCGGTGCCAATATTTCCTTTTGAAGTGGTTAAAGCTGTTGATTTGGGCAAAATGATATCCCATGCATGCCCCCCATTATCGGCACCTTCCACACAATATACTAGAGGACCACGTTGTAGGGCAACCCTGTTTTCGTCTGCTTTTACTTCAGGCCTACTCACCACCCTCTTGATATCCATTGGGAATGCAATCTCCACCACATCATTTTTTTTCCACTCACGATCGATAATGGCATAACCTTTCTCCATTTGGTAGGTCAAGTCCTTGCCATTGACCCGAATTGAAATTTTAGCAGCTGAACTATCTTCAAACTCAAACAAGCCACCCGGCACCGCATCACCCTCTGCCCAACCCGGAATGCGTATATGCAGAGCAAATTTTGTTTTTTTCTCTGGCGAGATGGACAGTTTCACATTACCATCCCATGGATAATTGGTTTCCATTTTAATCGGCACCACATTTTTGCCTATTTGTAGTTTGGTGCTGCTTCCAACGTATAAATTTACCCAAAGAGACTGATCGTTATATCCATAAATATAATTCCCCAGCGAAGCCAATAAGCGTGCAATATTGGCCGGACAGCAAGCCGTGCCAAACCATTCCCTACGATAATTTTTTCCAAAGGAGGCCAGCGTGTTCCCATAAAAAAATCGGTTGCCCTCTAGGGAAATGCCATCCAGCGCCCCGTTATACAAGGTTCTTTCCAATACATCGATATACTTGCTGTCACCCGTCAACATACCCATCCGCTGGTTCCAAAAAACCATACCCACAGAGGCGCAGGTTTCGCAATAAGCCTGATCGTTGGGCAAATCATAATCCGTAGAGAACCCTTCATTATTCCCCGAAGAACCGATACCGCCTGTGATATACATGTTGCGATATACCACATCTTCCCAAACCGTTTTCATGGCATGCATATAAGCTGTATCCCCAGTTAAGGCAGCCACATCTGCAGCACCCGTGTACATATACATGGCCCGCACAGCATGACCGGTTATTTTTTTCTGTTGCTTCACTGGTACTAGATCTTGGGTGTAAGCGGTATCCTTCCATTCCGTCCACGTGTACCCATATCCGTGACCATGGCCTCTTTCGCTCAATAACCAATCCGCTAGGCTCAAATACTTCTTATCATTGGTGGTTTTGTAGAGCTTTACCAATGCGAGTTCCAGTTCTTGATGGCCAGTGACCCAATGTCTTTTACCTGGCCCAAAAATAGAATCGAAATGATTTGCAAAACGGATAGCTACATCCAATAGCTTTCTTTTTCCAGTTGCCTCATAATAAGCCACCGCCGCTTCAATCAAATGGCCGCCATTATAATCCTCATGCATGCTCATATCTGTCCATCGCTTATCCAAACCGTTCAATGTAAAATAGGTGTTCAGATAACCATCGGGCAACTGTGCGGCCGCAATGATATCAATCCACTGATCTGCTTTTCGTTCCAAGGCTGAATCAGGATGGTTACTCAGTGAATAGCCAATCGCCTCCAACGCTTTGTACACATCCGAATCATCATAAAAAATGCCTTCGAATTTTCCTTTTTTAAGATGAGCAGCAATTTCAAAATTCCTTATCCTCGGGGTTTTTACTTCCGTCTGGTCAATACACACTGGGATCGTAACAGTTGCCACTTTATCAATACGCGGTTTCCAAAATTGGTCGTTGATCTGTACATGCGAAAACTTTATTTGTAGGTACTGCTGTATTTGGGCTTTGCCAATCATGGAACACGGCAATGCACCTACCAATAAAACTATAAATCTGATTTTGCTTTTCATATTGCTCGTATTAAATGGGCTTCAATCATCCCACCTTGACCAAAGTTAACTTTAATTTAAACCCGATTTCCCACTATGCGATTGATGAATTATTTACCAATATTAACCTCATATTTCCATATTCAATCAAAAACTGTTAATATTGGCATAATGAAGGTAGTCCAGTTCACCATACCCGTAGTGGGAGGAAAATCTGTCATTATTCAAGAAGACCATTTACCCTTTTTCTACAAACATCTTCACCGTCATCAGGAGATGCAGGTGATGTGGATCATAAAAGGGGAAGGCACTTTGATTTGTGGCAACCAAATGCACAGGTTCAAAGCGGGGGAAGTGTTTGTAATTGGGGCAAATCAACCGCATGTGTTCAAAAATGACGCAGGCTATTTTGACAAACCCTATAAAAAACAGGCACAATCATTAATCGTTTTTTTAGACTTGGAAGGTCCTCTGTCGAAAATGTTTGATTTGCCTGAAATGAAATCCATCAAAAGGTTTTTGTCGACCACGGCCAGTGGTTTGAAAGCTCGCAAAGGGTATCAAAAGGCCTTTTCGGAAGCCATGAACGAACTGAAAAACAAAAAAGCGGTATCCCAAATCGCTGCCCTCTTGCAATTATTGCAATTGATGGCCAGCAGTAAAAAATGGGAACCTTTATCAACCGAAACCATCAAATATAATATTACTGATACCGAAGGATTGAGAATGGATAATGTTTATCAATATACCATGGCGAATTTTACCAAGAACATCAATCTTAAAAACATCGCATCCATTGCCAATTTAACGGGGCCTGCGTTTTGTCGGTATTTCAAAAAACATACCCGCAAAACCTATGTATCTTTCCTTAACGAAATCAGGATTGGAGAAGCTTGCAAAAGAATGATGGGAGGTGATTATGATAGCATCGCTACTATTGCTTATGAAACTGGCTTTAAAAATGTGGTCACCTTTAATAGAGTATTCAAACAGATCACGGGTAATTCACCCAAAAATTATATAAAAGCATTTTCATTGAATGGAGCTGGAGCAAACGAATAGTATTGCCTGAACCGATTGGCTAAGGATAAAATGATATCCCTAACCGTTTTAAGATTGTTGACAAATCATTTTTTGACCGAACATAAAAACAAACAATATGGCATTTCCAAACTGGACAGGAGTTTACCCTGCATTACTGACCCCATTTAATCAGCATGAGGAAATTGATTTCGATCTTTTCGCAAAAAACCTTGATGCACAAGTGGAAGCTGGGGTAGATGGCATTGTGTTGGGTGGTTCCTTGGGGGAAGCCAGCACTTTGATAAACAGAGAAAAAAACCAACTGGTGGTACATAGCAAAAAATTGCTGGGCGACAAGATTCCTGTGATTGTGAATATCGCAGAGCAATCAACCAAAGTAGCTGTACAAGCTGCGCAGGAAGCAGAGAAAAACAAGGCAGATGGCTTGATGCTGCTGCCACCCATGCGTTATAATGCTGACTCGAGGGAGACGCTGGAGTTTTTTAAAGCAGTAGCAAACAATTCTTCACTGCCCATTATGATTTATAACAACCCCATTGATTATAAAATTATGGTGAGCTTGGATATGTTCGAGGAACTTGCCAAGCTGCCCAATATCCAATCAGTAAAAGAATCAACCCGCGACATCTCGAATATAACGCGTATGTTCAACCGATTTGGCAACCGCTTCAAAGTACTCACTGGTGTGGATCCCTTGGCTTATGAAAGTCTTGCTGCAGGTGCCGATGGTTGGGTAGCTGGTTTGGTGGATGCATTTCCAAGGGAAACGGTGGCCATCTATAGATTGGTGAAAGCTGGGCATTTTCAACAGGCCCTGGAAATATACAGGTGGTTCCTTCCTGTGTTGGAATTGGACACGCACCCGAAATTGGTACAGTACATCAAACTAGCGGCCAAAGCCACTGGCATCGGATCTGAATTTGTACGTGCCCCCAGATTGGTACTGGAAGGGAAAGAAAGGGCAAAGGTTCAAAAAGCAATTGACGATGCGCTGGCGAAAAGACCAAAATTGCCAGATTATCTCAAGCTTTAAGTGTAAAAGAAAATACATTCATCATTCAATAGATCAGCATGGCTTCAAAAACTTTTTTTTGTGTAGATGCGCATACCTGTGGAAACCCTGTGAGATTGGTTGCAGGTGGTGGACCCGTATTGCAGGGAAATAGCATGATGGAGAAAAGATTGCACTTCCTAAAGGAGTTTGACTGGATTCGAAAAGGCCTGATGTTTGAGCCCCGTGGCCATGATATGATGAGCGGGAGCATTCTGTACCCGCCCATCAATCCACAAAATGATATGGGTGTATTGTTCATCGAAACAAGCGGTTGCCTGCCGATGTGTGGTCATGGTACTATCGGAACGGTGACCATCGCTATCGAGCAGGGGTTGATCATCCCAAAAATTGAAGGAAAATTAAGACTGGAAACACCGGCCGGACTGGTTTTGGTAGAATATAAACAGGAAGGGAAAAAAGTAAAATCTGTGAGGTTGACCAACGTAAAATCTTTTTTGTACAAGGAAAACTTGGAAGTGGAATGCCCCGATCTTGGAACACTACATGTGGATATAGCCTATGGTGGAAATTTTTATGCCATCGTTGATACCCAAAATAATTTTCCCGGGTTGGAACATTATAAAGCCGATCAATTGATTTCATGGAGCAGGGTATGCCGGCAACGTTTAAATGAAAAATACCAGTTCATCCATCCTGAGAACGAGCATATCAAAGGCTTGAGCCATCTACTTTGGACAGGCGCCAGCATTTCCAAGGAAGCAACGGCACGTAACGCTGTTTTTTATGGTGACAAAGCAATCGACCGCTCCCCTTGTGGCACGGGTACTTCTGCACGTATGGCCCAATGGTATGCAAAGGGAAAATTGAAAAAGGGCGATGCGTTCATTCATGAAAGCATTATCGGTTCTCAATTTATCGGAAGGATTGAGGAAGAAACCAGTATTGATGGCAAGCCTGCAATATGCCCCAGCATTGAAGGATGGGCAATAGTTACAGGCTACAACAATATCATCATCGACGATGACGATCCTTATGCACATGGGTTTCAGGTGCTTTGATCGTTTCCATGAATACATAGGTTAAGTCAATGTAGCGATACGATTTTCTATTTCATTTTTCCAAATTTATTGCAATGAAACTTCTACGCCAGCTCAACCTTCTTATTGCATTTGTTATCGTATTCTCATGGCCAGATATTTCTACCGCTCAACCCAAAGATGATTTTGTGCCTTGTAGCGAAATGCCAAACCTGATGCAAAATTTCAATGCTGATTATAGTGCATTGGAAAGGTTCTACACACCCGCTGATAATAATTCCCCTTTCGGAAACTATGGCAGCAATAATGATGCTGCTTCTCCTGAAAAAAGAGAGCGGATGGAAAAGTTGTACAACGACTACCTGAAAAAACTTTCACAACTTGACTTTGACAAGCTTCCCCAAGAATGCAAAGTGGATTATATTCTTTTCAAAAGAGACCTCAACGATAAACTAAAAACATCCACCCTCAAGGCCTTGAGTTATGAAAAAATAAAACCCTGGGTGCCTTTTGCCGATGAAATTTATGCGCTGGAAAAAATCCGTCGACGTGGCAAACAATTGGATGCGGAAAAAATCGCCAAGGAATGGTTCACTATCTCCAATGAAATAAAAGCCCTCAAAGCAACGCTCAACGAAGACAAAACAATCAGCTTTCAATCCACTTACGATGCGGCCGATCAAATCAATAATATCCGGGCTGCCGCCAGAAGTGTTTATCAATTTTACAATGGCTACGATCCTCAATTCACTTGGTGGGTGCCCAAATCCTATAACCCCTTGGACAGTCTTCTAGGGGAATATGCAGATGCATTTAAAAAGAAAAGAGAAAGCATTGCCACCCCTGATAAAAGCGGTATCGTTGGCCAACCGGTGGGCCGTGACGAACTGGTGCGCCAGCTACAATATGAAATGATCCCTTATTCACCGGAAGAGTTGATTGATATTGCCAACAAAGAGTTTGCTTGGTGTGATGCCGAAATGCTAAAAGCCTCTAGGGAAATGGGGTTCGGCGATAACTGGAAAGCAGCCGAAGAAAAAGTAAAGAACAGTTTTGTGCCAGCTGGCAAACAGCCTGAAATGATTCTGGGGCTTTACAATGAATCCATCGATTTCTTAAAGAAACACGACTTGATCACGATTCCACCATTGGCCGAAGAAACTTGGGGTATGTATATGATGTCCCCGGAAAGGCAATTGGTAAATCCCTTCTTTTTAGGGGGCGACAATATCATCATCTCCTATCCCACCAATACCATGGATGAAGATGCAAAGCTGATGAGCATGCGCGGCAATAACCCACATTTTTCCAGAGCCACGGTTCATCACGAACTGATAGCAGGACATAATCTGGAATTTTTTATGAACCAACGGTATCGTACTTATCGAAATTTTGAAACACCTTTTTGGGTTGAAGGATGGTCATTGTACTGGGAGCTGTTATTATGGGATATGAAATTTCCTCAAAGTCCCGAGGACCGAATCGGTATGTTGTTCTGGCATATGCACCGTTGCGCTAGAATTATTTTTTCATTGAACTACCATATGGGGAAATGGACACCCCAACAATGTATCGAATTCTTAGTAAATCGGGTAAACCATGAAAGAGCCAATGCGGAGGGAGAAGTTCGCCGTTCTTTTGAAGGACGTTATCCGCCACTCTATCAGTTAGCCTATCTTACAGGAGGCAGACAATTTTATGCATTGAAAAAAGAATTGGTTGATAGTGGTAAGATGAGTTACAAACAATACCATGATGCCATCATGCATTTGAACAGTATGCCAATAGAAATGATCCGGGCAATACTGACCAGCCAACCTTTGAACAAGGATTATAAAAGCTCATGGAGGTTTTATAAAGAGATAGGGAAATAAGGAGAATCGCTATTGACAAAACCAATATCCGCTTTATATTTATAAAGCAAATTCATTTAATCAATATTCAATCATGACTAGGGTTTGCAAAAATATTTTGAGCTTGATTAGCTGCCTGTCGATTATGAACGTTGTGTGCCTATATGCGCAGCAAACGGATACAGCCAGCATCATAGCCAACGGCTATTCTATTTCTATTTCCTATAAGCAACAAAATATTCTGCAAGCAAGTATTACCAATAGTCATTCCCATTTCACCATCAACCAAAAAAAAGAGTTCATTAATGATTGTATTTATCAAACTATCGTCATTACATGTGATGATGCCTTAACCTTGGAAGGCGATATAACTGGTGATGAGGAATCCATTGCCTGCGAGTCTGAGCCAAAGGATGGCTTGAAATATGTTAGACAGGTAGTGGGGATGAGCCATAATCTTCGTAACCAAGCTGTGTATGATCGAAAAAAGGACTGGCTGCTTTCTTTCGATAATTATTATAATCGTGTTTCGATTGAACCCCAAGCTTTATCGGATACTGGTTACCGTTATCATTTTACAGTCACTGGGGCTGAAATCATAATCAGGTTTAAACCCGAATATTATAAAATGCACCGTGGGCTCCATCGGTTTGAGCCCGCAACGTATACCATATGGAAAGAACCCGTGGTGGGCTGGTGCTCTTGGTTCGCTTATTTTAATCAAATTGACGAAGAGAAGATAAAACATGCAGCAGATGTGATATCCAAAAAGCTGAAGCCTTTTGGATTGGAATATCTACAAATGGATGATGGCTACCAACAAAGCCCGATCGGAATGCCGGACACTTGGCTACAACCCAATAAAAAATTCCCTTCCGGCTTACAAAATTTGGCGGCATATATTTCCAATCTCGGATTGAAACCAGCTATCTGGACCAATGTTTCTTTTGCAGATTCAGCAGCCGCTTTTCAAAACAAAAACCTATTTGTGCAACATAAAAATCAACCAGCCAAAGGCAATTGGGTGGGTTATGTAATGGATGGCTCACAGGAGGCAACCATCGACAAAATTGTGAAGCCCGTGTATGCTTCTTTACAAAAACAAGGCTGGCAATATTTTAAACTGGATGCCCTGCGCCACTTGAAATATGAGGGGTATAATTCTTATGCTGAATATTTTTCCCAAAAAAATATCGATCGTAATGAAGCCTACAGAAATATTGCCAGTGCAGTGAGAAAAGAAATTGGCAATGACCATTTTTTGCTCGCCTGTTGGGGTATACGACCGGAGTTGGTGGGCATCGCAGATGGCTGTCGCATTGGCAATGATGGTTATAGTTATGCTGGTCTTGCCCAATTCAATTCCTATAACAATATTGTTTGGAGAATTGATCCCGACCATATTGTGTTAAGTGATCAAGAGGCTTATCGCTCTTGTACTGCTACTTCATTGACCGGGTCATTGTTTATGCTGACTGATAAACCAGAAAAATATGAGCAATCACCATTGATAGAAGCTGCAAGACGTTCCATCCCTGTTTTATATACGCAGCCCGGTCAGGTTTATGATGTGGATCCTTCTCGATCAAACCTCATAGCAATGGCCGATGTGGAAATGAGTGGCTCTGGGCCAAGGGTTTTCGATGCATCCAGTAGCACCACTACGGGCTTATTTTTAATGGAAATAAACAAAGCATTTGAAAACTGGATGGTATTGGGTAGGCTGGATGAAAGGGATAAAACCATTTCATTAAAGGACCTTGGACTAGACAGTAAAAAGAAATACCTAATCTTTGAATTCTGGTCAAAGAAATTTATGGGTGAGGTACAAAACCAATTTCAGCCACCAGCTATCGACAGCAATTTTCATTGTCAGGTTTTCAGTATCAGGGAAAAAAAGAATCACCCTCAATTGATTGCCACCAATCGCCATATTTCCTGTGGCGCACTGGAATTAAAAGATTGTACTTGGGCGAACAATAAACTTACAGGAATCAGCAGTCTGACCGCCGGAGATGATTACACGATTTATATTTATGAGCCGGCAAATTTCAATTTCAAAAAACTGCATATCGATTCCGGCGAAATCATTGCCAACAAAAAAGAAGGCTCAGTCCGCACAATCCGTTTCCAATCCTCATCCCTTTTATTAAAATGGGAAATTGATTATTAAATTACCGTTTTATCGGTATCCATTTTCTTTTTGTTTGAGACAGCTATATAGTAAATGGGGATACCTATTAGCGTTATTACCAATCCCAATAATGCATATACTGGTTTATAAAAAATCAGTAGTATACAAAAAGCAGACCCCATTAATATATATATAAACGGAAGTGCTGGGTAGCCAAAAGCTTTATAAGGTCTTTCCACATCGGGGCTCTTTTTGCGCAATACGAAAATACCAGCGATGGTCAATACGTAAAAACCAACTGCCACAAAAGAAATCATATCCAGCAACTGACCATAGCTACCACTCAGGCAAAGTACGGCGGCAATCACACATTGCGCCCAGAGTGACCATTGTGGCACCGCATTTTTATTCAAGGTACCTGCTTTTTTGAAAAACAAGCCATCTAAGGCCATGGTATAATACACCCGGGCACCGGCAAGTACCAATCCATTGATACAACCAAAAGTGGATATCATAATCAGCACCGCAATAATAGCCTGTCCTGCACTGCCGAAAATTACATTGGCCGCGGCTACGGCAAGTCGCTCCTCTTCGGGAAAGGCCACTTTATGCAGAGGGAGTGTGTTCAGGTACATCAAGTTGGCAGCTATATAAATCACTGACACCAACATGGTACCCAAAAATAGACTAAGCCCCACATTTCGTTTAGGATTTTTTATCTCCCCAGCAATGAACGTAACATTGTTCCATGCATCGCTACTAAAAACCGAACCGGTCATACTAGCTGCAATGGCTCCCAGTAAGGCAAGCATACCGATATTTTTCCAACCACTGGGCTGCAACAAACCCGCTGCATCCTTATTTCCCAAATCTTGCATGGGAGTGAAAGCATGTTGCCAGTTCTCGTTCCAGAAACTGTTTTTTACCAACATAAAACCAAAGACAATCAATCCGAACAGAGCCAACAATTTGGTAGTTGTAAAAATGGTTTGGATGGTTTTGCCTTCCTTGATCCCTCGTGTATTGATATACGTTAATAATACTATCACCGAGATGGATATGAGTTGTGCCGCAGAAATTTTATAATCCAAGGAAGGGTTCAGATTGATCAAAATATTCTTTTCGCTAAAAGCAGGAATAAAGTAAGAAGTAAACCTTGCAAAAGCGACCCCTACCGCAGCAATAGTAGCTGTTTGTATCACCGCAAAAAAACTCCAGCCATACAAAAACCCTGTTAATGGGTTAAAGGCTTCTTTCAGATAAACATACTGACCGCCTGCTTTGGGGAACATGGCACTCAACTCACCATAGCTTACAGCAGCAATAACGGTCATAAAGCCAGTGATCAGCCAAACAGCCAGCAACCAGCCCGCACTACCGACATGCCTCATAATGTCGGCACTTACGATAAAAATACCTGAACCAATCATTGACCCTGCCACAACCATGGTAGAGTCCCAAAGTCCAAGCGATGGCTTTAATTCCGTAGTATGTCCCTCCATAAAAATATTTTATCATGGAAGATAAGTAAATGGATGCAAAATAAATCAGTATTGAAAACTGATTTTTACAACAGCAAAGAATCTACTTTTGGAAAGGGATCAAGATTAGAAAGCGCCCTAAAGATTACTCTTTCTTCTTATAAGCAGCGTTCAGTCCCGCAATCACGTCGCTAGTGATATTATAGGAACTATCCTTATAATAGATAATCGAGGTAGGGTCGTATGCAAAAATGAAGGAATAGTTTTTTTGTTTGTTATATTCTTTGAGAAAAGTCTCAATCCGTTTTTTTATATCTGTCATTATTTCCCCGTTATGCTTGGCAAGTTGTTGTTGAAGCGCATCTTTCCTCGATTGAAAATTTTGTTGCATGGAAGCATATTCCTGCTGGGCTTGTTGGCTTTCGGCCTGGGTCATGGATGCCCCTTTTTGTTGCCATTCGGCAATCTTTTTCTGATAGCCTCGCTGCATGCTTTCCAACTCGCTGTTCATGGCGGTTTCCTTTGCTTTTGCCTCGCTCTCGGCATCCTTAAAATAGGTATAATGGGCTTCGAGTGAGTCCAATTCGAAATAGGCAATTTTAAATGTACTGGCATTTTGTTTTTCTGTAGCTACCGATATTTTCTTGATTTCTTCCGTATGGTTATAAAACAAAAAGAAGAGCACCGCAATCAGAGCCAGACAAATGATACTAAGCGTTAAGGAAAAATTTTTCATCAATACTTTTTTTGCAAATTAAAGCCTTTAGTTAAAAGAAAATTGTTAAAACAAATTTGGGTTTCCCTCAATGGACATGAATGAAGGCCATTGTGGAATATTCTCTTTTCTTAGGATAAAATGCCGAGCCAAAAACAAGACTAGAAACCAACTAAAAAAAGCAGGAAGAACCCTTCCTGCTTTTATAGATATTTTTGAAGATTTTATTTATTCTTCCTCATCAAACTGCATTGCCTCCCTGGTGGTCTGAAGCAATTCATATTCTTCCTTACTTCCCACAATCATGTTCTCGAAATCACGCAAACCTGTACCTGCAGGTATTGGGTGACCGGTGATCACGTTTTCTTTCAGGCCAAGCATATCATCCGTTTTGCCCTGAATGGCGGCAGATGACAATACTTTGGTTGTTTCCTGGAAGGAAGCGGCGGAAATCCAGCTTTGAGTACCCAAGGAAGCTTTGGTAATACCTAGCAACAACGGTGCAGATGTTGCTGAGTTGGCATCCCTGAACTCAGCAAGTTTCTTATCACCACGACGAAGAATAGAATTTTCTTCCCTTACTTCGCGCAGACTTACAATCTGACCAGCTTTTAGTTTGGAAGATTCGCCTGGATCTGTGATCACTTTTTTATCATAGATCCAATCGTTCTCATCCAAAAACTCGAATTTGTCCACGGTATCTTCTTCCAAGAACCTAGTATCGCCTGGGTCTACAATGGTCAATTTGCGCATCATTTGGCGAACGATCACCTCTATATGCTTGTCGTTGATCTTCACCCCTTGTAAACGATAAACCTCTTGGATCTCATTTACCACATACTCTTGTACCGCAAATGGTCCTTTGATAGAAAGGATATCCGCTGGTGCAGTTTGTCCGTCGGACAACTGTGCTCCAGCCTTGATAAAGTCACCATCCTGAGCCAAGATCTGACGGGTCAAAGGAACAAGGTATTTTTTAACCACCCCGTCTTTTGCTTCGATCACAATCTCACGGTTACCACGTTTGATATTACCAAACGATACCACACCATCAATTTCAGAAACGATAGCAGGGTTGCCTGGGTTACGTGCTTCAAACAATTCAGTAACACGAGGAAGACCCCCAGTGATATCTCTCAGTTTACCGAGCACACGTGGGATCTTTACGATTACCTGGCCTGCTTTTACATCATCCCCTTCTTCCATCACAATATGTGAACCTACTGGAAGGTTATATGATTTGGTATCCTTAGAGCCAACGATATTGATGGAAGGTATTTTGGTTTTATCTTTTGTTTCGATTACCACTTTTTCGCGGTGTCCAGTTTGTTCGTCTGCCTGATCACGATAAGTAATACCCTCTAATACGTTCTCAAATCTAACAATACCAGTAATTTCAGAAATGACCACATTATTGAATGGGTCCCAAGTGCAAAGCACATCGCCCTTTGTTACTTTTTGGCCATCTTTTACATTCAATGTAGCACCGTAGGGAACGTTATTGGTAATCAAGAGGCGATCATTTTTTAGATCCATGATACGAACCTCGCCTGTACGGCCAATAACCACCTGAACGGTTTTGCCTTCATTATTATCAACATTCACCGTTCTCAAACCGTCGAACTGTACAGTACCATCAAATTTTGCAACCATTGTTGACTCTACAGATGCAGAGCCGGCAACACCACCCACGTGGAAGGTACGCAGAGTCAACTGAGTACCAGGTTCACCAATAGATTGTGCGGCAATAATACCTACTGAATCCCCTTTCTGAGCGGTGTAGCCAGTAGCAAGGTTCTTGCCATAGCATTTTACACAAACACCACGCTTCGCCTCACAAGTAAGTACGGAGCGGATCTCCACGATTTCAATTCCTGACTCCTCAATCCGCTTAGCTGTTTCTTCTTTTATTTCTTCACCTGCTACCACCAATAGTCGTTCGGTAACAGGATCGTAAACATCATGCAAAGAAACACGGCCTAATATACGGTCGTATAATGGTTCAACGATATCTTCATTGTCTTTCAGAGCGGAAGTAGCAATACCCCTCAGTGTACCGCAATCTTCTTCTGTGATCACCACATCTTGAGCAACGTCAACCAAACGACGTGTTAAGTAACCTGCATCCGCTGTTTTCAACGCCGTATCCGCAAGACCTTTACGAGCACCGTGCGTAGAGATAAAGTAATCCAACACGTTCAATCCGCCTTTAAAGTTGGAAAGGATTGGGTTCTCGATGATCTCACTGCCCGTGGAACCAGATTTTCTTGGTTTAGCCATCAACCCCCTGATACCAGCCAACTGTTTGATCTGTTGCTTAGAACCACGGGCACCGGAATCCAACATCATATAAACGGAGTTGAACCCTTGTTTATCGATGGCCAATTCACGGATCAATGTTTCTGTGATGCGGGTATCCACACGGCTCCAGATATCCACGATTTGGTTATATCGTTCGTTGTTGGTGATTAAACCCATATTATAGTTGTCCCAAACCTCATCAACTTCACCTTTTGCATTGTTTAGCAATTCTTCCTTTGTATCTGGGATAATCAGGTCATTGATATTGAATGACAGTCCACCACGGAATGCCATACGGAAACCCAATTGTTTGATGTCATCCAGGAATTTCGCTGTTTTAGGAACGTTGGTCCATTTGATAATGTCACCGATGATTTCACGCAAAGATTTTTTGGTAAGAAGTGCATTTACAAAACCTACTTCAGCAGGCACGTGCTGGTTGAATAGCACACGACCCACAGTGGTTTCAATCAACTTTCTCTCCAATTCGCCATTTGATTTTCTCACATTGGCTTTCACCTTAATGTGTGCATGCAAATCAATACGTGCCTCATTATAGGCGATGATTACCTCTTCTGCATTATAGAAAATTTTTCCTTCACCACGAACTTTTTCAGTATCGGTTGATTTTTTACCCTTGGTGATATAGTACAGACCAAGCACCATGTCCTGAGAAGGAAGCGTGATAGGCGTACCATTTTGAGGGTTCAAAATATTGTGGGAAGAAAGCATCAGCAATTGCGCTTCCAATACAGCAGCAGCGCTCAAGGGAACGTGCACTGCCATTTGGTCACCATCAAAGTCGGCGTTGAACGCCGTGGTTACCAATGGGTGCAATTGGATCGCTTTTCCTTCGATCAATTTTGGCTGGAACGCTTGGATAGAAAGCCTGTGCAGCGTTGGTGCACGGTTTAGCATCACGGGATGCCCTTTCAATATGTTTTCAAGAATATCCCAAACAATGGCTTCTTTTTTATCCACCAATTTACGGGCACTCTTTACCGTTTTCACGATACCTCTTTCAATCAGTTTCCTGATGATAAATGGTTTGAACAATTCGGCAGCCATATCTTTTGGAAGACCGCACTCATGTATTTTAAGTTCAGGTCCTACCACGATTACGGAACGACCGGAATAGTCAACACGTTTACCCAACAGGTTCTGACGGAATCGGCCTTGCTTACCTTTCAGCACATCGCTCAAAGATTTCAATGCACGGCCACCTTCTGCTTTTACCGCATTTGATTTGCGTGAGTTGTCGAACAAGCTATCAATCGCTTCCTGCAACATCCTTTTTTCATTACGAAGGATTACCTCCGGTGCTTTGATCTCCAACAACCTTTTCAAACGGTTGTTACGGATAATCACCCGACGATATAAGTCGTTCAAATCGGATGAAGCAAAACGGCCACCATCCAAAGGCACTAATGGCCTCAGTTCTGGTGGGATAACAGGAATATATTGCATCACCATCCACTCGGGGCGGTTGGTGATTCTGGTGTTTGCATCACGGAAACTTTCCACCACGCTCAAACGCTTCAATGCATCAGCCTTACGTTGTTGTGAGGTTTCGCTGGCAGCAGCCGCACGAAGATCGAAAGACAATTGGTCAAGATCGATCCTTTCCAACAACCCATGAACCGCTTCTGCACCCATTTTAGCGATGAACTTATTGGGATCATCATCAGGCAAGTATTGGTTATCTTTTGGAAGGGTATCCAGTATTTCCAGGTATTCTTCTTCAGTCAATAGATCGCCATAGTTCTGGCCCTTATCCACACGGATACCCGGTTGGATCACTACATATCTTTCATAATACACGATGGTCTCCAATTTCTTGGAGCTCATGCCCAACAGGTAACCAATTTTATTAGGAAGACTTTTGAAATACCATATATGTACAATCGGCACCACCAATTTAATATGGCCCATACGCTCACGACGTACTTTTTTCTCCGTAACCTCCACACCGCATCGGTCGCACACAATGCCCTTGTAGCGGATACGCTTGTATTTTCCGCAGGCACATTCGTAATCCTTTACCGGCCCGAAGATACGCTCGCAGAACAAGCCGTCTCTTTCAGGCTTATAGGTACGGTAGTTGATCGTTTCTGGCTTCAGCACTTCCCCATAAGATCTTTCAAGGATGGAATCGGGAGAAGCCAATCCAATAGTGATTTTTGAGAAACTGGCCCGGGGACGATTTTCTTTTTTAATAGCCATATTAAAGATGTAGTTTTTATATTAATGGGCTTTCCAGCTTAAACAAAAGATTTCACCCCGTTCGACTTGAATCATCGAACAGAATAAATTAATTGACCTTCAATGTTTTATAGCAAAAAATACCCGGTAAAATTGCCAACTTGCCTAAATTAAGGGAGGCAAAGGTAAACAATGTGTGATAAAAAACCATAAAAGGTTTTTTGGACCGAATCAGCCTTGTTTGGCTAAAAACTTCTCCCTAATCACATCCTGCACCGGCACTCCTTTGACCTTGCTCTCCAGCCATGAAATGATATCAAGGTAGGCAAATGCACGGGTTGCAGATGGGTTTTTCTCAAGTCTTTTTAGTTTCTCCAACAAGAGTTCAAACTCCGGCTTCAATTGTTTTGGCGTAAGATGAAAGGATCGCCGCAGGAATACGAATATCTCCTCTTCTACTACGCCAAGGTTTTCCATTTTCGACATGAAGCGGTAAACGGATTTTATCAGGTATTCCAACAACTGATAATTTCCCAGTTCGTAGTGTGCAATCAAGTGCAACAGTCGGGAATAACATTGCAGGTCTGTGCGCAAATCCACTTTCCAGTTGATAATCTTGTTCAGGTAATCGATGGCAGTATCATAATCGCCGCTACCAAAATAAAGGGAAGCAATCTTATAATAAAACACCAGTACCCGGTGCCTATCGATATACAATTGGTACTCCCCCAGTTTTTCCATGATGCCCGGCACCAACTCCAACCCTTCTGTAAACGTGCCCTCGATAAAATGTTTGTTGATCCGGGAAATATTGAGATAAATAAAAGTCTGAATCAGATTATTGTCGTTCTGCAGCACGGTTTCCGATTCAGAAAACAATTCAAAAGCTTTTAAGCTCTCCAAAAATTTGTTATAGTTCTGCAAATCGAAATGGGCACCCAACAAATTATGCAGGCCCTTGATATAATGAGCTGTCTCTATCTCAATCATGAATTTTTCCTTGTCAAAAAGGTCAACCCATTTCTGTGCATACCGATAGTACAACAAAAAATCCTGCCTAATAAATGCATACCAGCAATAGCTTTGGTACAGGTATAATTTTTCATAGAACCCTGTATTGCTATCCAACTCCTTGGGCAGGTTCTGTTCAAAAAAAACACGTAATGTTTCTTCTTCAGCCTTATTCCTGGCATGCCCATTTTTGATATACCAACTATAAAGGCTCAGGGAAAGGTTGGACAAAAGCCCTATTTGTTTTAAACGGTTGCTCGACACCACCACTTCCTGCGCCAGTCGGTCTGCACGGTCCTGCATGCTTCGGGTAATGTGTAGCGCCTCAATCTTTTTTTCAAAAAAAAGTACTTGCAGTAAAAAGCTGACTTGATTATTGTCATAAGCCATTTCCTTGATCCGATCCAGTGTCTTCAAGCTTTGCAGGTAAAGCCCTTTATTATAAAGTATCCGGGCAAAGTCGAGTTGCTCATGCAATTGCATATCAATGTTATTATCGTTCCGCATCAATCGCAGGCTCGATAAAATCTGCCGGTACAAACCAGCCTTAATATTGGAAAGCTGTTGTTTGGAAATTCTCTTGTTCTTCTTAAGCAATAAAGCCTCGTCATAAACCGCCATGCCATCCATCGCATCAAACAATTGGGTGGTTTTCAAGTCCTCCACAGATGAATTTCTCTTCACATAAAGCTTGAAATTCCTTTTTTCTGACTTTTTCAGCGATTTAACCAATTGGAACAAACTGTCGGATGAGCGGTTGGGCATTGTAATTAAAAATCATTTAAGGCATTAACCAGCAATAGTTTATATAATTTTTATGTTCATTATGCAATGTAAAACCCATATTAATTTGATTCGAAGGAGCGGACAAACAAAGATATATTCGGGGTCATTTGCTTTATAAACATATTCAAAGGTATTTATGGCTGCAAAAAAAATCGACATTTTCGACACTACGCTTCGCGATGGCGAACAAGTGCCTGGGTGCAAACTTAACACAAAAGAAAAGATTGAGTTGGCTTTGAAATTGGAAGAACTGGGAGTGGACATACTGGAGGCAGGTTTCCCAATTTCCAGTCCGGGGGATTTTCACTCTGTTGAAGAAATATCAAAAATCATAAAAAACGCATCGGTATGTGGGCTTTCCCGTGCTGTACAAAAAGATATAGAAGTAGCAGCGGCCGCTTTAAAATTTGCTAAACGCCCCCGTATCCATACAGGTATCGGCACTTCCGATTTCCATATTAAAAGCAAATTCAACTCCAATAGGGAGGAAATACTCCAACGTGCAGTCCAGGCTGTAAAATGGGCCAAGAATTTTGTGGATGATGTGGAGTTTTATGCCGAGGATGCTGGAAGGACCGACAATGAATACCTCGCTAAAGTAGTTGAAGCTGTGATTGCAGCAGGAGCAACCGTAGTGAATATTCCTGACACCACGGGTTATTGCCTGCCTTACCAATACGGTGAAAAAATAGCTTACCTGGTTAACCACGTAAAAAATATTGATAAAGCCACCATTTCATGCCATTGCCATAACGATTTGGGATTGGCTACCGCAAACTCGATTGCCGGGATTATTGCGGGAGCGGGTCAAATAGAATGTACCATTAATGGATTGGGTGAAAGAGCCGGTAATACTTCTATGGAAGAATGTGTGATGGTGATCAAACAACACAAACATTTGGGTTTCTATACCGATATCAAATCGGAATTATTGAACCCCATGAGCAGACTTGTTTCTGATACCATGCGCATGCCCGTTCAGCCCAACAAGGCAATTGTAGGTGCAAACGCTTTCTCCCATTCATCTGGGATCCATCAGGATGGCTTTTTGAAAGATTCTCTAACCTATGAGATTATTAACCCTGAAGAAGTGGGTGCTGGCGAGTCCAAAATAGTACTGACTGCCAGAAGCGGAAGAAGTGCGCTTGCCTTCCGCCTTCAAAAAATTGGTTACGAATTCACCCGAAACGATATTGACGTTTTGTATGAACGCTTTTTGAAAGTAGCCGATACCAAAAAAGAAGTGTTGGAAGAAGATTTGCATGAACTTGCGAAAAATTTTCAAGCCTCACAGCCAAAAAGCGCATTGAGCTCGATGTAAAATTCAACACCTTAAATAGCATATACTATATGAACTTTAAAAAATTGTTTTTCTCATTCATTTTATCAATAACTGTTATGATTTTGAATGCGCAAACCTTCACACTCAGAAGCAAGGATATTGGTGGTCAAGCCACTGACAAACAAGTGTACAATGGATTTGGCTGCACAGGCGAAAACCTTTCCCCAGAATTGAATTGGGAAAACCCTCCTGCTGGCACCAAAAGTTTTGCCATCACTATGTACGATCCAGATGCACCTACTGGCAGTGGGTTTTGGCATTGGGTGGTTTTCGATATCCCCGCCAATATTAGTGAACTGAAAACAGGTGCTGGTAATATTCAAAAAGGATTGATGCCTGCTGGCGCCATTCAAAGCAATACCGATTTCGGTCAGCCCGGATATGGTGGACCTTGCCCCCCACAGGGACATGGGTTTCACCAATATCTCATTACCATATATGCACTAAAAACCGACAAATTGGGTCTGGATAAAAATGCCACACCTGCTTTTGTTGGTTTTAATCTTTTTTCGAATACCCTTGCAAAAGCCTCGCTGGTAATGTATTACAAGCGATAAAAATGGCATTATACGCCTACTAAAAATTTAGGCGTATATTTGAGAAAAGCATTTTTTATGACCACAAAACTGAATCTTACCATAGAAGAAAAAACGGCAAAGCAAATAAAAGCTTATGCACAAAAAAGGAAAACATCTGTTTCTAAAATAGCGGAGGAACATTTTAATAAACTATTAAATAATAAGAAAAAGACGGGCAAATCATTTGTAGAAAAATACGGAGGGATTATTAAAAAAGATGTAATTGGAAATATCGAAGAGGCTAGGGATAAATATCTTAAAGAAAAGTATGGGCTTTAAAATTTTCCTTGACGTCAACATAATCATAGATTTTCTTGATGAAACAAGGAGTGAAAACCCTTTTGCAATTAATCTTTTTGAACATATTGAAAACAGAAAAGTACTTGCCTTTTTTTCAGAGTGTGTTGTTAATACCAGTTCTTATTTGCTAAGAAAATCTTTTTCAATTGATACTTTCAAAGTGATGATGAACGAATTACTTGTTTTGGTCAAGCTATTACCTTGTTCCAATTCGATAATCCAAGAAGCCTATCACAATTCGAAAAACGATTTGGAAGACGCCGTACTTTATCAAATTGCCTTGGAACATAAAATGGACTATTTTATCACTTCCGATATAAAAGATTTTAAAAAAATAGCACAAGCATCATTGCCCGTTGTCTCTTCAAAAAAGATGGTTGGGATAATAAACAATGATTAAAAATATAAAACCAGCATGACCAAAAATATTGTGATTATCGAGGGTGACGGGATAGGACCGGAAGTAACTAGGCAGTCCATAAAAATCTTGAACACGATTGCCGACCAATTTGGTCATGAGTTCAATTACCGCTATTGTTTGATGGGGGCTGATGCGATTGACAAAACAGGCAACCCTTTGCCCGATGAAACAATCGAAAGCTGTTTGAACTGCGATGGTATTTTATTTGGTGCCATCGGTCATCCCAAATACGACAATGACCCAACTGCGAAAGTGAGACCAGAACAAGGTTTGCTGAAGCTGAGAAAATCATTGCAATTGTTTGCCAATATTCGTCCCGTTACCACCTATCCTTCCTTACACCATCTTTCCCCTCTGAAAACAAAGAATATCGAAGAGGTAGATTTTGTCATATTCCGTGAATTGACAGGGGGAATTTATTTCGGGAAAAAAGAAATTGACGAAGCGGGCACTCGTGCATCCGATGACTGTGTCTATACCCGTGAAGAGATTGAACGCATTGCCCATCTTGCATTCAAACAAGCGCAACAAAGAAGAAAAAAACTCACATTGGTTGACAAAGCCAATGTGTTGGAAACCTCTAGACTTTGGAGGAGGGTGGTAAAAGATATGGCATCCCAATACAGCGATGTGGAATTGAATTTTCTTTTTGTGGACAATGCAGCCATGCAAATCATATTGAACCCAAAACAGTTTGATGTGATCCTTACGGAAAACATGTTCGGTGATATCATCAGCGATGAAGCGAGTGTGATCAGCGGTTCGCTGGGGTTACTACCTTCTGCATCGATTGGGAGCGGTTCTGCATTGTTTGAGCCTATCCATGGTTCTTACCCACAAGCTGCCGGAAAAGATATTGCCAATCCAATTGGCTCCATATTATCCGCGGCCATGTTGCTCGAACATTTTGGATTAGTTAAAGAAGCCAATTTGGTAAGAACGGCCGTGAACTGGACATTGGAAAATGGGTTTGTCACAAAAGATATCGACCCGGTCAATTTTTATTTCACTACAACGATTGGTGAGCTCATCAGCGATTTTGTATCAGACAAAATACCAGTGGATGTGAACAAGGGGAATATTGAATTGAGGAAGTCGACGATAATATAACCATGATTTTGACCTGATATTAAAACTGATTATTCTGAATCAATATCAGGGGAATCTGAGAAATCAGGCCAAAATCAAGGTCAAGTTCTTTGTTTATAATTAGGCGGTTCGTATATTCGCACTACAACAAATCTTCATGTTGAAAAGCAGTACAAATAATATGATAGTAACAATCGCAATTATTATTGTGGTGGTCACCGTCATTCCTGCACTGTATGGAGGTAGTTGCTAGTTTAAAAATAAAATTGAAAATATAAAGCGACCCGCCTCCAAAAAGGCGGGTTTTTTGTTGTCTGGACGGGGATTTGGGGGGATTAAATAGATAATGCAATAATAAACAAAGATTGAATTTTAGAAATCATACATCGAAAATCGTAAATCAAAATGGCTACATATTATAATGAGAACACGGTTCTTTATCTAAATGGGGAGTTTGTGAAAGCTTCTGAAGCGAAAATAGATTTGTATGGACAATCGCTCCATTATGGGTATGCTGTGTTCGAAGGGATTCGGTCATACAAGACCGTGAATGGCAAAACCAAAATATTCAAGGAAGTAGAACATTTTGAAAGGTTAAAAAAATCAGCGCTTGCATTAAACCTTCCTTATAGCTACAATACCCAAGAACTGATTGATGCCACCTACCAAGTGTTGGAAAAAAACAATATTCAGGATGCCTATATACGCCCCTTGGTATTTGCACCGGCAAACATGAGTTTTTCGAAAAACACGGAATCATATATCACCATTGAAGCATGGCAAATGCAACCTTTTCTTGGTGAAAAATTATTGAGGGTAATGACTTCTTCTTTTGAAAGACCCAATCCAAAGGGTTTTAAGATAGAAGCTAAGGCAGCAGGCCATTATGTGAATTCTATTTTGGCCAGTCAAGAAGCAAAGGAAAAAGGATATGACGAAGCATTGTTGAACGATATGAATGGGAATATAGCCGAAGCACCAGGCGCCAATGTGTTTTTTGAAAAAGACGGCAAATTATTCACCCCGGCCACCGGAAATATTTTACCTGGCATTACCCGTGCCACCGTAATTGAAATATGCAAGGAACTGGATATTCCTGTGGAAGAAAAACAATTCAAGACGGCTGAACTGAAACAAGCGGACGCTGCATTTTTTTGCGGCACGGCTGCAGAAGTGATTGGATGGGAAAGCTTGGATGGTAGCACATTCAAAAAAAACTGGAACGATTCTTTGGGTAAACTGATACAGGATGCGTATAAGGCGAGAGTGATAGAAACCCCTATGCTAAAAGAAGCTCTTATATAGTCGTTAGTCGAAAGTCCATAGTAGTAAGACAGTTGAAGTGTGCGACGCAACGATGCTGAATAAAGTACCAATGCTCGTAACATAAAATTGTATAAATAACGTAAAAGCATAACCGAAATATCAAACTAAAAAATAAACGGAAGGATATGTCTGAACTCAACAAGCATTCGAAAACATTAACGCAGGATGAAACGCAACCCGGTGCGCAAGCCATGTATTATGCCATTGGCTTTAAGGAAGAGGATTTCAAAAAAGCACAAGTTGGGATAGCGAGTATGGGATGGGATGGCAACCCTTGCAATATGCACTTGAACGATTTGGCCACTACCGTGCGTGATAGCGTGAATGCCGAAAACTTGGTTGGGCTTCGGTTTTACACCATCGGCGTGAGCGATGGCATCAGTATGGGAACCGACGGTATGCGTTACAGTTTGGTGAGCCGCGACCTGATTGCAGACAGCATTGAAACAAATGCTGGCGCACAATATTATGATGCCATTATTGCCATACCGGGCTGCGATAAAAACATGCCGGGCTCTATCATGGCCATGGGGAGATTAAACCGTCCTTCCATCATGCTCTATGGCGGCACCATTGCACCGGGACATTATAAAGGAGAGGATTTAAATATTGTATCCGCTTTCGAAGCACTCGGGCAAAAAATTGCAGGCAACTTAAGTGAGGGAGATTTCAAGGGTATCGTAAAAAATTCTTGTCCAGGTGCAGGTGCTTGCGGAGGTATGTACACAGCCAACACCATGGCGAGTGCCATTGAAGCATTGGGCATGAGCCTTCCTTTTTCTTCCAGCAATCCCGCATTGAGCGAGGAAAAACAAAAAGAATGTACCGCCATTGGCAAAGCCATAAAAAATATTCTGGAAAAAGACATCAAGCCTAAAGACATCATGACCCGTAAGGCATTTGAAAATGCCATCACCGTGGTAATGGTATTGGGCGGAAGCACCAATGCAGTGCTACATTTGATTGCCATGGCGAAAAGTGTGGGTGTGAAATTATCACAGGACGATTTTCAGGAAATCAGTAATAAAATTCCTTGGTTGGCTGATTTCAAACCCAGCGGAAAATACCTGATGGAAGATTTGCATCAGCATGGCGGTGTACCTGCAGTCATGAAATATCTATTGAGCAAAAATTTATTGCACGGGGATTGCTTGACGGTAACTGGAAAAACAGTTGCCGAAAACTTAAAAGATGCGGCCGATTTGGATTTCACTAAGCAAGATGTAGTACGTCCTTTGGAAAACCCGATAAAGCCAAAAGGGCACTTGCAGATATTGTATGGCAATCTTGCAGAAGGCGGAAGCGTAGCGAAAATTTCTGGTAAAGAAGGAGAACGCTTTGAAGGCACCGCCCGTGTGTTTGATGGCGAACATGATTTGATCAAAGGCATTCAATCAGGAAGGGTACATGCTGGTGATGTAGTGGTAATCAGGAATATTGGGCCTAAAGGCGCACCGGGCATGCCCGAAATGTTGAAACCGACAGGAGCCATTATTGGTGCGGGTTTGGGGAAATCAGTTGCTTTGATTACCGATGGCAGGTTTAGTGGCGGCACACATGGGTTTGTGGTAGGCCATATCACTCCCGAAGCCGTGGAAGGTGGTCTGATAGGATTGGTGAACGATAATGATATAATAGAAATTGATGCCGTAAAAAACACGCTCACCTTAAAAGTAAGCGATGAGGAGATTGCAAAAAGAAGGGCAGCTTGGAAAAAACCGGCACCCAAAGCAACAAGCGGTGTGCTTTATAAATACGCCAAGTTTGTGAAAACAGCAGCAGAAGGTTGTGTAACAGATGAGGATTAATCAATAAAAAATGACCAAAGAATATTTCTTACAAATAGCTGCATTTAATGTGTGGGCAAATGATATTGCGCAAGGTTGGCTACAAAAAATTTCAGAGGAACAATGGCTACAGCCTATTGTGAGCAGTTTTGGCAATTTGGAAGCAACTGCATTGCATATCGCAGGCGCTGAATCTGTTTGGTTAGACCGGTTGAACAAAGTGCCCGAGCCTGTTTGGCTTCCTTCCACCTTTAAAGGAGATAGGAAAGACATACTTGAAGTCTGGGGAAAAGCTTCTCATGGATTAAAGACCTTTATCGAAAAAATGGAGGAGGACCAGTTGAACAACAAAATCAGCTTCAGACGTATCAATGGAGATCTTTATGAAATGAAATATTACCAGGTTTTGTCCCATGTATTTAACCATAGTACTTTTCATCGGGGACAAGTGGTCACTATTTTAAGACAGGTTGGTTTTACAGACATCAGTAGCACGGATATACTCGGATATTTTAGAAAATAGAATTCATATTTATATCGAAAAATAATTACCGATTCGAAAAAAGTAATTGCTAAAATCAATAAATAAAATTGGTGCAATTGCCAGACATCCAAGAAAAGATATTTGAAATAAGAGACCAAAAAGTGATACTTGATTTTGACCTTGCGTCTCTGTATGAGGTGGAGACAAGGGTCTTTAATCAAGCTGTCAAAAGAAATATTGAAAGCTTCCCTGAAGATTTTATGTTTCAATTGACAAGAAAGGAATTGAACAACTTGATATCACAGATTGTGATATCAAGTTCACAAGGCAATAATAATCAATCTGTTGAAAAAGACAAAAAAGGTCGTAATTCAAGAGTTCATGGAGGCACAAGAAAATTGCCTTATGCATTTACAGAACATGGTGTCACGATGCTGGCAAGTGTTCTAAAAAGCGAGAAGGCAAGGAAAATGAATATTGCAATAGTAAGGGCTTTTATTGCGCTAAGAAAATTTGCGATACACTATAAAGGCATATTGGAACAAATGGATGAATTGAGAGAGAAGATAGGGAATCATGATGCACAATTGAACCAGATTTATGATGCATTGGAAAATATGTTGGATAAAAAAATGGAAGAGGAGGGAAAGTTAATCGCTTGGGAAAATCGAGAAATGATTGGTTTTAAAAACAAAAGGGCAAAAAATTAATTAAAATAAAAAACACAGCAATGAGCACTCTTGAATTAGCAAAAGAAAAAACCGTTGCGGAGAACAAGAAGATTGAAAATATCTCGGGCAGCGAGGCCGTGTTAAAAGCATTGCTTGCAGAAAACGTAAAAACCATTTTCGGTTACCCCGGTGGTGCCATCATGCCTATTTATGATGCACTGTATGATTACACCGACCGGCTCAACCATATCTTGGTAAGGCATGAGCAGGGTGCTATCCACGCTGCACAAGGTTTTGCAAGAAGCAGTGGAAAAACAGGTGTGGTATTCGCCACCAGCGGTCCGGGTGCAACCAACTTGGTAACTGGTCTGGCTGATGCGATGATCGATAGCACTCCCTTGGTTTGCATCACTGGACAGGTATTTGCACATTTGCTCGGCACCGATGCCTTTCAAGAAACCGACGTTATCAATATTACCACTCCGGTTACAAAATGGAATTATCAGGTAACCGATGCTACTGAAATCCCCTCGGTATTGGCAAAAGCATTTTATATAGCAGGGAGCGGTCGCCCAGGCCCGGTGTTGGTGGACATTACCAAAAATGCACAACTGCAAAAATTCGATTTTGAAGGATATACCAAATGCAAACATATCCGCAGCTACCGCCCAAAACCAATTGTACGCAAAGAATATATTGAGCAAGCCGCTCAATTAATCAATGCTGCCGAAAAACCATTTGTGATTTTCGGTCAAGGTGTGATCCTTGGAAAAGCAGAAAAAGAATTCAAAGACTTTATAGAAAAATCAGGCATTCCAGCGGCATGGACCATCATGGGCATGAGCGCTATTCCAACAGATCATCCATTGGGAGTGGGCATGTTGGGCATGCATGGGAACTATGGCCCGAATGTGTTGACCAATGAATGCGATGTATTGATTGCAATCGGCATGCGCTTTGATGACCGGGTTACAGGAAGGTTGGATAAATATGCAAAACAAGCCAAAGTAATCCATTTCGATATCGACCCTTCAGAGATAGATAAAAATGTAAGAGTGAGTGTACCTGTTTGGGGAGATTGCAAAGAAACCCTGCCAATACTCACCGGGTTGATTGAAAAGAAAACACATACAAACTGGGTTGCACGTTTCAATGAATTCAAGAAAAAGGAAGAAGAAATCTGCATCGAACCTGAAATGAAACCAACTGGCAATGTGCTGAGCATGGCAGAAGTGATCAATCTTTTAAATGAACTGACCAATGGGGAAGCCATCATTGTAACAGATGTGGGCCAACACCAAATGGTAGCCTGTCGCTATGCACATTTCAAACAATCAAAAAGCAATATCACCAGCGGCGGTCTTGGCACTATGGGTTTTGCCCTTCCCGCATCCATCGGTGCGAAGCTCGGCGCAGAGGAAAGAACCGTTATTGCGATTGCTGGGGATGGTGGTTTTCAAATGACCATCCAAGAATTGGGCACCATCATGCAATATGGGGTGAATGTAAAAATGTTGGTCTTGAACAATAACTTTTTGGGGATGGTGAGACAATGGCAGCAATTGTTCAACGACAAGCGTTACTCATTTGTGGACATTCAAAGCCCCGATTTTGTAGCCGTTGCAAAGGGTTACCATATTGATGGCCAAAAAGTTTCAGAGAGAGAATTGTTGAGAGAGGCATTGACAACCATGCTGAATCATAAAGGTGCTTATTTGTTGGAAGTAATGGTAGGCAAGGAAAATAATGTGTTCCCGATGGTACCGCAAGGTTGCAGCGTTGCGGAAATCAGGTTGAAATAATAAAAACAAAGAATTGAGTACAACAACAAATACAAAATGGAACCCAAGCTTGTACGACAACAAGCATGATTTTGTGTTCAAGTTTGGGGAAGACCTTGTTCATCTTCTAGACCCAAAACCGGGCGAAAGGATTTTGGATCTGGGCTGTGGCACGGGCTATCTTACAAACTTGATTGCTAGTACTTGCGCCGAGGTGATTGGCATGGACAATTCCCAGGAAATGATTGCGAAAGCAAAGGCAGAATACCCCAATTTGGATTTCCAATTTCTTTCGGCTACGGATTTTCAGTTTAGCGAACCATTTGATGCTATATTTTCAAATGCTGTATTGCATTGGGTTTTGGAAAAAGAAAAAGCGATTGCTTGCATTTATAAAAACTTGAAACCGGGCGGAAGGTTTGTTATGGAAATGGGTGGCAAGGATAATGTAAAAAGAATTGTGGACGCCATTAAACGAGTATTGGCAAAACATGGGTTTACCAAAGAAGCAGCCATGGACATATGGTATTTCCCTTCCGTGGGCGAGTATACCAGCTTACTTGAAGCGCAAGGTTTTCGGGTCACCTATGCGATTCATTATGATCGGGACACGGTTTTGAAAGACAATGCAAGCGGAATTAAGGATTGGATCAAAATGTTCGGCAGTTCATTTTTTAAAAAAGCCAATGAACAACAGACCAACGAAATGCTGAACGAAATTCAAGAGTCCCTTGCCAAAACAAACCACAAGGATGGACAATGGTTTGCCGATTACAAAAGGTTAAGGGTTATTGCCATAAAATAAATTTATAAAACCAAATCCCGTAAGGGAATATAAAATATGAAACCGGAATATACCATCACCGTTTACACGGAAAATCAAATCGGTTTGCTTAACCGCATCGCCATTATTTTTTCCCGCAGAAAAATCAATATTGAGAGCCTCAATACTTCTCCATCAGAGATTGAAAGTGTGCACCGCTTTACCATAGTCATTAACGAAACAGAGGATGTGGTGCGTAAACTTTGCAGACAAATTGAGAAGCAAGTGGAAGTATTGAAAGCCTATTATAACAATAACGAGGAAATTGTATGGCAGGAACTTGCTTTGTACAAAGTGCCCACTGCGGTGATTGCCGAAAAAGTGAAGGTAGAGCGATTGCTTCGTGAATATGGTGCAAGAGCAGTAGCCATCCGCAACGACTATACTGTTTTTGAAACCTCGGGCCATCGGGAAGAAATAGAGGGATTGATCAAAGCCTTGGAGCCTTATGGATTGATTGAATTTGTGCGGAGTGCCAGGGTTGCTATCATCAAGGATAGCGAAGGATTCCATAAAAAATTGAAAGAGTTCGAATCCGAAGAACCCGGCAGCAATGTGATTGAAAATGAATTTTTGGACAAACAAGACGAAGTGTTCATGATGTAAATATCATCAGCAAAGTCTGTGCAAGTTATCACTAGTTCCGACATTTATGCTTTTTATCACTAGCTCCGACATTTATGTCGGAGAAAATATAAATAGTAAAATTTTAAAAATCACCAATTCTCAAATCAAAAATTCATGGCAAAATTAAATTTCGGCGGAGTAGAAGAAAATGTAGTCACCCGCGAAGAATTCCCTTTAGCTAAAGCACAAGAAGTTTTAAAAAATGAAACCATTGCTGTTATTGGCTACGGGGTACAAGGTCCTGGTCAAGCATTGAACCAAAAAGACAATGGCATCAATGTAATCGTTGGCCAAAGAAAAGATTCAAAAACTTGGGACAAAGCCGTGAAAGATGGCTTCGTTCCTGGTAAAACTTTGTTCGAAATCGAAGAGGCTTTACAACGCGGTACCATTATCTGTTATTTGCTCAGCGATGCTGCACAGATTGCATTGTGGCCAACCGTTAAAAAACATCTGACACCCGGAAAGGCGCTATATTTTTCTCATGGTTTTGGTATCACTTTCAATGAACAAACCGGCATCATTCCCCCAAAAGATGTGGATGTGTTTTTGGTTGCACCAAAAGGAAGCGGCACTTCCCTTCGCCGCATGTTCCTGCAAGGCCGTGGCTTGAACAGTAGCTATGCTATTTTTCAAGATGCTACGGGCAAAGCAAAAGAAAGAGTGATCGCATTGGGTATTGCCGTGGGCAGCGGTTATCTTTTCGAAACCGATTTCAGGAAAGAAGTGTACAGCGACCTTACTGGCGAACGCGGTACTTTGATGGGTGCTATCCAAGGAATTTTTGCAGCACAATATGAAGTGCTCCGCAAAAAAGGACATACGCCTAGTGAAGCATTCAACGAAACGGTGGAAGAATTGACACAATCATTGATGCCACTTGTTGCCGAAAATGGTATGGACTGGATGTATGCCAATTGCAGCACCACCGCACAACGTGGCGCATTGGATTGGTGGAAAAAATTTCGCGATGCCACTTTGCCCGTATTCACTGATTTGTATGAAAGTGTTGCTACAGGCAAAGAATCACAACGTTCTATTGACTCCAATTCTCAACCAGACTATCGTGAAAAACTGGAAGTGGAATTGAAAGAACTCCGTGATAGTGAAATGTGGCAAGCTGGGAAAACGGTAAGAAGTTTAAGACCAGAAAATCAGAAATAAAAAGTCAGATACTAACTGTGGACCAAGTTCCACAGTTAGTATCTTAATACTTGGCTTGATTTGAGTACTTTTTGCCAATTACAAAATGCACTCAACTATTCTAATAGTCAACTGTTCTATTAAGAGGTCCATCCCAAAAAAAATCTCCAATTTCCAAAAAATGGGATTGACGAAATTTGTTGAATATCACAAATATTCCGTAATTTCATTTTGAACGATTGCCATATTTTAAATAATTTTTCAACAATAGTTATTTTTTTTAGAAAATTTTTAATCAAACAACCGGAATATGGCAGGAAAAGGCTTATACTCCCCAGAATTTGAGAGAGACGCGTGTGGAATTGGCTTTGTGGCCAATATTAAAGGCAATAAATCCCATCAGATAGTTTCGGATGCATTGACCATTTTGGAAAATATGGAGCACCGAGGTGCGTGTGGCTGCGAAAGCAATACCGGCGACGGTGCGGGCATCATGATACAAACACCCCATGAATTTTTCTTTGATGAGTGTGTGAAGTTGGGTATCCATTTGCCTTCCTATGGCAAGTATGGGGTGGGCATGATTTTTTTCCCAAGGGAGATTAGGTTGAAAGAAGAATGCCGCGATATTTTCAATCGTTGCGCTGAAAAATTGGGGCTGGAGATTTTGGGATATCGGAAAGTGCCCGTAAATGCCAATGGTATTGGACCTACCGCTTTATCGGTAGAGCCGGAAATCGAGCAAGTGTTTATCGCCTGCCCAGACCATATCAACAACCCCGATGATTTCGAGCGCAAATTGTTTGTGCTACGTAATTATGCCAGCCATCTGATCAATAACACGGTAAAAAAAGACGCCATCGGTTTTTATCTGGCATCGCTCTCTTATAAATCTGTTGTATACAAGGGGCAGCTCACGAGCAAACAGGTTAGAAATTATTTCCCCGATCTAAGTCATAAAAGAGTGGTTTCGGCTTTTGGTCTTATCCATTCCAGATTTGCCACCAACACTTTTCCATCTTGGAAACTCGCACAACCATTCAGGTATATCGCCCACAATGGTGAGATCAATACTTTACAAGGAAACCTGAACTGGCTTCGAACCAGTGAAAAAGGTTTTACCTCCCCTTATTTTAGCAATGAGGAAATGGAAATGCTACTGCCGATTATTTTCGAAGGGCAAAGCGATAGCGCCTGTCTCGACAATATGATCGAACTGCTGACCATGTGCGGAAGAAGTTTGCCCCATGTAATGATGATGCTGATTCCCGAAGCCTGGGATGGCAATGAGCAAATGGACCCGGTAAAAAAAGCTTTTTATGAATTCCATGCGGCCTTCATGGAACCTTGGGACGGTCCAGCTTCTATCTCTTTTACAGATGGAAAAATCATTGGGGCTACTTTGGACAGGAACGGACTTCGTCCTTCCCGCTATTGCGTAACCACCGATGACCGGGTAATCATGGCCTCGGAAACAGGCGTTCTTCCCATCGACCAAAAACTAATCAAGGAAAAAGGAAGACTGCAGCCCGGAAAAATGTTTATCGTGGATATGGAGCAGGGAAGGATTATCAGTGATGATGAACTGAAAAAAAATATCTGCTCCCAAAAACCATATAGCGAGTGGCTCAATAAATATAAAATTCGTTTGGAAGAATTGCCTGAGCCCAGAGTGATGTTTACCCATTTGGAACATGACCAGATTTTCAAATACCAAAAAGCATTTGGCTATTCAACCGAAGATCTTGAAAAAATCATTGCACCGATGGCACTCGATGGCAAAGAACCCATTGGCTCCATGGGTACCGATGTTCCATTGGCCATATTGAGCGATCAGCCACAACACCTCAGTAGTTATTTCAAACAATTGTTTGCGCAGGTTACCAACCCGCCTATTGACCCCATACGGGAGCGTTTGGTGATGTCACTGTCAACCTTCGCTGGGAACAACGGCAACCTGCTGGTGGAAGATTCACTCGCGTGCCATAGCATCGCTCTAAAACATCCAGTGCTGGGCAACCATGAACTGGAAAAAATTAGAAGTATCGATACGGGTATTTTCCAAGCAAAAACTTTACAAACCTATTTTCGCGCAGATGGCAAACCCGGATCTTTGCAAAAAGGTTTGGATAGGCTTTGCCGTTATGCCGTGGATGCTGTGGAAGATGGTTTTGAAGTATTGATTTTAACTGACCGCGCCATCGACAGCGATCACGCTCCCATCCCCTCCTTGCTGGCCACTGCAGCCGTACACCACCACCTCATCCGCAAAGGATATCGTGGTCAGGTGGGGATCATCATTGAAGCAGGGGATATTTGGGAAGTGCATCATTTCGCCTGTCTAATTGCTTTCGGCGTAACGGCCATCAATCCCTATTTGGCGCTGTCCACTATTCGGGACATGAAGCTTAACAAAAAAATAGAGACAGAGCTTGATGCCGACCAACTTAAAAAGAATTATATCAAAGCCGTGAATGACGGTCTGTTGAAAGTGTTCTCCAAAATGGGGATTTCCACTTTACAGTCCTACCAAGGTGCTCAGATATTTGAAATCATTGGACTTAACAAAACAGTGGTAGATAAA
The DNA here is from genome assembly GCA_018267575.1 of Bacteroidota bacterium. Taxonomy (GTDB): domain Bacteria; phylum Bacteroidota; class Bacteroidia; order Chitinophagales; family Chitinophagaceae; genus Puia. Next base: position 36,881 of record JAFDYF010000050.1, read on the forward strand.
TATTTCACGGGAACTACTTCCCGTATTGAAGGGATGGGGCTTGATGAGATTGCCAGGGAAACTTTGGCCAAACATTATTATGCCTTTAGTAAAAAAGATATGCCAGTTGACCGTTTAATGACCGGCGGCATCTATCAGTGGAAACGTAAAGGTGAGTTTCATTTATTCAATCCACAAACCATTCACCTGTTGCAATTTTCAACCAGGACGAATGATTATAACAGTTTTAAAAAATACTCCAAGCTGGTAAATGAGCAAAGCGAGAAGGCAGCCACATTAAGAAGTCTATTCACCTTCAAGCATAGCCGCAATTCCATTCCCATTGAAGAAGTGGAACCAGCAGAAAATATTTACAAACGTTTTGCTACTGGTGCAATGAGTTTTGGCTCCATCTCGCACGAGGCCCATTCCACATTGGCCATTGCCATGAACCGTCTTGGCGGAAAAAGCAATACCGGCGAAGGCGGGGAAGATGAAATGAGATATGAAAAATTGCCGAATGGAGATTCCATGCGGTCTTCAATCAAGCAGGTAGCTTCCGCCCGTTTTGGGGTTACTAGTTATTATCTCACTATGGCCGATGAACTGCAGATAAAAATGGCCCAAGGTGCTAAGCCTGGTGAGGGCGGTCAGTTGCCCGGTCATAAAGTGGACGATTGGATTGGCAAAGTAAGACATGCAACCCCTGGGGTAGGATTGATTTCCCCTCCCCCACACCACGATATTTATTCTATTGAGGATTTGGCCCAATTGATTTTTGATCTAAAAAATGCCAATCGTGATGCCCGCATCAGTGTGAAGCTGGTTTCGAAAGCCGGTGTTGGCACTATCGCTGCTGGTGTTGCCAAAGCCAAATCAGATGTCATACTGATTTCCGGATTCGATGGTGGAACCGGGGCTTCACCCATCAGTTCCATCAAACATGCTGGCTTGCCTTGGGAACTTGGTTTGGCAGAATCGCATCAGACCTTGGTAAAAAACAAATTGCGCAGCCGCGTTGTACTGCAAACAGATGGCCAATTAAAAACAGGTCGTGACATCGCAATTGCCACATTGCTTGGTGCTGAAGAATGGGGAGTGGCTACCGCGGCCCTCGTTACAGAAGGCTGCATCATGATGCGCAAATGTCACTTGAATACTTGTCCTGTTGGTGTGGCTACGCAAGACCCTGAATTAAGAAAACGTTTTACGGGCGATGCTGAACACGTGGTGAACCTTTTCAAATTCCTTACCCAGGAGTTAAGAGAGATTATGGCTGAACTTGGGTTCCGTACGGTAGATGAAATGGTAGGACAGGTAGAATGCCTGGACATGAGGGAAGGAATCCATCACTGGAAATATAGCAAACTTGATCTTTCGCCCATTTTATACAAAGAACCAGCTTCCTTATATACGGGCTTGCATAAGCAAGAAGAACAGGATCACGGGTTGGCAGATGTACTTGATTGGAAACTGTTGGAAGCCGCAAAACCCGCATTGGAAAAGCAGGAAAAAGTTTTTGCTTCATTTACCGTAAAAAATACCGACCGGACCATTGGTACTATTCTTTCAAATGAAATTTCGAAAAAATACCAATCGAAAGGTTTGCCAGAAGATACCATCCATTTTAAATTGACGGGCACCGCAGGACAGAGTTTTGCGGCCTTTAACACCAAAGGGGTAACGCTTGAATTGGAAGGCGATGCCAATGATTATTTTGGCAAGGGACTTTCCGGTGCAAGGTTAATCGTATACCCCGCACATGATGCAGGTTTTGTGCCAGAAGAAAATATCATCATTGGCAATGTGGCCTTTTATGGTGCTACCAGTGGTGAAGCATTCATCCGTGGAAAAGCAGGCGAACGTTTCTGTGTTCGCAACTCTGGTGCCAATACCGTTGTTGAAGGCGTGGGCGACCATGGTTGTGAATACATGACTGGTGGGCGTGTGGTGATTTTGGGCAATACCGGAAGGAATTTTGCCGCAGGAATGAGTGGAGGCATCGCTTATGTGTATGACGTGAAAGGGCAATTCGGTTCATTGTGCAATAAAGAAATGGTAGACTTGGATAAAGTGGATGAAGACGATGCCTATGAATTGAGAAATATGATACAACACCATTATGCATACACTGGCAGCACGGTTGCAAAATTTGTATTGGATGACTTTGAAAACCAATTGAAGAATTTTGTGAAAGTGTTCCCCAGAGACTATAAGAAAGTGTTGTTGCAAAAGAAAGTGGGAGTGAAAATAAACTAGTTTTTACCACAGAGGTACGGGAGGTAGGCACAGAGGAAGGATTGAAAAATAAAAACTCTTTGTGGCCTCTGTGAAAAGCCTCCGTGCACTCTGTGGTAAATGTTTTGAAAACCAGCAAGGGAAAAATTAAAATCGTTGCGGCTTGCCGTTAATAGATTACTGAATAGGGTTTCTTCAGTACAAGAGGGCGACGCAACGATGTTGAGAAGAATTACCAATGCTGGTCTCAAAAATAGCTCCCGCATTGAATGAAAGCAGAAGAAAATTATAACAATAAACTACAAACTCAGCCATGGGTAAACCAACTGGATTTTTAGAATTCACAAGAGAGCTGCCCAACAAGCGCTCGGTGCAGGAAAGAAAAAACGATTATAAAGAATTCGTAAACCCTTATAGGGAAGAGCAACTAAACCAACAAGCAGCTCGCTGCATGGATTGTGGTGTTCCCTTTTGTCATCATGGATGTCCACTGGGTAATGTAATCCCAGAGTTCAACGATGCCGTTTACCGTAACCATTGGCAAGAAGCTTATGAAATATTATCGTCCACAAATAATTTCCCTGAATTTACGGGCCGCATTTGTCCTGCTCCTTGCGAAAGCAGTTGTGTGCTAGGCATCAACCAACCTCCAGTAGCTATTGAAGAAATCGAAAAGCATATTATCGAGATTGCATTTGAAAAGGGTTTTGTGAAATCCAAAAAGCCCAATATCCGTACAGGAAAAAAAGTAGCGGTAGTAGGCTCCGGCCCTGCAGGTCTTGCTGCAGCGGCACAATTGAATTATGCAGGTCATCATGTTACTGTTTTTGAAAGGGATGATGCACCTGGTGGGTTGCTTCGTTATGGCATACCCGATTTCAAGTTGGAGAAATGGGTAATAGATAGAAGGGTCAGCCTGATGGAAGAGGAAGGCGTGGTTTTTAAATGCAATGCAAATGTGGGGGTAAATATCAGCGTGAACGATTTGCTACGGGAGTATCATGCCATCGTGTTGGCCGGAGGTGCTACCATTCCAAGAGACCTGAAAGTTCCTGGCCGCGAGCTCAAAGGGGTTTATTTCGCCATGGAATTTCTTAAACAGCAGAACAAAAGGTTAAGCAATAAAGAAATCACCGAAGAAAACATATTTGCTACCGATAAAAACGTGGTGGTGATTGGCGGCGGGGATACCGGTAGCGACTGCGTAGGCACATCCAACCGTCATAAAGCAAAGAATATTACACAATTTGAGCTGCTTCCCAAACCACCTGAATCCAGAACCGCTGCGATGCCATGGCCAACCTACCCCATGGTGCTGAAAACATCTTCTTCGCATGAAGAGGGTTGTGAACGGGATTGGGCGATTGCGACCAAGGCTTTTGTAGGGGATTCCAATGGCAACCTGAAAGGTCTTAAAACAGTAAGACTTGAATGGAAATTTACAGAAGATGGCAAGCCTGCCCAGTTTGTGGAAGTTCCGGGGAGCGAGAAGGAACTGCCTTGTGAGCTGGCATTACTGGCGATGGGTTTTGTACACCCTCAACATGAAGGATTGGTAAACGAACTAGAGATAGAAAAGGATGAGAGGGGAAATGTGAGAGCAACGGAAAAAGACTATCAGACCAATATCCCAAAGATTTTCACGGCAGGGGATATGCGTAGGGGCCAATCCTTGGTGGTATGGGCAATCAGTGAAGGCAGGGAATGTGCTAGAAAAGTGGATGAATACCTGGTTTCACATTCATCCTTGCAATCGAAAGACCTAAGCCAGATTGCTATTATTTAATTTTAAAATATGAAAATAAAAAAAACCATCCTCAATGAGGATGGTTTTTTTTTGACAAATATCTAAGGATAACTGACTGCAAATGAATAAAGCTTATGATAAAATCAAATATTTTATCATATTAAAAAATAATATATATGTATAAATTTTGCATTTGTATTTAATTAATTAGGTATTTTAGCAATATAAATACAAATTATATTTTTTTATTATTTGTATGAGCATCCACCCCCGTGATACTATATATGATTAACGACGCTGCCAGCAACAGATTTTAGAGAGGCTCGTAAAAAGCCGGCTCTGCTAACTTTAACCAAAATCAATCGCGATGCTAAGAAGGACAATTTCATTAATGGCAGTATTAGGCTTATTTGCTCACGCTATGGGTCAACAAAAAGACTCCGCAGCAAAGGTGGTAACGGATACAGTAACGAAGACGGCACCAGCAACAGATTCGGCAAAACCATCACCTCCTGTAACCATTACAGGATCCGTGGATGGATATTATCGGACAAACTTTTCTGGTCCTAAAACCGGAACTAACAACTACACCAGTTTTACCAATTCCAACAATTCTTTCGAGCTTGGCATGGCATCCATCAGGGCTGACCACAGTTTTGGTAAAGTCAGTGCCACGGCGGATTTTGGTTTTGGTAGAAGAGCAGAGGAGTTTTCTTACAATGACGCTGCTCACCCCTCGCTTTTTGCTGTAAAACAAGCTTATGTCAGTTACCAAGCTTCGTCCAAAATTAAATTTACGATGGGTAAATGGGGTACCCATATTGGTTATGAAGTATTGGATGCATATGCAAACAGGAACTACAGCATGGATTACATGTTCTCCCTCGGGCCCTTCTTCCATACAGGTTTAAAAGCAGACATCACAATTAGCAGCACAACTGCCTTTATGATTGGCGTGGCTAACCCAACCGACTTCTCCACCACCAGTTCTTCTGTTAAAGTTTTTATTGCCCAGTTTAGTACAGGAACGAAAAATGGCAAGCTGAAAGCATTCCTCAACTATCAGGGTTATGGAGGCGCTTCCATGGATTCAGCCATTTCAACATATACCTTATACAAGAGCCTGAGCCAGTTTGATCTTGTTGTAAATGGTACCATTAGCAGCAAATTCGGAATTGGTTTTAATGGAACTGTTCAATCTGTCAACTCTTCTACTCTTAATAAAAGTGCAAGTTGGTGGGGTGCTGCCCTTTATCTGAATTATGACCCCACCCCTACCTTTGGCCTTACTTTAAGAGGTGAATATTTGGGAGATAAGGATGGTGTGAAAATCAATCCTGTTGATTTGATGACCAATTCTTCCCAGACTCCAGGAATGAATGTTTTCGATCTAACACTATCCGGGATTATCAAACTGAGTGGCAACCTTACCATTGTTCCCGAACTCAGGCTCGATAATGGCTCCAAAGATTTTTTCTATAAATCCGATGGCACCACTACACAATCAACCATCAGTGGCTTGCTTGCCGTAGTGTATCATTTCTAACTTGTTCATTGCCGAAAGACTTATCCAAAGCCAAAATATAATTCATCTTCATTCACTAAAACCAAAAGCAAATGGGATCAACAACAAACCTCAAGAACAAACTTCGTAGTCTATTGTCAATTTCATGTATGATTTTGCTTTCGATTGCAACCCTTCTTCCTGTAAAAACTTTTGCACAGGACCCAACCGGTGCCAAAACAGGAACACTCGGGGATATCGACACCACGGTGGTCAAGGTACTTGACACAGTTGCAAACGCAAAAGATACTACCGTTAGCAGCGTGAGCACCAATGTAAGCAAACTGGCAACAGCGGTAACAACTATTGGGAATGCAGATGGGCACAATAAAATAGCCATCAATATCATGTGGACCCTGATCACCGGATTCTTGGTGATGTTCATGCAAGCAGGGTTTGCGATGGTAGAAACGGGTTTTACGCAAAAGAAAAACGTAGCCCATACCATGACCATGAATTTCTTGATTTATGCTATTGGCATGATCGGTTTCTGGATCTGCGGCTATGCCATCATGTTTGGGGGCGCCCTCAATGTGGCTAACCTAGGTGGGGGCCCAGGCGTCATGAGCCATGAGATTTCTTTTCATATGTTTGGTCATGACTGGAACATCGCTGGTTCTGCGGGCTATTTCTTAAGTAGCAAATATTATGATGTAGGCGTATTTACCCTGTTCCTTTTCCAAATGGTATTCATGGACACTACAGCTACCATCCCTACTGGTGCAATGGCTGAAAGGTGGACATTGAAATCATTTGTTGTTTATGGGTTCTTTATCTCCATGTTCGTTTATCCATTGTTTGGCAACTGGGTATGGGGTGGTGGATGGCTTGCAACCTTGGGCACCAATTTTGGTCTTGGTCATGGCCATGTTGATTTTGCAGGCTCCTCTGTAGTGCATATGGTCGGTGGTGTTGCAGCACTAGCTGGTGCAATTGTTATAGGCCCACGCTATGGCAAATATGGTAAGGATGGTTCGGTAAAAACAATACCAGGCCATAATATCCCCATGGCTATTATTGGTACTTTCATCCTGGCTTTTGGTTGGTTCGGTTTCAACCCCGGTTCTACCTTGGCTGGCGGCGATCTTCGGATAGGCATCGTTGCAGTAAATACCATGTTGGCTTCTGGCGCGGGAGCTTTATCGGCCCTATTTTATATGTATATAAGGGGTGGGAAAGCAGATCCAGGCATGATTGCCAATGGAATGTTGGCTGGTCTTGTTGCCATCACAGCACCATGCGCTTTTGTAACTTCATTATCAGCCGTGATCATCGGCGCCATCGCAGGGATACTGGTAATCTTGGTTTACAATTTTGTAGATACCAAACTTAAAATTGATGACCCTGTTGGTGCATTTGCAGTACATGGCGCCAATGGCGCATGGGGCGTACTCTCGTTAGGTTTGTTTGCTGATGGCTCCTATGGGGATGGCTGGAACGGCGTGGCAGGCCCTGTTAAAGGTCTCTTCTACGGTGATGGCAAACAATTTGTAGCACAAATCATTGGAACATTGACTTGTTTTGTGTTCGTATTTGTAGTTATGTACTTCTTCTTTAAAGTATTGGATAAGATTATCCCACTAAGAAGCAAGGAAGCTGATGAAATCGCCGGTCTAGATATCCCTGAAACAGGCGTTCTTGGATACGTCGACTAGTTTTTTTAGTTATAATAATCTCAAAAAGTCCCTCGGAAATCCGGGGGACTTTTATTTACAACCAATAAGTTAGTCCATATGCTGAGCACCGGATCAACATATAAACTTCAGCTAGGCTCCAACTCAATTTAAAGGCATTATACAATCTTAGAATAGCGATTATTTTGAAAATCTATTATCACATTAGTGTAATTAATAATATATTATATTTTAAGAAATTATACCAAAAAATGCGCATTATGTTACATATAAACGTAATTTTGATACCGTATCATCGAAAATTGTAAATATTAAAAAATAATTACATGAAAAATATTCGTCACCACATTTTAACCCCACTTCGGTTCTTCTTCAACGATAGCAGATCGACTGGAGTGCTTTTGATTGGTTGTACGATTATTTCTATTTTTCTTGTTAACTCCTCCCATAATGGCTCTTGGTATAGCGAGCTATGGACCTCCCCCCTTCCATGGTCAGGAAGACTGAATTTACCCGAGAGCCTTTTGGAATGGATCAACAATTTTATGATGGCTTTCTTTTTTGTATTGGCCGCGACAGAAATCAAGCGTGAATTGATTAGCGGTGAGCTCGCTTCTTTTAAAAAAGCTATACTTCCTATTGGCGCAGCGTTTGGAGGCATGTTGGTACCAGCACTTATTTTTGCGATCTTTAGCTTCCGTACCATCTATGCTCATGGCTGGGGCATACCAACAGCTACGGATATCGCATTTTCATTAGCGGCTGCGTCTTTGCTTGGAAAAAGGTTTCCTGTTGGACTTAAAATTTTATTGATGGCTTTAGCAATCATTGATGACCTAGGCGCCATTGTGGTGATCGCTTTTTTCTATGGAGGCAAAATTCAATGGATGTATCTTGGTTTGAGTGGATTGGTTTATACCGCTTTGCTGCTTTGCAATTATTACAAAATCAAGTTCAGCATGCTGCAGGTGGTATTGGGGTTTTGCCTTTGGTATATGATGTTACAATCCGGCATTGAGGCAAGTATCAGCGGCGTACTATTTGCTTTTGCGATGCCAGTCAATTCATTGGCCGTTATTGAAAAAGCGATACATAAAATTGTGAACCTGGGAATATTGCCCCTGTTTGCACTAGCCAATACAGCAATCTTGTTCCCTTCAAGTTTTGGCTCAGCCCTCCATTCGCCAGTAGGCATGGGCATTATCTGCGGGTTAGTAATTGGAAAGCCCGTTGGTATTTTCCTAATCAGTAGGATTATGGTTGCATTCAAAATAGCGCAGCTTCCGGCCAATGTAAATTGGAAACAATTTTTTGGGATGGGCACTTTAGCGGGTATTGGTTTCACCATGTCCATATTCACAACCATGCTCGCATTCTCTGAACATGCCATTAGGGATATTGCGAAAATATCCATACTTACAAGTGTGGTTGCATCGGTGGTATTGAGTTATCTGTATTTTACCATCATCAGCAAGAAAAAAGCAATTGTTTCCTTACCAAAATCTATGCCTCAACCCAATATAGCTTTGAACTTATCAAAAGCACAAGCCTAAATATTATTACCCATTTAAAATAAAAAACCGTTTAGCATATTACATGCTTAACGGTTTTAATATTGTTAAGACCATCAAAAGTCTTAATACATTACTTAATGGTTATTGCTCAAAGCTAACAGGGAAGTCTCATGTGGCTTATTTTTTTCTTTCCACCACATATATAAAATCAGCCCACCGATCCAACTGGTACAGCCAGCAAAAATTTTAAAAAATTCAAGATATGCAGGGTCTACGGTAGCAAAATAAAATTGCAATTGAGCTATTACTGAAGGCTGTATAAGATACATATCAGATTGTTTATAATACAAATCTGATATAAATAACCGAATTAACCAAGCCTACGCATTGAATAGCAATACGTTACAATATATTATCAAAATATATAATACATTGTAACGTATTTAGCCAATGCCGATTTCACGATTATCAGCCTAAAAAAGCAGGTTTTTGCAGCAGTAACATCCGGAAGATGGGAATATTTTGATAGAAAAGAGAAATCTAAGCGAGGCAAAAAAAATAAAAATATTTTCACGAATGGGCGACTTGATTTAAAATAGACGAAATAAAACTATTGAAAAGACTATTGGAGATGCATGGCATAATGGTTTAAAAAAAACCAATAAATACGTTTTGAAAAGGAATTTATCCTAAAATCCTACAGCTAAACATATAAAAAGCCAACATAAAAATATGCATGCTGACAAACCCTGATTTAGTTTAGTCCTTTTAGCCACATGCAATTCTCTCAGCCCTTTATTATTAAAAGGAAAATAGAAAACCAAAAAGAGGCTTAGGCAACCTGTGCTATAACTAAGCAGAATTTCTGGCCGCATTGATGATCCCAAAGGAACTGCGTATGATGAGCTTTTCATACACTTCGCGTAAAGGGTTTTTAATGTCCCCATTTTTTTCAAGCTCCCTAAAACGGGTAATGGCATATTGTTGCAGGGTGCTCAATGGCATCACAATCCTTTCACGCATTTGGATGGATAACTGCTCAACAGGATAATCTGCCATTAGCTCCGTTTTGCCAGACAACCTAAATAGATATTTTTGGGTGAGCTCAAATTCGTCATAGATTTTTGTCCATATTTCGCCATACACCGGATGGTTTGAAAAATGTTCGGTGAGCGGGAAAAAACATTTTTTCATCGCCATCTCACAGTTATCTATAAGTGTTTTGAAGAAAAGCGAGTGATCATATAATTTCTTCACCTCGGTCCATCTACTCTGCCTATCCATTTCCTGCAAAGCAGTACCCACTCCATAATAGCCAGTCACATTTTGTTTTAGCTGGCTCCAGGCACCAACATAAGGGATAGCTCGGAGATCGGTAAATTCCAGTCTTGGCGAACTATTGCGCTTGGAAGGCCGGCTGGCGATATTAGTTTCGCTATAAAAACGTAGTGGGCTCAAATCATCTAGATAGCGCAAAAAATAGGGATGGTTCCTTAAAGCTGAATAGGATTTGTAGCTTTCATTGGCCAGTGCCTCTAGTAGTTCTTCTTCTGAAGATTCAAGCGTTACTTCTTTTGAAGAGAATAGTTCGTTGGAAATACCTGCATGCACCAATTGCTCAATATTAAATTGGGCAGAGTCAATAGTACCAAAGTTAGAGCTTACGGTTTGTCCCTGTATCGTAAGTTGGATTTCTTTGTTCGCAATATCTTTTCCCATGGAAGCATAAAACTTATGCGTTTTGCCACCACCTCGTGCAGGAGGACCGCCACGGCCATCAAAGAATATGACATCAATACCATTTGCCCGGGAAATTTTGGTCAGGTTTTCTTTGGCTTTGTAGATTCCCCAATTGGCCATCAAATAACCCCCATCTTTAGTGCCATCACTAAAACCAAGCATGATGGTTTGCTTTTTACCACGCATTTTCAGATGCTTTGCATATACCGGATGCTGATAAAGTTCCTGCATAATCGCAGGAGCATTTTGAAGGTCTTCCACCGTTTCAAAAAGCGGGACAATATCAATTTTCAATTCATCTGCTTTCCATCCCGCCAATAAAAACAAAGCATATACTTCCCAAACATTCAATGCTGAAAAACTATGGCTGATAATATAACGGTTACAACCGGCCTCCCCATTCATTGCCTGGATATTCTTTACAATCCCTGTGGAGCGCAGTGTGTCCTTGATCAACTCATCTTGATAAAGATCTGGCTTAGCTTCTATCTTGATATCGGCCAATAAAGCAATTTTTTCTTTTTCGCTAAGCTGGGCATAATTTTCCGGGAGAATCTTTTCTACGGAAGCCACTGCTTCCAATGTTTTGGCATGTATCGAACTATCCTGACGGATATCCAAGGTTGCGAAATGAAGACCAAAGACTTCAATCTTGCTGATCAGGTTATCTACGAGATGAAGAAAAAGATTATTATGCTGATAAATGATGATCTCCCTAATTTTTTTCAAGGGTGCAAGAATCTCCTCAGTACGAAGGCCATCTTTTTGTTCGGGAATAAAAAGGTTGTCATATAGCTTCACTTCCAAATCGGCAATAATCGTATCCACGCCTTTGAATGTAAGGCGCCTTTTCAGTTTCCTCACATCCATGTAGTAGCATTTGATAATCGCACCACGCAAGGCTTCTGCCACTTTCAAGGTGGTGTCTGCTTTTACAAAAGGGTTACCATCCCGATCTCCGCCAGGCCAAAAGCCCATTTTGATCACTGGGTTGGTTTCACTTACCGCATCGGGGAATTGGTTTTTTAAAAAAGAAAGAATCCTTCCAGCCGCGTGGTAAAACACATTTTCCAAATACCAGATGAGGCTCACTGCTTCATCGTAAGGAGTTGGCTTTTGTTTTTTCAGAAAAGGGGTTTTGCCCAATTGCTGCATATAGGTGTTTATATGGCTAGCATTGTTCTCAATCACTGCACGAGAAAGATCGTTGATAATACCTAGCACCGAACCAGGATAAAATTGGGTGGGGTGGGCAGTCAGCACCATATCGACAGAATAGTCTTTCAATTTTTCAGCCAGTTCTTTTTCCTTGTTGGTCTGCATCACTTCTGCCGCCAACTGTTTTAATGTGCCTGGTCCGTTCATATCATTCACTTCTTTAAAGGCCGCATCTTCCAAAGCATCGAAAAGTACAATCTGCCTTTCTACATACTGCACAAAACGAAAAAGGGTGTCGGCACGCTCCCTTTCACTAGTATTGGTTGTATGCTTATCAAAAAAACCTTCAATAATTTTTTCAGGGCTTTCCTTTCTTTTATATGCATCTTCACAATAAGTGAGTAGGAGCGATAACAAAATCCCCGTTTTCTCAATGCGGTGAAAAGGCAGGGAAGTGAACAGACTATTATATAATTGGAACTTGATGCCTACCTGATTCCTGAACTGCTGTAACCCCTGCGATGACTGATAACTCATAATAACAAATTTAACAACCTTCAATAAAACTTCCAGTGAGCAGCAATCGTTTAAATAGAAAGCTGAAAATACTCTATTTTTTCTAAAAAAACCGGTCAATTATTAATTTCTTCATTTCCTTTATATATCTTCGCGGCACAATATAATTGTGGCCTACTATACACAACATACCATCATCTCCTTTACTGCTGTAGCAAGCACCGCTACAATGCCAACAATTATTACAACTACCACGACCCTGTAAGGGGTTGTATATTTCATATTAACATTGGGCTTTTACGCTACTTCCTTAAGGTAAACTATTTTGACTAACCATTCCACTCAAAAAATAAAATTTATATGCAGGTCCTAAAGTTTGGCGGCTCATCGGTGGCAAACGCGGAAAATATCGGCAAAACAATCTCGATCATACTGGAGACGGTAAAAAAAGACCGGACCATTGTGGTGGCTTCAGCACTCGGCGGCATCACGGATATTTTATTGAAGAGCGGCGCATTGGCGGCTGCTGGAGATGAGGCTTATCAGGAGCAATTGCAGATTATAGAGCAGCGTCATCTAGAGACTGTGAAGGAATTGATCCCGCTAACCAGTCAGAGTAGTGTATTGAGCATGGTAAAAAGGAGCTGCAATGAAATCGAAGATATCTGCAAGGGTGTTTTTATGTTGGGCGAAATGTCTGAGCGCACCAAGGATCGGATTATGAGCTATGGTGAACTGCTTTCTACCCAAATTATTTCCGGAAGATTAAAAACACTAGGGGTTGATAATATTTGGAAAGATTCAAGAACATTGATTGTTACCGATTCGCAATTTGGTTTCGCCACTGTGGATTTTTTGACCACTAATAAAAAAATCACTGACTTTTTTTCGACTACTTCTGGAAACCTATTCATCCTCCCCGGTTTTATCGCAAGCGATAGCAAGGGGCTCACTACTACCTTGGGCAGGGGTGGCTCCGACTATACAGCAGCTATCTTGGGAGCAGCGCTTGATGCAAACCTGGTTGAAATTTGGACAGATGTATCAGGCATGATGACGGCCGACCCAAGGATAGTACCCAACGCAAAATCCATTCCTCGCATTTCCTATCAGGAGGCGATGGAGCTTTCGCATTTTGGCGCAAAAGTAATATACCCCCCCACCATTCAACCGGTCATGAACAAACGCATTCCAGTGTGGGTGCGGAATACTTTTGCACCACAGGATGCCGGTACCGTTATTGAAACTTCAGTTGACCGGAATGGCAATAATATCCGAGGCATTTCGAGCATCAATAAAATAGCACTCATTAGCCTTGAAGGAAGTGGGATGGTAGGTATCCCCGGCTTTTCCAAAAGATTATTTGAGGCATTATCAAATGAAAAAATAAATGTAATCCTCATCACTCAAGGTTCATCCGAACATTCAATCTGTGTGGTGGTGGATGAATCAAATATCGCCAAGGCCAAAGAAGTGGTAGACCTAGCATTCGATTATGAAATAAAAACAGGCAAGGTGGAGCCACTGGTGATAGAAAAATCACTTTCAATTATTGCTGTAGTGGGCGACAATATGAAAAGTCATCCCGGCGTAAGCGGTAAGATGTTTGGCGCATTGGGCAGGAACGGTGTAAATGTCCGTGCCATTGCACAGGGTTCATCCGAGCGGAATATTTCGGCCGTTATTGGTTCTGCTGATGTAAAAAAGGCCATCAATATTTTGCATGAGGAATTTTTTGAAACTACCTATAAACAACTGAATGTATTTATTGCTGGATTAGGCAATGTAGGTAGCAGGTTATTGGCGCAATTAATGCAGCAGGAGAAATATCTAGAGGAACATTTACGGTTACAGGTGAACGTTATTGGTTTTGCGAACAGTCGGAAAATGGTTTTTAATGATGAGGGCATTGATTTGGGCAATTGGAAGGCTGAGTTGGAAAAAGGCGAACAGATGAACCTAGAAAAATTCATCGATACCATTCGTTCAAAAAATCTACGGAACTCTTTGTTTGCAGATGTAACGGCCAATGATGAAGTAGCCAAATGCTATGGGCAATTGTTGGAAAAAAGTATTTCAGTCGTGGCTTGCAACAAAGTGGCCTGTTCTTCCCCATATGAATATTACAAAAAGTTGAAAAGGCTTTCCACCGAATTCAATTGCCAATTTCTTTTTGAAACCAATGTGGGAGCTGGTCTTCCCGTTATCGGCACACTCAACGATCTTTTGAGAAGTGGTGACAAAGTAAATAAAATTGAAGCGGTGTTAAGTGGCACTTTGAATTTTGTGTTCAACAATTACAATGGGGAAAATGGTTTTGCCAATGTGGTGAAACAAGCGCAAGATGAGGGCTATACTGAACCAGATCCCCGCCTGGACCTTAGTGGCACCGATGTGATGAGAAAAATCATGATATTGGCACGTGAAGCTGGGGAGAAAATGGAGATGAGCGATATCACTAATCATTCCTTCATGCCCGCTTCCTGTATGCAAGGTTCTGTAGCGGATTTTTATACTGCCATGGCCAAGGAGGAAGCGCATTTCAAAAAAATATATGAAGCAGCGGCCAAGGAAAATAAAAAATTGAAATTTGTAGCTAGCTATGAAAATGGAAAAGCCTTTGTTGGCCTGCAACATGTGGGAGCGCAATCCGATTTTTATCATTTATATGGTAAAGACAATGTAGTTTTATTTTATACTGATCGTTATCCAAATCAACCTTTGGTGGTGAAAGGAGCAGGTGCTGGTGCTGAAGTAACAGCCTCTGGCGTGTTTGCGGATATTATTAGGGCATCGAGGATGTAGTTGGGGTAGTGAATAGTTGATAGTTCATGGTTCATAGTCGGTAGTCAACACGAGTACAAATTCTTACAAAAAAATCCAGATCATGAAAGATCAAGTTTCTTTAAAACGAAATCAATGAAAGAAGTAAAAGTTTTTGCACCAGCTACTATCGCTAATCTGGTTTGTGGCTTCGACGTACTAGGCTTATGCCTTTGTGAACCATCCGACATCATGCACGTGAAATTAATGGATGAAAAAAGAGTGGTGATTCATAGCGCAGATGGATCTAGTCTTCCCTCGGATCCATCACAAAATACGGCGGGTGCCCCATTGTTGGCTATGATCGAAGAAATGGATTTGGAACTAGGCTTTGACCTTACCATTGAAAAACACATTAAACCGGGCAGCGGTATTGGTTCCAGCGCTGCCAGCGCGGCGGGTGCAGTGGTTGCTGCCAATCATTTGCTAGGGAACAAACTTCCAAAAGAAGATCTGGTCCGTTTTGCCATGTTGGGTGAAAAAGTAGCTTCAGGAGTAAAACATGCGGACAATGTTGGTCCCTGTATTTATGGAGGCGTTACCATCATACGTTC
The DNA here is from genome assembly GCA_018267575.1 of Bacteroidota bacterium. Classification (GTDB taxonomy): domain Bacteria; phylum Bacteroidota; class Bacteroidia; order Chitinophagales; family Chitinophagaceae; genus Puia. The sequence continues at coordinate 52,348 of JAFDYF010000050.1, forward strand.
GATCTTTCCATTGGACATCATTTCCATTTCTGCACCTCCATTATATATCACCGTGGTACATCCCCAAATTGAAGTGCGCACTTCCGATGCAAGGCAGATTCTCCGCAAGGAAGTATTGCTGAAAGATGCCATTCGCCAATGGGGGAATATTGCTGGGCTCGTGGCAGGTTTAATGAAAAATGATTATGCACTCATCGGCCGTTCACTGGAAGACGTGATTATAGAACCCGTAAGAAGCATGTTGATTCCCGGTTTTGATGAAGTAAAAAGCAAGAGCAAGGAAGCAGGTGCCTTGGGTGGCGGCATATCGGGATCAGGACCTTCTATATTTATGCTCAGCCAAAATATAGTAACTGCGCAAATAGTGGAAAAGCTGATGCAGGATATCTATAAAAAAATCGGTTTGCCTTTTCATACTTATGTCACCACCATCAATACTGAAGGAGTGAAAATAGAAGAAGTCACTCATTAAATAATCAAACTTGCAAAATGAAAGATAGAGATAACACGAATTTTAATACGAATTACACGAATAAGGTAAAATTTGTTGACAATTACCTTTGGTGATAATTCGTGCAATTAATTCGTGTTAATTCGTGGAATTCGTGTTAAATAAATTATCATGCAGTATTATAGCCTCAACCATATATCACCTAAACTAAGTTTTAAGGAAGCCACCATCAAAGGGCAGGCTCCGGATAAGGGTTTGTATTTTCCTGAATCCATTCCTGTTTTATCAAAAGATTTCTTAGCCAACATAAAAGAATTTTCAAAAGAGGAAATTGCTTTCAAAGTGATCCAGCCTTATGTCGGTGATGAAATACCCGAAACGGAGTTAAGAAGAATAGTTGCGGAAACGGTCAATTTTGATTTCCCATTGGTAAAAATCAATGACCAAATATCATCGCTTGAATTGTTTCATGGACCTACGCTTGCCTTCAAGGATGTTGGGGCAAGATTCATGAGCAGGTGCTTGGGGCATTTTGTTAAGAACAATGACAAACAAGTTACAGTTTTGGTAGCAACTTCTGGTGATACAGGAGGTGCGGTTGCCAATGGGTTCTATGGAGTGGAGGGTGTTAATGTGGTGATACTTTATCCTTCAGGGAAGGTAAGCAGCGTGCAGGAGCTTCAGTTGACTACCTTGGGAAAAAATATATCAGCCCTTGAAGTAGATGGCACATTCGACGATTGCCAGCAAATGGTGAAACAGGCTTTTGCTGATATGGAACTAAACAAAGAGTTATTTCTCACTTCTGCCAACTCCATCAATGTGGCCAGGTGGTTGCCACAACAATTCTATTATTTCTTTGCCTACCAGCAATGGGCGGATAAAAATCACCCGCCTGTGTTTTGTGTACCAAGCGGTAATTTCGGTAATATCTGTGCCGGGCTACTGGCTCATCGTTCTGGATTACCTGCTGTTCATTTTATTGCGGCTTGCAATGCCAATAATGTGGTAACGAATTATTTATCCGATGGCCATTATGAGCCCAAGAAAGCGGTAGCTACTTTGTCGAATGCCATGGATGTAGGCAGCCCGAGCAATTTTGTGAGGGTGTTGGAGCTTTTCAATAAGGAATTCATTTCTATGAAAAATGTATTGAGCAGTTATAGCATCACGGATGCGGAAACCAAAAATACCATCGCTGATGTATATACGAAGATGAATTATTTATTGGACCCACACGGTGCAGTAGGTTATTTGGCATTGGAAAAATATTTAGAAACCCACTCAGATCAAAAAGGGATGATTCTAGAAACCGCCCACCCAATAAAATTTTATGATGTGGTAGAACCCATTATAAAAGAAAAAGTACCCATCCCCGATTCCATCAAATCAATATTGGAGGAGAAGAAACAAAGTGTGAAAATGGATGCTAATTTTGAAGACTTGAAATCATATCTGAAACAATAACAGAAATACGATTGTCACTGATTTTATGATTCTTTAGCGCAGCAATCATTATTCTCATCAATCAGTGCATCAGTGGCTAAATACAATTGCCACTGATTATATGATTCTTTATCGGGACATCCACTATTTCCTTTAATCAGTGAATCAGTGGCTAAAAAAATCAGAATTGATCTATCCGTTTAAAACCATATCCTTCAGCTTTTAGAAACGTGATCATCTCGCCCAAATGGTTATATAGTTTATCACTTCGTTTGGGGTCGGTGCCGGCATGTATTAAGAGTATATATCCGTTCAAACCATTTTTTTGTTTTGCCAATTTCTTCAACTGCTTTATCAATACAGCGCTGCTTTTATATTTATTACCCATTTCCGGATAAGTATAATCGGCATTTGTTCCTGAGCCGGGGGTAAAATTGACAAGACTATATCCAATTTCATGACACCATTTGGCAATATCATCGTTCCACCATTCATAAGGAGGGATAAAGAAATTTCCATTCGAGCCAAGTACTTGTAAATCTTCCATCGCCTGTTTATTCAAATTCAAATCATGCACAAAGGTTCCACGATCAATCAATGTACTATCCCTTTTTCCCCAATCGCAGTACAATAAATGTTCGTTTGAATGGGGTCCCAGATAAAATCCATATTTATACAAATCTTTTATCACCGATGCTTGCGAAGGGTTTTTATAAAATCTTCCAGTAAAGAAAAAAGATGCGGGCACATGCTGTGTAGTGAGTGTTTTCATAATAACAGGTATTCCTTCACCAAATTCATCCGCCGTAAATACCAATGCCAAGTCCTTTTTGGTACTATCCCCACGGATCAATGCACCGTGACTGATAGTAATATTCTTTCTGGAATCATTGGTTATCTGTGGGTGTATCTCCATTTTATTTTCAGACTCCTTCGCTGCCAAAAGATAAATTAGGCTAGCAGTTCCATCCATAGTGGGTTCGTTTGTACTATAATCGCCATAATCATCGTGATAAACTGCCATATCACTTTGAAAATCCTTGTAAGTGTCTTCATGCGTTAAGGTAATGCCAATTAAATTTTTGTAAATAGCGGTATACACAGGTCCATCCACCAAACCACCATTGAGCGGATAATTTTTTAAGTGGCTCAGTGCTGAGTGTGGATCTATCGGATAATCGCCTTCGGCAGGTAAGCCATATACCATACTCGTTCCCCAAGGGTTGCAACCAAACAGCCAATCAAAATTAGCCTGCTCCAAATCAGTATAGCGATTGCTTTTTGAGAACTGTCGGTACCAATAACATTCTTGAGCAAATGCAACAGTCAAATTATTGCTGCACCATATAAAAGGAATAGCCCGATAAAATGCATTTTGTTTCGCTTTTTGCCAAACCAAATCAATCCCTTTTCTATAGTACTCAATAAGTGTATCACGTCTTTTACCTTGCGTCTCCTTTGCAAGTTCATAATGACCCAGGTTGATGAATGGATACCACTGATAATGTTTGGCAGTATCCTTACCAAGCCAAGGGGTTATTGGTTCCTGTTGTGCAAACTGAAAAGCAGTGTCCAACAATTTATTTTCAATGGTAGATGAAGGATTAATTTTCTTATAAAATTTTTGAGCAGAAAAATAGCTTGCCGCACTCAGTTCCATATCATCCACCCAATTATCTTCTGCATAAATATATGGTGAGACAATCGATACAGTTTGGGTAACACCCAATTTTTTAAAAGAATATGCATTAGCAGATCTACTTTTTTTGAATAATAATTCTGCAAAATTTTTATCCTTATCATAAAAAATTTCATACCCTAACGCAAAGGCACTTGCAAATTTGGCAGCTGTGGAGCTGGTGCCTGTAGTGTTGTTCATGAATTTACCACGTTGCTGTGGCTCGCCCGTAACCAAATAAACGGGTCTTTCATATCCTTTGCCATAAAAACTATCTTCCTTTGGTATGCGCATACCTGCATGGTCCCGATCATCACCCAATTGATTGAACAAAAGATTTTCCTGTGGATGCATCTTGATCAACCAATCCAGACCCCATTTTGCTTCGTCCAAAACATCCGCTCTTCCATTTTGACCATCCAAGCCATTGTCTTGTTTTTCGTCTTTAAAGATTTTTGGAAAATCACGATAAGCCATTAATAAATGATAGACCGCATTGGCAGAAGTAGAACTGTACTGCAAGTAATCGCTTGCATCATGCCATCCACCAACAACATCAATATGTGTACTGTCTTTTATGCCAGCATAAGCACCGTATCGCACATAACCATCATGGGTATGACAGGTATCTTTCAAAAAAGGGTTGAAACCACTTCTTTGTTGACGCATGTATTGCAAACAAAAATCAGCAGCGCCCTTGTACACATCATCATCAATCCTAAAAACAGGTGATTGTATTTCTCCAACTCTTACATAATATTTACCAGGCTTGGTAAACTTGGAAAAATCGAGCCTAAAGGTTTGAGAAAATGGTCCATAAGAACCAAAGTCCCTTCCAGTATGATTGCTATATACTAATTTACCCGTTACTGAATCTAGTAATTCAAACTTAGATATGGGAGTATTTTCTTTACTGCACCATATTGCTGTTTTAATCCCTTTTGTAGTATATCCCAATTGGTTGATGCGAATCCAAGAAAGCGTTTGTGCATTGGATTGAAAACAGATCAGGAAAGAAAACCCCAGTAATAAATTCCTCATGGATTAAGAATGAATACCTAAGTTAAGAAAAAAAGGCTGGGTGATAAGCTGCCGACTAGGCTAAAAACTTTCTGCCTTAAATCCCTCCTTTGTGTACTGAGTATTTTTAGCATGAATTTTTTTTGAACCACATAAGTCATATAAGGCACATAAGATTTGCATGACCTTACTTTAAACTATACTAAAAAAATCAACTTCCTGGCTTACCGACTTCAGGTCTTCCGGACTTTCCGACTTCTTTGTCCCTTTGTATTCTTTGTTCCCTTTGTGTGAAACCAACAAAAAAGCCACTCAGTTTCCTGAATGGCTTTGTAAAATTTTATTTGTCTAAAGAATGATATCAATCAAATTTCAGATCCAAGCCCAATCCCCTCAGTTCATGTACCAATACATTAAATGATTCTGGGATGCCTGCTCTTGGAATATTATCACCTTTCACAATTGCTTCGTATGTTTTTGCACGACCGATGATATCATCAGATTTCAGTGTGAGCAATTCCTGCAAGATATTGGATGCACCATAAGCTTCCAGCGCCCAAACCTCCATTTCACCGAAACGCTGACCACCAAACTGTGCTTTACCACCCAAAGGCTGTTGTGTGATCAAACTGTATGGTCCGATGCTACGTGCATGCATCTTATCATCTACCATGTGATGGAGTTTGATGATATAGATAATGCCCACGGTTGCTTTCTGGTCGAAACGATCACCCGTTTCACCGTCATACAAATAAGTATGACCGAAACTTGGCAAATTGGCTTCCTTGATATATCCAGCAATTTCCTCCACACTAGCCCCGTCAAAAATAGGTGTTGCAAATTTCAACCCTAACTTTTCACCAGCCCAACCAAGTACAGTTTCATAAATCTGTCCAAGGTTCATACGGGAAGGCACACCCAATGGATTCAATACCACATCTACCGGAGTCCCATCTTCTAAGAATGGCATATCTTCTGCACGAACAATCTTCGCAACAATACCTTTGTTACCGTGACGACCGGCCATCTTATCACCTACTTTCAGCTTACGCTTAACAGCAAGGTATACTTTGGCCAATTTCAACACGCCGGCAGGTAATTCATCACCAATAGAGATGTTGAATTTCTCTCTCTTATAGCGACCCAATTCCTCATTGTACTTGATGCTATAATTATGAAGCAATACGTTGATTAGATTGTCCACTTTTGCATCGCCTGTCCAACCCAGCGGGTTTACATTCAGATAGTCAATACCGGCAAGGTTCTTAGCTGTGAACTTAGCACCTTTTCCAATTTGAACTTCCCCGAAATTATTGTTAACCCCAGTAGAAGTATGGTCTTTCAACAATACTTGCAACTTGCTCAACAATACATCCATCAGGTCAGTCACATTCTTCTCATGAACTTTTTCTATTTTATCCAGCGCTGCTTTCTCACGAACTTTGGTGTTCTTATCTTTCTTGGCACGTTGGAACAATTTTTTGCTGATTACCACACCCTCTGTACCACTTGGGGCTTTCAAGGATGCATCTTTTGCATCACCTGCTTTGTCACCAAAGATTGCACGCAACAGTTTCTCTTCTGGAGTAGGATCGCTTTCCCCTTTAGGAGTAATTTTTCCAATCAGGATATCACCTTCTTTGATTTGAGCTCCTACACGTATGATACCATTCTCATCCAAATCTTTGGTAGCTTCTTCTGATACGTTGGGGATATCTGGCGTCAATTCCTCTTCACCCAATTTGGTATCACGCACTTCCAATTCGTATTCTGAGATGTGAACAGAAGTAAACAAATCTTCGCTCACTACTTTTTCACTGATTACAATCGCATCCTCGAAATTGTATCCTTTCCAAGGCATGAACGCTACTTTCAGGTTGCGACCCAATGCCATTTCACCAGCCTGCACCGCATAACCTTCAGTAAGAAAATCACCTTCTTTTACCTTCTGTCCTTTCTTCACAGCAGGTTTAAGGTTGATACAAGTTTCTTGGTTTGTTTTTATGAATTTAGTCAGCCTGTAGATTTTAAGGTCATCTTCAAAGCTTACCAATTTTTGAACTTCGTTACGATCGTAGCGAACGTGAATCTCATTTGCATCCACATACTCAACAACACCTTCACCTTCAGAGTGAATCTGGATCCTTGCATCACGAGCCGCTTTTGCTTCTAAGCCTGTGCCTACAATCGGCATTTCAGGGCGAATCAGCGGAACAGCCTGACGTTGCATGTTTGATCCCATCAATGCACGGTTGGCATCATCATGTTCCAAGAAGGGAATCAAGGAAGCACTCAAACCCACAATCTGGTTGGGGGCCACGTCCATATATTCCACTTCATTTTTATCAAGGATGGGGAAGTCACCCGTTTGGCGGGAAACAATCTTTTCCTCAATAAAATTCCCTTTATCATCCATCGGGATATTTGCCTGCGCAATTTTGGCAATATCTTCTTCTTCTGCGCTCAGGTAAGTCAATTTTTTCAAATCCACTTTACCATTCTCTACCTTATGATAAGGAGTTTCAATGAAACCCATTTCATTGATCTTTGCATGCACACATAGTGTAGAGATCAAACCAATGTTTGGACCTTCTGGAGTCTCAATAGTACAAAGACGGCCATAGTGAGAATAATGCACGTCACGAACCTCGAAACCTGCACGCTCCCTACTCAAACCGCCGGGTCCGAGTGCGGAGATACGACGCTTGTGCGTAATCTCACTCAAAGGATTGGTTTGGTCAAGGAACTGCGACAATTGTGATGTACCAAAGAAGGAGTTGATCACAGAAGACAAAGTCCTTGCATTGATCAAATCCACTGGGGTGAACACCTCATTATCACGAACGTTCATACGCTCACGAATTGTTCTTGCCATACGGGCAAGACCCACACCGAACTGTGCATATAATTGCTCACCAACTGTACGTACACGCCGATTGCTCAAGTGATCGATATCATCAATCTCCGCTTTGGCATTGGTCAAACGAACGAGATATTTTACAATCTCAATCATATCTTCCTTGGTCAACGTTTTTTGATCCAAAGGTTGGTTCAAGCCAAGTTTGCGATTGATTTTATAACGACCTACTTCTCCCAGATCGTAACGCTTATCACTAAAGAATAATTTGTCGATAATGCCACGAGCCGTCTCATCATCTGGAGCATCCGCACCGCGCAATTGACGATAGATATGTTGAACGGCTTCCAACTCACTGTTGGAAGTATCTTTATTAAGTGTGTTGTAAATGATTGCGTAATCACCACCTACATTTTCTTTCTGAATGAAAAGGCTCTTCACCTCCATTTCCACCACCTGATCGATCGCTTCCTCATCCAAAACAGTATCACGCTCTAACACAATCTCATTACGCTCGATGGAAACTACTTCACCGGTATCCTCATCCACAAAATCTTCTACCCAAGTCCTCAATACACGGGCAGCTAATTTCCTGCCAATATACTTTTGAAGAGTTTTCTTATCAACTTTCACTTCATCAGCCATACCAAACAGTTCAAGGATATCCTTATCCGTTTCGTAACCGATAGAACGCAACAAAGTAGTTACTGGGAATTTTTTCTTACGGTCGATATATGCAAACATCACGTTGTTGATGTCTGTAGCAAATTCCATCCAAGCTCCTTTGAAAGGGATTACCCTTGCAGAGTAGATTTTGGTTCCGTTCGGGTGAACCGATTGTCCAAAGAACACACCTGGTGAACGGTGTAGTTGGGAAACAACCACACGCTCAGCACCATTAATCACAAATGTCCCACGTGGTGTCATGTAAGGAATATTTCCCAAGAACACATCCTGCACGATTGTCTGGAAATCCACATGCTCCTCATCATTACAGCTAAGGCGCAATTTTGCCTTTAACGGTACGGCATAAGTGAGGCCACGCTCCATACACTCTTCAATAGTGTAACGGGGCGGATCGATAAAATAATCCAAGAACTCCAGCATGAAAATATTCCGCGTATCAGTGATCGGGAAATTTTCTTTGAATACCCGGAACAAACCTTCAATATTCCGTTTGTCGGGAGTTGTTTCCAACTGGAAAAATTCTTTGAAAGATTGTATTTGAACTTCGAGTAGATCTGGGGTTTCAGCAAGATGCTTGATTTTACCGAAATTGACCCTGGTTTGCAATTTTGTTGAAGACATATTATTTTAAGCCTATTTTATTGTTCAAACTTGATACTCTTCCACCCTAACTAGCAATAATCATCCCTGAGAGAAAGTAACCCTCCACTGGATCAACCAGCAATAAAAAGAATTTTATGACTATCAGGAATGTACAAAAGGACAGCAAAGGTAATGAATAAAGGTTAATCGGAAAAAGAATTTTTATTCGATTGTCAGCAAAAATCCTTATGTTCCTCAATCAGTTAGGTAAATTATTTCCCAATTTTTCGATAAAAAGCAAAAAATCCCGTTCACACAAGGTTGAACGGGATCAAATATAAAAATTTTAAGAAGAAACTAGTTCACTTCAACTTCTGCGCCAGCTTCTTTCAGTTTAGCTACCAATGCATCCGCATCAGCTTTGCTAACACCTTCTTTCACTGGTTTTGGAGCGCCATCAACCAGGTCTTTCGCTTCTTTCAAGCCCAAACCGGTCAAATCCTTCACGATTTTAACTACGTTCAACTTGTTCGCACCTGCAGATTTCAGGATTACGTTGAAAGCTGTTTTTTCTTCAGCTGCAGCAGCACCGCCACCAGCAGCAGGACCAGCAGCAACAGCCACAGCAGCAGCTGCAGGCTCAATGCCGTATTCCTCTTTCAGGATTTTTGCTAATTCGTTTACTTCTTTAACTGTTAGGCCTACTAGTTGTTCAGCCACTGCTTTTAAATCTGCCATATGTTTAAATTTTTCCCGCCTTCATTGTTTTATAAAACTCCAGCGGAGGTTTTAAAAAAATTTGCCTTTATTATCCCTCAGGCCTGGGAATTCAGTATATATCCAACAATATAAATTAATTCGCCGAAGCTCTATCTTCCAAAGCTTTTACCAACCCAGCCAATTTTGCACCTGCATTCAGGCCGCTGATAACATTTTTCGCTGGTGATTGCAACAACCCAATGATTTCGCCAATAAGGTCGTTTTTGCTTTTCAGCGTGGTCAATGCCTTCAACTGGTCGTTGCCAGCAAATACATCCCCATCGATAAAGGCTGCTTTCAACACCGGTTTATCGGAATTGCTTTCCTTTCGGAAAGAAGAGATAATCAGCGCTGGCTCTTTAGCGCTTTCTGAAAACAGCAAAGCGGTTACGCCATGAAGCGCATTATATACTTCTGAAAATCTTTTATCATCCAGGCTTTCAAGTGCCTTTTTAATCAGGGTATTCTTGGCCACTTTCATTTCCACTTTTTTGTTGAAACAAATGCGGCGCAGTTTGCCAACCTGCTCAACGGTAAGCGACTCGGTATTGGCAACATAAAAATTGTTGTATTGAGAGAATTTCTCTTTCAATGCACCAATCACTTCATTTTTTTGATCTTTAGTCATAACCTATTTTTTAAAATGCAACTCCTCCACAAGGGGCTTTAGTTACGCTTCAAATTTTGTTTAGTGGGTAAAAGCTTTTGTGTCTACTGCAATGCCTGGACTCATAGAGCTAGCCATAAAAACACTTTTTACATAAGTGCCCTTGGCGGTTGCTGGTTTTGCTTTGATAATTGCATTGATCAGTTCCAAACTGTTTGCCTGAATCTTCTCAGGGGTAAAGCTTACTCGTCCGATAGAAGCATGGATGATACCAGCCTTATCTACTTTAAAAGCAATTTTACCGCCTTTCACCTCATTCACAGCAGCAGCCACATCATTGGTAACCGTTCCTGTTTTAGGGTTTGGCATCAGGTTACGGGGACCTAACACTTTACCAAGTTTACCAATTTTAGGCATTACTGAAGGGGTAGCCACAATCACATCCACATCAACCCAACCTTCTTCAATTTTTTTGATGAACTCATCCAGACCTACGAAATCAGCACCGGCCGCTTTTGCTGCTTCTTCTTTATCGGGAGTGCAAAGCACCAGTACTTTTTTGGTTTTACCTGTACCGTGAGGAAGGCTTACTGTACCACGGATTGACTGATCGGCTTTCTTAGGGTCTACACCCAAACGGACATGAAGGTCCACCGAGGAATCAAATTTGGTAGTGTTTATCTGCTTTACCAATGAAGACGCTTCATTGAGCGAATACATTTTGTTTTTATCAACTTTAGCCGAGGCTAACTTTCTTTTTTTAGTGATTGCCATATCGCAATAATTTTTTTAGTTGTACAAATCAGTTTTCCCATGGGGCTTTACCATCTACATTGATACCCATGCTCCGGGCTGTTCCTGCTACCATGCGCATGGCGCTCTCCACAGTAAAACAGTTCAGGTCGGGCATTTTGTCTTTAGCAATGGACTCAACCTGTGCCCAGGATACTTTTCCAACTTTGTTACGATTAGGCTCTTTAGACCCGCTCTGGATCTTAGAAGCTTCCATTAGCTGAACAGCCGCTGGAGGCGTTTTGATAATAAAATCAAAAGACTTGTCTGTATAAACAGTAATCAGTACTGGAAGGACTTTGCCGATTTTATCCTGCGTTCTAGCATTAAACTGCTTGCAGAATTCCATAATATTGATCCCTTTGGAACCCAATGCCGGGCCAATGGGGGGTGCAGGGTTGGCTTGACCGCCTTTTACCTGCAACTTAACATAACCTGTAATTTCTTTTGCCATGTTGCTTCATTTTTTGGTTTTAGCGTCCCGCTTCAAGCGAGACTCCCAAATCGATATTCAAAAGAGCTTTCTTTGGGGTTGCAAAAGTATGATAAAAATCGTTTATTGCAAATATTTTTTAACCCTTAAGATTAAGGACTCATCTGACCCACATAATAGGCTTCTCTTTAGCCATTTCACCTACAAAATCACAGGAATTGCAAAGATGAACCATTCTACAATAAAAAATTGTTGCTTTTTTCTCTATGTGAATTTTTCTAACTAACTTTTCCGATAATCTCCATTAATTCTTATAACAACTAAAAAAACGCACTTCAAATTATGGCAAAGTCAAAGAAAAAAGCGGCCAAAAAAGCTCCTGCTAAAAAAGCTATAAAAAAAGCCGCTAAGAAAAAAGCTGCGCCTAAAAAAGCGGCTAAGAAAAAAGCAGCTCCCAAAAAAGCTGTCAAAAAAACTACAAAAAAAGCTGCGCCTAAAAAAGCGGTGAAGAAAAAAGCTTCTCCCAAGAAAGCTGTAAAGAAAAAAGCTGCGCCAAAAAAAGTAGCTAGGAAAAAGGCGGCTCCTAAAAAAGCTGCTCCCAAGAAAATAGCTCCCCAAAAAGCGGCTCCTAAAAAGGCTGTAAAAAAACCAGTGAAGAGGGCTCCTGTTAAAAAAGAAGAAAGCATGCCTGCTCCAGAACCAATGGTTTTTGTCCCTGTAGTTGAGGTTGTTGAAACATCATACGAAGTCAGTTCTTCCCCAGAAGAGGAAACCAACTCTTCTACCGAAATGGGAGATTCTGAGTAAAAAATATTTTTTATTTACACATAATCAAAACCTTCTAACAAGAAGGTTTTTTTTTGGGAGGGAAGTAGTGCTATCGAAAACAAATAACTGAACGGCCATCTATCCCTCACCAAACAAAAAAGGCACAATGAAACCATTATGCCGTTTTGCAGTATTTTATAAACGAATTTTACTAAGCTATTTTTTCAACCTGCATATAGTTCAACTCCACAGGTGTGGAGCGACCAAATATCTTAACAGTAACTTTCAGTTTTTTCTTCTCGTCGTTCACCTCTTCAATAATACCATTGAAATCGTTGAAAGGTCCTTCAATTATCTTGATCGTTTCACCAATAATAAATGGCTCGCTCATGCTCATGCTACCAGATTCAGCCATTTCATCCATTTTGCCAAGCATTTTGTTCACCTCGGCCTTTCTCAGGGCAATCGGGTTTTCCTTGCCTAGAAAATGAATCACATTGGTGGTATTCTTCACCGTGTCGCGCAGATCATCGCTCAGCTTACCATCGGTTACTTCGATCATCACATAGCCAGGGTAATAGTTTCGCTCGCGCATCACTTTTTTTCCGTTCTGCACTTTGTACACTTTCTCCACTGGAAGGAAAACCTGCTTCACCACTTCGCCCCATCCACCACGGGAAATCTCTTTATCGAGGTATTCTTTAACCTTGCGCTCCTTTCCGCTCACCACACGAAGCACATACCACTTTGTTTCTATCTGATTTGCTGTTTCCATTATCAAAAGAATGAGTATATCAATTTTAAAACTGAGCTGGAAGCAACGTCCATCAAGCCCACAACAAAAGTTATAAGTAAAGTAGCCACAAGCACAATAATGGTGGCCTGCTGTAATTCTGCCCAGTTAGGCCAGGTCACTTTTTCAAGCAGTTCCTTATAAGACTCTTTAAAGTAGGTCGTAACTTTGTTCATTTTTTTGGGTTTAAAGTTTATGTTGAAGATTTATGCTTAAAATCTTGTAAGATTTTACCTATCAACCTTTCAACTAATCAACTTTCATCGGCACGGGCACAAGGATTCGAACCCTGATCTAAGGTTTTGGAGACCTCTATTCTACCATTGAACTATGCCCGTATAACCTTAGTCCCAAATGGGAATAAGAAAAGAACCTTATAATGAAACAAAGTACCCAAGCTTTTAAGCCCAGGTACTTTGCAAATATACGAAGCTTCCATACACCCCTTTGGGGATGGGGGCTTTATTTCAGAATTTCAGTAACCTGACCAGCACCTACAGTACGGCCTCCTTCACGGATAGCGAACTTAAGACCTTTCTCCATCGCGATCGGCATGATCAGCTTCACTTGAAGATTGGTATTATCGCCAGGCATTACCATTTCAGTTCCTGCTGGAAGTTCAACTTCACCAGTTACGTCCGTAGTACGGAAATAAAACTGAGGACGGTACTTGTTGAAGAATGGGGTATGACGACCACCTTCTTCTTTGCTCAATACATAAACTTCACCTTTGAATTCGGTGTGCGGGGTAATAGAGCCTGGTTTGCAAAGCACCATTCCACGACGGATCTGGGTCTTTTCAATACCTCTCAACAGAAGACCAGCGTTATCACCAGCTTCACCTTGATCCAACAGTTTGCGGAACATTTCCACACCGGTAACGGTAGAGTTCAAAGGAGCTTCCACAAGACCTACGATCTCGATAGCTTCACCCACTTTGATACGACCTCTTTCGATACGGCCAGTAGCAACAGTACCACGACCTGTGATAGAGAACACATCTTCCACTGACATCAAGAAAGGTTGGTCAACGGGACGAGGAGGCAGCGGGATATAGCTGTCAACAGCGGCCATCAACTCATCGATTTGCTTTACCCATTTTTCGTCACCCGCCAAAGCGCCGGTAGCGGAACCTTTGATGATGGGTGTGTTGTCACCATCAAAACCGTAGAAACTAAGCAACTCGCGGATTTCCATTTCCACCAATTCAAGCAGTTCAGGATCATCCACCAGGTCAACTTTATTCATGAACACCACCATGCGGGGAACACCCACCTGACGTGCCAAAAGGATATGCTCTTTAGTTTGGGGCATAGGGCCATCGGTAGCAGCCACCACAAGGATAGCTCCGTCCATTTGGGCAGCACCCGTAATCATATTTTTTACATAGTCAGCGTGACCAGGGCAATCCACGTGCGCATAGTGACGGTTAGCCGTCTGGTATTCCACGTGAGCCGTATTGATGGTAATACCCCTCTCCTTCTCTTCAGGAGCAGCATCAATCTCATCATATTTTTTTGCTTCTGCCAGACCTCTTGAAGACAAGATAGTCGTGATTGCGGCAGTCAAAGTGGTTTTACCGTGGTCAATGTGGCCAATGGTACCAACGTTAACGTGGGGTTTATCCCTCTTAAAGGTCTCTTTTGACATCGTTATCTGTTTTAAATTGTGTTTTTAAATGTAAGCTATCGGCCCACTGGCTTTTAGCGCTTGTTACTGTTTTTTTGTTCCCGGAGACAGCCCTTTGGTCATCCCCGTTACGCCCGTCCCGACAATTGGCGGGATCGCACACTTCCACTTTTACCTAAAAATGAGCCGTTGATGAGAATTGAACTCACGACCTCTTCCTTACCAAGGAAGTGCTCTACCCCTGAGCTACAACGGCATTACTCAGTAGGCACCTCCATCCGGTCATGCCTCCCTATTTTCATTCCCACGCAAAGAACTTAAATGCTCAACTGCTCCAGAGCGGAAGACGAGGCTCGAACTCGCCACCTATAGCTTGGAAGGCTATCGCTCTACCAAATGAGCTACTTCCGCGAACAACCATTAATCTTCGATTAATAATTATTGATTAAAAGAACTGTGGGCAAGGATGGATTCGAACCACCGAACTCCGAAGAGGACAGATTTACAGTCTGTTGCCGTTGGCCACTTGGCTACTTGCCCTTATCATTTTGATTGGTTGATGAGTTGCTAGGTTAATTCGTTGAAATTTGGTGGCTCAGCACCTCTTCAACATTTTAACGGATTAACTTTTCAACCAGCACCAGAGCCACTTGTCGGAATCGAACCAACGACCTACTGATTACAAATCAGTTGCTCTACCAGCTGAGCTAAAGTGGCAGCTTTACATTCTCCTGCTCATTTCTCCTAAGCTCACGCGAGCCTCATACACAGTAGTCGAAAGAACTCCCAAAAATGGGATACATCCATTTTTTTGGGAAGGCAAAGGTAAGCGAATTTGTTAAATTCAAAAATTTTGTACGTCTTTTTTGTTTTTGGACAATCGGGGATGAAAAATAGGAGCACCAAATAAATAAAAAAGGCCTCTTTGGGAGGCCTTTGAAAAGTTGTATTAAGCTGCTAATTTTTCTTTTTTTCTCTTGATCTGGTTGATTACCGAATCAAACGCTTCGTCAAAAGATTCTTCAAAAGATTTAGAAGAGCATTTGGCAAAAAACTGATGTTTGGGAACATGAACATTGATCTCTGCGATCTTGTCCTTGATATTGTGCATTACATTGTCGAGCTTGAGGAATATTTCCACCTTGATTACCTGCCCGTGAAACGTTTCTAATTTTTGGATTTTTTTAGTTACATAGTCTGTTAATTTAACATCTGCATCAAAGTGCACGGCCTGGATTTTAACGTTCATAATCAATCACAATTTTAAAGTGAAACAATAGGTTAAAGAACTTTTTCATGAATAAACTGTCAATATGAAGTTACCAATGGCAGAATGCATTTCCAAATAAAATTTAGCCAAAAAATATTGTGGGGAGCCCAAATTTTTTTTTCGAATTTATGCTTTTGGATGTGCTTTTTTATAAACATCCTTCAGCTTTTCTATGGTATTATGGGTATATACCTGTGTAGCGGCCAAGCTGGCATGGCCGAGCAGTTCCTTTATAGAATTAAGTTCCGCGCCGCTATTGGTAAGATGGGTGGCAAAACTATGGCGCAGTACATGTGGACTTTTTTGCTGTACGGTAGTAACGGCTGATAGATATTGCTTTACACAGAGATAAACATATTTGGGATATAGTTTTTTGCCTTTATCGTTTACCAGTAAGCAATCATGAGAGATGGGTTCCAGCGCTTGTTTTTTGGTTTTTATATAATGCCTTATTGACCCCATCATATCCCCACTTATTGGGATAATCCGCTCCTTATTCCCTTTACCCAAAACCTTGATGGCATTATTACCAAAATCGATCTGACTTTCCTTGATTCCAATCAATTCGCTCAAACGCATGCCGGTATTATAAAAAATTTCCAGCAGCAATCGGTCGGTTTGCCCTTTCCAGTTATCGGGGAATTCCACATAGGAAAAAAGCGTTTCCATATCTTTTTGCTCAATATATACAGGTAGTCGCTTACTAATTTTAGGGCTGATGATCTTATTCATGGGCGTTTGCTCCAGGTTCCCTTCCTTGAGCTGATATCTGAAAAATGATTTGAGCGTGGAGATTTTACGGTTGATGGACCTGGAGCTAAGCTGCTTATTTTTTAAATCAGCCAGCCAAGATCGGATCAATGCGGAAGAAATCTCCTCCAACTTCAGTTCCCCGGAATACTGGCTCAAATATTCAAAAAATGCAGCTAGGTCATCACGGTACGAACGGATGGTATGTTCGGAATACCGTTTTTCAAATTTGAGATAATCAATAAAGGGAAGGATCAGCGCATCCAAATTAATCGGGTTGAGTTACCCAAAATTACCGGATTTATCACAGAAGGCTGCGGTTCAGACAAATAAAAAAGCCATCTTTCGATGGCTTCAATAAGTATATGTAGCGGGAAGCTTAAGCTTCGATCTGGCCGCTGTTGATTTTTTGCTTATAGATTGCTTTCAACACTTCGCCCCTGCGCTTAACAGAAGGTTTAGTGTAAGACTGGCGCGCCCTCAACTGAACCAATACTTTGGATTTTTCAAACTTCTTCTTGTACTTTTTCAGCGCCTTGTCAATATTTTCGCAATCTTTTGAATCGATAATTAGCATACCTGATTTCTCTTTAAATAATTAATTGGGCTGCAAAGATAACCGGAAAATATTTAAATTTCAAATTCTATCTTTTTATCCCCGAAATTTGTGCTTTATGTTTACAGGAATCATCGAAACTACTGGAAAAGTCATAAAAATTAGCTCAAACGGCACCAATAAAACTTTTTGGGTGGCATCACCCATTTCGGGCCATTTAAAAGAAGACCAAAGCCTCTCCCATAACGGGGTTTGCCTTACTGTGGAAAAACTGGAAGGCGATACCCATCAGGTGACTGCCATTGAAGAAACCCTCAAAAAGTCGAACCTCGGCAATTGGAAGGAGGGCGACCTCATCAACCTCGAAAGATGCCTGCTGGTAAATGGTCGAATTGATGGTCATATTGTGCAGGGACATGTGGACGCTACGGCCATCTGCACAAAAATTGAGCAAAGGGAAGGCAGTTGGGAATTTAGTTTTGAGTTCCCCAAAAAGTTTAGCCATCTGGTCATCGAAAAAGGCTCTATCGCATTAAATGGCATCAGCCTCACCATTTTCAATGTAAAAAAGAAAGCACTTAGTGTTGCCATCATTCCCTATACTTTTGAGCATACCAATATTAAAGCTTTGCAAATAGGCGATCTGGTGAATATTGAATTTGACATGGTTGGAAAATATATTGCAAGGATGGGAAAGTCAAAAGGATAAAAGACCTTATAATGCGGGTAAAGTTAATTTCCCCTTAATGAAAAATAATCTTGAAGATATTTCATTTACCGAAGTCTGCCATGAAAATGGCAAGTCCTATAACGAATTTAGGAAAGGTTTGACACCCCATTTTCATAGGGTAAGAAATGATATCATTTGGGGATGGGCATGCCTTATCTTAATACTCTTACTTGCAATTATCATGCAAAAGGAAGGTTGGCTTAGCTGGCCATATGTGTTGATTGGGAGTCTGTTATTAGGATATAACCTCGCTTATATACAACTTTTTATACATGAAGCTGCTCATTACAATATTCATCCAGATAGATTGTGGAATGATAGAATCAGTGATTTACTGATAGGTGCACTTTCTGGTATATCCATGAAAGGATATCGGAAGATACATTGGCAGCATCATCAACATTTGGGCAGCACCAAAGATTCAGAACACAGTTATTTCAATTCCCTTAATATTGTTTTTTTAATTAAAAGCTTGATAGGTATACAGGCCTTATCAACCATCCTTGACCGAAAGTCGAAACTGAACGATGAAAAAACTCAGGCAAGTAAGGTTGCATGGTTTTATATCTATGTTTTCTTCTTTCATCTCACTCTCCTTTTTATCTTATTCTTTTTAGGAGGTTGGAAGGTATTCGCCATGTGGTTGATTGGTCTAGTTTCCATTTTCCCATTGTTTGGCGCATTAAGGCAGTTACTCGAGCATCGCGATATCAATGCATCAAGCAAGACCAATTTCGCAAATACCAACCACGGAAAAGTTAGTCGTTTGTTTAGTAACAACCTTATTGACAGAAGCTTTGGCGCCGCTGGTTTTAACAGGCACTTGATACACCATTGGGACCCACTGATTTCTTATACAAGGCTGCAAGAAGTCGAAACTTTTCTTTCCCATTGTCCTCAAACTGCAGATACCATTAAGGAAAGCAAAACAACATACTTTAAAACTTTTGTTCGCTTATTTAAATTCAGGTAATGCAAATGGATCAAACAAAATGCTGCCCAGTCTGCGGAACTAATGGAATTTTCTGGCGCGATACTAAAGACTGGGAATACAAGACCAGTGACGACAGCTACACTTATTTGCAATGCCCTTCCTGTCTCACCATTTATATCAATGAAATTCCAAAAGACCTCTCACTTATTTATCCAAGTAATTATTATTCGTTTACAAAAAAATCGAACAGTCTACTATTTCGATTAAAAAACTGGTTGGATTTTCAGTTTTACAAGCCCATATTAAAATCCTTAGATGCTCAAACACTTTCAGTACTAGATGTTGGGGGTGGCACAGGGGAAGTAGCCGACATGTTAAAAAAGTATGACAAAAGGATTGCTTATTCAGAGATTGTAGATATTGATCAAGAAGCCCAAAAAATAGCTTTGGACAAAGGGCACGTTTATAATATTTCGACCATTGAAGAATTTTCAACTGAAAAAAAATTCAACCTCATATTGCTATTGAATATTATCGAGCATGTAGCTGATCCAGAAAAACTGATAACCAAAGTTGGACAAATGCTATCGCCCGATGGATTCATCATTATCAAAACACCGAATGCAGATAGTTTGGATGCGAGATTGTTCCGGAATCATTATTGGGGCGGTTTGCATTGCCCTAGGCATTGGGTAATTTTTTCGAATACTTCTTTTAAGAAAATGATGTCCCGAACAAATCTGGTAATAAAAAGAATTGCATTTACCCAAGGAGCCCCATTTTGGACCTTTAGCTTGATCCAATTTTTTGGCAAAAAAAAAATAGACCCGAAAAGCAAGTCTATGGTGGAGCAACCTCTATTTACTTTGATAGCTATTCCATTTGCTATTTTTGACTTGATAAGGTCATTTTTTTTTAAAACCTCACAAATGTTTATTGTAATCTCGAAATAAAGGCTATTCCTTTTCTGCCCTTACCAAAATAGAAATACCAAAAGGTAGCCTGAAATATCTTAGCAAAAATATCTCAACAGAAAAAATCGATTTAAAAACAGTAGTTAGCCAAGGCTGAGCAAATATGCCGTTTGCAAGGTTATCTGCTTTGGGTGGGACTTTGGATGAAAAAATATTTTTTACTATTCTGTATGAAGCAATTGGCAAAAATAGCAGAAAGTTAAAATAAGTAATGTAAACCACCTTGAACTTTGTTTGGACCAGTTTTTTTAAGCTAGCGGAAGTATATCTTCTAAAATGATAGTTAACGATATCATGTGCGCTCCATAGAAATTGGAATGCCGGGCTGGTAACATAAAGCAATCCATTTTTTTTGCATACCCGGTTTAATTCTGAAACAGCTAACCGATCAAATTGAATATGCTCTAATACATCAAAAGCACAAACCACATCAAAAAACCCATCATCAAAAGGAAGTGATGTGATGGAAGCCTCAATAACTTCCATTTTAAGACTGTTGCGAAGAAAGGTGCAGGTATCATGGTCAAATTCTACAGAGGTTACTGCCCCAAAATTAGTCAGCACTTCAGATGTTCTTCCAGTAGCGACCCCAACATTCAATATTTTCAAGCTTGGGGTTTGCGGCAATGATTTTCTTAACTGCTGACGAATAATTTTTTCCCTTACCAAAAACCACCAATGCTGCCGCTCCAATGAATAATATTTTTTCAGGAACTCACTTTCCATCGGAAATCTCTTTATCAATTATTTTTTTGTCAACAACGAAGAGTGGACGGTTTTTACCTTGAAAAAAAATCCGCAACACATATTCCCCGATTACACCCAAAGAAAGTAATTGTACGCCACCAAATAATATGATGGCAAATATTAGTGCAGTAAACCCGGGTGTGACATCATGATAAATAAACCTATTAATGAGTGTAAAGGCAAGATAAACCAATGCAATCAATACCGATAGAAATCCAGCAAGTGTAATAAAGCGTATGGGCAACTCACTGAAATTATAAATCCCATTCATTGCAAAACGAATCCTTGAAGAATAGGAATATTTAGATTTTCCTGCTATTCTAGCGGCTCTTTCATAAGAGATGCCAGCTTGCTTAAAGCCTACCCAAGAGCGGATGCCACGCAGATATCTGCTTTCTTCAGGAAATTGATTGATAACAGATGCCACTTTTCGACTAATCAAACAAAAATCACCTGCATCAACGGGAAAAGCCCTGGTTGATAATTTGCTCAATATCCGATAAAAACTAAAAAACATAAACCTCTTGAACCAAGATTCCTTTCTTTCTTTTCTGATACCATAAACCACATCATAGCCCTCCTGTAATTTTTCATAAAACTGGGGGAAAAGTTCAGGAGGATCCTGTAAATCTGCATCAATAATAAAAACAGCTTCATCTGCCCTCACATAATGAAGACCTGCTGTAATCGCCATTTGATGGCCAAAATTTCTTGACAAAGAAATACACTGAAAACGAGGGTCACTCATGCATACCGAAAACAATTGAATAGGGGTTTGATCAGTGCTTCCATCATTAATAAAAACAACTTCAATATTTTCGGTTCGGGTTGAAAGAAACTGAGTGAGCCGTTTTACCAAGACTGGCACAACGTCCTCTTCATTAAAAATAGGCACCAGTAAAGATATCTGAATTTTTTTTTCCACCTCCGCTTTAATATTAATTTGAGTATTATCGCATAATATTACAAATATATTCAGACTAAACTATTCCTTTCATGCGAATTAGTATCGCAAAACCTTATTTATGGTATTCCAGCAATATTGAGAAAATAATATTTCGAACCTGTATATCTGCTTTATTCATATTGATCGTGGAAAGGATATTTATCATTTTCACCTATGAAGGGCATCTCGCAGGCATTGATAATGGTTTTGACTACCAAATAATAAGAGAACTGGCAGGATTTTCTATGTATCCAAACCCAGAAGATTACCCCTTCGCAGCCAATCCTTATACGCCTATATATTTTATTATCTGCAAATGGGTTGCCTCCGTGCTACACATCACAGCCAATGATACCATTTCCGTGTACAGGGTTAGCCGTGGAGTAAGCTTGGTTGCAGACATTGGCACAGTCATCATCCTTTTTAGCCTAATAAAGAAAATGGCAAAATGCGATAAGCAAAGAGCATTTATCCTTACTACTTTCTTCTGGACAATCCTATGCTATCTTGGCTATACTTTCAACAGATCCGACTGCATGTTTCTGTTTTTTTATAGCTGCACATTATTTTTTCTAATTACAGACTTTCCAAAGAACAGTAATGCAAAAACACTCTTGCTCGCTTTGCTTACCATGCTTACCATATTTTCAAAACAAAACGGGATTAGTTTGCTTGTACTCATTCCGGCTTGGTTTATACTAACTAAGGAATTAAAGAAAATGGCTTGGTTTTTAATTTTCGCTTGCATCTTTTTGTTCTTGGCTTATTATTATTTTCAATTTGTTTACACCCAACAAACATTTTCAAAAAACATTCTCAGTGTATTAAAGAACCGGATTGATCTTCGCTGGTTTTATGTTTACATATTTAAGCTATTGGCTGACTCTCCATTAATACTGCCAATAGTTCTAGCATTGGTAGTCGGGATAAAATCGATTGCCAAAAGTAGTAAAAGCATCTTATCCAAGATAGGCTTTCTCTTTATGATACAATTTGCCATGTCTCTAGGCTTTGCAGTAAAATGGGGTTCGTCATTGGGATATTTCAATGAATGTTATTTTATAGCTTTTATTTTGCTCGGATTAAGTATAACAAAGCACTCCGGTGCCGAGACAAATAAACAAGCCATATTATCCATTAGTAAATATGTATATCCGGCTCTATTGATATTTTTTGTTCATGTTAGCCTACAGCTTTATTTATATTTTTTGAACAATCATGAAAAAGCAAAAGATAGTTTCAATCAGCAAATGGTGGTAAGTCATTATATAAAAAAACAGATTGGGAACAATGACCATTATGTGCTAGATCTCACAGATCCTGATTGGGATTTTTTTAAAAACCTACTATACAAAGAAAGTATTGCGCCTACATTCGATATGATCGATTGCTGCATGCTCCCAGATAAAATATTTGATTATACTGAAATGCTTAACAGTTTTAAGTCAGGGAAAACACAGTTTTTGATTGAAAGAAAAGGAGAAAAGCAGGAATCAATTTGGAATACCGATCTAAGTCACTACAAAGTGGATACCACTATCTTTAACTATACTATATATAAATTCCATAATCAATAAACCATTTCCAACCGCGACTGAAAACATTTAATAAATGATTATTAATCTTCTATATTGGGCTAGCATATCCCTGATTTCTTTCGGGTGGGGAAATATTTTCATTAGCCTTGCTTTTAAAAAAGCTCTGGGAAAGTCAGTGGACATCGAGCTTCCTTTTGTTTTCCTTATTGGGCTATCAATAATCGGCTCAATTGCTCTTTATCTTTCTCTATTCATCCCATTAAATTGGAAAGCTAGTTTCATCATCGCAGTGCCTGCTTTGGTATATTATTTTTTGAAAGAGAACAGAAGAAGAGCAAGGATACAATTCTCGCTTTTCTTTCAGGATATGTCATGGCTCTCTTATTTAATCCTTTCCGTATGCATATTCATGGTTTTGGTGATTGCATCAGCTAAGATTACCCATCCTGACACACTCGCATATCATGTTCAGTCTATTCTTTGGATGAAAACCTATAAAGCTGTGCCGGGAATTGCACATTTAAAATTAGAGTTAGGTTTCCAAAGTATCTGGTTTGCGATACAAGCAATATTGAGCCCAGGATTTAAAAACACTAATGCGCTTTTTTTTACTAACGGTTGTATCTTGGTTTGGTATTTTATTTTTTTTATTAACAAAATCAATCCATCGTTAAAAAGGTCTGAAATAAACAAACCTGAAGCAAAGGCTAACTGGACATGGCTTTTATTGCTAATTTATTCATGTTTATCCTGGACACAGGTCCGGCTTACTGCAGCATCAGCTAGTCCTGATTTTATAGTTGCCATATATATATGGTCAAGTGTTTATTTTATATTGCGATATTCAAGCAGTAGTAGTTATGATGATAGTTATTTATTAATACCTGTCTTATTTTGCAGCACCGCATTGGCTACCAAACTTTCGGCTATACCAGTACTAATTTTAATTCTAATTATCTCAATACATCTGATAAAATACAAAAGAAACATTACATTCTTACTGTTATGTTGCATTTTCATTTTAACGCTAACCCCTATCTTAATCAGAAACTATATTTCTTCTGGCTATCCACTTTACCCTTCCTCTATTGCTGGGTTTTTAAATCCTGACTGGAAATTGGACGAAAATACTCTAGAGCGTTTTCGGCATTATATCACAACCTATGCTAGATACCCAGTTTACAATATCCAATCACAATTACAATTGGAAGTGCCAATCAGCAAATGGCTTCCTTATTGGTGGTGGAACCTAAACCTAGCTGATAAAGTGCTCATATCAACCATTGTGATGAGTATTGTCTATAACTTATTTTTTTTACGGCGTTTTATCACGATTACAAAAAAACATTTTTTTGTTTTTTTGGCTATTCTAGTAGGGTGCATTTTTTGGTTCATAAAAGCACCAGGCCCCAGGTTTGGGACTGGGTATTTGATATGTCTTGTATATTTTTTATTAACCCCCATTTTCTCTACTACCAATCCTGCGCAGGGAGTTAAAAGCATCTTACCCTTTAAGCTGGCTATAGCCATTTTCCTTATTGCTATTACAGGCTATTGCAATTATCGACTTGTAAAATTTTTTCAGCCTTCAGAAATTATTTTTCCTGCAGGCATAGAAAAAGTAGAATACCAACCATACAATTACATGAATTTACAAATGAATTATGTAGATAAAAATACAAATGTTTGTGGGGCTACCCCCGTACCCTGCATCACAGATTCAATAAATAATTTTGTACCAAGGGGCAATACGGTTGAAGAGGGATTTAAATCCAAACCCACTCAATAAATCTTACACTTTTTTCCCTTTCATCGATTTGCTGATTGCAATATCCATCAAACGCTCGGCATATGGTTTTGAGATTTCATTGAGCGCTTCAATATGGGAATGAATAGCATCTTTGTCTTCTGAGGATAATACTTTAGTTAAGCTATCTAACGCAGACTTTGTATTTTCAATCTCTTCATTTTCCAAAAAAGCCTTATTCTTTTCAATAAACTTTTGGGTGGTTTCAATCATTTGTATTGCTTCTGTCCGTGCTTCTACCAATGCCCTAAGTTTCATATCCTCGCTGGCATTGGTAATGGAAGCCAATAACATATTCTCCACCTCCTCATCGGTGAGACCATATTGAGGCTTTACTTCAATGACCTGCTCAATACCACTCCTTAATTCTTTTGCTTTTACCAGCAATATGCCATCAGCATTGATCAAAAAAGACACTTCAACTTTTGGCAACCCAGCGGGCATGCCGGGAATGCCGGTCAAATTAAATTCTGCCAGTTTCCGATTGTGTTGTACCAAGTCGCGCTCACCCTGAAATACGGAAATGCGCATGCTTGGTTGCCCATCCTTTTGTGTGGTGTATTGCCGGGCGGCTTTGGTGGGTATCTTTGAATTGCGTGGTATCAGCACATCCATTAAGCCGCCCATGGTTTCAATACCAAGCGAGAGTGGTGTAATATCCAACAATAAAAATTCTTTGTTGTTGCCTGCCAATATATCTGCTTGTATAGCGGCACCCAAGGCAACTACTTCATCAGGATTCAAATCATCATGTACTTTTCGATTAAAAAATTTTGATACGGTTTCCTTTACCAAGGGTGTGCGGGTGGAACCGCCTACCATCACCACTTCATCGATCTGATCAGTACCCAAATTAGCATCTTTCAAGGCTTGGCTACAGCATGTGATTGTTTTATCAACCAAATGCTGAATACCCTTTTCAAACTCCTGTTTAGTAATCTCAAATTTTTCTCCATCAACCATATCAGCAACTATAGAAGCACTTGAAAGTTGCTTTTTGACCCACTCTGCCTTCAGCCTGATTGCCTGAGCCAAGCTTTTATCAGCCCTCATGGTATTTTCATCTATAGCCGTTTTTTTGCAAATCAACTTTACCAATACTTGGTCAAAATCGTCACCACCGAGATAGGTATCACCGTTGGTTGACAAGACTTCAAAAATGCCATTATTGATTTTCAGGATAGAAATATCGAAAGTGCCACCGCCCAAATCATACACGGCAATGGTTTTTTCTTCCTCTTTTTTCAAGCCAATTCCATAAGCCAAGCTGGCTGCAGTAGGCTCGTTAATAATCCGCAACACATCCAGCCCTGCCAATCTCCCTGCATCACGTGTTGCCTGACGTTGTGCATCGTTAAAATAAGCAGGCACTGTAATCACCGCCTTGGTAACTGCCGTTTTGAGAATATGCTCTGCTCGTGATTTTAACTCTTTTAGTATTAAGGAAGATAATTCCACCGGTGAATAAAACCGGTCCCCAACTTGGATCTTCACCAATCTTTCAGTATCATCATCAATTACTTTGTAGGTAAAAAAGGAACCTCTATCCTTTATATCATTAAATGATTTTCCCATCAACCGCTTAACGGAAAAGATGGTATTTTCAGGATCGGCAACCAAAAGCCCTTTTGCGCTCTCCCCTACTGTAATCTGATTGCTTTCACCAAAATGTACAATGGAAGGAACCAACGAACTGCTATCATGCTCCTTTAGTGCAGTTGGTTTTTTACTTTCCGGATGAATGATGGCCACCAGACTATTGGTTGTGCCTAGGTCGATGCCCACAATCATCTCCTCTTTTTGCAAACTCCCTGTGGAAATATTGATGCCTATTTTTGCCAAGATATTTTATTTAAAATTGAAGAATAACAGGTGAAAGGTTTAAAGATTAGGGTCTAAGGCATCAGTTCAAAAAAACCTTTTTAGTTCTCCTTTTCCCCCATGCCTTATACCTTTTACCTTACACCTCATGCCTTTAACCTCTTATAACGCCACAATCAGGAAGTAGTTCTTTTTCCCTTTTTGAAAGAGCAAATATTTTTGGTGCAATAAAAATGAGCTATCGACCAACAATTGCAAATTGTCAACTTTCTTCCTATTCAGGCTTATACCGCCATTTTGTATCAACTTTCTGGCCTCACCCTTGCTAGTTGCTATATTTGTTTCAGCAAGCAAGCTCACGATATCCACCCCCTCATTTATTTTTTTCGGGTCATACGAAACCTGCACAATACCCTCCAAATTTTTGAGGTCTTCCTCCGTCAGCGATTCAGCAGGTGCTGATTGGTTGGCAAAAAGTTTTTCGGTTGTTTTAATTGCATTATCATATTCCGCTTCTCCATGTACAAAAATAGTCACTTCTTTTGCCAGCGCTTTCTGTAGTGCACGCCCCGCAGGGTTTTGATGCTGTGTGGCAATCAGCAGTTCAATTTCACTCTTACCTAAAAAGGTAAAAATGCGGATCCATTTTTCAGCGTCGGCATCACTAGCGTTCAGCCAAAATTGATAAAACTGGTAAGGCGAAGTTCTATTGGGGTCGAGCCATATATTTCCCTTTTCTGTTTTACCAAATTTGCCACCATCGGCCTTGGTGATAAGTGGGCAGGTAAAAGCAAAGGCCTCGCCACCAGCTTTTCGTCGGATCAGCTCAGTGCCAGTTGTAATATTTCCCCACTGATCGCTGCCGCCCATTTGAAGTTTGCAGTTCTTATTTTGATAAAGCCAGTAAAAATCATAGCCTTGTACCAATTGGTAGGTAAATTCGGTAAAGCTCATTCCTGTATCTCCGTCCAATCTTTTTCTTACACTATCTTTTGCCATCATGTAATTCACTGTGATATGTTTGCCCACATCCCTGATAAAATGCAGAAAACCCATTTGGCTGAACCAGTCGTAATTATTTGCTATTTCCGCGGCATTGGTTCTGG
Source organism: Bacteroidota bacterium (assembly GCA_018267575.1). Classification (GTDB taxonomy): domain Bacteria; phylum Bacteroidota; class Bacteroidia; order Chitinophagales; family Chitinophagaceae; genus Puia. The sequence goes on from JAFDYF010000050.1 coordinate 80,029, forward strand.
ATGGGTCAAAATCAAGAAATTTTTCCAACTGCGCCTTCACTCCTGCGAGGTTTTTTCTCAAAGTATCTTCATCCAACAAATTCCTTTCTTCACTTTTACCACTCGGGTCCCCAACCATGCCCGTAGCTCCCCCAACCAATGCAATTGGCTTATGGCCAGCTTTTTGCAAATGTACCAGCAACAAAATGGGTACCAAGCTGCCAATATGCAGACTCTCTGCAGTCGGGTCAAACCCAATATATCCGGAGGTCATCTCCTTCAGTAACTGCTCCGGTGTGCCAGGCATGATGTCTTGGATCATCCCCCTCCATGTGAGCTCTTCAATCAGATTCATAAGCGATTGGTAAATTTTTGGCAAAAGTAACGGATTACAGAAACTTTAAAAGTGCAATAATGTGAATAAAAATGCGTTAGTGATGGTTAGGTCTGGACACCAGAACAATGCGCATTTACAGCTAGTTATGTTTGGATATATGCAGTTGGCCACCCTATAAATGCGAGAAAAGCTTATGATTGGATTGATTTAACCAACTGTAGAGCATAAACTAAACCCGGATGAAGAAAATTTACTTGCTGTTTACCTTATCAGGCTTATTGCTTTGCTTTGCTGCGTCCGCCCAATTTGCTCAATATTCCAATGAATTCCTGAATATTGGCGCAGGGGCGAGGGGTATGTCGATGGGTAATGCCCAAGTAGCCTCTGTAACAGATGGTACAGCAGGTTATTGGAACCCTTCAGCGCTTACACATATAAAAGACTTGCCACAACTGAACCTGATGCACGCTGAATATTTTGCTGGAATTGGCAAATATGATTTTGTGAACCTGAGCCTACCTATGAAAGATAATAAGCGAGTGCTTGGATTAACCCTTTTACGCTTTGCCGTCGACAATATACCCAATACTGTTTTTTTGGTGCAGCCCGATGGCAGTATCAATTTTAGCAATATCACCACTTTTTCCTCTGCAGACTATGCCTTGTTGATTTCATTGGCCCAGCAATTAAAACAGATTGGCGATAATAAAATCAGCTTGGGTATTAATGCAAAAATCATCCATCGCACCGCCGGCCCTTTCGCCTCTGCATGGGGTTTTGGTTTTGATGGTGGCGCATTGGTAGAAGGAAGACATGGCACATTAGGATTGGTTGCCAAAGATATTACCACCACCTTCAATGCTTGGAGTTTTAATATCAATGATGCGATGAGAGAAGTTTTTTATGTAACCCAAAACGATATCCCCAGCAATTCAATAGAGCTTACCGCACCACAGTTGATACTGGGATATGCTTACAGGTTAAAAGTAAACCGGAAAATCAACTTGCTTGCCGAGGCTGATTTGGACATGACTTTTGACGGCAAAAGAAATGAGGTTATCAGCACCAACCCAATTAGTATCGACCCCAGGATGGGATTGGAACTTTCATATAGCAATGCATTTTTTGTGAGGGCTGGTATGAACAATTTTCAAAGGGTGCTGGATGATCGAGACACTACCAATCATCAAAGGATTTGGATCTACCAACCCAGTATTGGGGCTGGATTCAAAGTTGGCGATGTGCAGATCGATTATGCTTTTACAAACCTGGCCAATCAAGCCAACCCGTTATATACCCATGTTTTTTCTTTAAGGGTTGACCTCAGGAAAAAAGCAATGAAGAAACCCTGATTGTAAAACAGAATACTGAAAGAAATGCTATGAAAAAGATTTTTACCATATTGCTTTTGATGGCTGCTTTCTGTAGCCATGCACAATTATATAATAACGAGTGGATCGACTTCAGCAAAACCTATTACAAATTCAAAATAGCTGCAGACGGTCTCTACAGAATCCCTCAATCAGTGATTGCAAGCGCAGGTCTTGGCAGCACGCCAGCACAATATTTCCAACTTTTCAGGAATGGGCAAGAAGTGCCTATTTATACATCGGTAGCTAGCGGCCCATTAGGCAGTTCAGACTATATAGAATTTTGGGGAAGGATGAACGATGGATCGGCTGATAATGTGCTTTACACAAACCCTGCCTACCAGCATACCAAGAAATGGAGTCTGGAGACAGATACATCCGTCTATTTTCTTACAGTAAATCCAACAGCAACCACTTTTCATTATAATACCATCAACACGGATACTACCGGAAATTTATTGCCGGTAGAACCTTATTTCATGTACACAGCTTCCACTGCGTATAGGGCTCAAATTAATGCTGGCTATGCACAAGTTGTGGGCGAGTATCTCTATTCTTCTACTTATGATAAAGGCGAATTCTGGGGTTCCTATGCTGTTTATCCCGGAGCCAGCAATGCATTAGCTGATACAAAAACGAATCTGTTCCTCTATACCGCTGGGCCAAGTACAGCAACATTACGTTTTGGCATCGTGGGTCAAGCAGATAACCTGAGACCTTCCATTCAAGCAATTATTAACAATACCGTAGTCAAGGACACGGTGTTGAACAGCTTTAATGATCTGGTTACCACCACCACTATCCCAACAAGCCTAATCAACTCAGGTACGGCATCCATAGTCTATCAAAATAATTGTGCAACCCCTACCGATCGGGTAGTGGTTTCTTTTTCTGACCTGACTTATCCACGCCAATTCGATTTTGGGAATCAGTCTAATTTTTATTTTGAACTTCCCGCAAAAGCTAGTGGATATTATTTGCAGGTCAGTGATTTTAATGCTGGCACAGCGGCCCCTCTACTTTATGATCTTTCTAATGGCATCAGATGCAACATGATTGTTGTAAATAATAAATATTATGCCATACTACCAGGGTCTAGTTCCACAAGAAAACTGGTAATGGTGAGCCAGGACCCATCAAATATTAATAGCGTAAGCAGCCTGACACCAAAGCAATTTGTGAACTATGCAAACACGAGCAACCAAGGCAACTATTTAATCATTAGTAATCCATTATTATACTCTGGCGGCCAGTCGGGGGGGAATCCGGTAGCGGCCTATCAACAGTATCGCAATTCCGCAGCGGGAGGCAGCTTTAATGCAATTGTTGTAGACATAAATGAACTGATTGACCAATTTGCATTTGGAATAAAAAACCACCCTATTTCAATTAAAAATTTTCTCCGCTTTTCGAGAAACAAATTTGCTTCAAACCCACAATATGTTTTTTTGATTGGTCATGGGCTTACCTACGATCAGTATAGATATAATGAAAGCAATCCCAACACTCCACTCTTGGCTTCGGTCCCCACTTGGGGTTACCCCGCTTCTGACAATTTGTTGAGTTCAGCAGATGCTTCTTCACCAGTGCCATTGACCCCGATTGGACGCCTATCTGTAGTCAGTGGAGCTGAACTACAAACCTATCTGCAAAAAATGATAGAATATGAACAAGCACAACAAACCGCACCCAATACCGTTGCCGGTAGGGGGTGGATGAAAAATGTGGTGCATGTTACTGGTGCAGCGGACGCTTTTCTTGGCAATGTGCTTTGCAATTACATGAACAATTATCAACAGATTATTGAGGATACTTTATTCGGGGGCAATGTGACTTTGTTTTGTGATGTATCTGCAGATGTGGGCACCAGCATCGTGAACCAGCAATTATCGAATTTGTTCACTACCGGCTTTAGCTTTTTAAATTATTTTGGCCATTCTTCTGCTGCCACACTTGACTATAACCTGAATGACCCCTCTTCGTATAATAATCAAGGGAAATATCCCGTATTCTTTGTAAATGGATGCAATGCAGGCAACTTCTTTGTTTTTAGTCAGGGTAGAATTCAGGGAGGCTCGAAAACATTATCTGAAACATGGAGCTTGGCCAATGAAAGCGGTTCAATCGCCTTTGTGGCAAGCACTTCATTCAGTATCGTTAATTATGTGAATATCTTGATCAATGGGCTCTACAATATGATTACCAATCAGGATTATGGAAAATCCTTGGGCATTATACAAGCAGATGCCATGCAAAGCCTTGTGAACGTAGCACCTGGGGATTATTATGCCCAGACCCAAGCAGAGCAGATGGTATTACACGGAGACCCTGCCTTAAAATTGAATAATGGTTTACTTCCCGACTACGACGTAGAAGCATCGCAGGTTGTGATTTCACCATCCTTTGTTTCAATTGCGGATACCAATTTTACCGTCAATGCACACCTCTGGAATCTCGGGAAAGCTGTTTCAGATTCAATTTTGATCATTGTTACCAGACAATACCCAAATGGAACAAGCACGGTATTGGTCCAGAAAAAAATCCCTGGAATCAGAACAATGGACTCCATATCGATATCGGTTCCCATACTCCCTACAAGAGACCAAGGTCAGAACTATATCAGCATCACTGTAAATGCTGATAATAAAGTACCAGAATTGACCACCGCAAATAATTCGGCAAAAATTGGGGTTTATGTTTATGTGAACGAGGCCAAACCTATTTACCCTTATGACTATTCCATAGTCAGCACACAAAACCAAAAAATTTTTGCATCTACCGCTGACCCACTTGCTCCATCAAAGCAATATATAATGGAAATGGATACTACTGCTTTATTCAATTCCCCGTCATTGGTAAGCAAAACTATTAACTCGGTTGGTGGTGCCTTGCAATTCGACCCGGGAATCTCCTTTAGAGATAGTACCGTTTACTACTGGAGGGTTTCTATAGCACCCACCACAACAGGAGGGCTTTATCATTGGAACCAGTTCTCTTTCCTATATTTAAATAATGGCACACCAGGATATAACCAATCTCATTTTTATCAGCATACGGAATCTGGGACTAACGAAATATATAACGATTCTGCAAGTAGGGTTTGGAAATATAGTACCGTATTAAATAGTTTGTATATCCCTAGCTTGATTTACCCCACAGCTTCAGGTCAACAATCATCGTATTATATAAGCATAAATAGTAAACCAAAAATAATTACAGGATGCTATTACAATGATATCATGTTCAATGTAATTGACCCGGAGACCTTTAAACTATGGCAAAACAATTATAGTGGTACTACCGGTTTATATAATAGCATCAATGAACCAGCAAGATGCCCCAATAATACCATTTATAACTTTGATTACTTATATACTGATAGTGCCAATAGGAAAAAAGCGATGGACTTTATGGATAGTATTCCCAATGGCTACTTTGTAATTGTAAGACTGATGGTTTCCCCAAATGATTGGCAAAACACCTATATCAATCAATGGAAAGCCGATACTGCAGTATATGGGTCCAACAACTCTCTTTACCATAAACTTTATTCTGCAGGTTTTTTTGCTCTTGACTCCTTTACAACAGCGCGAGCCCCTGCCTTTATCTATAAAAAAAATGATTTATCATTTGCACCCAAGTCAGTTATATCAAAGGGCATTTATGATCAGGCATTTCTATCAGATTACTGTCAAAGCTTAAGCCTATCGGGCACGGTAACCTCGCCATTGTTTGGTCCTGCCAAGCAGTGGACACAATTACATTGGTTGGGAAAAAGTATCGAAAGTCCATCAACTGATAGCACCCTTCTACAAGTAATTGGGGTAGATACACTCAATAACCAAACCACGCTATTTACCATAACCCCTGGCACTACCGATATGGATATATCTAGCATCAATGCAAAGCAATATCCATATCTGCAATTGAAGATGAACACTACAGATTCCGCTTATGGAACACCATATCAGTTAAAATACTGGCGACTCAACTATGTGCCCGTTCCTGAAGGCGCCATTGCACCAAACATTTATTTGGTTGCAAGTGATACACTCGAAGCGGGGCAACCACTTCAATTCGCTGTGGCCTTTAAAAACATAAGCCCATATGCTTTTGATAGTGTAGCCTTGTACCTGACCGTGCTCGACCACAATAATGTTTTACATGTAATAGACCTGCCAAAGAAAAAGCCATTGGTCAGTGGGGATACTTTGATTCTAAGTTATTCTTTTGACGCAAAAAATTTCCCGGGAGCAAATACACTGTATGTTGATTTTAACCCGAACTATGCACAGCCAGAGCAATTCACCTTCAACAATTTTCTTTACCACAATTTTTATGTAAAGAAAGATACTTATAACCCACTTTTGGATGTCACTTTTGATGGGGTCCATATCCTGAATCAGGATATAGTTTCTGCCAAACCGCATATATTGATTAAACTAACCGACGAATCAAAATACCTATTATTGAATGATACCTCAATGCTCAAGGTACAGGTAAGATATCCAGATGGTAGCCTGCACAATTATAATTTCAATACAGATACCCTTCGGTTTACCCCCGCTACCAGTGGCGGCAACAATGTAGCAACTATTGATTTTTATCCAATGTTTACCAATCAAATCAATGCCCAAGGTGATCAATACACTTTATATGTTACAGGCAAGGATGCTAGCGGAAACACTACTGGTGCCGTGCAATACCAGATATCCTTCACCGTGATCAATAAGGCAATGATATCCAACATGCTCAATTATCCCAACCCATTCTCTACCTCTACGGCATTTGTTTTTACCATTACAGGAAGTGAAGTGCCTCAAAATATAAAAATACAGATATTGACCATCACCGGTAAGGTGGTGAAGGAAATCACCAGTGATGAATTGGGACCACTACATGTAGGTACCAATATCACTCAATACAAATGGGACGGGACAGGCATGTATGGGGAAAGACTGGCCAACGGTGTTTATATCTATCATGTAATTACGAACCTCAATGGAAAATCATTGGACAAATACCGCTCCGCCAATGATAATACAGACCAGTATTTCACAAAGGGCTACGGGAAAATGTACCTGATGCGATGATATAATCGAAAAGTATTTGCTGGTTATGCCAGCAAATACTTTTTCGTTTTAAATGTTTCCAGCACAAACTCACCGAACAAAGTGTTAGCCCATGCAAACCATTTTCTTGTGTAATTGGCCACATTGTCTTTATTAAAACTTTCGTGCATAAAACCAGTGCCTTCGTGGGATTGCTGCAGCATATTCAGACATAATTTTATTTCTTTATCATCTTTACTGGTGAGCCCACGCATAATAATACTGAGTGGCCAAATCATATTTAGCCCCGCATGTGGCCCTCCAATACCTTCGCCGGCGCTTCCTTTAAAGAAAAATGGGTTTGAATCAGACAAAACCATTTTTCGGGTATTTTGGTAAATACCAAAACCAGAGGATTGCTTATCAAGTATAGACAAATCTGAATGATGGCTGGCACCTGCATCAAGATAAGGGAGCCCCAACAAAGAAGGCACATTCGCATCATCCATAAAAGTATGGTTACCGAAACCATCTGCTTCATATGCAAATACCTTCCCAAATTTCGGATGGGCTACAATCGCATGCTTGGATAAGGCTGTCCCCAGTTCCTCTTTTAGGGCTAGGCACTCATTGGAGAAACTGGAGTCTTTCAAAATCAATTTGGCCATTGAGGCAAGTTGATATAAAGACTGAAACGCAAAAAAATTATCTGCTATCAAAAAAGGGAATATCGTTGCATCGTCACTGGGGCGGAACATGGAATGAATCAACCCCACTTTTTTTGTGGGATAGCCATAGCCGCCCATCGGCACACCATCGGTAGCCCAATCCGTTTTACGCTGAAAAGTATAAGGGCCTTCCCCATCCTTACGTTGCTGCTCTTTAAAAGTTTTTACCACCAGCTTCATGGCTTGGAACCAATCCTGATCGAAAGGAGAAACATCACCGCTTTCTTTCCAATATCCATGAGCCAAACGGATAGGATAACAAAGACTATCAATTTCCCATTTACGTTCATGGATACCCGGCTTCATGTCGGTAACATCCGTTGCTTTCCATTCGCTTATTTTGTTTTCATCCTTATAAAAAGCGTTTGCATACGGATCTTTCAATATGCATTTGGTTTGCCGGCGGATTACCCCTTCAATGAGTTGTTGAAGGCTTTTGTCTTCTTTGATCAATGGAAGATAAGGCCAAACCTGCGCCGAACTATCCCGAAGCCACATGGCATCAATATCGCCTGTGATCACATAGGTATCCGGTTTGCCATTGATCATCTCAAAATCAACCGTTGTATCGAGGGTATTGGGGAAACAATTTTCAAAAAGCCAGCCCATTTCTTTATTACCCATATTTTTTTTCACATGGGCAATCGTATTTTCAACGGCTACACTCTTGAACTTGCGTTGCGATTCCGGTATGCGGACAATGGGAAATTCATTGAATGAAAAGAATGGCTTTTGCTTAACAAAAAAACCAGCCGATGCGAGTGATGCTTGCTGTAAAAATTTTCTGCGTTCCATAAATGGTCAGTGGGTTTGAGTGATCGGAAACTTGCAAACTACATAAATAATAAATAGGTTGCATTAGGTATAACAAACTTAGCCTTTATATGGTTCCATAGCATTCCACCTGTACAAGAGTGCGACGCAAGAAAAGCCCAATAGTAATCCTTAGCTGGTAACAAAAAAACAATTATAGACTAGCTACTCTTAATTTCAACAGGGCTTTTTCCCCATAGATCTCTGGTAATATAATAAACGATGAGTCCGATGGCAATCAACGCCAGTCCTAACCAAACTACTTTTCCGGTTGAATAAAAAACAAATAGCCAAATAATCAAAGAAAGTAGTACGGGTAATGGATAGAGCCACATTTTGAATGGTAGGTCCTTGGTACCCTTTCTTTTTCGTAGCTGCACTACTCCAATGGCCTGCGAAACAAACTGCACCAATATGCGCATAGCGAGGATGGCACTAATCACATCGGACAACTTGAACAACAAGCTGAAGATAAAACCCACGCCCCCGATAAATAATAAAGAAACATAAGGAAAATCTTTTGTCGGGTGAAGTTTGGCAAAAACGGGAAAAAACTTTCCATCGGCCGCAGCCGCATAAGGTACCCGCGAATAACCAAGCAATACAGCGAACAGGGATGCAAAAGCAATCCACATTACCAGCAAAGTGGCGATATTGGCTGCTCTGCTTCCATAAATTTTTTCCATAAAAGTGCTGACGATAAAATTGGAATTCATCGCTTCCTGCCAAGGGATAACGCTAACTATACTCAGGTTCATGCACAGGTACAAAATAGCAATGCCGAAGATGGAAATAAAAATACTTCGGGGGATATTGCGCTTCGGGTTAATAATCTCCCCACCGAGATGACAAACATTATAATAACCCAGATAACTGTAAATGGTTTTTACGGAAGCCTTTCCGATCAGTGCCATAAAGGCCAAACTAAAAAAATCGTCCTTGGCATCGGGCAAAAAATGGTACTCAACCGTTTTGTGAGTGAAGCCGCTAATGATAATCCAGAGAATAGTGATGACCACACCAGACCATAAAAGAACGGAGATTTTTCCAATGGTTTCGATGCGACGATACAACAAAAAAATTATCAATAGTACTACCAATCCCGAGAGTGCCTTCCTTTCCACATCACTCAAAGGCACCAGATAACAAAAATACTGAGCAAAGCCGATAGCCCCCGAAGCCACCACCAATGGGGCTTGCAGGCAGGTCTGCCATACAAAAAGAAAAGACATTAACCGCCCTCCTTTTTTACCATAGGCTTCTTTTAAAAAGTTATAGCTCCCGCCAGCTAGTGGGTAAGCAGCACCGAGTTCGCTCCAGATCATGCCATCGATGAATGCGGTGGCAGCACCAAATATCCAGGCCCATAAAAAAAGATGACTGCCCATCATTTTGATCACCATGGGCATAACCACAAAGGGGCCAATACCTACCATGTCAATCATGTTAATAGAAGAGGCTTGTAATAAACTGATGCGACGTTTTAAATCTGATTGATTATTCAATGTGAAAGTTCGATAATGATGAGTGAAGCGGTTTGACTAGGCCATTTTTGCGAATTGCTCTATACCTTCTACCAACAAATCCAGATTCTTTTTGCTGGTATACACATTGGGGGTAACACGAACCCCTTTTATATTTTCCCACTCAATACCCACCGTGTGGATTTTATATTTGTCAAATAGAAAACTTTCTAGTTCCGATGGTTTTTTGCCTTCTACTCGAACGCTCCCAATAGCACAACCGAAACCAGGTTTCATGGATGTGCCCAATTTCACTTTAGGGATATCTTTTATCTGGCTCATCCAATAGTTTTTAAGATATAGCAATCTCTGTTCTTTCCTTTGTGCACCAATCATATCATAAAACTCAATGGCTTTTCCGGTTGCTTCCTCAATGAAAAAAGGACGGGTACCCAAACTCTCAAATTTACGGATGTCCGTGCTTTTGGGGTCACCACCAGCAAAAAGGGGATAGACATTTTTGATTTTATCTTTTTTCACATACAGCATTCCAGTGCCAATACAAGCCGTGAGCCATTTGTGCAGGCTAGTGCCAAAATAATCGCAACCCAATTCCGGCATCGTAAATTCAAAATGCGCAAAACTATGCGCTCCATCCACGAGCACCTCGATACCCTTGGCATGGGCTGCATCGGCAATTTTCCTCACGGGTATAATTTGCCCATTCCAGTTAATGATATGCGTTACATGAACCACTTTTGTTTTAGGGGTAAAAGCGCTTATGTATTTATCGACCAAATAATCGGTATCCTCACTGGGCAATTCCAGATTGATCCATACCAGTTTGATGCCATCACGCAGTTCTCGTTGCTTCCATGCATTGATCATGTTTGGGTAGTCTTGCTTAGTGAGCACTACCTCATCACCCGCTTTTAGATCAAGACCAAATATGACGGTTTCCAGTGCCTCGGAAGCATTACGGTTCATGGCAATTTCTTCGGCATCGCATCCCGCTATCCTTGCCAAGTTTCTGCGGAGCGGTTCACGACCTTGATCGATGATACGCCACATATAATAACTTGGCGCTTCCATGGAAATATCATGATAACGCTTCATGGCATCCTGCACGATTTTAGGGGAGGGGGAGACACCCCCATTATTCAGATTGATGATATTGGGCGAAGTAGTAAAAGATTCCTGAACATAATACCAGAAATCTTCATCGCTGGCCAGTTCTTTGGGGTCCCGGGAGTCCGCGTTTATCAATGCTTTGTGGAGATTCCGCCCCCAGGCAGGCTTTGTAAAGGAGGCAAGCAGGGCGGAAGCTGAAAATGTTCCAAAACTATTTAGGAATGAACGGCGGTTGAAGTCACCCATTGTCAGTTGGTTTGGTTTGAAGGTTAAATATACCGAAAGATGTTTGAACTATGATATGGGCAGTGTGCCAGCCCGGAGGGTTAGGCTTGTTAAAACCGTTCAGCAGTAAGCTTTTATAAATTCTTTTGGAACATCTTTTTTTGAACCTTACTTTTGCAAACCTTTGGCATAAGAGCAATGGGTAATTGCCTGATAGTATAATGGTAGTACGACAGATTTTGGTTCTGTTTGTCTTGGTTCGAATCC
>JAFDYF010000051.1 GCA_018267575.1 Bacteroidota bacterium
TTCCTTGATAGGTTCAACATCGGCTAAAGTATTTTTTAATAGCACAACACGTTAAGGATTAAATAAAATTCCGAATACAAGAATTTTATTTAAGCGCATTTAAAAATCTTACTGGATATAAATTGAATTTATAGAACCATTTGATGACAAAATGATTTCCTGTCCATTTTTCCAAAAGATTAGAGCATTGTTGCCACCATTAACTGGCACTAATGGAATTTGTCTCAGCGAGGTCTTCCGCTCCATAGTTTAAACTAGAAGGAATCAACACGGAGACCCCGCGCAATCAAATATTCTTCTCGGGTAGTATTTTAAACAACCAAACAGATTAAACTTGTTAGATTTTTTACATTATATAAATTGGATTGCCATGTGAAAAGGATTGTGCTTCGAAAAATAATAATTTCTTGCTTACTTTTATGAACCTAATAATATAAATTCTCAAATCGAATGAAAGTATTTATTACAAGGATTATTTCGCAAGCGGGTATTCAATTGATGAAGAAAAATGGCATTGAATTTACCCAATGGGAGGAAAAAAGAGACCTCACACAAGAGGAATTGATTGCTACTTGTCAAAACTACGATGCATTGATCAGTGTGGGGCAGGATAAGATTGATAAACATTTCTTGAATAGTTGCAAGCATTTGAAAACCGTGGCACAGATGGCTGTTGGTTTCGACAATATTGATATTGCCGAAGCTACTAAATTGAAAATCCCGATTGGCAATACTCCCGGCGTGTTGAGTGCTGCCACTGCCGACACCGCTTTTTTATTGATGCTGGCGGTTTCCCGAAAAGCCATATTCCAACATAAAAGAATCCTCCGGGGCGAATGGGGCTTTTATGAGCCCACCGCGAATCTGGGCATTGAACTGTATGGGAAAACTCTTGGAATCTATGGTTTGGGAAAGATTGGTTTTGAACTGGCAGTCCGATGCCGAAATGCCTATAACATGAAAGTGGTTTATTGCAACCGGAACCCAAATCCATTGGCAGATCAGGAATTGGAAGCAAAGAAAATGAGCTTTGATGAATTGTTGGCGCAAAGCGATGTGCTATCTGTAAACACGGCGTTGACCCCGGAGACAAAAGGGATATTCAATTTGGATGCATTCCGTAAAATGAAAAAGAATGCTATTTTCATCAATACAGCAAGGGGTGGTATACATAATGAACCTGATTTGATCAAAGCATTGGAAGACGGAATGATCTGGGGTGCTGGTTTGGATGTAACCAATCCGGAGCCTATGTTACCCGATAATCCATTATTGGAAATGCCCAATGTAGCGGTATTTCCACATATTGGCTCTGCAACCGAAGAAACGAGAAATGCTATGTCCAGATTGGCAGCAGAGAATATCGTGGCTGCTTACAAACGGGAGCGGCTGCTCCATTTGGTAAACCCAGAAGTGTATAATGGATGATAATCATCTAATAAATAAACCATGATCAAATATTCCAATCGCCGTGAATTTATACGAGCATCCACCTTGCTGATGGCATCCACTTTGGCAATCCCTTCCTTTGCTTCGAAAAAGAAAAAGGCATTATTGTCTTTCTCCACCTTGGGTTGCCCAGATTGGAGCTTGGACCAGATTATTGAATTTGCTGCAAAACATGACTATAATGGCATAGAAGTGCGTGGCATACAGCGGGAAATGGATTTGACAAAATGCCCGGCATTCAACTCGGCAACCAACAGGCAAGCCTATCTGAAAAAAATGGCAGATCAGGGACTTCACTTTGTTGATCTGGGTTCTTCTGCTACCATGCATTTTGCAGACCCTACAGTAAGGAAAAGGAATTTGGATGAAGGGAAACGGTTTATCGATCTTGCCCAGCAATTGGATTGTCCTTTTGTTCGTGTGTTCCCCAATAATTTGCCCAAGGATCAAGACAAAGTGGTAACGATGGACCTGATTGCACAAGGTATCAAAGAACTGGCAGATCATGCAAAGGGTTCAAAAGTCACGGTGTTGATGGAAACCCATGGAGATTTGGTAAAAGCCGTCGATATTGAGGAACTGATGCAAAAAGTGAACCACCCAAAAGCGGGGTTGGTATGGGATATTGCGAACATGTGGACCATTACCAAAGAATCTCCAGCGGAAGTGTATCCCCGGTTGAAAAAGTTTATCCGGCATACCCATATCAAGGATGCTAAACTGAATGGCGATAAAATTGATTATGCATTACTAGGACAGGGCGATGTACCTATTTTTGAAGCAATCGATCTTTTGTCAAAAGATGGCTATGTTGGTTATTATAGTTTTGAATGGGAAAAACTTTGGCACCCAGAGATTGCCGCCCCCGAACTGGCGATCGCCGATTATAGTAAAGTGATGAGAGCGCACTTGGGAGAGTAGGGAATTGGGGATTGGGGATTGGGGATTGGGAATTGGGAATTGGGAATTAAATTGAACCAGCAAAACTAAAAAACAATTTTCACTACTTGCTATTAACTATTAACCATCAACTATGAACCATCAACCATCAACCATTCACTATTGACCATTCACTATTCACTTTATTCACCAACAAACCACAGTCTTACAAATGCCCGCTGATTCTCTTCTCCTAAATAACCAAGCGAAAAAGAAAAATTCTTATGATGCGATTATAGTTGGCTCCGGTATCACAGGCGGTTGGGCAGCAAAAGAGTTATGTGAAAAAGGATTGAAAGTGTTGTTGCTGGAGCGTGGTCGTAATCTGGTTCATCCCGATTATCCCACGGCTATAAAAAATCCTTGGGATTTCGAACATCGGCTCAGCCTGAGCAAAGCGGATAAGGAAAAACATTTTATTCAAAGCCGGCACTACTCTTTTCGGGAAGATAATAAGCATTTTTATATCAACGATCAGGAAAATCCCTACGAGGAAACCAAACGATTTGATTGGATCCGTGGCGATATTTTAGGAGGAAGGTCCCTGCTTTGGGCAAGGGCTTGTTACCGTTGGAGCGATCTTGATTTCGAAGCCAATTTGAAAGATGGTCATGGCGTAGATTGGCCCATCCGCTACAAAGACATTGCTTCTTGGTATGATTATGTGGAATCCTTCATTGGGGTAAGTGGTAGTGTGGAGCATATCCCTCAATTACCGGATGGGATATTTCAACCTTCCTTCGAGATGAATGCGGCGGAAAAGTTTTGTAAAACAAAAATTGAAAGTGTTTTCCCTGACCGAAAACTGATTATGGGCAGAACCGCCAATCTCACCAAACTTGTAAAAGGAAGAGGGCAATGTCAGGCACGTGATCTTTGCCATCGTGGTTGTCCTTACGGTGCTTATTTCAGTACCAATGCCAGCACCATGCCTGCTGCTTATGCCACTGGCAATTTAACGGTCAGGCCTCATTCCTTGGTCAACCGGGTTTTATATGATGAGCAAAAACAGAGAGCTACTGGCGTGGAACTGATTGATACCGAAACAGGGGAAACCATAGAATTTTTTGCCCAGCTTATTTTTCTGAATGCAGCCACCGTAGCTACTACTTTTATTTTATTGAATTCTGTTTCATCACGTTTTCCCAATGGGATGGGGAATGCTAGTGACCAGCTTGGTCGCAACCTGATGGATCATCATAAAGGCATTTCTGTCACGGCCAATGTAGATGGTTTTGAGGACAGTTATTATTTTGGAAGAAGACCAACCCCACTATATATCCCCAGATTCAAGAACGTGGATAAAAAGGAAACTGCTTTTCTCCGTGGTTATAATTTCGGGGCCAGTGCATACCGTGGTCGACAGCAGGATAATCAAGAAATCGGGACAGCACTTAAAGATGCTTTGACCGAACCCGGTGGCTGGCAGATTGGTCTCTATGCATTTGGTGAATGTCTTCCCTATGCGGACAACCGCATTACCTTGAACCATGCAAAAAAAGACAAATGGGGTCGACCCATTGTGAGCATCAACTGTGAATTCAAAGAGAATGAAAAAAAAATGCATGAAGACATGGAAACAACGGGCCAGCAAATGCTTGAAGCCATTGGCTTAAAAGATATCAAATCCAATAGCATGATTTCTTTTCCCGGCAATGCCAACCACGAAATGGGCACTGCCCGGATGGGAAAGGATCCCAAAACTTCGGTGCTCAATAGCTTTAACCAAATGCATGAAGTGAAAAATGTTTTCGTCACCGATGGCTCCTGTATGGTATCGAGTTCCTGTGTAAACCCATCCCTCACTTATATGGCGCTTACCGCTAGGGCTTGCGATTATGCGGTGAAGGAATTGAAGAAGAGGAATATTTGATACTAATAAAAGGATTACTTTGGAAAATTTTATCTGAGTCTTTAAATATTTGATAATATTTTTTGTGTTTGCTAATGAATGGATATGCAATTAAAATTAATTACCGTTATTGCCGTTTCTGTTTTTATTGCAGTATTGGCAATCATGATTTATCGCGATATAGGGGTCACCAAACAAAACC
Source organism: Bacteroidota bacterium (assembly GCA_018267575.1). Classification (GTDB taxonomy): domain Bacteria; phylum Bacteroidota; class Bacteroidia; order Chitinophagales; family Chitinophagaceae; genus Puia. The sequence goes on from JAFDYF010000051.1 coordinate 4,443, forward strand.
CTCGTGACCTTCGCAATCGGGTGGTAGGCGCCAGATTGATAAAAGATGGAAAGTCGCCCTATTTTTATAAATGGAAAACAGGGGATGGGATGCGTTATTACGATTCTGTCGATTTTAATAATTTGAAAGTTTCGTTGGTTATTACGGCCTCCCCCTTTTATCTTCAATGTTTTTCCGCAATGGCGGAATGGCCCGAAAGCAGGATCGCTCAATATTGGCTTTGGATAGAATACATACTGTTTGTGATTATCGTGTCAATAGCCTTGGTCACCGCCGATTCAACAAAGAGTAGATATCTGGTATTGATTATCGGAATAGCTTTTCTATTGACCGAGGCATGGAAAGTGCATGTTTTTGTTGGGCAAAACTATTTGGTGATTCCATTTTTGGCCATGCTCTTTTATTTTGCCGTAGAAAAATCAAAAGGGATGGCAGCCGCTTTTCTGGCGGGTTTGCTGGCAATTTCATTGGTGATGATCCGCCCCAATACGATTTTGTTTTTTCTTCCTTTTCTATTTTTAGTAAAAAGGTTCAATATAAAATATTGGCTTTTCTTCTTCGCTCCGATTGTAATGATATTATTATTTGAGTTTGGAACTTCTAAAGAACGGGATCTTTGGAAGGATTACCGGGCAAATATTGTAGAGCATGCACGGATCACCTTAGGGCTGCCACTGGCTCAACAAAAAAATGACCCTTCGCCAAATTATGTGGAATGGGAGGGAATAAACCAAGCTGACGTTACAAAAGAAAGGGGAAATAATCCCATCCGGATTTATTCAGAACACGCGAACCCTACTTTGATTGTTGATAAACTTTTCCATTATAAATTATCAGCCACACAATTGCTGCTTTTTTCGGTGATAGCGTTATTGGCATTAGCCAATGTTTTCTATAAATCGATGGCGGTTGGTCGTGATAAACTGGCATTGCATGAGCTGGCCATTGCCGGTTTTTGTTTGTATATGCTAACCGATTTGAGCTCGCCAGTTTTGCGTGAACAATATTATTCGATGCAATGGATATTCCCAGTTATGTTGTCAGTTGCTTATTCAAGGTCTTACAAACAATGGCCTTATTTTTTTATAATGCTCGGTCTTTTATTAAACTGCCTTAACCTTGGTTTTATAAAGATGGAGCATACCATCGGCGAATACTTAATGTTTTTTGGTTTAATAGCTTTGGTATTGACACGTAAAAAATATTTTTCAAATAGGAACGGCAAAATTGAGACCTGATTAAAAACGTGGGCGATTTTTTCTATGTAAATCTTCAATACCTGCTGTTTTCTAGTATGAGTTTCATCATATCTGCTTTTGATCTTAGTCATAGTCAACATGCACATATTTATTCAAATTTGATTAAAACCTAATTCTTCATTTAAAATTTCTTGCCATGAGTTTTACGAACACAGCATCTATAGGAGTTGAACACACAGAATGGATTAATAAACTGGAGTTTTATAAAAATGATATTGGCATTTTGGAGCAGCGTTTGATGGATATTGCTGGCAGAAACTCCAGTTCTGAGGCAATGGCAGGCATCGAGCATTTCCAAAATCAGTTTATCGTACAGCGCAACAATATCGATGAACTCAAACATGCGATCAACGAGAATGTGCATCTGGCTTTTGAGGATGCTATTTCGCATGCCGGCAGGATTGATGGTGACCGGATTGGCACCCAAAAGAAACTGGAAGTACAAGTAAGGGCTTTTGAGAAGGTGGTCAACGAACTGCGGCAGGAATTCAATCAATATGCGGTGAAATGGATGTAGGTAGCGTTTGTACTTGAAACATCTTCAAGGCTATTTTATAATCATATCTTAAACTATTTTAGAGATTAGGTAGATGCAAGATGGTACAGGATGCCAGAAGCTATTCTAATTATTAACTTGCTACAGTTAAAAGGATTCGGTCATTGGATCAATAGAATATTTTTTTTACTTTAGTAAGTGTTGAAAAATGTGTTTAAGAACATAACTGGTCGTAAAAAGACCATACTGATTGCTGCGATAATTGTCATTATCTGTACAGTTATTCCTTTTGTGGTTTTTCAAAGCAATGCCGCACCCTTAACAGTTGCGCCCTCAGATAAACATTCCTTCTGGCTTTGGGGTTTTTTGGGACGAATGCATCCTCTGGCAGTTCATTTTCCTGTTACATTATTATTATTTGTTGGTCTCCTAGAAGTCTTTACCATTAAAAACTTCAATTCAAAATGGAGACCTACCATCAACTTAATGCTATATGTCGGCGCAGGGTCCGCTTTACTGTCTGCGTTGCTTGGCTTGATGTTGGCTAATATAGAAGACTATGGGGCGGGAAAAGTAGCACTTCATCAATGGTTGGGGATCGGTACCGCGATTTTTGCGATGGCAACAGCCTATCTACACTATTTAATTGTAAAAAAGGACAAGCTGGATTTTGTTAGGTCCTATCGGGGTTTTGTTTTCTTTACTGCTATTGCGGTATCTATTGCCGGACATTATGGGGCGTTATTAACTCACGGTGATGACTATCTAAGTAGCACCTTGCCTTGGAGCAGTGATTATGGAAATAAGGAAAAAGGCAAATTGGCCTTAGCCACACTGAAAACGACCAACGCAGGTTCTTTCACTCCCGAACAGCAATTGCAGATATACACAGAAGTGAGGACCATTTTTGCACATAACTGTTACACTTGTCATAGTGTGGAAAAAGTAAAAGGTGACTTACGGCTGGATGTAAAAAAGTTTGCTTTCCGTGGTGGCAAGTCGGGCAAGGATATCCTTCCCGGAAACCCAAAGGAAAGTGAGATCATGCGGCGATTGACATTGCCAAGGGAACATAAAGAAGCGATGCCCTCCAAAGGAAAAAAACTCACTGATGATGAAATTGCGATGATCGGTCTTTGGATCGAAAAGGGTGCGGTTTGGCCCGATGTGGCCGATCAAAAAATCGCATTTAGGGTTGCTAAATTGGAGCCGAGGATGCCAACACTTCCGGCAGCAACCAATGGGCTAAGCAATCCAGTTGATTTATGGGTGAACAATTATTTTGGGCAAAAGAAAATCACTTGGCCACAAACAGTGGATGACCGTACTTATTTAAGAAGAATATACCTTGATATCATTGGGTTCTTGCCATCGCCTGAGGAACTAGATAGTTTTTCGCATGATAATCGACCCGATAAGCGTGCTATTTGGGTAAGACAACTACTAAACAGAAATGATGATTATGCCATCAACTGGCTTACGTTCTGGAACGATGAGTTGAGGAACGATTACACCGGCACGGGTTATATCACACAAGGGCGTTATGCAATAACTGATTGGCTCTACAAATCGCTGAGTACTAATAAACCCTACGACCAATTTGTAAGGGAATTGATCAGTCCCGATTCTTCATCGATGGGATTTATCAAAGGGATTAAATGGCGTGGGGTTGTCAATTCTAGCCAAAGTACCGAGATGCAGGCTGCCCAAAATGTGGCCCAGGTTTTTTTGGGACTAAACTTAAAATGTGCCTCTTGCCATAACAGTTTTATCAGCGATTGGAAACTGGATGATGCCTATGGATTTGCCAATATTTTTTCTGATACCACGATGACCATTAACCGTTGCGACGTGCCAACGGGTAGAAAAGCAAGCACTAGGATGCTTTGGAAACAATTGGGTACAATAGATAGCGCTGCTAAAACAGAAGAGAAATTAAAGCAACTGGCCAACAACCTCACCAAACCAGAAGACGGCCGCTTATATAGAACCATTGTGAACAGAATATGGGCGCAACTCATGGGTCGTGGTATTATTGAGCCGGTGGATATGATGGACAATGAACCTTGGAGCCAGGATTTGTTGGATTGGATGGCATCCAATTTTGTGAATTCCAAATATGACCTGAAAGAATTGATTTACTTAATCACGACTTCCAAAACCTATATGCTCCCTGCCGTGGGGATGAAGGATGCCAGCAAGATCATTTCAAAAGATTATGAATTCAAGGGTATGTTGAGCAGACGGATGTATGCAGAACAGTTCTCGGATGTGGTCAGCAAGTTGATTGAGCCGATTTTCCCCGATTCTACGATAGTCTATGACCCTTATAAAAAATTGGGTTTGGAAAAACCAATTGATTTTTTTGCAAGGGCCTCATTGGTTGCGAATAACCGTTTTCTAACCGCATTGGGTAGGCCTAACCGTGAAACGGTTTCTACGACGAGGGATTCAAGGGCTAATTTATTGCAGGCACTAGAAGTGACCAATGGCAGTCGTTTTAATGAAGCGCTTAAGATCGGTGCGGAAAACTGGAAGAAAAAATATAAGGATGATAATCTAATAATTAAGGAAATTTACAGAAGGGCTTTGAACCGTGAACCAAATGGTCATGAATTTGATACCGCAAAAAAAATGTTGAATCAGTCAAAAGGCACGGAAGGTATTCAGGATTTGTTCTGGGCGGTGGTATTATTGCCGGAGTTTCAGATTATCAATTAGCTGTATTGAATCAAGAATGCTAATCAGATCTCAATCAGTGGCTATTAAATCGTAATTCGAGGACTCACTATAGTTGCTGCACAAAAAGTTAAAACGAACCAACATGAAACCTACTTGGAGCAGGCGTGATTTTTTAAAAAACACCAGCGGTGCTACCTTGGCAGCGTTGGCAGCAGGAGCGCCCATCAGCAGTTTCCTATCTTCCTGCAATGGAAATAAAATTCAATCCAGGGCAGATACCGTTATCCTACTTTGGATGGCAGGAGGCATGGCACATACTGATACGTTCGATCCCAAAAAATATACAGCTTTCGAAAAAGGCTTGGATGCCAACAAGGTGCTCAGCACCTTTAAGCCTGTGCCTACGGCGTTGGATCATATTTATTTTTCAGAAGGTCTCGAGTCTATTGGCAAGGTTTTAAACAGAGGAACGGCAATCCGCTCATATGTTGCGGCTGACTTGGGTCATATCCTTCATTCGCGCCACCAATATCATTGGCATACCTGTTATGAACCGCCTCAATCCGTAGCTGCACCGCATATTGGCTCATGGATTGCCAAGGAGTTGGGACCAAAGAATCCCGTGATTCCTGCATTCATTGATATTGGTCAGCGTTTTGATATTGGAGAGGGTGAGGAATTGAAAGCATTTCATACCGCTGGGTTCTTGGGTAATGAATATGGGCCTTTTATGATTCCCGACCCAAGTGAGGGATTGGAATCTGTTCGCCCGCCAGAAGGCATGTCTGCCAAAAGATTTGAAAAGCGCAATCAATTATACAACGAACTTATTGCCAATGGTCCGGTCGGCGAATTTGGAAGTGATTATCAAAAGGAGTCGCTGAAAAAATCGATGGAGCAAGCTTATATATTATTAAACTCACCAGAGGCGCAAGCTTTTGATCTCACCAAAGAGCCAAAAGAAAGCTATGATATTTATAATACTGGCAAATTTGGACTGGGCTGTCTGATGGCCAAAAGGCTTACTGAACAAGGCGCACGATTTATTAGTGTCACCACGGGCTATGAACCTTTCAAAGGTTGGGATACTCACGAGAATGGCTATACGCGTTTGATCGATATGAAAAAGCAGATAGATGGCCCCGTGGCGCAGTTAATAAAAGATTTGGAAAAAACAGGGCATCTCGATCGTACTATGGTGATATTGGCAAGCGAGTTTAGCAGGGATATGATGGTGGAAGGACGGCCTGGTGCTAAGGTTCAAGAGCAGGTGCAACAGCCTGATGTGATCATGGATATCAAGAATTATGGTATGCACCGACATTTTACCGATGGCTGTTCAATCCTGATGTTTGGCGGCGGTATCAGAAAAGGCTATGTATATGGCAAAACGGCAGATGAACGACCTTGTAAAACCATCGAAAAACCAATCCATATCGATAAAATACATCAAACCATTTATCATGCACTTGGCATAGCAGAGGATACGCATTATACTATTGAAAAGCGTCCATTCTATACCACACCAGATGGATTGGGGAAACCTGAAATGGAACTTTTTGGCACCTGACGAATGTCCCCCTACTGAGTATTACTATTACGAAGAAGAGATATCCACTTTGTTTTAGGCCTTTATATCTCCTAGTTATTTTTTATATCTTTCCAATATAAAAATATCGGAAACAGTAAATTCTTTCGGTTTCCTTTTGCAAGATAGTACAGGATGCATAAAACAGAGCAAATCTCTAAATTGCTTTGTCAGAAACCGATAATATCGAGCTGTTCGTGTCTCTAATTTGTTGGGTACTATTCATTTTAAAATTGCCAGCCATGCTTGAAAAAAGGAAGACCTGTCAGCTACAGGCAAAAAAGCAGCTTGTTTTCTTTCCGCCCTATAGTTTTCATCTTTTTTCTCTTCAATACTTGGCATGAAGAAACGGGTCATCATTCTTGCAGGTTTGGTTGTTTGGGCAATTTTATCTTGTCATCCAATTACCGTACTAAAATTCCGAAAGCAATTGATTGCTTCCGAAAGTTTTGAATCGGTTGGCGTATTCGATGTCAATGGGGATCATCATTTGGATATTGTATCTGGTTCTTATTGGTATGAAGGGCCTGATTTTTTGAATAGACATTTTATTGGTCCGGTTAAAAGAGTAGGAGAGTACTATGATGATTTTTCAACCATCCCAATGGATGTGAACGGCGATGGTAAAATGGATTTTATTACGGGTGGCTGGTTTGATGGTACATTACGTTGGCGCGAAAACCCTGGTAATGATACTGAATGGCCATTACATGATATTGCTGTTACTGGAAATATTGAAACCACGAGGGCTTGGGATATTGATGGCGATGGATTTGAAGAAATTGTCCCCAACACACCGGGGAAACCACTTGCTTATTTTACCTTACTGAAAGATAAGGATGGCAAAGCGAAAGGCCAGTTTTCACGTATACAAGTAGCCGAAAAGCAGAGGCATGGTTTGGGCTTTGGCGATATCAATGGGGATGGGAGAGGTGATTTTATCGTTTCCGATGGTTGGATAGAAGCACCTGCCGATCGGGCAAACCAGCCTTGGGTAAAGCATGGCGGTTTTGATTTGGGCGATGCCAGCGTACCCATCATTGTTGCCGATGTGAACCATGACGGGTTTAACGATCTGATCGTTGGTCAAGCGCATGGTTATGGACTTGATTGGTACGAACAAAAACGTGATGGGAAATCCATCAAGTTTGTAAAACATCCCATCGATCCCAATAACTCACAGTATCATACCATGGCCTGGGTAGATTTGGATAATGATGGACAAATGGAATTGATTACAGGAAAACGGTATCGGGCACATAATGGACATGACCCCGGCGCCAATGACAACTATGGGCTATATTATTTTAAATGGAACGGTGAGTCCTTTACCAAAAATCCCATCAGCTATGGGTCTTTTGGTAAGGCAAAGGGAACGGGTTTGTATTTTTCGGTGGCAGATTTGCACAACACGGGGAGAAAAGATATAGTGGTGGCGGGTAAAGATGGGCTTTATGTATTTAATAATGAGGTGCCTTAGTAGGGATCAATAAATTTTGGATCACAGTTTTAAATAATGGAAGTCCACATTAACTTTCATGCGATTTAATTGAAAATAAAACAAGACTTATGATGATGAACAACCCCAAACATTACCTGAAATTGTTTTTTGCCTTTTTACTGATGGCGGCTGTTTCCTGTACCAACAAAAATGGTTCTGATACAAAAGCGTCTTTAGACCCCAAAGTGGCTAAACTAAAATTGCCCGAAGGTTTCCATGCCGACCATTTGTATAGCCCAGGGTTGAATGACCAAGGCTCTTGGGTGGCCATGACCTTTGATGATAAAGGAAGGATGATTGCTTCCGATCAGTATGGCAACTTGTATCGTCTCACCATTCCTCCCATTGGTGCAGATACGGCTACTAACAAAATAAAAGTGGAGCCCTTGATTGTTAAAAAAATCGGGGATACCGCAAAAATAAAAATGGGGTTTGCGCATGGATTGCTTTTTGCATTCAATAGCCTGTATGTGATGGTGAACGATGAAGGGGACACGGCAAAATCGCAACACAGTGGGCTTTACCGTTTGGAAGATACAAATGGCGATGACCAATTTGATAAAGTAACTCTTTTGAAATCCTTGAATGGCAATGGGGAGCATGGTCCGCATAGTATTGTATTATCGCCGGATAAAAAATCCATTTATGTGATTGCAGGAAATATGACACAGATCCCAAAGATGGATGTGTATAAAGCACCACCACCCGCTTGGTATATTGATAACCTCATGCCATTGATCCGGGATCCAAACGGTCATGATAACGGGGTGGATGCCCATGGTGGTTGGATTGCTCATTTGCAGCCCGATGGCACTCATTGGGAGTTGATTGCAAATGGCTTCCGCAATCCTTTTGATCTTTGCTTCAACGATGCTGGTGATATGTTTACTTGGGATTCTGATATGGAATGGGATTTCGGTCTTCCTTGGTATCGCCCCATTCGTATTTGTCAAGTGAGTAGTGGAGCTGAATTTGGTTGGAGACCGGGAACGGATAAATGGTCTCCTTCTTTCCCCGATAATCTGCCCCCTACCTTAAATATAGGTCAGGGATCGCCAACCAGTTTTTTTAATGGACATAATGCCCATTTCCCAGAAAAATATAGAAAATCATTGTTTGCTTTTGATTGGAGCTTTGGTATTATCTATGCCATTCAGCCCGAGGCCGATGGCGCAAGTTATAAAACCAAAGGGGAAGAATTTGTATCCGGTTCTCCATTGCCGTTGACCGACGGGCAGATAGGACCTGATGGGGCACTTTATTTTCTTACCGGTGGTCGGAGATTAGAGTCAGACCTCTACCGTGTTTATTATGGAGACAATTCAGGCAATACAGAATCTCTTGCAGCGGTGGAACTGAACGAAAGCCAAAAAACCCGCAGAAAATTGGAAGAATATCAAGGTGAACCTAAAGCGGGTGCTATTGATTTCGCATGGCCTTATCTGAAAAGTGAAGACCGCTTTATCCGTTTTGCGGCTAGGATTGCGGTTGAGAACCAACCAGTGAGCGAATGGAAGGAAAAAGCACTGAATGAAAAGGACCCTGTGACCCTTACACAAGCGATGTTGGCATTGGCAAGGCAAGGAAAGCCTGATATGAGAGACAAGGCTCTTCTAGCACTAACAGCTGTTGATTTTGCAAAACTGTCTGCATCACAGCAGATTGATTTGACCCGTGCTTTTGAATTACTGATCGCTCGTTTGGGAATGCCCGGTAAGGAAGCCAAGGAAAAAGTTGCGGCTTATTTGAATCCTTATTTCCCTGCAAGTTCGAATGAGCTTAACCGTGAATTGGTAAAAGTATTGGTATATATAGATGCGCCTCAGTCAGTGGAAAAAACAATGGCGCTACTCAATACGGCAAAGGACGATAGTACTACCAATCAGAATGCATTGACCAATTCTTCTGACTTGATTATGCGCAATCCTCAATATGGGATGGACATTGCGGGGATGCTCTCCAAAGTGCCACCACAGCAACAAACTTTTTATGCGGTTGTTTTGAGCCAGGCAAAAAATGGATGGACCCCCGAGCTTCGAGAAAAATATTTCAAATGGTTCTATACTGCCTTTGGTTATAAAGGTGGTCATAGTTTTGTTGGCTTTATTGATTTGGCCAGAAAGAATGCGTTGAAGAATGTTCCTAAGGATAAATTTGCTTACTACAATACCATTTCAGGTGATTCGATCGTGTCTATATCAGGAACTGATTTGACCAAAACTAGCCAGCAACCAAAAGGACCAGGCAGGGATTGGGAAATTGATTCTGCCATGAAGTATGTGGATAGCGGAATGGTAAACCGCGATTTCGAAAATGGTAAAGCCATGTTTGCCGCTTCGCTTTGTATTTCCTGTCATACCATGCGTGGCGAGGGTGGGGTAGCTGGGCCAGACCTAACGCAATTGGGCACACGCTTTTCCTATCATGATATGTTGGAGTCGATCATAGACCCGAGCAAAACGATATCGGACCAGTTTGGTTCTACCGTGTTTAATTTAAAAGCTGGAGGCTCCATCGTGGGAAGGATCATCAGTCAGGACGGTGATAAATATGTGATTTCGCAAAACCCATTTGCGCCAAGAGTTACACGTGATGTGTTGAAAAAAGATGTTGCAAGCACACGTATTTCTGAAATATCACCGATGTTGCCGGGTTTGATCAATCGCCTGAACCCAGAAGAACTGAAGAACTTGCTTGCCTATTTAAAAGCAGGTGGTGATCCGAACAATGAGATTTTTAAAAAGAAATAAAACCAGATGACATAAATAGTGAAAGGTGAACTTCTATTCGCCTTTCACTATTCACTTTAAAAAGCAAGCCCTCATTAGCATCATGAACCAAGAACCCTGGCATAATAAAATTTCAAACCCAGCACAATTAGGTGGGATTGAAACGTCAGTACTTGATAATGGGGCTGGCCGAGGAGTTAGAGTGGTCTGGGTAAATACGGGTACAGGTCTCCGTTATAAACTAGTATTGGATAGGGCAATGGATATTGCGGATGCATTTTTTAACCAGCATAGTTTGGCTTGGTTGAGCCATCTGGGAATTACAACTCCTCAACCCATATCAGATAAAGGGATTGATTGGATCAAAACCTTTGGGGGCGGCATGTTGGTGACCTGTGGTCTCGATCATATTGGAGGACCAGAAGCGGATTCATTTGGTGAACGGGGGCTTCATGGTGCTATCAGTAATACAGCAGCCGAGATAGAATCGATCATACAACCCGATCCATTATCGGGAAAGATGGAAATGAGCATCACGGGTATCATGAAGCAATCGCAGCCATTGGGTACAAGGCTTGAACTGAGAAGAACCATTTCAGGTACACTTGGACTAGCCTCCATAAAAATTCATGATGAAGTGATTAACCGGGGAAATACAAAAGCGCCCCATATGCTGCTTTATCATTTTAATTTCGGTTGGCCCTTGGTGGATGAAGGCACCGAAATTTTATGGGACGGTAATTGGACACCAAGAGAATCTGGAGAAAAGAATAAAATATTCAAGCAAGGGAATGATTTTCATAAATGTCTTGCGCCATTGGATGACCATAGTGGGGGTGGGGAAGAGGCAGTATTCATTGATGCGCAGGCTAATGCTGCTGGTGAATGCGAGTGTGGTTTGCGCAATGATAAATTGGGATTATCGCTTGCCATCAAATTTCAAAAAAAGCAATTGCCTTGGTTGACCAATTGGCAACATTTCGGTAAGGGGGAATATGTAATCGGATTGGAACCCGGCACAAACCCACCAATCGGTCAGGCAAAAGCTAGAGCTAGCAATGAATTATTGTTTTTAGAACCGGGGGAGAAAAAGGTTTATGATATTGAGCTGAGGGTTGGGAATTGGTAGTTTGGAATTGGGACTTGTTGTTTTGATTTTATATTTAAATGGAGATTAAGAAGGGGTATTAATACTGGCCAACGATAAACTTAAAAATAAAATTCTCAGAAATGTATACATCTAGCATTGCTGCCAAAGCCCTTGAACAAGGAAAAGGGATCCTGCGTTTAGCACCCACCTGGGTACCCCGTTCATTTTGTGTGCCGGGAAGGAGGATTAAATTGCATCCAGATGATTATTATGTATTGGGTGGCCAACGGGGAGGTATAGACGAAAGATGGTTTTCTTCCACCACGCCTGCCAAAAACGGGCCGCTTACGGGGGAGAATGAAGGATTGAGCCCCATTGTTTTTAACGATAATGGAAAAGAAATACAAATACTCTTAAGGGATGCAGTTGATGAACTAAAAGGCGAATTGATTGGCGCCCGTTTATGGAACGAGCATAAAAGCTGGCCCATGTATTCCAAGTTTTTTGACAACATGGGGCCGCTGCCACACCATATCCATCACAATGATGAGAAAGCGGCATTGATTGGCCAAAAGGGCAAACCCGAAGCTTATTATTTCCCTCCGCAGGTAAATAACCACGGCGGCGATTTTCCCTATACATTTATGGGCATTGCTCCCGGTACTACTAGGGATCAAATACGTGAGTGCTTGGTCAATTTTACCAAGGGCGATAATAAGATTACCAGTTACTCGCAAGCCTATCGCTTGGATCCCGGCACGGGTTGGGATGTGCCACCAGGCCTGCTGCATGCACCAGGCAGTATGTGCACGTACGAACCACAAAAAGCATCCGATGTTTTTGCGATGTACCAATCCTTGGTGAATGAAGCCATCATTCCAGAAGAATTATTATGGAACGGTACACCCAAAGAAAGTATCGGTGATTATGAAGCTTTGCTGGATGTGATCGATTGGGAATTGAACTTAGATCCCAATATGATGCAGCACCGTTTCATGTCACCTAAGCCCGTGAGACCTTTAGATCAAATGAAAGCACAGGGCTATATTGAAAATTGGATTTGCTATAAATCTGAATCCTTTGGTGCAAAAGAACTGACTGTATTGCCCGGTGCGACTGTTACTATTAAAGACAGTGCAGCCTATGGTATGATCATGATGCAAGGGCACGGCAAAATGGGTGTATGGGATATTGAAACACCCTCATTGATCCGTTATGGACAATTGACCAACGATGAATTTTTTGTGTGTGAATCGGCCGCCAAGGAAGGAGTAAAAATTGTAAATTTATCAACCACGGACCCAATTGTGATGCTGAAACATTTTGGGCCGAAAAACCCGGATATGGCATAGGGAAGGTAGAAGGTTTAGGGTTTAAGGCATAAAGAAGACCCTACACCCCAAACCTTATACCTCACACCTTTCATTAATGCACTAAACACTTTTTATGAACAATAATTATCCAAAACTCCACAATGCCACCTGGCCTGGCATTGTAGGCAAAGGTCCTGATTCGGAGCCTGTCATTTCGTTTGATACCATGTTGGAAAAAACAGCTGCCGCCGAAGTGAATGGGATAAAATTTGATGGTATCGATATCGGTCTTTTTGACCCGCATATCGATCTGGACATGAGCGATGATGGCATCAAAAAACTCGCTGATAAAGTTTCTTCATTGAACTTGGAAATTGGTTCCTTGGTGGCGCCCATCTGGGGTGGTCCTGCCATGGGCAGTAAAGAAGAGCGGGAGGTGTTTGTGGATATGGTGCGCAAAGCTTCCCGCTTTGGAAAAAAATTACGTGAGTTGGGGGTTCGTCCCAATGGAGTGGTTCGTATCGACTCTGCGAGCAAGCCTGAACTCTGGGCCAAAGATCCCGTCAACAATACCAAACTGATTGCAGCTACTTTTCGCGAAGCTTGCGATGTGGCTGCCGAGTATGGCGAAAGACTTGCCGCCGAAGGCGAAATTTGTTGGGGTGGCATGCACAGTTGGAAAGCAATGATCGATACCTTGGAAGCGGTGGACAGAAAAAATATCGGATTCCAGGCCGACATGGCGCATACTTTATTATACCTACTCGGCACGAATAGTCCGGAAGATAGGATACTGCCAAAAGATTTCGATTGGAAAGATCGTGCAACCTTGGAACAAGGATTGAAAAAATTGACGGATGCCTTGCGTCCATGGACCATCGATTTTCATGTTGCACAAAATGATGGTACTGTTTTCGGTTCAGGATCTCATGATAAAACCGGCCGCCATTGTCAGGCATTGGATCCCAATGGAAAATTGGATATTGCCCATGATGCTGGCTATTGGTTGCGAAATGAAAAAGGCGAATTGACAAAAGCGTTTAGGCATATCTGTTGGGATGGTTGCATGTTCCCCAATGAAGTGATGATGAAGCAACAGACCTGGAACGATATCCTAGGCGTGATGATCAAAGTGCGTGAACAGCATGGATGGAAAGAGTAGGAAAAATCTTACAGAGAAACATTCTCTAAATTTTTCCCTTTAACCTCTGTGCATACCTCCGTCCCCTCTGTGGTAAAAAAGCAAATTGAAAATTTAAACTTTCCATATGTCAAAAAAAGAATTGAGAATTGGTTTGATTGGCACTGGCTTTATGGGCAGGACCCATTCCAATGGATATAATCGGGTGTCCAATTTTTTTCCCGAGCTGGTATACAAGCCTGTTCTAAAAGCGGTTTGTTCCCGTAACGAAGAAAAAGTAAAAGCCTTCGCTGAACAATGGGGCTATGAATCTTACGAAACAGATTGGAAAAAACTAATTGCCCGAAACGATATCGATGCTGTTGATATCTGCACACCCAATGATACCCATGCTGAAATCGCGATAGCTGCTGCCGTTGCAGGGAAAATGATTCTTTGTGAAAAGCCTTTGGCTAGAACTTTGGCAGAAGCGCAAAAAATGGTAGATGCAGTCACAAAAGCAAAAGTGAATAATACGGTTTGGTATAATTATCGTCGACTTCCCGCTGTGACATTGGCAAAAAATATTGTGGCTTCTGGAAAGCTTGGTAAAATTTTTCATTACCGCGCCAATTTTTTACAGGACTGGACCATCAATGCCGATGTGCCACAAGGCGGTGCTGGCACTTGGCGTTTGGATGTGGATGCCGCAGGCTCTGGTGTTACTGGCGATTTGTTGGCACATTGTATCGACACGGCTATGTGGTTGAATGGTGCCATCAAGGATGTTTCTGCGGTTACCGAAACTTTTGTGAAGCAGCGCATGCACCAACTCACAGGCAAGGTTCAGCAGGTAGGCATCGACGATGCTTGTATCTTCCATTGTCATTTCGATAATGGCTCATTGGGTCTGTTCGAGTCCACCCGTTATGCAAGAGGCCATAAAGCTTTGTACACTTTTGAAATCAATGGCGAGCATGCTTCTATCCGTTGGGATCTGCACGACTTGAACCGATTGGAATATTTTGATCATCGTGATGAGTCCATCGTTCGTGGCTGGCGCTCCATTCATGTCACCGACGGCGACCAACCCTATATGGACAAATGGTGGGTGCCGGGTTTGGGCATCGGCTATGAACATAGTTTTGTTCATCAGGTTGCCGATTTTTTGAAAAGCCTTGAAACGGGCAAGCCTTGTGGGCCCACGTTCAAGGATGCATTGGAGACACAAAAAGTTTGCGAAGCGGTGATTGATTCAGCCAATTCAAAAGCTTGGAAAGAAACAGGAGTCGAGTGGGTGATGTAGGTTGATTGGTTGACATTTTCGACCTGTTCTGTATTTGGTTTTGACATTTAATCGTGAATTAAAAAATCCCAGAAATCCCAATAATCTCAACAATCCCAGTTCAGACCATTTTTTTAAACCCAAACAATTATATATGCATAGTCTCAAATTATTGATGCGGTACTGTCTTCTGTTTTCTTTGCCATTGGCTTTTATAATGACAGGCTGCAATTCCCCCAGCGCCTCTTCAGATAAATCCACGGATAGCAGTTCTGTAAAAGACAAAGATGGTTTTGTTCAGATGTTCGATGGCAAAACCTTGAACGGATGGGAGGGTGATACTTCTATCTGGAAAATGAAAGATGGTATCGTTACTGGACAAGCCGACTCGCCTTTGACATTGAAAGCAAATACCTTTTTGATTTGGGCAAAAGAAAAACCCAGTGATTTTGAGTTAATCACGGATTATAGGATCAGCAAAGGCGGCAATAGTGGTATCCAATACCGGAGCGATACCGTTACAGGTGTTCCTTTTGGTTTGAAAGGTTATCAGGCCGATATTGATGGGGAAAATAATTATACCGGTCAGAACTATGAAGAACGTGGACGCTCAACACTTGCATATCGGGGGCAAAAAGTCACCATTCCCTATACCAAAGATGGGCATAGTGTGAACAATGCATGGTCCGCCATGGTGGTAGATAGTTCGTTGGGAAATATCGATTCTCTAAAAACAAAAATCAATGATGGTTGGAACGAATGTCATTTGGTGATCAAAGGAAACCATTTGCAACATTATATCAATGGGGTATTGATGAGCGATGTGATCGACAACGACACGGCCAACCGAAAAATGTCCGGTCTTATTGGTTTGCAGATCCATGCAGGTCATGTGATGAAAGTGGAATATAAAAATATGCGGATAAAAGAATAATAGTTGAATTTTTGAATACCCCCAAACGAAGAAGCCAGCTATATAGCTGGCTTCTTCGTTTGATCTGTACATGGTCTGACATTTCAGGTCCGACCATTCCAATTAATCCGGCAATACTTTTACCATAATATTTTTAAAATGAACCTCGCTTTTGGGGTCATGGCCCTGTAAGGCAAAAGTACCATCGGATATCTTCCTTCCGGGATGGTTTTCGGGCGGAGTGTACCCCTCTGGTTCTGTATAATCCACTACTGTTTTATCGTTTATTTTAATGATGACATGTTTGCCAACCACCTTCACATACTCGGTGAACCATACCATATCCTTTACATATACTTCCTTGATATCAACAATATCATAAAGACTTCCAGTTCTCTTCCAATCAGAGTGGGAATTGTTTACCTGCACTTCAAACCCGTCGTCAGGGAAACCTGATTCTTGATACTTGGTATGAAAATAAATCCCTGAATTGGCGCCTGGATAGGTCATCACATCGGCTTTCAATTCAAAATTTTTGAAATCATGGTTTTTATAATCCCCCATATAAAACAAATGGGCAGTAGGGCCATGCACCACTATCTGGCCATCCTGAACAGAAAAGGTTTGTGCGTTGTTGCCGACTTTCCATCCATTAAGGGTTTTGCCATCAAAAAGGGAAACCCATCCATGTTTGCTTTTTGTAAAACTAGTTAGCGTTAGGATGATTACGACAACGGTGCTGAAGACTGATATTCTTTTCATAAATGTAAATTGTTTAGATGTTTATACAATTGGTTTTAGGAGTATAATACAGCATTTAAATGTAGTGAAAATATTAGGTACCCAAAATAAAATTAGGTGAATGGTATGTATTTATACAGCAGGACAAGTTTGGTCGTTTTTTATAAAGAAATAGGGCACCAATATTCCGCAGCGTTTTTAATGATCGCTGTTTATCGGGCCGGTTGTTTTATATGCTTGTATTCGATCAATATGGTTATTATGGGCTTCTACCGCAGTGATTGGCAATGCACTTAGAAATGGGTCTATTGATTTTGGCAATATCCCTTTTTAGACCAGATTCAATGGAAGGCCTTGTGTTTTGGGAAAACTGTTACTAATGACACTTTGCATCAGCGTCCTTAAATTCTATCGCATTTTCACCGTTCTGGTTAACCGAAATTTTGTTTCACCCCCCCCCTTTGGTTCAATTCAAACGAAATGTTATAGGTTAAAAATATTTTGCCCATTTCCTCCTTTTTTTTATGACATAGAAGAGCGGTAGATAGTTTTGACTTTACAAAATAATTTCATTTTATATGCTATTATCCAAGTGCTCCATTTCTTTATATTTACAAACAAATTAGCTGACGGAATGGAAAAAAAGTTGACAAGCACTGATCCCAAAAAATGGTTAGATCAATATGGTGACCTTCTTTTACAATACACGCTACCAAGGGTAAACGATAAAGAATTGGCCGAGGATCTTGTGCAGGAAACCTTTCTATCTGCATTGAAAGGGCTTAGCGGGTACAAAGGCGAAGCCTCAGAAAAAAATTGGATCTTTGCTATACTCAAGAATAAAATAATTGACCATTACCGGAAAAAAGCGGCGAATAGGGAGATTTTGGAATTGCCTAACCTGAATGAGGGGCAAGAAGATTGGTTTGATGAAACGGGTTCTTGGATAACCCAAAGAGCCCCCCATGATTGGCATGAGACCGAGAACCCATTGGAAAGGAAAGAACTGCAAAAAATAATCAACTGGTGCAAAAAAAACCTAAAGCTTTTGCAGCAACAAGTGTTCACACTTAAATACATGGAAGATTTGAAATCAGAAGAAATTTGTAAGGTTTTGAATATTACTACGTCAAACTATTGGGTGCTTATCCATAGAGCCCGATTGCAGATGCGTGATTGTGTAGAAAAGAGCTTCTTAAAAAATTGAGCATGAGAAAATTCATGATGAAATACCTAATGGTTAACTGCCGTGAGGCCACCATGTTGATGACAAAAAAAGAAGAAGGCAAGATTTCCTTCCGAGAAAAGCTGAGCCTGATGTTGCATACTTCTATGTGTTCGTTTTGTAGGAGATTTGAAAAACAGACTACTACCATTGGCTCCGAATCCAAGCATGTGCATGCAGAAGGTGACCAGTTAACTGCTTCTTCCAGGGAAAAGATTGAAAGGATTTTAGATGTAAATAGCTAAGCGGAACCTTGATTTTCCTAATTGACTTCATATGTTTTAACATTTGGTTTATTTTGCCACCACCTACATTTGGTTTTTCTCAGTTTCTTTTAAAGGAATTGTAAGGTATCGATGACAAGTCCGACTAAACAAATAAAATCATGAAAAAGACATTCTTGTTTTTGGCTTTATGCCTGATCAGTGCTACAAGCCTGTTTTCCCAATCGGATAAAAAATTGGTCGTGATGATTACAAGAGCCAATTGGTGCCCAACATGCAAGGCCAATGAGAGCAAAATCAAAACAGGCCTGATTCCTGCCTATAGCGCTTCAAAGGATATTGAGGTGGTTTTGAATGATGTTACCAATAGAAGGTCAAAAGCCAGATCTAAGCCCCTGTTGGAAGCGGCACATGTTTATCCAATCGCAGAAAAGGAACTGGCAACAGGTACGGTTTTACTGATCAATCCTGCAACTGGGGCCATACTCCGGAAAATGTATGTTTCCGACTCTTTGGAGGAATTGAAAAAGGGCATTGATGAAGCGCTAAGCAAATCATAATGCCCGAGGTTGAACAAAGAAAAATTTGATGAGATTTAAAGGAGTAAATATGAAAATAGTTGTTCCCCTATTGCTTGTTTTAGCTGGGGTGTTTTTATATTGGCACCACTATCGTTATGATGACTATAACCCAGAAGGGAAAAGGCAAGGGATACAATTCATTGTGGGTGATTGGAACAAAGCTTTGGCTGAAGCCAAAAAGCAGAACAAACCCATTTTTATGGATGCCTATACTTCTTGGTGCGTCTATTGCAAACAATTAAAAAGAGAGACTTTCCCGAACCAAGAAACGGGTGAGTTTTTCAACCAACATTTTATTAATGTAGCCATTGATATGGAGAAGGGTGATGGTCCAGCACTCAGCAACAAATATGCTGTTGAATCTTATCCAACGCTTATCATATTGGACAGTAATGGCAATGTGATTAGCAAAGATACAAGAGGCTTTATCAACCCTTCTGAATTGTTGGCCTTCGGTAAAGCTAGCTTGGGTATAAAATAATCAATCAAAAAGTTGGGATTCTTGGCTGCTGGCGTATCATTTTCGCTGCTTTTAAAACAGTTATTGGCTGAAATCAGGTTCTAGATAATCAGCGTAATCATTGAAAAATCATAAATAAAAATAACAAGCCTTTCAAGATGGTCATAGATTCTATTTTTTATTCTCAAAATAAGCCAATCAAAAAGATTGCCTTATTGCTAACAATCCCTTGTGCCATTGTGCCTATCATGATGGCCACCGCTGGTATCATGAGCATCCCATTTTCCCCTATTTTTTTTCGGTATGATTTTATTCTATTTGGCATCCTGTATTTATGGTATGCCTTTGGTCTGCTATTGTCATGGCGAGTTCATCGCCATTGGATACCCATTTCGTTTTTCCTATGCCATGTGGGTTTATTGTTTTCTTTTGACTATTTCAAGCAATCTGATTGGATTGCTTATGCCACTATTGCATCCATCATAGCCACTTCTTTAAGTAACCAATATTTTCGTTTGGGTTCTTTCGAATGCACGGAATGTAACTATTGCCCTCCTCGAAAATAATTGATTGAAATTGCTGTAAGGTATTTTGTCAGCACCCGTCTTTAAAATAAAAATTATGAAAAAGGCTATTCTTTCTCTAACATTGGTTTCATCAATTGTTTTTGCTGTGAATGCACAAAACAGATATATTACAAGAACCGGGCAGGCTACCATTTTTTCTCATACCGTGGCGGAAGATATTACCGCAACCAACAATACGGTTACGGGTATCATCAATCCCAGTACGGGGGAAGTGGCTATTGCTGTGCCTGTACAAAGTTTCCAATTTGAAAAGGCATTGATGCAAGAGCATTTCAATAGTCCACATTTCATGGACTCTAAACAGTTCCCCAGAATAACTTTAAAGGGAAAGATTAACAACCTCTCGGCTGTCGACTTTACTAAAAACGGGAAATATGCAGTAGATGTAACGGGTGACCTAACGATTAGGGGTACCACAAAGCCAGTTACCGAAAAGGCCAATATTGAAATCAATAATGGCAAAGTCACGGTAACGAGCAAATTCATTGTAAAAGAAATCGGTTCCTATGGGGTGGGCAAGCCCAAGGGCAGTAAAAAGGATAATGTGTCTGATGATATTCAAGTTACTTATGTAGGTAGTTATGAGAAAGGAGATGAATAAGCATAAGTAGTGCCGGGGGTATTTATATATCCCCGGTTTTCAAAGTCTGATTGATAACCCAAATATTTGTTGAATGGAAATTCTAAAAGCAGTACCGACTATTTTTGAACTTTTGGAAGATGCATTGTGCCAGCTTACGGATGAACAATATGCCCAGAAAATAGATTTGCTTTCTGATGCCAGTATTGGTCAGCATGTAAGACATATTGTGGAAATGTTTGTATGCATGCAAAACGGTTATTTGTCAGGAACAGTGAATTATGAGAACCGTAAAAGAGATTTTGTGATTGAGCATGATAAAGCGGCGGCGATTGCTTTAATGAGCGATATATGTGCAAACCTGTATGATGATAATAAAGAAATATTGCTCGAGGCCGGGTTTGATGAACATAGCCATGCGCTGAACAAAATCCCAAGTAATTATTTTCGGGAAATTGCGTATAACCTAGAACATGCCATTCACCATATGGCTTTGATTAAAATAGGCATCCATGAGGTCGCTAATGTAACATTGCCAAAATCTTTTGGTGTGGCTTCCTCTACATTGAAGTACTGGAAACAAAACCCAATCAATAGTAATGTGTACGCGGCAACCGATACTGGGAAATAACCTAATGAATCGGGAGAACAAATATAATATAAGGATTATCTTTTTTGGATTAAAAAACTACTAGCATCGGGGAGCGTTATACTAAAAGTGCTGCCCTTATTGGTTGAAGAGGCTAGTTTGAGGCTTCCCTTATGTAATTTGATGATTTGCTGGGTAAGGGAAAGACCTAATCCAAATCCTTGGTTGGGATTGCCATCATCTACTCTATAGAATGGCTGAAAAATATTTTCCTTTTCTTCTTCAGCAATGCCTTTGCCATTGTCTTTTATATGAATAAGCAGGCTGTGGTTATGGTAGGTCAGGCTAACGGCAGCCTGATGGTCGTCTGAATATTTACAGGCATTGATAACTATATTTCTGATGGCGGTTGACAATAACTGTTCATTGCCAAACACAAATAGTTTTTCTTCTTCTTCTGGCAAATCCTCAAAGGACAGTTTTACTAAGTATGATTCGTTTAGCTTGCTCATCTCGCCGGGCAATGCGAGCAATATTTCATCAATCCTTACCAGATCGATCTCTAGACCACCCGGATCCCCAGAGGTTCTTGCAAATTCCAACAGGGTTTGTGTAAGCTTACCCAATCTATATACATCCTGGTACACTGACTTCATCACGTTCCGGTATTCTTGGGCCTCACGGTCGCGGTTAAGCGAAATTTCCAGTTGACTGGAAATGGAAGTCAGAGGGGTGAGCAGTTCATGGGATGCATTGGAGATAAAACGGCGATGTACATCAAAACTCTCTTGCAGACGGTTTAATAGTTTGTTGAGCGTGGTTGCCAGATATTCCCATTCATCCTTCCCCTTGCTGGTCTTGATTCTTTCTTCCAAGTTTTGTACAGAAATCTTGTTCACATTGTCTGCAATCTTTCTAAGAGGCACCAATAACCTTTTTGAAAAAAAATAGCCCGCAATCAGGGCAATTAAAATGCCCCCTGCAAAGGAGGATATGAGGATCACTTTGAGTTGTTGCAGTTTTTTTTTGCCCTCCATGTCATACGCAGCGGCAATCATGATCACTTCAAACCCCTGGTCTTTGAAATAATGTGCAACCCCCTCACGATTGCCTTCGGTAAAATAGATATCTTTTCCGGGTTTGGTTTTGTCAAGAATGGATTTGCTGAAAAGCATCGTGTCCGACTTTAGGTCGCTATAAATGTATTTTCGTTGCCCAGAACGGGTATAGGCCTGTACGGTTTTGTTTTTCATGGCAAGTATGGTGGAGGCATCTATTTTCAGCATCAACCGTTGATCAAAAACAGCAGACTGGCTCAACAATTTTCCGGTGGTAACACTCCAATTGGTTAAGCGGGTCCTCATGTTATTTACCCGATAGGTGTAGGAGAAATAATACACAGAGCCACATACCAACATGAGTATAGCAAGCACGATGACGGCAAAAAGTAATGTTATTTTTATTCTTACTGACATGGTCGATAACAATATGGGCATTTCTAAATTTAAAGAACCATTCTATAGAATGTCCGGTTTAACCTTAATTTAGCTTTGTGTTACAAATGTTTAAACTTTTGCCCATTCACGGTTTGCCATAACCTGAAACTTCATTCTCAAATATTCTTAGGCAATCATGGAAATCAAAACCAAGGGGTTAGTGATCTTGAAGCATGTACCCCATCCCTATATGGGTATGGATAAGTTTTTCCTCAAAATGTTTGTCGATTTTATTCCTCAGATAGCTAACATAAACATCAATGACGTTGGTGTTTGATTGAAACCCCATATCCCATACATTTACGGCAATATCTGCCCGTGAAAGCATACGGTTCTTGTTGCGCATAAAATATTCGAGCAACTGAAATTCTTTTGCTGTAAGGTTTATTTTTTTCCCTGCCCTTTTTACATCTTTATTTTCTAGGTTCATCTCGAGGTCGGCTGCATGGAGCATATTCCCTACCGGCATTGTTTCTGCATGGCTTCTTTTAAACAAAGCCCTAATTTTCATTAACAACTCGCGGAATTCAAATGGCTTTACCATGTAATCATCCGCACCTGCATTATAGCCATCGATTTTATCATTTAGAGTGCTCATGGACGTTAGCATGATCACCATCAGGTTATTGTTCTTTGAACGGATATATTTGCACAGGTCAAAACCATTGACACCCGGTAAGTTAATATCCAGAATGATTAATTCGTAACTATGAGTGTCAATCAGTTTTCGGGCGATATACCCATCATAAGCCACTTCCGTGTAGTAGCCTTGTTCGGTAAGACCCACCTGGAGTGTGTCGGCAATTTTTTTTTCATCCTCAACAACTAGTATTTTCTTTTCCCCTGACATATTGCATAATGGAGCGGCTTGAAAATTGATTTAAATAACACCGCTATAATATAAGGCAAATTACATAATCTGTGTGGCAAAAGGAATGTTAAAAAGAAATAACAATTTCTAATCTATTTCTAATCCCGGCTTAATGCCTTACTAATAATGGGCATGCATATTTGGGTTGTAATTAATGAAACAAAGTGGTGTCTGCATTTAGAAATATACTGTTACCCGTTGACTTTACTTCCAATACCCATATAGCTATAAAACGTGCGATTGACCTTGCCGAGCCCGATGAGTCGGTGATACACCTGTTGCATATTTCAAAAGCGAATGCAAAGGAAGCCACCGCTGATTCAAGGGACTGGGCAAGACTGAAGGATTTCAAAAGATTCCTAGAGAATTCGATTAGGGGTGTAAAAATCCTTATAGAAATATATAAA
Source organism: Bacteroidota bacterium (assembly GCA_018267575.1). GTDB lineage: Bacteria > Bacteroidota > Bacteroidia > Chitinophagales > Chitinophagaceae > Puia. Next base: position 28,180 of record JAFDYF010000051.1, read on the forward strand.
TGCGATTCCATTGAGAAAGGGATTGTTCAAAAGGCCATGGAGAAAAAGCCGGAGCTGATTATCATTGCCAGGAATAAAGGAAGGCGTTTTCTCGTGTTGACAAAAAGAATATCTCCGGCCCGGATAGCCAAATTGTCGCATGTACCGGTGCTGACGATCAAGCCCGGTTCTGACGACAGAAAGATAAGGTCCATTGTAGTGCCGTTTAGGTCGGTGATTCCGAAAGACAAATTAAATGTATTGGTGCCTTTGGTTTGGAAAAGAAAAACCACTGTTTTTTTGGTTGCCATGCAAAATGAGTTGAAGGATTTTGAATTGGGGGATACATCCGTTTCGCATACGCTCATTGAAACCTACCGCTTACTAAAGGAGGATGTGAATTGCCAGATTGTACATAAGCTTATTAGTGGGAGCAATTTTGCTAAGTCCATGCTCCGCTTCGCAGAATCCGTGGGAGCTGATGTGTTGCTGGTGAATCCAGACGAAATTAGGGTTTCTGCATTAGGCAAATTGGATATTTCAGATATGCTGGAGAAAAATTCGAAGATGCAATTGTTGACGATTGCCCAAGAAGCTCAGGTTGTTTTATAATAGATAAGAAATGGGAAGATGCCTTAGATAGATTTGGTAAATATAGATACTGATGGATATGAAGAAAATCTTGTTGCCTGTTCTTGGAGTATTGATTGGTGTTGCTGGATTTGCTCAAAGCAAGGATACATTGGACACAGGGAAATCGGTGAGGGAAAAGGTGCTTGCAGATATTCAGTCAACATTGGAGAAGAAGACAAAGGCGATTGACTCAACCATGTTGAAGCTGGATCAAAAAGTAGATAGTTTGGACCTTTCCATTCGGGTAACCAGCAATGCCAGGGAAAAAGCAGATAAGTTGTTTGATCGGGTGCAGGCATTGGAGGATAAGCAAAAAGCGATCGAGCAAAATGAACTGAATATTTTTCAAGCCAATTATCAAGCGGCGGTGGTGAACCTGGTTTATATGGATCGTGAAATTAAGCCAGTGGTTTTGTTCAAGACCTCCAAAGAGTTCTTTGAGTTGCTGACAGAAACGACCAACCCTACCTATTATCCTGGGTACAATGACTGGTACAAACAATTTCATGAGTTTGTCGAAAAAAATAAAAAATCCAGTGTTTCACTAACTGTATTTTCCAATATGGTTAATTACACAAGCACTGTTGCCAGTTCCATACCCTTGGGTGGTCCGGTTACCGTGTTGTTTTTTTCTGGGCTTGAAACTTATATTAATTCCTTGGGCAAAAAGAAAAAGGAGCTTCGCGATCAAAGTGAGAAGATGTTTGAGCTTACAGCCAAGCTCAGCCAGTTTGTGCACGATAAAAGCGATGTGGAACATGATTGGCAAACGATTACCAAGGAACTCAGTGAGATGCATACCCATTACGACACCGTGCTGTATCAGAACCTAAAGTCGCTTGGCATATCTCCTGAAGAGTTTGATCAAAGGTTCAATAAGGAGAGTGATGCGGAAAAGAGGTACGCTTATATCACCGAAATCCGGAAAAAGGCTTCGGAATTGGTAGCGTCACAAAAAGCCTTGCAGCCGAAGGATTGGAAAGAAAATATTTATTTTTCACTCATGGATGTGCAATCTCTGAAACTACGATTTGGTCAAATTACTTTCCGCATGAGTGAAAATATGGATGAATATCAGCAATTGCTGAAAAAGTATGCAAAAGATCCGGTGATCGGCGAAAAGGTCAGCACGCTTCAGAAAAAATTGAACGAACTGAAAGAGGTTTTCGACAATGCATTCAACCCTTTGGACTACTTGCATTCTGCTACCAGAATGTATAAAGTAACTTGATAACATTTAATTTAAATCAAATCGACTCACATAAATAAAAACAAAAGTTATGCGTATTAGAAACATGGCGTGGGCTGCAGTTTTACCGATAATGCTGGCCTCATGCGTTAGTAGCAAAAAATTTAAATCGCTCCAGTCAAAATATGATGAGCTCAGCAAGGCCAATACCTCATTACAAAACGATCTGAAAGATTGCAAGGATAAAAAAACGGCCTGTGAAACGGCACTCAGCACCAAAGGGACCAATGATCAGGCCGCTATAGATGCGCTTAAAAAGCAGCTTGATTTCTATAAGCAGAATAATACGCAGGCTTTAAAGCAATTGGAAGACCTTTCGGTTATTTCCAGCGCCCAAGCACAGAGCATCAACCAATCGCTGCAAAACATAGGTGCCAAAGACAACTATATTCACGACTTGCAGTCTGAGCTTGCGCATAAAGATTCTTTGAACATGGCTTTAGTAAACAATTTAAAAGGAGCTATCGGAGATTTGAACGACAAGGATATCAACATTAAAGTTGATAAGGATGTGGTGTACATTGATATTTCCGATAAGCTCCTTTTTAACAGTGGCAAGTACAATGTTACTTCAAAAGCACAAAAGGTTTTGGGCAAGGTTGCCAAGGTGCTGAAGAACCAGCCTAATATTGAATTTATGGTAGAAGGGCATACGGATAATGTGCCTTACCGTGCAGGTGTACTGTTGGACAATTGGGACCTTTCGGTTAAAAGGGCTACTTCAGTGATCCGGATCCTTCAATATAAATATGGGTTACAACCCTCTCATATGGCTGCTGCCGGCCGCAGTGAATACTTGCCTGTTGAAACGAATAGCACCGCTGCAGGAAGAGCTGCCAACCGTCGCACCCGTATCATCATCCTACCACAGCTCGACCAGTTCTTTAAGCTATTGGAAAATAAATAGATTATTGATAATCTTCTATGTGGTCTTCTGGTTTTGGTGTTTGCAAGGGCTTATGAAATGCGGTTTTCATAAGCCCTTTTTTTATTTTTTTGAATGGGGTTCATAATAGCAATTCGCTCTGGCCTATCCTTGACCTATACAAATCATCCTTTGAATTGCTGTTGATTAAGCAATTGGGCAACAAATAGATTCTGACGAAACACTGCTCGAAATGTTTTCTCGAGATGGAAGACGGCCGGCTAGCCTGATAGCTTAACTTCCCATACACGCTTACCTTTTTAGTGGTATAGGCTGTACAATTTTTAGGCATAGAATAAATTTAGAAAGGTAAAAAAGATTATTTCCACCCAATTAATGATGAACCCGTTTTAGGAATGTTTGTTTTCGATAACCTATTATAGGAAGATTTGAGAAAATTGATTTTGGAAGATGTTAATCCAGTTGATCAATAAAACAAAAATTAATGGCAGGAACTTATTTCATTCCATCATTTTTTCGATTCATCATCTAATTGCTTTGTGCCGCAATAAATAACAACAAGGCTACTTTGGCTTCCGCGGATTTGTTGAGATAGATCTTAATATGATGGAGTGCGTGTGTAAGATGGTTTTTGACCGTCTTCTCCGATATTTGTAAGAGGGCAGCAATTTCATGGTTTTTCAAACCTTGTTGTCTGCTCAATTGGTAAACAGTTTTTTGTTGTTGCGTTAGCGACCCTATGGCCAATTGGATTGTTTTTTCAGTTTGGTGCAAGTCGAGCAGCTCTTCTGTGTTGTTGCTGTTTGTTGGTATATATTGTGCTGCTGTTTTAACCAATTGTGTATCATTTGCCAGCTTCTTGAGATAATTGACGCTCCGATTTGCAGCCATCCGGAATATATAGGATCGATGGTTTTCAACCTGGCTCATATTCTCCTTGCTGGTCCACAACTTGATAAATAGTTCCTGTACAATCTCCTCTGCAGCAAGCGCTGATCGAGTCAGTTTGAAGATAAATGGGTATATAAAAGGTTCATAATAGGCGAAGATTTTGGTGAATGCTTGCTCATCCCCCTTGCTCATACAATTAAATAATTCTTTCTCATTTTCCAATATGGCAGCAGGTTCACTCATGAAGTGTTTTTGGTTTATATGACATTCTCTGAATAATAAAGAGCGTAAGTCATTCTCAAAAGCTGCATCTGTCTCAATTTTTAATATTCTGCAATCAAAGTTATAATGATTGTGGAAATATCTAAAAGTCCTTACCTCGGCTGGGACTTTTTTTTCTGAGAACTGTCTTATACAAAACTAGAAAATATTTTTAAAAAGTATTTAGCAAAATAATTATTGAACTTGTTATTTTAAATGGATAATATAAAACACAGGCTTTCTTATCTGATTGAGCGATATATCAATCAATTCTCCTCAAAAGAAGAAGAGAGAGAAATGTTTGAGTTGATCAATAATGGCGGGGATGACCAAGTTGAGCAGCTATTGATGGAAATGCTGGAGAACAGCACAGCTCACTACGATGAGGAAAGGATGCATCGGTTGTTGGCAAATATATTGGCAAATGGAAAAGCATCTGTGGATGAAGTAGATATGCGCGGTAAAAAGCCAGCCCATCTTATTCAGCTATTCCGAAAGTATAGAGTAGCGATAGCGGCCATCCTCATTTTGTTCATTTCTATTTCTGGGTACTTTTTATTTATTAAAAAGGGAAGGAATGAATCGCCTGTTTCTTTAATAAAGAACAAGGGGAGCGGGGCAAAAGAAATATCACCTGGAGGCAACAAGGCCATGTTAACCTTGACAAATGGGCAAACCATTGGACTAGATAGCGCAGCCAATGGCTTATTGGCTATGCAAGGAGCTGCAAAGGTTATAAAGCTTGCAAATGGACAACTAGAATACCATGTTGTTAATAACCCCAACAATGCAATTTCCTATAACATAATGACGACACCCAGGGGGGGACAATACAAACTCCGATTGCCGGATGGCACCGATGTATGGTTGAATGCAGCATCCTCCATTCGCTATCCTACCGCTTTTGTAGGAAATCAGCGAAAGGTGGAAATAACCGGTGAAGCTTATTTTGAGGTTGCCAAAAATAAGGCAATGCCATTTTTTGTAGAAATTGGCGGGGCTGAAATAGAAGTATTGGGCACCCATTTTAATGTAAATGCTTATGCTGATGAAGCATCTATCAAAACCACTTTGCTCGAAGGAAGTGTAAAGGTGAAAAAAGGCGATAAGGAAATTGCAATTGCCCCTGGCCAACAAGCCATAGTCAGCACAAGTGGATTGCTAACAAAAATCAATGATGCGGATGTGGAAGAAGCGGTTGCCTGGAAAGATGGTTTTTTCCAATTTCACCAAGCGGATATCCAAAGTATCATGCGGCAGATTTCAAGATGGTACGATGTGGATATAAAATATCAGGGGAAAATCCCAGAAAGAAAATTTGAAGGAGAGATATCCAGGGACTTGAACCTGTCGCAAATGTTGCATGTGTTGGACATGAGCAATATCGATTTTAGGTTGGATGGGAGGGTCCTGATCATTGAGCCGAACAAAAATTAATTTTTTAAATAAAAGAAAGAGCACAGCAGTTGGTGAACGAAAACCGCTCCGGCTGGAACCCGGAGCGGCGAGTAGTTCGGCTAATGCTTATACAATCCTGGTGGGCTGTATTATTTATTAACCAAACTAAATTTGAAACAATGCAATTTACGAATGCTTGTCATTTTTTGCATCAGAAGCAAAAAATTTTTGCCAAAACATTATTGATCATGAAACTAACGGCTATCCTATTGGTTGCCTTTTGTTTACAGGTAAAGGCAGATGCCTATGGTCAAAAGACCATTTCCATTTCTGTAAAAAACGAAAGCCTAAAAAAAGTGTTCAAGGAAATAAAGCTGCAATCTGGGTATGTGTTTTTTTATGATTATAAATTACTCGCAAATGCAAAGCCTGTAACGATTGATTTTAAGGATAAAACTATAGAGGACGCATTGGGCCAGTGCCTGAAAGGTCAATCCATTGACTATGGTATCGTTGGCAAAACAATTATTTTGAAACAAAAGCAGGGGGAGGCTCAAAATACGGAAACCCTGCTTGATGCAGCAATAAATGAAGTGAAAGGGAAGGTTACCGATGAAAAAGGGGAGCCACTCGTAGGGGCAAGCGTCACTGTCAAAGGCACTAACAAAGGCACGACCGCTGATGCCCAAGGAGAGTTTAAGATTCAGGCTAACAAAGGGGATGTGCTGGTGGTTTCTTTTTTGGGATATAATAGTTCTGAAATTATTGTAACAAGCCAAACCAATATAAAAGTTTCCCTTCAACCGCATATTAAAGAGGCCGACCAGGTAGTAGTGGTTGGTTATGGAACTACTACCAGAAAAAACCTTACAACGGCAATAGCTAAAATTGACCCCAAAGTGATTCCTCAGGCTGCAAACAATTCACTGGCGCAGTTACTTTTCGGAAGGGCTGCTGGATTGCAGGCCGTTCAGCAAAGTGCAGAGCCGGGTGGGAACATCTCCTTATCCATTAGGGGGCGTGGGGCACCTTTGATTGTTGTGGATGGTGTTGTGATGCCCTATGATGGTTTGGAACCCGACAATGGAACCATTGGCGTTAATTTGAATGGGGTACATCGTGGTGGCTTCGAAGGTATCAATCCTGATGATATAGAATCGATTGAAGTGTTGAAAGATGCAAGCGCCGCAATTTATGGTGTTAATGCGGCAAATGGGGTAATATTGATCACCACAAAAAAAGGAAAGTCTGGGAAAATGAACTTGTCGTACGATGGGAGCTATTCCATGTCAAGAAACATGAAATATCTACAACCATTAACTGCCAGTAATTACATGAATTATTTTGACCAGCTTTCACTCGACAAATATCTTATCGACAATAAAATGGCTCCTTTTGGGCCTAATGCAGCTTCAGGTTTTGTTCCAAAGTATTCTCAACAAGATATAGGCAATGCAGGGGTTGGTACGAATTGGCTCGATCAGGTTTTGAGGGATGGCTCTATAACCAATCATACTTTGGCGGCTAGCGGAGGGAGCGATAAGGTTGTTTATTATTTGTCCGGAAATTATTTTGATCAGGTCGGCACTGTTAAAAACTCTGGGCTCCAAAAATATTCAGGAAGGATGAACATTTCTGCAAGCCCCTCAAAATTTATTACCCTAAACGGTAGCCTTATTGCTGCTAGGAATAATTTTTTGAATTCCACTGCGGGCTGGCAAACCGGGGGATCGGGTTCTCAGGGTTTTGGAGCTTTGCAAGCGGCTTTGGCTTACCCTTCCTCTGTGCCAGTTAGGGATTCTTCAGGGAAATATACCTTGTTCAATATTACGGGCAATCCCGTATCCATGCTCGATATACAAGACCAAACCCAATACAGTTCATTGTTTGCTACAGGATCGGTTGATTTGAACTTTATCCCTGGGGTATTGACTGGCCATGTTTTATATGGTAACAATTCTGAAAACTCCACAAGAAGTTTTTTCATCCCATCCACTACGTTTTATTTTCAACAGTTCCGTGCAAGGGGTTCGTGGACGGAAGCCTATCGCCAAAATCAAACGATGGAAGCAACAATGACCTTTAAAAAAAGATTTTGGGGCAATAAGCTGAATATGGATGCGGTAGCTGGGATGGGGCAATACATTTACAACGACTATGGGTTTACCGCACAAGGAGCAGATATGAAGGATGCGATTGGGGTTACCGCATTGCAAACAGCGACTGGTACCTCTGTTGGAATCAGCTCCTTTCAAGATTATAACAAAACGCGTTCTTATTTTGCTAGAGGTTCTTTTGATATACTTGATAAATATGTGTTGTCGCTGACATACCGTTATGATGGTTCCAGCAATTTTTTCCCACAATCCAAATATGCTGGTTTCCCTTCTGCCTCGGTTGCATGGAAATTATCCAACGAGCCCTTCCTGCAAAAAATAAAATCCATCAATTTGCTTAAAATCCGTGGTAGCATTGGCATCACCGGTCTGACAAACGGAGCACTCGCTTATGGCGCATTTCGCCCTGATGTTTCCATCATCACTTTCAATGATGGGTCTGCACAACATGTTGCCTATTATCTTTCTTCTCTGGACCAACCCAACCTGACATGGCCAAAAACTGTAAACAAAAATATTGGGTTGGATTTTTCATTACTAAAAGACAGAGTTTCTGGTTCTATTGATTTTTTTCACGATGATTTTACCCGGATTTTGACATCGGACAATACGGCTCCTTTGTCCTTTATTCCTACCCATTTGATAAATGCAGGTCATCAGGTGAGAAAAGGGTATGAGGTGAATATTAATACAGTAAATATAAAATCTGCAAATGGCTTTGAATGGAATACCATCTTAAACGTGTCCCATGTGGATTTTTACTGGCAGCAACGGTTCCCCAACGCCGACTTGCCCTCCTATGCAAAAGTGAATGATCCCGTCAATTCGATTTATGTGTACAAAACAAGCGGAATTTTACAGGTTGGTCAAACAGCACCGTCATGGCAACCCGTAAATGCCCAAATGCCAGGCGCTCCCATTTTTGTGGATGTGAATGGGGATAAGAAACTCGACTCTGCAGATGTGGTAAGGTATAACTACGACCCGAAAATTAGTATCGGCCTCGGGAATACTTTCCGGTACAAAAACATTGACCTGACCATTTTTCTTTACGGACAGTTCGGAGGCTATAATTATAATTATCTCACTTTATGGAGCGATCCAGCCAGTTTTATTGCTGGTACACAAAGTGGAATCGAACAAATTAAAAGCGTTTGGACCACTACCAACACCAAAGGGACATTGCCTGGCGTAGCGTATAATGAATCGGCTCTTGGTTTGCTTACAGGGGTTGATACCCGTGTCCAAAGCACCAATTTTGTTCGGTGCAGAAATATAACATTGGGGTACACACTAAACCCAAAGGCATTCAAAATGCTTTTTAAAAGTTTGCGCTTGTATTTTGATGCACAAAATCCTTTTATCGTTACCAATTACAAGATAGCAGACCCAGAGGTTCAAGCGGTAAATGTGAAAGGCGGACCCGCTCCTTACCCCATGACAAGGATTTTTTCATTTGGAATTAATGCTCATTTTTAAAATCATGTTTATGAAAATAAAATATTTTTCAATCTTCATCTCTTTGTTGATTGCAACTACCGGCTGCAAAAAAAATTTTGGGCCAAAGATATATGGTTCACTTACGCCTACTAATTTCCCACAAACTGTTTCAGATTATGAATCTTATATGCTGGATGTGTATAAGCCTTTTCAGGCAAAATGGGGTTATCCCAATCCAACCGGTTTTCAGTTTGTGTTCAATGGCTATGAATATTGTGACATACAGCTCAATGATGCAACCTCCGATCACATTGCCCACTTTCCTGAATGGGGCGCTTTCTTTGACTTCTTCAGTGCCGCCAATTTCAATTTCCTAATTACACAGGGGAGGAGCAGCCATTTTGAAAAAGTGCGTTTTGTCACTTTCATCACAAAGGTTATTAGTGACTTGGAAAACTCAAATATCAATAACGCAATAAAAAACGAATTTATCGGGGAAGCTAAAATGGCAAGGGGTTGGTTGATGTACCATTTGCTCACGATGTATGGTCCTGTTCCGGTAATCACCGACCCATCTAAAATTGGCACGGCTGCGGAATCGCAAATGTTGCGCCCATCGGAGGCTGATTTTGCAAAACAGATTGCACAGGATTTACAGGATGCGGCCAACGATCTTCCCCGGGATCAAACTGAGTATGGAAGGTTCAACAAAGGAGGTGCCTTGGTGGTGTTGATGCGATTGTACCTCTACGAAAAGGATTATGTCGATGCCGAAAAAGTAGGTAGGCAAATTTTGACGATGGGATACAGCTTGGTGCCCAACTATATGAGTTTGTTTACTGAAAAAACCGAGCGTAATAATGAAACCATCTTGGCTGTATCGGTGGACCCCAATGCCGATGGCAATGACCCACACGGGAACATGAACGCTTGGTCTTACTATTGTTACCCTGCAGATTTTCAAGGCCATGTTCAAAAAGGTGGGTGGGCAAGCCCAAACGGTGCGTTTACTGCTACTTGGGCATTTTATAAATCATTTGATCCAAATGATACTAGGAGGCAAATGCTTATACCCTCTTATATAAACATGTCTGGACAGGTAAGGGATAGCAGCAATATGAGAGGCCCTGTGATCATGAAATATCCTGATGATGATGTGAACACTGCTTTTCAAGGAAATGATATTATTCTTGCTAGGTATGCAGATGTGCTCTTGATGTTGGCGGAGGCCATCAATCAAAATAGCGGCCCTACCAGTGAGGCAATAGGGTTTGTGAACCAAGTCCGCGAACGGGCAGGCATCAGCGACCTCGGTGCATCGGACATTGCGTCCAAGGAATCATTTGATGATGCTATTTTGAGGGAAGAAGGATGGGAATTGTTTTTTGAAGGGCAAAGAAGAATTGAATTGATAAGGCATGGGAAATGGCAATCGGCCTTGCAAGCCGCAGGGAAAACACCTGGTCCTTCATTGTTCCCTGTGCCTCAATATGCACTGGATGAAAGCAAAGGCCAGTTGACACAAACCCCTGGCTATTGAATTCATTATGCCCTTGGGAAATTGTTTTCAAAATAGGTGGGCTTTGCTTTCACTACATGAACTGATTGTTTGGATGGTTTTATTACTAAAGGTTGAATTTGAAAAGCACCATATATAAATTTCCTTTTGACCTTATGCTTTATAATGAAGCAATAGGTTGATGTTTGAAAACCACGCTTGTTATTCTTTTAGTCATACAAACCAATACGCTCAGAAGATTCTAAATAGCAATCTTCTGAGTTTTTTAATCTACGACTCGAAAAATATTTACTCATTTTGAGTTGAGAAAAACTACTGTTCTTTTGAATTCCATCTTTAGGTCCTAGCGGGGTCTGGCGCAGCCGACCTTGCGTAAATAAGTTTGAACTAGGATTTATTTGATTTATTGGATAGATGGAATTGTGAAGGAATTTTTATGATCCCTTTTTAATTGGGCAGGCATCTGATCATTGGTCAACATCGTTGCGACGCTCCGTTCATCGCTAATATAACTATTGAGCTATGGTTGCGTTCGGTCTTCTTGTCTGACCGTTTCGGTCTGACATCGTTTGTGGAATTTGTTCTTAGACCTCACAGGTCTTTAGCAGCATCACAAAATCATGAAAGTTTTTGCAGGCCTGTTAGCTTTTTGGGCCAGTTTGGGAATGTCTCTTCCTTGTTTGATCGTCCGATATATATGCAGCCAGAACACAAGTAAATAAATGTATTTAAACCAAACAATTAATAATATGGGTAACAACAAAATGAAGCTAGAAGTAGAATGGGAGCATGGTAAAGACTTGGTTGGGGTCATTTTTATTGACCGCCATAATAAATTTCTCCGTGTGCAAACTGACTTTGCTGGTTTGCTCCGCTCACTAATATCGGACATGTGGTCAATAGAGGATAGCGTTCTGCTAAAAAATGATTTAGGGCTTCTCTCGGGTCGTCCACATCGGTGAGAAGAAAATTTGTCTCCTGTACATTCATAACTAAAGCTATTTCTTCTGTGTTAGTTATATTAAGCCTTAAGTCCTAACGGGGTCTGGCGCAACCGACCCAGCGCAAATAAGTCTGAACTGGGGTTCATTTGATTTATGGGATTGTGAAGGAAACTTTATGATCCTATTTTTTTGCATCCCAGGGAGACCTAGTATCCATCCACCAATAGCACAAACTAATAGTTAATCAAGTACATGGTGCAAGTGTGGGGGCAGCGCAATGTGAGTTGGCCAAGCTTGTGCATTAATATTATGAATCGTTAGCACTACTTGTCCCGCCAAGAGGGATTCCTGGCACACTAACCATCCAAGCTACAATGCTTGCGCAATGTCCCCACTTTTTTAAGAAGTCCGCACTAATTGGGGCCTAGCCATATGGCTAATTTCATCTTTTTAAGCGAGAGTAACCTGCTGGAACGTAAAGGCTTGGATACTCATCAGCACATGGCTCTGCTGCATATCCACGCCAGTGGGGAAAAACATTCTTTTCATAAGCCCAAGAATCCAATATGGGTTTTGGGTATTTTATTGAAACAAGATTAATGCATAAATACTTGATTTGATCTAAGAATAACTAGCAGCTTTATTTAGGTACAATCTCCAAGATATGGTTCCTCAAAAAAATCTTAATTAACCGGTTGAAAGAATTCTCAAATATTTCTAACATTTTATCATATTCTGCCGTAATATTATATATACCTTAATCCAAAACAATCGAATGAAACGGCATTTTATATATTATTTGTTTGTTGATTAATTGGAAACCATGTAGCATCTTGGAATTTGGGGTGCTCATCATTTATGAATGGAGACCAGCTTTTACAGGTGAATGGAAATATTCTGACAAAACAACAAACAAAAATTGACTGATTCTTTATTGATACAAGGTTGTGCCGCTAACGAAAGAAATGCCCAGTTTGCTTTCTACCATAAATATTTTCCTTTTTTGTCGGGAATCTGTTTGCGCTATGTGTTTCAAAAAGAAGTGACTAGGGAAATCACCAATGATGTTTTTATGAAAATATTTAAACATATCGGAGAGTTTGATCCGGAAAAGGGCCAGCTTCTAAGTTGGATGAAAGTAATTGCCGTTCATACCTGCATAGATTATTTGAAATTGAAATCCAGCAAAGAAATTTTATTAAATATAGAGAGACTAACTGAGGGCTCAACCGATGCAATCCCAGCGCATGAACTTATAACGAACGATGTACTCAAATACCTTCAGGTATTGCCAAAAAAGCAGGCTGTTGTTTTTAATTTATATGTAGTGGAAGGTTATTCGCATGAAGAAATTGGATCAATACTACATATTTCAGCAGGTAATTCAAGGTGGCACTTGTCCATTGCCAAACAGAGCTTAAAAAAATTAATGTCGGTAAATGGTTATGCAATAAAATGAACAAAGAATACGATCTATATCAACAATACAAAGATTTGCTCGAAAAAGCAGAACTAACCCCTCAAACAGAAGATTGGGCGGCCATGGAGCAAATGCTGAACAAAGAATTGCCCATTTCAAACATCCCGAAAGGAAATTTGCTTTCAAAATTAAATTTTAAATCATTCCTCCTCTTTTCTGTTTTAGCTATTTTAATTTCTATTCCCATATTATATATAAATAGTTCAAAAAATAATGAAAGCAAAAAGAAAATGGAAGCTACATTTTCAAAGAATTTATCTACTGAAAATAAATCAACGATTAAAGGACTTGCTTTATCATCCAAAAATTTGTTAGCTGCAGAAAATAAATCTGAAAGAAAGAAAACAGGAAAATCAGTCAATGATTCTTTTGGCAGACATGCAACTGTTTCTGGTGAAAGTGTTGATAACAGCAAGCCTAATAACCCACACAACATCCTAAAATTTGAAATAAAAACGCAGTCAATTCAATCCAAGATTGACAATAAAGCCAACGCAATCAGTAAAAAAAATCAGGAGAAATCAATGACTTTGTTAGGCGAATTAAGACAAAAAAATAGTACATACAATTCCAATAAAAGGAAATACGAAACGTCTTCAAATGGTATTGCTATAATTAAAAATTCTTCTACTAAGTTGAAGAATGGTTCAAAAGACAATGACGGATTTGAGGAAATCGAACCACTAAAAGCGATGGTTCCATCAACGGCTAAAAACATACCCAAAACTTATCAGATAGAGAAACCTTATTTTAATGATTTGCTGCCCAAAAATGAAATCACTGGGCAAAGCGTAAAACCCCGTATAGATCTTACTAGCAATTGGCAAAATGCATTGAATAAAACCGATTCTATCCTAACAGTTAAATCCCATAAACGCAAAAAGCAAAAGGATATCTCCGACGCCGTTCAAACGGATGGTATCATCAGTGATTATAGAAATAGGGGAAATTATTTAGAGCCATTTTCAATCAAAAAAATGGAATGGGGATTGCAGCTTCCAGCCTTTTTCCCGTACGTTAATAGAGGAAATGCTGTAATCTGGAATACCTTTTCCCCAGGTTTATATGGGAATTTTGATTTAAATCAAAGCTTTTATTTTGGTTTTGTTGCTATTCCGTTTCAAAGGATTTCTTTGAGTCAAAATCTCTATTCTGATACAGTTCAATTTCAGAATATCTCAGGCAATTATAGCATTAGCAGTACTTTTTATGCCTACGAAATATCAACGTTTTATTTTAGATTTCTTGGCGGTTTTCGGCTGAGTAGTCATTTTAGTGCGGAAATAGGACTTGGTACAAATTTTACTTATCAAAGAAGAATTATTTTTCAAACACAAAATGATTCGACTGGATTTTATTCTGCCGGACTTGAAATTGCCACCAGAAGCAACCCCGCTCATCATTATTTTAATACTTTTTCAGCATCTGGTAATCTAGCTTTTTATTACAACCTGCATAGATGGAATTTTGGGGTTCAATATACGAAAGGCCTGACCAGTTTTTTGAAAGATGTAAGTTCGAGTGCATTAATCAATCAATTTGATTTAAGTATAAAATTCAGACTAATCAAAAAAGCCAAATAGAACCAAAATTCTTTTACTATTTTCAAGATCATTTATCATTAGACTTCCTTTTTAAAACTTGAGCATCGAGTTATTAGAATTTAGAGTTTGGCTAAATCGAAAATGGCAGCGATTGGGTATCGTGAAAACACGGAAGCCCATTTTCCCACCTAAGCTTGCTGCTATTATTTCTTTCGGAGTGCCATACATTTTTTAGAATCGAATCTTGGGGTATTAAAAATCCAATTAAAGCCCAGTAAAAATTTGTAAAAAAAGAAAGACCGGCGAAAAGTAAGAAAAAAAATAACCTCTTGCAGTACAAGAGGTTATTTTCGATTTTGTGATCCCGCTGGGACTCGGACCCAGGACCCATACATTAAAAGTGTATTGCTCTACCAACTGAGCTACGGAATCATCCCGTTTTTTGGGAGTGCAAAAATACAGTAAATATCTTTGTACACAAATTTTTATAAAAATATTTTCAACATCATTTCAATTGTTATCAACATTTCTTTTTTAACGGCAAACCAACTCACTTACTTTTGTAGTAATAAATAATCCTTTTGCAATAACAAATAATCGGTTCTCACTATGTCTTTTCTTACTGATAAAGTGGTGGTGGTCACTGGCGGAAGTGACGGCATTGGTCGTGCATTGGTGGATGCATTGGTGCCAATGGGCGCTAAAATTGCTACTTGTGCCCGCAACTATGATAAACTGTACAACTTGCAATTGCAATACCCCAATGTATTGTTGCATACCATGGCATGCGATGTGAGTGTTGAAAGCGATTGCAAAAGATTTATTGATTCCGTACTGGCTGATTTCGGGCATATTGATATCCTGATTAATAATGCTGGCATCAGTATGCGCTCCTTGTTCAGCGATGTGGATGTGGAGGTAATGAAAAAAGTAATGGATGTAAATTTTTTTGGCGCGGTTTATTGTACCAAATATGCTTTGCCATCTATCATAGAAAGCAAAGGCACCATCTTGGGCATCTCGTCCATTGCGGGATATAGGGGATTGCCCGGTAGGAGCGGTTATTCGGCTAGTAAATTTGCTTTGCAAGGATGGTTGGAAGCATTGCGTACCGAACTGATACCCGATGGGGTACATGTAATGTGGGCCAGCCCGGGTTTCACGGCTTCGAATATCCGAAATGCGGCTTTGAATGAAAAAGGCCAATTACAAGGCGAAAGCCCATTGGATGAAGGAAAGTTGATGACGGCTGAAGAATGTGCCAAACATATCCTTAAAGCCATCGAACATAAAAAAAGAACCTTGGTGCTCACGGCAAATGGTAAGTTGGGCGTATTCATGAATAAATTTTTCCCATCCTGGTCCGATAAATTGATGTACAACCATTTCTTTAAAAACCAAAAACTGATAAAATAGGTTTATCTCATATATTCACCTTTTTTTCTGAATTCTTTTTTCAACAATGGCCTTATTAACCCTAACATCTGATATTGGAGCACAGGATTTTCTGGTGGGGGCAGTGAAAGGACAGTTACTGGGCATCGACCCCGATTTCAGGATCATTGATATTTCGCACCAACTATCGCCCTTCAACTATACACAGGCGGCCTATATTTGTCGCAATGTGCTGAAAAACTTTCCGCCTTTTACAAGCCATATTATTTTGGTGAACCTGTTTGAACAACAACCCAAACAATTATTGCTGGCCTATCATCATGAACAGTATATTTTTTGTGCAGACAATGGCTTGCTTTCGATGATAGTAGAAGGAAGGCCTGAAATGATTATTGGGCTGCCATTAGACGATAAGGCTATTAAAAACACGCTCTATTGCGTACAGGTTATTGGGAAGGCCATTCATGATATTTCCCATGGTAAAGCCTTGCAGCAGATTGGGGTTTCGGATATTATGTACCAGGAGAAAAACCATTTAAAACCCTTACTGGGTGATGGCTGGATGGAAGGCCAGATTATTTTTATCGACCATTTTGAGAATGTAACGGTGAACATTACCAGAAATGAATTTGAAGAGCAACGAAAGGGGCGCAAATTCAGGATTGTGTTCAAAAGAGATGAAGTGATCGATACCATTCGCGAAACCTATGCTGATGTGCCGGAAGGAGAAAAGCTGGCTCTATTTAACTCTGGCGACTATCTGGAAATAGCAATCAATAAAGGCAATGCGGCAGGTCTGTTTGGATTACAGGGCTTTTCAGAGCAATCGCAAAATCAATATTTGCAGAGCCGTTTGTTCTATCAAACGGTGAAGATTTTTTTTGAATGATCTTTTGTTGGCAGGGCGTAGTTGATATAAAAGCCCATGTATACTTTGCACCCGATTTTTGTTGGATGTGTTGCAAGCCGTGGCGTTGTCATTCGGGTTGCAAGCATCGGAATCTGGTTGTCCTATAAAAGAAATTGATATTTTATATTAAACAACTGATTGTTTTCCCAAAAATTAATCGTTAAAACGGGTCAGCGGGCTTTAACATTATGCTCAGAACCTTATATTTGCGGATTCTTTAAAATCAATGCTATATGAACTATAAAAAGGTGAATAATATTGTCGGCTGGGCGGTACTGGTTTTTGCCTGCGCTGTTTATGTGATGACGATGGAGCCTACCGGCAGTTTCTGGGATTGTGGTGAGTTTGTGTCGAGCTGTTATAAGCTCCAGATCCCGCATCCGCCCGGTGCACCTTTATTCGTACTGATGGGGCGGTTTTTCATCATCCTTTTTGGTGATAACCCGCATACTGCTGCCCGTGGGGTCAATTTCATGAGTGCGATTACCAGTGGTTTTGCCATTCTTTTCTTGTTCTGGTCCATTACGCATTTTGCCCGGAAAATTGTGCAAAAGGGAACGGAGCCTTTGGATGGGCAACAGATGTTTAAGATCATGGCGGCAGGGGTGGTTGGTGCAGTGGCCTATACTTTTTGCGATTCATTCTGGTATAGTGCCGTGGAGGGTGAGGTGTATGCCTCCTCTGCTTTTTTCACCGCATTGGTTTTTTGGGCGATATTAAAATGGGAAGACAATGCAGAGAAACCGGGTTCGGATAAATGGCTCATTTTTATTTTTTACATGATGGGTCTTTCCATTGGGGTACATCTGCTGAACCTCTTGACCATCCCTGCGGTGGCCATGGTGTATTATTTCAGGCGCTATAAGCCAACCACCTGGGGATCTATCATTGCTTTTTTTATCGGCTGTGTACTTACTGGTTTAATATTGAAATTCGTAATCCAATATACCATACAACTTGCAGGCTGGTTCGACATCAAGTTTGTGAACAGTTTTAACCTGCCTTTCTTTAGTGGCTTTGCATTTTTCTTTGCCTTGCTGGCAACATTGATTGTGTTGGGAATCCGTTATGCGGTCAAAAAGAAAATATACTACATGAAGCTGGGGCTATGGAGTCTTGCCTTTATGCTTTTAGGTTATTCCACTTATTTTACAACTACCATACGTTCGAATGCCGACCCTGCTGTGGATATGTACAATGTGGACAATCCGGTAAGTTTGGAAGGCTATCTGAGCCGCGACCAATATGGCGATTGGCCCATTCTTTATGGGCCTGATTTTACGGATAGGCCACCTACTATCGATAAAGGTCCTTTGTATGTAAAGGGCAAAACGAAATACGAAGTAGCCGGAAAAACCCAAGGGCAGGATTGGGCCAATACCCCTTCTTCCCATTTCTTCCCACGTATGTGGAACAGTAGCAACGATCGTAATGAAATAGATGTATATAAGCAATATGGTGGGTTGAGTGATGGGGATGTGCCCACCATGGCATCCAATATCAAATACTTTGTTGGGTATCAAGTTTGGGAAATGTATCTGCGTTATTTTTTGTGGAGCTATTCCGGAAAGCAAAATGACCTACAGGGATTTGGTAATGTACGTGATGGCAACGCAATCACGGGAATTCCCTTTATTGATAATTACTTTTTGGGCGACCAAAGCAAAATGCCAGATAGTATCCATATCAATAATAAGGCCTATAACCGTTTGTTCATGCTGCCATTGATCCTTGGTTTCCTTGGTTTATGGTTTCATTACAATAGGGACAAGAAAGATTTTTTGATCACGTTGATTTTGTTCTTTTTTACGGGTCTGGCCATCGTCATCTATCTGAATCAGGCGGGGCAGCAGCCACGTGAGCGTGATTATGCATTTGCTGGTTCTGAATATGCATTTGCGGTATGGATTGGCTTAGGGGTACTTTGGGTAATGGAAAAATTCCAAAAACTGATCAAAGGGAATATGGGCAATTATGCGGCAGCCGGTCTCTGTTTTTTAGCGGTGCCAGTATTGATGGGGCAGCAGGAATGGAATGATCATGACCGTAGCAAAAAAACATTGGCTAGGGACCTGGCTATAGATTATCTGGAAAGCTGCCCACCCAATGCCATCTTGTTTTCATTTGGTGATAATGATACCTACCCACTTTGGTATGCACAGGAAGTGGAGGGCATCCGCCCCGATGTGCGTGTGATGGTCAACAGTTTGTTGGGCACCGATTGGTACATCAACCAACTGCGTTATAAAATAAACCAGAGTGCTCCCTTTGATGTGATATTTACACCCGAACAAATAGAGGGAAGCCGTCGTGATTATGTTGTGTATAATAAGCTGCCGGGTTTTGATGATAACAAATACTATAATCTATATGATCTGTTGAAGAATGTGGTAGGCAGCGATGATACCAAATATTCCACCAACCAAACTGAAGATGGCTCTACCATCAACTTTTTCCCTGTGAAAAAATTCAGTGTTCCGGTGGATGAGGATTTTGTGAGAAAAAATGGGGTGGTGAACCCGAGCGATAGCGTGGTAAATGAACTACAGATAAATCTGTCGAAGGACAAAAACTATCTGTTCAAGAATGATTTGGCCATGTATGCGATTATTGCCGCCAATAAATGGAAGCGTCCCATCTGCTTTACCTCAACCCAAGAACTGAGCTCACTGGGTCTTGACAAATATGTTAGGTTGAACGGAATGTCTTATCAGTTGGTGCCTGTTGAGAATGGCAATGTGAATAATGACCTGGCCTATAAAAATGTGATGGAGCATTTTGCCTATGGGGGCGCAGATAAACAGGGCGTTTATTATGATGAGGAAAACCGCCGTCACCTGAACAGCATCCGGTTGGCACATTCTCAAATAGCCATGAGTTTGGTACAGGCAGGGAAAAAAGATTCCGCAATAAAAGTGTTGGAACATTTTGACCAAAATGTGAGGGAATCCAATTTCCCTTATGGGATGACGAGCAATAGAGGCAATCAACAAAATGCGATCTCTACCAATTTCCTTCAGGCTTGCTATATGGCAGGTGATTTTACACTTGCCAAAAAAGTAGAAGCTTCCGTGAGAAAAGATCTACAACAACAAATGCGTTATTATAAATCATTGGGCGATGACCCCAATGTGAGCGATGAGCAAATTGCTACCAATGCTTATATGCTGCTGCAAGGCAAAGGCGGTAGCCTATCCGACCGACAAATGCAGTTTGTGCAGGATATTTTTACTTCCTACCAAATGTTGATGCGGATAGGGGAATGGGATAAGCAATACGGCAAAGATGGCAAACAAGCCCCGGGAACGGAGAAGGCGCCTACCATATTGAATGCGCCGCCACCGGCCCCACAATCGGATTCTAAAGCAAAAAAATAGATTGAACAAGCCCCGGAAATCCTGGGGCCTTGTTTATAATACCGATTCTGTTTATATATTAGTCAAATCTTTTAAGCTAATCAGCTTTGGTTGATGGTTATAGCACATGGTCTGACGGTCTCCGTCAGACCATGTGCTATGTATTCCCAGTCCATTTTTAACCCCAAAACGAAAGCTTAGCCGCATATCATTTCATAACAGCACTAAGTTCAAAATAATCTTAACTTCATCAACATATAGTCTGTACGTTTGTTAATATTTAATTATGATAGGTTTCCATTTCACCAAATTTGACCCGAACCAAAAAGGCAAATCGAAATTCGATCAATTGCTGGATCTTTTTATGCAACTACTAAGCTATACCAATGGCGATGTGGGCGAAGCACTTCAATGGATGAACCAATTGGACAAGGAATATGACCTCACCAACGAAGAATATGGCATGGGCGATTTTATTGATGAGCTAAAAGACAAAGGGTATATCGATGAAAACAAAGCATCCGGCGAAATAAGCATCACCCCCAAAACAGAACAAGGTATACGGAAGCGTTCATTGGAAGAGATTTTCGGCAAACTCAAGAAAACCAAACAGGGCAATCATACTACATTTAAACCGGGGCAGGGAGATGAAATGAATCCTGAGACCCGTAGTTTTCAGTTCGGCGATTTATTGGAGCAGATTGATTTTACCGAGTCCATCCGAAATGCACAGATCAACCACGGCATTGAAAGTTTTCACATGCAGGAGGATGACCTGAAGATTCGGGAAACGGATTTCAAATCGCAGACATCCACCGTACTCATGATCGATATTTCGCACTCCATGATCTTATATGGCGAAGACCGTATCACCCCTGCCAAAAAAGTGGCCATGGCATTGAGCGAACTGATCACCACCAAATACCCCAAGGACACTTTGGACATTGTGGTATTTGGCAATGATGCTTGGCCGGTCGAAATCAAAGACCTTCCCTTTTTACAAGTAGGGCCTTATCATACCAATACCGTTGCTGGTCTAGAAATGGCTTTGGATATTTTGAGAAGGAGAAAAAACCAGAACAAACAGATATTCATGATCACGGATGGGAAGCCTACTTGTCTAAAAATTGGAAAAAAATATTACAAAAACAGTTTTGGTCTGGATAGGAAGATTACCAACCGCTGCCTTAACTTGGCTGCGCAATGTAAAAAATTAAAGATCCCGATCACTACTTTTATGATTGCTAGTGATCCTTATCTTCAACGTTTTGTGAATGAGTTCACCGAAACCAACAATGGCAAAGCATTTTTTGCTTCCTTGGATAAGTTGGGCGCATTCATATTTCGTGATTTTGAGAGTGGAAAAAGAAAAACAGTATATTGATGCATTCATCAGAAAGACTATTTTCATTTTCATTGTTTTAACGATTACTTGTCCTTTCTATTTATAATTTACATCCCATTTATAGTATATTGGATTGTCCTAAGCGGAATTTAGAATGAAAAGGTTTTTGTGGTATCGGGTAAGGCATCATAAAGGCTGTAAAATAATTTTATTGAAAAGGGAAAGGGTCAACACAATCAAACATTGTTATATCAAAACATACATCAAAAGATGAACATCGAAAAAATTAAGACATTAGGTGAATTAAAGAAAGCAGGTTATAAAAGAAGAACCGTTAAAGAAGAAATTCGGGAGAACCTGATCAAGAAATTGCAGCATAAGGAACCAACATTTACCAATATCATTGGTTATGACGATACCGTGATACCCGATACCGAAAGAGCATTGCTATCGCGACATAATATTTTGTTCTTGGGTTTGCGCGGTCAGGCCAAAACCAGGATGGCCCGCCAAATGGTTGACCTGATGGATGCGTATATTCCCTATGTGGCAGGCAGTGAGGTGAACGATGATCCTTTGCACCCCATATCCAAATATGCCAAAGACCTTATTGCGGAAAAAGGAGACAGTACTGAAATTGCCTGGCTCCACAAAAGCGAACGTTATGGTGAAAAATTGGCCACACCCGATGTGAGCGTGGCCGATTTGATTGGGGATATCGATCCCATCAAAGCAGCCAACCTGCGTTTGAATTTTGCAGATGAAAGAGTGATCCATTTTGGTATCATCCCCAAAAGCAATCGAGGGATTTTTGTGATCAATGAAATACCGGATCTGCAAGCTCGTATTCAGGTAGCGCTTTTCAATATTTTGGAAGAAGGGGATATACAGATTCGTGGTTTCAAATTGCGCATGCCTTTGGATATTTTATTTGTGTTCACCGCCAACCCTGAGGATTACACGAACCGCGGCTCTATTGTAACCCCACTGAAGGATCGTATTGAAAGCCAGATATTGACGCATTACCCCAAAAGCATCGAAAATTCCCTAGCCATTACCGAGCAGGAAGCAGATGTGTTGGACGAGCAAAAAGCCAAAGTAAAAATCAGTGACCTAATAAAACGCTTGATCGAGCAGGTGGCCTTTGAAGCAAGGGTCAGTGAATTTGTGGACAAAAAAAGCGGTGTATCGGCCCGGCTTACCATTGCGGCTTATGAAAATGCCATCAGTGCGGCAGAACGCAGGGCCATCGTGAACAAAGAAAAAGAAACCCATGTTTGGATGAGCGATCTGGTGGGTATTATTCCTTCCATAACAGGAAAGATTGAATTGGTATATGAAGGCGAGCAGGAAGGCCCGTATCAGGTTGCTTTCAACTTGCTGGATAAAGCCATCCGCACCCAATTTGTGAATTATTTTCCCAACCCGGAGCAGTTGAAGAAAAAAAGAACAGCAGCCACGGCAAAAGAAGATAACCCATTCAAACCCATCACGTCCTGGTTCGATAAGGGAAATCAGATAAACCTCTTTTTCAATACCAAAGACGAGGAGAAAATACAGCAACTATATAAAGTGGATGGGCTACATTCCCTGATCAAAAAATATTTCAAACATGCCAATGAAAAGGAGACAGCCTTATTGATGGAATTTGTGTTGCATGGTTTGGCCTCTTATTCAATGATTAGTAAGAAAATGGTGGAAGGTAGTATCGAGTTCAAAGACCTGATTGGGTCTATGATGAACCTGGGCACCGGTTCATTCTCCAGTGGCGTGGAGGATGATGCGGATGATTTTAATTAGTGGAAACCAGTAGTGGAATATACAAATTGGCAAGCATTAATACATCACCACCACATTGAATTTGCCTTCGTCTTCGCCCAAATCGCTGGCGGCCGCATTGCTGATACGGATGGTTAATCCTTCACTTTCCTTCATATCAGGCAATTGGCCCAACACTTTTGCATAAACGCTTTTTTGGGTGGCGGGTGCAATTACCTTGATGATGGTGCCAACAGGTACATTATTGATCAGTACATAATATTTTCCATCGTTCCAGCCACTGGTGCTTTTGAAAGTGCCAGCCAAACCGTTTAATTTATTATTGCCATCGTTGTATTCAGCGGCAAAATAGCCACCATTGAAACGGTTGGTATTGGATGTTGAATTGGTTCTGGTAAAAATAGGCTTGGCGTTTTCATTGCTCGGCGGGTTGCTAGGTTCTGCCTTTGGTAATTTCTCCAGTG
This sequence comes from Bacteroidota bacterium, assembly GCA_018267575.1. Classification (GTDB taxonomy): domain Bacteria; phylum Bacteroidota; class Bacteroidia; order Chitinophagales; family Chitinophagaceae; genus Puia. Next base: position 51,770 of record JAFDYF010000051.1, read on the forward strand.
GCTTTTCCTCTGCTTTGATTGGCTTTACAGGATCGGGCTTTTGTTGAACAGGTTCGGGTTTACTGGACGACAAGATTGCAACATCTGAATTTCTGACCCCCTCATTGGCCAAATAGGATAAAGAGCTTTTCACTTTCAGGTAACCCACGATTAGTTTCATGCCTTCTTTTATCCCATCTTTTTTTATCCGGTTCCATCTTTCCAAATTTACAGAGGGCACTCTGTTATATATCGCACTGATGCTGCCCATGGTTTCATTGGCTTCTACCAAATGGTAAACCGGAACAAAGGTTTCGTCTGCATCCTTTTTCCCATTCTGTGAAAAATTGTTAGCGGTAAGGGGTATCTTCAGTTCTTGACCGATTTTTAAGGAGGCTTCCAAGGTAAGACCATTAAAAGGAGCCAAGTCTCTAGGGCTAATATTATAAATACGACCCACGCTATACCAATTTTCTTTGGCAACCACGCTGTGCAGCAGGTATGCTTTCCCAGCTTCTTGGTAAGCAAATAGACTATGGGTTTGCCCTTGGGAAGTCGCAATGAAAATCAGATATAAAAAAAAGGCTGCAAAAATCTTTTTCATTGAATCATATTTCTGGGTTTCGCCGTTGAAACAAATCTATCGATAAGCAATAACTCGTCAAGGTAATTTGGCTCAGCCAATCCTAAGGCGCAAAGATGCGGAAATATCTTGCAAAAATTTCATTAAAAAGCTAAAATGGAAGGGGTCTTGTCTATAAACCGCCACAGTCCTGTAAACAAAAATTTTCGTATTATAAATTTTACCCAATTATATCTATTGGCGGTTTGATGTTTTTTAAAAATAGCTAATTGGTTGAAAATCATGTATGCGTCCTTTGCCTCCTGCATTAATACTAAACAAAGCCGATTGCCATTTCAACTGGCGTGGATATGCAGCTAACTCTTTGTGCGGATGGGTAACCGTGCCATGCTAAAGAGAGCCAATCTTATTGGGCTAATATATTTTCCGGTGTTTAATTTGCAAATGGGTATTTATTATTTAATTTTAGTATCCAACAAATAAGCCTATTTTATGAAATTCAACCTATTTTTTATTGCCCTTCTTTCCCTTTTGTTTATTTTTTCCTGCTCCAAAGAAAAAAGTTACAGTGCGTCTAACAGTACCACAAAATTGAAAATGTATATAGAAGATGCCAGAAATTCCTCGCTGAATTCAATCGATACTCAGTATTTGGCGTATGATGCCAACAATAGGATAACTGCGATGACCTCAACACAAGGGAAAGAAGTCTACACCTATACTTCCAACAATCAATTTACGCTTGACCTTTATTTGGGTACTACTCTTTCTATTCATGAACTATTTTTTATAAATAGCAATTCTTTGGTAGATAGTACAAGGCAAGATGACCAAGTTGGCGATACCTCCACAGAAGGTTATTTGTATAATGGTAAACAACTGAGCCGAAAAACCATGTATAACTATACGGCAGCAAATGGCTCTCAGATATACACGCAGGAGGATTATACTTATGACAGTAATGGGAATTTGGTTAAAGATATTGAATCTGATGGCAGTGGTAATATAAGTATGACCACAACCTATACCTACAATAATTATTCTTTCGTCAATTTATTATCACCTGTCTTCCTTCCCATCCAGTCCAAAAACCTGCCAGCCACCATGACCCAAAAGGATGGTTCAGGAGGGCTCATTGGGAGTATTGGCTATAGTTATGTTTTTGACAGTAGCAACCGGCTTATCAAAGAAACAGATTTGGCAAACAATGGCGAGACCGTGGTGAAGACCTATTTGTATTTTTAGAATAAAAATTCTAAACTCGCTTGGTTTGCAGACTGGTTTTATGCCATGCTAATCAAACAAATCAATGACAAACCCGGCGGGAACGCAAGAACGCAATAAGACCTCACAGGTCTGCAAAATCATTGATGATTTTTGTCATGGTGTTGCAGACCTGTGAGGTCTGAGGAAACAGAGCCCCGATTGTGTCCCCGTTTAGTTCTAAAAACTTGAAACCCACGACCAGCGCGGGTTTCAAAGTGCGGAAGAGGAGATTCGAACTCCCACAACCTTTCGGTCGCTACCACCTCAAAGTAGTGCGTCTACCAATTTCGCCACCTCCGCATCTGTTCTTTTTGGTTGGGCGGATGCAAAAATAATGTTTTATTGCTTAATCCGGCATCTCTACAACAGATCATTTGCGCAGCACGACACGGAACGTGGTGCCTTTCCCAATCTCCGATTGTTTGATGAAAAGCTCCCCGTTGTGGTATTGTTCAATGATCCGTTTCGAAAGACTTAGCCCAAGGCCCCATCCTCTTTTTTTGGTGGTAAAGCCAGGCTTGAACACTTTTTGAATGTTGTATTTCGCAATGCCCTTGCCGGTATCGGAGAGGTCAATAAGCGTTTGTTTCGCTTCTTCCATGATATCGATGTGGATTTCACCCTTCCCCTCCATGGCATCGAGCGCATTTTTCAAAAGGTTTTCGATTACCCAATCGAAAAGCGGGGGCGATATCATGGCCATGATGGAAGGCTGCTGATGGGTGTCCACCGAAAAATGCACTTTACCGGTAGCCCTTCTGCGGATATAGTCGACCATCAACTGCACTTGGGTCACCAGGTCCCTTTCCTCCAATTTGGGTTTGCTACCGATTTTGCCGAAACGGTCTGAAACCAATTTGAGACGGTCCACATCTTTCTGTATCTCGTTCACGATTTTTGGGTCGGTATGGTTTTCTTTTAGCATCTCCACCCAACCCTCCAACGAAGAAACCGGGGTGCCCAATTGGTGCGCTGTTTCCTTGGCCATGCCGGCCCATAATTGGTTCTGGGTGGCCCTATTGCGGACACTGATGGAATAAATGGTAAAAAAGATGAAAAGGGCCACAATGAAAAGTTGGATCAGTGGAAAATATTTCACCTCCTCCAGCAGCCGGGTATGGCCATAATAATATCGGTTGGCGATATAGGGACTATCGGATAATACGACCACCACGGGCGAATGCTCGCTTTGGAAGGATCGCAATTTTTGGTACAGATAATTTTTGTCGTTGGCCGCTTTGGCGGTATCGAGATTTATAAAACCGCTGATGCTGTCTTTTTCATTGGTCTCGATGATGGGGATGGATTGTTGTTCATTGCGGATGAGGTTGGGTAGGGTCAGGTCGGGACTGTTGAGTATGGCCTTACTGGCTGCGACCCATTGCTCCACTTTCTGTTTTTCCTCCAACTGGATTTTTTTGGTGAGGTAACGGGAATAAAAAATAGTGCCGGTGACGATGCCAATGGCCAGAACTGCCATCAGTGTCCTCCAATTTAGCAAGGGATGAATCATTCCCCGAATTTATAGAATTAACCCTTTGTGGCGACAATTTAAAAGATGGGGACTGAACAAAATGGGGAGTACCTGTTTTGGCAAGACCCATTGCACGAAACTCCCTGGCCTAAAAAGGCCTTCAAAAAAAACCACCCCAAGAGACCTCTATATTTTGGGAGAATCTCAGAAATAAATTATAGGTGTTCATTATCCTTTGTGCAAATAAAGTGGGTTTACAAAATCACATAAACTTGAATTTAATTTTAGATAAACAATATAAATGTTTATCATTTTTTTTCAAATTGAATGAGTCCAAAATAGCAATACCTGACATTATTACACAATTAGACCAAAAATCAAGTGGCTGGGTTGGAGGGGTAGGAGTGAAGGGCATTGAGTTAAACCACATGGAATCGGGCGGGGTAAATAGCGATGTCGTAGCCATGCAAATGGATAAAACCTATGCTAATAAATTTATTAAATTGCAGTCAAAACCATCTATTGAATATTGATATGCCTGTCAATTTATTTAGTAACTAATATTATATATAAATTGGTTGGTTTTAAAATTTATATGATTAATTAACTTTAGTTTTTATTTATAAATTATATCCCCATTTTTGTATCTATTTTGAATTTTATAAGCCAATCGCATTCTGTAATCATAAAAATATAATTTGATGATTTTATTAATTGATTATCAATATTTTTCACCAATTATGTATTATAAAAGTTTGTTTAATTTGTTACATGTTAAATTAGAGCAATATGAAACCTATCAAAAAATGAGTTTTCGTAACCGGGCCATCATTTCCTGCGCAAACGGATTGATTAATTTGAGTGTTCCTTTGAAGGATGGAAGAAACCAGCGATCGATCATTAAGGATGTGCAGATTGATAATAAGGCAAAATGGCAGTCTAGCCATTGGAAGAGTATTGTGTCCTGTTATAACAAATCGCCCTGGTTCGAATTTTATAAGGACGAGCTGATGTTGCTATTTGAAAAGCGTTTCGATTTTTTAGTAGATTGGGATCTTGCCTGTTTTGAATGGGTGGTGGATAAGTTGGGTTTGGAGGTCGAGATGTCGTTTACGGAAACCTACCAACCTCATTATGGGGAGGAAGTAATGGATTTTCGGAACAAACTATTGCCAAAAAACTATCAGGATTTTGAGCCTGTGGTCTATCGTCAGGTTTTCGAAAAGGGGCGGGGCTTTATACCGAACTTATCTATTTTGGACCTATTGTTCTGCGAAGGCAAAAGAGCTAAGGAACTGCTGGCGCCCCATAATTAAACAATGACTTTCATTATAAAAACTGTTGATTATTCTGATCCTGATACAAATGCGTTCTTCAGTTTAACATGCGTTCTCATTCTGAATTTAAAATTACAAAAAATTGAATATTATTTATTTGCCGAGTTTATATCTAATTTAAAATAATTCAAATAGAAAAGAAAGCTGTTTTTAAATAAATATAGAAGACGAGTGTGGGAGGTATATAATACGGTGTTGATGTTTGATAATCAGAATGTATTGATTTATATCGATGATTTTTATGTAGATAAATGATTTACAGATTTCCCGATTTCTTCTTCTTGGTACTATCTTCTTTTGACCGGTTTAGTTGGGATTGTTCGTGCAGTTTGTTCTCGTTGATATTGCCATTCTCATCGCGGATGAAATTATCCTTTGGGTATTCCCCATCCTTCAATTTGGAATCGAAGACTTTGGGCACATGCACCCACTGTCCGTTTACCCATTTAAAGCCCTGAAAATCTCCATCCGGAACATAAGTGTCCTTATATTTTGGTTGGTCGGTTTCCGATATCAGTTCGTCAAATACAATCATGTTTTTGTCTGGGTCATAATTGAAAGTGGTGCCTGCCTCTTTTTTGAACTCGATATTATAACGGTACTGACTAGGTCTTTTTACCGAATCTTCGCCAAATGAAAAATAGGGGCCACCAAAACGGGGTTGGCCAGCATCATTAAAGGTGAGCACCTCCATCCATTTTTTTGAACTACTGATGCCATAGTCATCGAAGCCCAGCAGGGTATAATATTTTTTCCCATTAAACTTGTTCAGCAGGATGCGATAATAAATGGCGCCTATCCAGTTTTTGGGTGTGCGCACGGAGTCGAGTGGGTCGGAGGTAAAATCAGATACATCCATCAATGGGAAAAGTTTCAGCGAACCATCGTTGCTACGCATCTGTATTGCACCATGCTGAAAATAGGTAAGGCCATCTTTTTTGAGCTGCCAGGTGAATATGCGGAACGAGCTATCAGGAGCATATAGCCGGGAAATGCTACGCAGGGAATCGAAAGGATAATAAAAGGAGTTTTTCAAAACAAGCGCCCTTACCAACATCCGGGTAAAAAGGCTATCGGCCCGGAAACGGTCAAACGCTTCCTCTGCAAAAATGATTTTATGGGAAACCGGTTTGATGGAATCTTCCCTTTGCTCGAATTCCTTTATTTGGGCAGGGCTCAGTCGCTGCGCGGAAGCTTTTTGAATGGGAGTTATAATCATTAAAAAAACCAAGATGGAGAAGCCATTCTTTTTGAGCTTTTGGAACATGGGCTTTGCTTGTTTATGGACAAAATTACTACTTGAAACGCCAGTGTTTGCCAAACGAAGGAATTACTGTAAAATTTTATGCTTTCTGCAAAGCTTTTGCAAAATCGATCAGGCTGTCAAAACTCAGGTCTATTGCCTCGTGGGGAAGGGCCATATCGGGACTGGTAGTTTTGAGGAAAACGGTGTACATGCCTGCATTACGCCCAAACAACATATCGCTCACATTATTGCCAACCATAATGGAGCGGGTAAAATCGATTTGGGGAAAATCTTTTTTTGCTTCCAGAGCCATGCCATGCTGGGGTTTGCGCATGGGATGGTCATTGTACATGGAGGTATTGAAATATATTTTATCGACCCGGCCACCTGTGCTTTCAATATCGTGCACCATATTTGCATGGAGTTCCAGTAGGTCAGATTCCGTCATTAATCCTTTGGCCACACCCCGTTGGTTAGTTGCGACTAAGATGGTGGAAAAAATTTGGGCAAAAATAGCGAGTGCCGCTAATGCCCCATCATAAAAAACAAACTCCCCATAATGGTAAACATAGTCGTTCTCCTTTTCGTGATTGATCACTCCATCGCGGTCCAGGAATAATGTCCAGCTTTTGTTTATTTTTTTTAGATCCAACATGGTTGTCTTTTTTACCCCAATGAGGAAAGTGGAAAGTCGGGAGTCGGTAGTCTGTAGTCGAGAGTCGAGATCGAATACTTCCACTTTTCAACCCTTCAACTAATCAACTTCCGGCACAATCCCCAATTCCTTATTACAAATTCCCAATTCCCTATAAAATCCCCCCAATTTCCATCTGCGCCCTTTCATAATCCTCGGGAATGCCAATATCGATAAAATATTCATCCTGCACTGAACCGAACATGCGCCTTTCTTTATATAATCTTTCCAAATAGTCTTTCTCGAAAGAGAATTTCGCTGGCAGTGTTTCCTTCAGAAAATGCTCTCTATCTAAAGCGTAGATGCCGCCATTGATAAGACCTTCATCATAATATTTTTTTTCCTGAAAACTTTTTATGGCTCCATCTTTTTCCAGCACTACCACACCATAGCGGTCAAATTGCTGCATGGGTTTGAGGGAGAGGGTACAATCTGCTTCTGACTTTTCATGCAAAGAAGAAAGCACCTCCAATTTTATTTTGAAAAGGGTATCGCCATTGAGAGCCAGTACTGTTTTTTCAGTAGCTTGAGTACAGGCCAAACGGATGCCACCACCTGTGCCTAGTGGTTCTTCCTCTATGGATAATTGATATTGATCCGGCGAAAGTTCTTTTTGCAAAAAATCTTCAATGGCCTCGTGCATATATCCCAGTGAAAAGATGAATTGCTCGATTCCCTGGCTTTGGCAATACTGGATCACATAATGCAAAAATGGTCTGCCCGCTACCGGGGCCATGCATTTGGGAAGGTTTGGCACTGCAGAGCGTAACCTGGTGCCGAGCCCACCTGCTAATATGATTGCCTGCTTGATGCCCACTAGGCAAAATATTTTTCTTCTACCAATTGGCAAATGATATGGCCAACTAGAATATGGGATTCCTGGATTCGGGGCGTATCGGATGAGGGCACATTGATCAAGTAGTCGCTGCAAGCCTTCATTTTACCACCCGACTCACCGGTGAAACCAATGGTCAACAGATTTTTTTCGCGGGCTGTTTCAAAGGCTTGTACAATATTCTTTGAATTTCCAGAAGTGGAAAGCCCAATCAATACATCACCGGCATGGGCAATGCCTTTGATCAGTCTGGCATAGACCACATCATAGCTATAATCATTAGCCACGGCCGTAAGATAGGAGGTATTGCAATGCAGTGCTTCTGCGGGTAGGGCATCGCGGTCTACATAAAACCTGCCCGAAAATTCGGCGGCAAGATGCTGGGCATCGGCGGCGCTGCCTCCATTGCCACAGAAATAGATGCGATTGCCTTTTTTAAGGGCCTCTACGATCAGGTCCGAAATTTTTTCAATATTGGCAATCATGGATTCGTCCTGTAGCAGTCTGTTTTTTACGGCTACCGATTCGCTGATGATGTTTTTTATTTTTTCTTTCATGAGTATTTTTTTAGCCACTGATGCACTGATTATATTTTAGAAACATTTTTATTGCCACTGATTCACTGACTTTTTTTGAACCAGTTGGTCTTAAGAAACCTAAATTTCTATTTTGAAAAGTATTTTATGGTTTCAGAACTTTAAGCCCCCCACCTTAAACCTTACACCTTATATCGTCCAAGTCATTAATCCATGGTCTACAAATTGATATTGCCGGCAATGGCCACCAAATTTAGACAATGCCTCTGTTACTTGATATTTAGTGATGCCCGGGCAATAAAAAATCATAAAGCCACCGCCCCCGGCACCGGATATTTTTCCTCCTGTGGCACCAGCCTTCTTGGCTGTTTCATAAATATCTTCCATAAAACTATTGGAAATGCCTTCCGCCATTTTTCTTTTTTGTTGAAAACCGAAATCGAGTACTTCCCCAATTTCATGCAACCTGCCTTTGAGCAATGCCTCTTTCATCAATTGAGCCTGATGCTTGAGTTGGTGCATGGCTTCAATCGATTTTTCTTTTTTGTCCACCACATTGCGGCTTTGCTTCTCGATGATCTTGGCCGACTCCCGGCTGGTGGCCGTATAATATAGCAACAAGTTATTCTCCAACTCAAAAAGATATTTTTGTTTTACCCGAAGTGGGTTCACGATCACTTTATTGTCGGCATAAAATTCCATAAAGTTTACCCCACCAAAAGTGGCTGCATACTGATCTTGTTTTCCACCGGCCATACCCAGATCCACTCTTTCAATTTCATAGGCTAGGTGGGCAATATCATATTCTCCCAATGGCAATCGCAGCATTTCGGCAAAGGCACCGATGATGGCAACCACCAAGGTGGAGGAAGTGCCAAGACCAGATCCTGCGGGCGCATCCACAAAAGTGGAGAGCTTAAACCCGGTTAACGGCAATGAATACTCTTTTTGGATGCGGTTATACACGCCTTTCAATAGGTCGAGTTGGCCATTGATGGGCAGTTCATGGCTCCATTCAAAACGCTGTTCCTCTTTTCGGTCGATAGCTTCCAGAATAATAACATTCTCCTGCAATGGTTCGATATTGGCCGAGGCAAAAAGTGAAACGGTGGCATTGAGGATAGCACCCCCAAATAAATCGCTGTAAGGGCTCACATCTGTGCCTCCGCCGGCCAGACCGATTCGCAAAGGGGCTTTACTTCTGTATATCATTGGCTAATGATCTAATGGTTTCAACAAGTTTTTCCCAAGAATATTTTTCTTTTTCAATGCGAAGATGAGGAATAAAATAATTCCCTCCTAATTCGTAGAAGCGCAAAATGGCTTTCGCAAAGGCCGATGGTTCGGGTTCGGCAACCAAACCCACCTGCTCATGAGGTACCAAGAAGGGCAGACCGCCTACATTGGAAACAATCATCGGTTTTTCAAAATGATACGCGAGGGGAGTAACCCCACTCTGTGTGGCATTACGGTAAGGTTGTACCACCGCATCTGCGGAGCATAGATAATATTTCACTTCGCTATCGGGAATAAATTGGGTTCTCCATATCAACGAGTCTTTAATATTCAACTGATCGATCAGGTCGGTATACGGTTTTTCGTCTTCGTAAAACTCACCAGCTACCAGAAGTTTGATTTTTGATTTCCTGATTTCGGTATCGGCCATGGCTTGTAACAGAATATCCAGCCCTTTGTATTTTCTGATAAAGCCAAAGAAAAGAATAATCCTATCCTCTGGGTCAAGCCCCAAATATTTTCTTGCTTCTATTTGGCTAATGATGTCACCGAAATTATCATAAAGTGGATGGAGAACTTGTTTAGCCGGTTTTATTTTTTCAAAACTTCTCAGGTCCTTCATCACTTTTTCGCTCATGGTGATAAAGGCATCGCAGCTCTTCAAAAAATATTTGGTGAAGGGGATATCACCAGGACGTTTTTCATGTGGAAGGATATTGTCGGTGATGGCAATGATTTTGGTATGCCCATTTTTTTTCGCTGTCCTAATAATCTTTCCTAAAGCTGGCCCCATAAAAGGCAGCCAATATCGCACCACCATAATATCAGGTCTTAGTTTGCGGAGGGTTCTTCCTACCCTCACCCAATTGAGTGGATTGATGGAATTGATTTTTGGGAAGATGCGTAAACCTTCGGGTGCAGGATCTGATGAATATTGGGTAGTGCCCGGAAAAAGAAAGTCGGGGTATTGAAGGGAAAAGGAATAAATGGAGCAATCATCTCCTTCCGCCAAAAATTCGTTCGCCAACCTTTGGTTGAAAGTGGCCAGCCCGCCCCTAAGCGGATGTGCAGGACCAATGATGATGATTTTTTTTTTCATTCCGGTTACAAAAATAAAAGTCAGGCCAATGACTGCCTGACTTTTAATGAATATTTTATCTTTTATTCAATCCCCAATTTTTTTTCGATTAGGTAGTTATTTCTGCCGGGGGCGTTTCTGGAAATCAATTCAGCCAAAAAGCCGGATAAAAACAGTTGGCTTCCGATGATCATTGCCGTTAATGCAATATAAAAAGGAGGGCGATTGCTGAGCCCAACACCAGGTTCCAACAAACGGGTGATGATCAAATAAATGCTGATCACGAAACCAATCAGAAAAAATAAAGCACCCCAAGTGCCAAAGAGATGCATCGGGCGTTTGCTGTATTTGCCCACAAAAAGTATGGAAGCAAGATCGAGTCCGCCGGTGATCAATCGGCCCGTACCAAATTTGGAAACACCATATTTGCGTGGGTTATGTGTTACTACTTTCTCCCCAATCTTTTTGAACCCGGCCCATTTGGCCAGTAAGGGAATATAGCGGTGCATTTCTCCATATACTTCAATACTCTTCACTACTTTTAAACGATAGGCTTTTAGCCCGCAATTAAAATCGTGCAATTTTATTTTGGATACCCTGGAGGTGAACCAATTGAAAAATTTGGAAGGGATGGTTTTGGAAATGGGATCATGCCTCACTTTTTTCCAACCACTCACGATATCGTATTTATCCTCAATGATCATGCGCCTCAGCTCGGGGATTTCGTCGGGACTGTCCTGCATATCGGCATCCATGGTGATCACCACTTCCCCGTGGGCAGCCCGAAAGCCTTCGTTCAATGCGGCCGATTTCCCATAATTGCGTTGGAACTTGATACCCCTGATATTCTCATTGGAAGAACGTAGGTATTCTATCTGATTCCAAGATTGGTCGGTACTCCCATCATCAATAAAGATGATCTCGTAAGAAAAATGGTTTTCTTTCATCACCCTTTCGATCCATGCGGTCAGTTCGGGCAGTGATTCGTCTTCATTAAAAACGGGGACTACGACAGAAACATCCATGCGGCGTTCGTTATTTTAGTTGGTTGTCAAATGGCGATGATGGATTTTTTTTCGCAATGGCAGCACCAATCAGCGAGGCAATGGCTCCCACAATTAAAGTACCCAGCAATACACCACCGATGGTGAATGGAAGAAAAAACTTTTTGGTCATTTCAAGAGCCTGATCAATGCTGGCTTCAGGAATATTCCCTTTTTCTTCCATTTGCTTTCTGGCCTGTTCAAGCGCCATATCCCGAGTTTCAGGGAAAATAAAATAAATAGAGATTAATGTATAAATAATCAGAAAACAAGCAACCACCGCACTTGTTTTAAAACCATGGGCAAAACAATTGCCAAATGTAGTATCACCTTTCAATTGGGACGCATAGCTAATGCAGGCCCAAATAATGGCAGCAACCAACACGAGGGTAGATACCCATGAGAACCATCTTTCCAACTTTAAATGGGCAAACCCGCCGATGAGATCAATAACCGCCAGTACAAGGATAATGACTAAGCCTTTGGTTATCGGTGTTGTTATCTTTTGTTCCATATTGAGTTGTTTTTGGTTTTGGGGTTTAATTCAAAAATAGTTCCGTTCCATTAATAATACCCAATACGCTGCCGGTCAGTTCTTTTCCTATGAAAGGAGTATTCTTTGATTTTGATTGAATCTTTTTCTCTTCAATAATGTGCTTATATGAAGGATTGAACAATGTGATGCAAGCGGTTTGTCCTTCCTCGATCACCGGATTTGACAAACCAAAAATCTTTCTGGCATTTCCTCCCATTAGTCCAGCAAATCTTTCAGCCCCCAAGGTCGGAAATAAAGTATTAAGAATGGCATAACAGGTTTCCAGTCCGATCATCCCATATTTTGCATATTCAAACTCCAACACTTTGCTATCATATTCATGTGGGCGATGGTGTGTAGCAATTGAATCAATGGTGCCATCCATCACCGCCTCTTTCAAAATGGCGATATCGGATTTTCTTCGTAAAGGCGGATATACCTTGAGGTTGGTATCATAACCCACAATGTCCTCGTCACTAAAAAACAAATGATAAGGCGTGACCGAGCAAGTGACATTCAGTCCACCTTCTTTTGCCCTCCTGATATATTCGAGCGATTTTGGGGAAGTGACCCCAGTAAAATGTATTTTGGAACCCGTATATCTGGCTAGTTTGATATCCCTTGCGATGGTGATTTCCTCGGCCATCATGGGTTTGCCTTGCAGTCCCAATTGGGTGGAGATGATGCCCTCGTTCATGAGCCCGTTGGCACCGATGCTTTTATCATCAGGGATCTGGATGATGACCCCATCGAATGTTTTGATATACTGCAAAGCTTTCAGCAGGAGCCCGGCAGACTGGATGGGATGGATGCCATCGCTAAAAGCCACGGCACCATTGTCTTTCATATCATACATTTCTGCAAGTTCCTTTCCTTCCGCATTTTTGGTAACGGCCCCGATGGGCAGGAGGTTTACCGGGAGCGATTTTGATTTCTGCCGTATATATTCTACCTGCGCCTTGCTATCCACAACGGGTTTGGTATTGGGAATCAGGAACACATCCGTGAACCCGCCCGCCGCCGCCGCTTTTGTACCGGTTTCAATAGTCTCTTTGTGTTCATAGCCGGGGTCGCAGAAATCGGAGAAAATATCCACCCATCCCAAGGATACATGCAGGTTGGGTGTATTGATCAACTTGTCTGCCTGCTCATGGATGGAGGGGGCTATTTTGGCAATTTTGCCGTTCTCGATTAAAATATCTTTGGCTGTTCCGTTGTGAGAAGAATCAGGGTCAATTATATATGCCTTTTGAATGAGGATTTTCATCGAAGAAGAATTGCGCGAAGATAAGGTTTGTTGACTGATTTCGGAGAACAGAAATTTTGACTACATTTGCAGCCCCCGGTCAAGATTCGGCCTCATTAATCAATGGGCAGATGGAATGGCCTAGCATAGAATGGTTTGGTTTTTTATAAACAATTGCGTTTTAACCAACCAACCAGTTCGGGACGTAGCGCAGCCCGGTAGCGCACTAGCATGGGGTGCTAGGGGTCGCAAGTTCGAATCTTGTCGTCCCGACCAGACAAGGCCCGCCAAAAAGCGGGCCTTGTTGTTTTTACCTGCTGGCCTTAATCAACTAAATGTGATTTTGAACATTAATGGCAACATAATCAGCATCGGTTGAAAAGGGAGACCACTTAACTATTATCAGAACGATTCGGAAAAATAAAGAAGGACAGGCAGCGTGTTTCAGAAAACGAATGGATACGACCATCAGTCTCCTTAAACAATTAGAAGGCTACATAACCTTTTCTATAATTCCCATTTTTCATTTGGCGGGTTTGTTGGGCTTCTTGCAGTTATTTATTCCACTATGCTGCGCTGCAAGGGGGTAATTTAGAAAGCATTATAATAATGTTATTCCATAACGCATAGGGTGAAAGCTAAATGCTCATCTTTTACTCACCCAATTTCTTTCATTTTGAAAGTGACCGACGGTAATATTTTATTAATAATTGCTTGATGTTATGATAACATGTTTTGGATTGTCTGCTGCTAACTTCGTTATAAATTAAATTCTATTTTGAATAGCCGCCAGTTTTTAATAGTTCGTTTGGTTTTGGACAAGTGTTTTTTGTTTTCTTGTTTTGAAGTGTATGCTAAGTCAGTTCATGATCAATTAAAAACACTTAGTCATGTAAATGTGAGGCATTTACGGTTCTCTTTTTTCAAAGGAAGAGACTATGCCGAAGAAAAGGCATGCCTCTTGCCGAAGGATTCAAGCGGGGTAATTGCAAAGACCCTAGCTGCCAGTTTTAATAAGCTCTTTATTATAAGACTCGTTTTTCTAAAATATGCTTTTTACTTTCTCTTTTTTTGTCCGTTAAGGGAAAAGTTATTCCTTCGAAACAGTGTCTTTTTGATATAAGACCGTCTCTTTTTTCTCTATTTATTTCGGAAGTTTTTCCTTCAGGAATATTAAATGTGGCTATGGTTTCCAGGCTTTAATATGGCTTCGTTTTCACTAAAATTTCACGTTGACAGTTGATTTTGTCTTTCAACCATTTCAGACCAAGATTAATATTTATAAAAAAAAATTATGAGACTTTCTAAAATACAAAAAGTGATTAGCACTCGTTTAAATAGAGGTGCTTCAGTAGGTTTACAGTTGTTGATTGGTATTGCTTTTTCAATACAAGTGAGCGGTCAAAATATTACTGTAAGCGGCAGGGTTTTGGACAATGAAAACAAGCTTCCGATTCCTGGAGCCACTGTCACTGGGAATGGGACGCAGTCTGCAACCGCAACTGATGCTCAAGGTAATTTTAAAATAATCGTGCCAACTAAAACCATGTTGAATATTAGTTTTGTTGGGTTTAAGACTTTAGAAATACGCTCATCAACAGAGCCAATAACAATATTCTTGGATAGAAATTCAAGCAGTTTAAACGAAGTGGTTATAACTGCATTGGGAATCAAAAAGCAATCCAAAGCATTAGGTTACGCTGTTCAGGCATTAAGTTCAAAGCAATTTGGAACCGTGCCGGATCCGAATCTGATCAACAATCTTTCAGGAAAACTGGCTGGTGTTTATATTACCAATGGTGGCGCAGGTGTTGGGTCAACCTCCCGGATAGTTATCCGTGGTGAAAATTCCTTTTCTGGATCTAATCAACCATTGTTTGTGGTTGATGGCGTTCCAGTGAACAACGAAACTTATTTTAATAATGCCATAGAAAACGCCTCAACCCAGGGAACCTGGGCTGAAGTGGATTATGGAAATGGCGCTGCTGAAATCAATCCTCAGGATGTTGAAAAGATTACGATTTTGAAAGGATCGGCTGCTGCCGCACTATACGGATCTAGAGCTGCGAACGGAGCTGTGGTTCTAACTACCAAAAAGGGAAGCTCATCGGATGGCGGTTTTGGTGTAACGTTTACGTCCAACACCAGTTTTGAGACGCCCTTAAAATTGCCCCGGTTACAAAATCAATATGGTGCAGGTGTAAATGCATACCCGCTAACCGGAACGCCGAATACTTATCAATATATAAACGGTGGTGGGTCGGCAGAAAACAATATTCCCAACTGGGGATCAAAGTTTGACCCAAATTTAAAAGTATTACAATTTGACAGCCCTGTACCAGGAACTGATTTGCAGGCTGCAGATTTAATTCCCTTGGGAGTTAGTGGCGCAAAGGCTACTGCTACTCCCTGGGTAGGTCATGCAGACCATTTTAAAACTTTTTTGCAAACAGGATTAACCACGCAAAATACACTAGGCTTGAGCGGCACCAGCGATCATGGCAGTTACCATTTTTCATTGGGCGACCTGTATAATAGAGGGATTTTGCCTGGCACCGATTTAAGAAGATATTCAGTTTCGCTCAGGGGCGAACATGAGTTCAATAAAAAACTAACGTCAGATGTTTTTATTAACTATATCAATAGCAACAGCAGTAACCGCCCTAATATTGGTTATGGCTCAGAAAGCGTAATGTATACTTACTTTGGTGTTTACGGAATGCCCATCAATGTCGATATCCATTCACTGAAGAAAAACTGGCAAACCGGGAGAGATCAACAAAACCAGTTCCGTTATTGGAACAACCACGATAATCCTTATGTAACCTTATATGACAATACAAACAGTTTTAATAAAAACAGAATGATTGGTAATGCCTCGCTCAAATACGCCATCACTCCACAATGGACTGCAATGGTTCGTACGGGCACTGATTTTTATGTAGATCACCGTGAAGGTCACCGTGCCTTTACAACTGTGCGTTTTCCTACAGGCGGCTTGAGAACGGATGATGTATCCTATTTTGAAAACAATACTGACTTTCTGTTAAGTTATCATAAAAAATCAAGCCGCATATTTAATGCGAGTGCCTCGGTGGGTGGCAACCGCTTCATGCAAAATATTAGTTATACCCGGGATATTGCCAATTCTTTGATCACACCGGGATTGTATAATTTCTCAAATGCCCAAAGTCAGTTGCCCACTTTGGATCAGAAATTAAACAAAGTGGTATACAGCGCCTATGCTTTTACAGACTTTGATTATAAGGGGCTGCTGTTTTTGAATATCACAGCCAGAAACGATCATTCCAGCACTTTGCCGGCGGCAAACAATTCCCTGTTTTATCCGTCCGCATCGCTTAGCGGAATACTGTCTGATATGTTCACGATGCCGAAAGCCATTTCCTATTTGAAATTGAGGGTTTCGGCTGCTAAAGTAGGTCGTGATGCGGATCCATATTCTATCAACAATACCTATCTGACCAATACGCCATTCAATGGCAGCCCGCTTACTACTGGCAATAATATTCTGGCAAATAATAACCTAATGCCCTCTTCCACCACAACCACAGAAGCAGGTGCAGAAATACGTTTGTTTAGAAGCCGGGTTGCACTTGATATTACTTTATATAATTCAGATACAAAAAATGAAGTAGTGCAATTGCCCGTTCCTGTTTCATCCGGATATACAAATGCTTATGTAAACGGGGCTGCCATCAATAACAAAGGCTTAGAAGTCATGTTGCAGATTTCGCCCATTCACTCAAACAGGGCAGACGGATTTAACTGGGATATGAATTTCAATTTTAGTCACAATGTGTCTAAGGTAACCGCTTTGCCGGGTGGCATCAATACTTACATTTATGCACAGGTAACCCAGTACGATCGTTACTACAGGGCCATTCAGTACGATGCAAAAGTGGGACAACGCCTGGGTAATATGTATGGCAATGCATTTGTCCGCGACACGAAGGGAGATATTGTAAATAAAAATGGAGTACCCACTTTCACCAGCACACAGGACCACTTATTAGGAAATTATAATCCTGACTTTATTTTAGGTTGGAACAACCAGTTTTCGTATAAAAATTTTAATGCCGGGTTTTTATGGGATTGGCATCAGGGGGGTAAATTTTATTCCTATACATCCCTTGGAATTCTTGCTGGTGGGATGTCTGTTGAAACCTTGACTGGCAGGGAAACCGGTATCACTGGTAAAGGTGTAATGGATGACGGTACTGGTAAGTTTGTTCCTAATAACATTAAGGTAGATGCTGCAACTTACTACAATGCTTATTACAATGCCAGCAATAACGAAGCATTTATGTATAGCGCAAGCTATCTCAAGTTGCGTGAAGTACACATTGGGTATACTTTTAAAAAGTTATCTGCGCATGCCAAGGGAACTTCTTTGAATCTATCGCTGATCGGCAGGAACTTATTGGAATTTACACAGAATAAAGATGTAGATCCGGAAACACTTGCATTACGAGGTCAGCAAATTTTACCAGGCACGGAGTTCCTGAGCATTCCATCCACAAAGAGTATGGGTATTTCACTAAGTCTTAAATTTTAAAGTAAACACATCTTTTCAATATGAAAAAGTATATCGCTTTTATGATCATAGTGGCACTTGCCAGCAGCCTGATGAGCTCTTGCTCCAAAGAACTCATGCAAGTAAATATCAATCCAAATAATCTTGAAAAACCGGATGTGGGTACGCTGTTGTCCAATACTATTGTATCTGAATTTTATAACAACTCAAATGTTGTATGGACATTAGGAAATGGCTACAACCAATATATGACATTCAGCTCATCCTACTATAATCAAAGTACCCGATATTCTCCAGTTACCAATGAACCTTATTGGGTGCCCATGTATGAAGCAGCAAGGGATGCCAATACTTTATATGGATTGGGACAAACTCAAAAAAATCCTTTATTGCAGGCAATGGCTTTAACCCTGCGTTCTTATGCATTTGCCCAGTTAACAGAACTGTGGGGCGACATTCCATTCCGCGAGGCCTTACAGGGCAACACCGGAATTTACACACCTCAATATGACAATCAGCAGACTGTTTATACAGATCCTAGTCAGGGCATATTGGCGAGTTTAAGAAGGGCCGATAGTTTGTTAAAGGCAAATCCGGCAGGACTTGTAAATGGTGATTTGCTTTTTAATGTCGGCAGTTCCAATCATGACGTTACTCCATGGAGAAGGTTTATTAATGCATTAAGGTTACGTTACTTGCTAAGGGTGTCTTCTAAAATGGATGTGAGTGCTGAGATGCAATCCATCGTTTCTGATAATGTACTAATGCAAAATGCATCCAACAGTGGAACCTTGGCACTTCCGAATACTACACCATATAATTTTGTTAGCTTGACAGAACGTTCAGGCGACTTTGCGGTAAAGTATATGAATAGTACATTGTTCGATGTATTTGTTGCAACTGCAGACAGCGCACGCATGGTAAACTATTTTAGGGTAAACGCCAACACTCCTTCCGGTGCAGCATTTAGCTTTGCCAATTACGGTGGATTACCAATAGTGGTAGATGCTACTTCCACCCAGAGCAATGCTGCATCCAATTTCAATACCAGCTTTACCACAGGTTCAAATAAAGCACTGATCAAAGCCAGAATAATGACTTATGCAGAGCAACAATTTATTCTTGCAGAAGCAGCATTGAAGGGATTGATTTCAGGCAGCGCATCAGGGTATTACAATAGCGGGGTGATTGGCGCTTATGCTGAAATCGGTTTGGATGCAGTTACAGCCGCCAACTACTTGGCGTATAATACTGTTGCTTTCGACAATTCCTCTGTTGACTCCGCTATGAAACAGATTATTACTCAAAAATGGTTGGCAAATATTAATAATGGGTTTGAAGGATGGATAGAATATCGCCGCACCGGTTATCCCGCTTTTCAGACAGGAGGTAACGCCAATTTGAATGGAGGAAATATCCCATCCAGGTTTCTTTACCCTGTAACAGAGCAATCAATAAACAGCGTTAACTATAAGAAGGCCGTTCAACAAATGGGAGGAACTGAAACCACTACTTACAAAGCTTGGTGGGAGAAATAATTATCATAGGCAGGTTTCCAGATACACAATTGGGTTTGGAAATCTGCCAATATTCAAACCGATTAAATAGTTAATGTTGGCGAGATCAAAGAGGAATTTTGTTGAGTTCTACTCGTTTCTATTTTATGCCGATTACAATTTCATGAAAATGAATAAGGCATTGTATAAGTTTCACTACCAGATTTGCACAGCCACATTCGATGAAATGGAATTGAAATTCAGGGAAGTTTTCGGGCTTGCCCGTTTTTGTGGACAGCCACAGCATAAGAAGATAGTTGCAAAGAATCAGCAGGGCGAGAACTGTACTATTTGCATATCTCAGGAGTTTTATGATAGATTAGCATTTCTTTCTAACTGGAATCCGTATTTATTAAACAATGGGTATTTGGTTTACCTTAAGAAAAGTGTTGTGATACCTGGTGCGATAAATGGAGATGTCAATGATAAAATGCTTGCGACAGAAATGGCGTCCACAACAAAGTTTATTCAACATTTGGAAAACGTACTTCACCTAAATCGAAAAGGGACCGTTTACATTGATAAACCATTTGCCTATTTCGCATTGGAAGGAAAAGTTGTTTGCACCAATGTCTGCTTTTCCGCAACTCATTCCATGAAGAAACCATATGAATTTGCTGAAAAAGATAATTATGCGCTTAAAATCTGGCTCGGCCTGGAAGATAAAATTGCTACATTCGTACAACTCGCTATGGAAAGTTTTGCCATTTCATTTAAAATAAATAATGGCTGGCTCCGCTACCTGCAGTTGTTAAATACGCTCGACCTATGTTTTATAAAAATGACTGAAAAATCAGTGGATGCCCTTAGCCAATATTGTGCCGTTTTACTTGCTCGGGACAAATTCCAATATGCTATGCTTTCCGACGAAATAAAGGGTTTTTATCAATTGAAAAGCCAGATAAGCCGGTTGGATTTACAGGCTCAGCAAACACGTATTGATGCGGAGATGCAATTGAACAACCAGACTGAAAGGCTAGAGGAATTAACAAGGGAGATACTAAAAAAGCTGATCAAAAATAACCCAAAGAAAACCTATTTGCAAAATGATATACAAAAAATGGATAATGGCCCGCTTTGAGACCTCATTCGTTTATGTTTCCCGAACAGGAAGGCTTTAGAAGGTATACTATTTGTAGAAATCAGCGAAGGGATGAGTATGTAGGGTGGACATTATTTTTACGAAAGCAAGGTTGTTTTGATCATGCTCCTTCAGGTTTTAAATTAAAGCATAGTTGCTCCTGGCTTATAATCAATGCCCCTGTATAACAGCTTTTGTGCAATGTGTTACATGATGGATTGGAGGCGTTCCACATAAGTTTGTCAATTTTCATATTTGCCATTTTTATTTTAGGTTGTTATAAAAAGAAAAAACCTAAGATGTTGATTGTTAGGTAACAATGCTTGCCAACTGCTTTAGGCACACAATAAGTAAGATCGATGATAGTTCGGGAATGACTTACTGAAAAGGCCCGCCCAAAAGCGGGCTTATTTATTTTTATTTGCTGCTGTTTAATAGGTATCAACCTGTTTCATTTATTAGCTTATTAAAATAGGGAAAGACCTTTTCGATTTCGAGTTATAAGATGGGGTAGCCATCACTTTATATCTATTGTAACGAACCCAAAAATAGAAAATCACATTTTATGATTTGAACAATTGATTTGTTCAACAAAAATTATAGTTGTCTTGGGTTGGTGAATCAAGAACTACTTGCGATGAAAATATCTACCACAGAGTTAAGGGAGGTATGCACTGAGGGGTCAGAGGGGTCAATGTTAGTATGACTCTGCGCTCCCTGCGCCTCTGCGTGAAGTACCTGTGATTCTTGCTGGGTCGAGTACGCCAGCCCTTGCTGATAAGGAAAATCAAGATTTGAACTAAGACATGCGGAAGACGAATGTGGAAATTTATATCTATATTAGAGCCGTTCTTGTATGAAAAAAGCGGTATTCATAATAGTAGTGTCCATATATGGAATCTCGCAATTGGGGGTGATTTTGATCCCTAATATGCAGCCTATTGTCCATGCTATTTGTTATTATAAATTCAGCTCGGCAAAAAATACCGATACCAAGGATAGTCTTATGGTTCTTGACAGTTCCTCCTACATAAAAGCAAAAACGGATGACCGGGAAGTTTTTTTAAATGGTTCTTTGTACGATATTAAATCAATTAGAAAAATAGGCTCTAGCTTTTCTCTCTGTATCACAAAAGATGTTGACGAAACAAAATGGCATGGATTTTTTGAGGATCTTCTTAACCAAATAAAAAGGAATCAACATTCCCAACATCCCATCAACATGAACTTGTTGAAATGGATGTTTAGTTTATATAGCGCCATTTCACCCATCCACCATTTTATATTTCCTCCCAATGCCGCTGCCCATTATCTTTTTAAAGATGATTCTTCGGCGCTTCCCAGTTTCCAGAAGCACAATTTCCAGCCGCCAGATTTTAGGATTTCCTAATCACTTCAACTTACAGTTTATCCCCATGGCAATTGGTTCGGGGAATTCTTCTATTTAATCAAAACTAAAATGAAATATTACTATTCATTCATGATCACCATGTCATTTTGCTTATGCACTATGGTTTGCCTTGGTCAATACCAGCTTAGCGGAATGATTGTAGACAATAATAATGCCCCGCTTGAAGGGGTTAGTATTTATATACCCGATCTAAAAAAGGGCACTATTACCAATAAAGAAGGTAAATACGTTTTGCAAAATTTTCCTAAAGGCCACTGGGTAGTGGAGATAAACTTAATTGGGTTCAGGCATCATGCACAAGAAATCAATATTATGAACAACACCGAATTTAATTATACACTCACTGCCACCAGTTACGAACTGAATGAAGTGGTGGTAACCGGACAATCGGCAACCACTATAAAAAGAGAAAATCCAATACCTATCAGCGTGTTGGGGAAGACCTCATTGTTAGAAAATGTCTTCAGCAATATCATTGATGCGGTTAGCGCCATACCCGGGGTTTCTCAAATTACACTCGGGCCTTCCATTTCAAAACCAATCATTCGTGGTTTGGGCTACAACCGGATTGTGGTATTGAACGACGGGGTAAAACAAGAAGGCCAGCAATGGTTCGACGAGTTTGGAATTGAAATAGATGAAAACAGTATCAATAAAGTAGAGGTCATGAAAGGCCCGGCCAGCCTGAGGTATGGATCCGATGCCATGGCAGGTGTTATTAATTTTATGGGCCCTGCCACATTGCCCGAAGGCCAGGTTAAAGGGGGTATATTGGCCAATTACCAAACCAATAATGGGTTAATAAATGGTTCGGTAAATATGGCTGGTACTAAAAAGGGGTTTAGCTGGAATATACTTTGTACAGGATTGGCCGCCCATGATTATAAAAATAAATACGATGGATATGTTTGGAATTCCGGTTACAGCGAAAACAACCTGAAAGGTATTTTTGGAATTAGCAAAAAATGGGGCTATAGTAATATAACCCTAAGCATGTTCAATTTAAAACTGGGTGTAATAGAAGGTGCCCGTGATAGTGCCACTGGCCAATTTACCAAACACTATTTGGCATCCGATGGATCGGATAGTCTGGGACTTGCCCCGGAATCTGAATCTACTCACTACTTTAATTATCCGATCATACACCAGCATGTACGACATTACAAAGCAGTTTGGGACAATAGCTTTGTGGTTGGCTCCGGTAGAATAAATGTTCGTGTTGGTCTTCAGGAAAATTTCCGTCAGGAAGCCAATGATATTACCAAGGGTGATATTTATAATAACTATTTTTTCCTAAGAACCATCAACTACGATCTACAACATGTGTTGGGTTTGAAAAATAAATGGGAGGTTTCCTATGGTATCAATGGCATGCAACAATATTCAGAAGATAGGGGAATTGTATTCGTGTTACCAGAATACAGTCTTTTTGATTTTGGTGCTTATACCATTGCTAAAAAATCATTTAAAAAACTGACCTTATCAGGTGGACTGAGATTTGATTCGAGATATATGCATGGGGATGCACTCTATACAGACTCAGTTGGCAATCGCATTGCCCATCCAGACATAAACTCGATTGTGCGTTTTTCAGATTATCATTCTGATTTTTCTGGTTTTTCTGGCAGTCTGGGTATCACCTATGATTTTTCAGAAGCATGGTATGCCAAACTGAATCTGGCTAGGGGCTTTCGAGCACCCACGGCTGCTGAAAGCGGACAAAACGGAATACATGATGGCACCCCCTTTTATGAAATTGGCGATCATAATTTAAAACCTGAAAACAGTTTGCAGTTGGATGCTACCATAGGTTTGAATTCGGATGATATCAGTGCCGAGTTAAACCTATTTACCAATAAGATTAATAATTATATTTTTCCCGCAAAACTGGAAAGTGTTTTTGGGGGCGATTCCATCCGTACCGATTTTGTTGCTGGTTTTTCGGGACCTGCTTTTAAATATATTTCGGGAGATGCAGTTATTTCCGGTGCTGAAATGATGTTGGATATTCACCCCAAAAATATTAACTGGTTGAATTTCGAAACGGCTTATAGCACCGTAAATGCAATCCAATTGAATGTGGGTGATGCTGCCAAGCACCTTCCCTATACGCCACCCGATAAATGGCAATCCAAATTGAAATTTATAATTTCAAAAATAAACAAGACCCTTAATCATTCCTATATAAGCTTTGGGATAGACCATTATTTTGAACAGAATAAAATTTACTACCAATTTGGAAACGAAACCGTGACGCCGGGTTATACCTTGCTCAATATTGGATTGGGCACTGAAATTTTTTCCAAAAAAGAACAGGTTTGTTCCATCTATTTTAGTGTTAACAATCTGGCTGATGTGGCCTATCAAAGTAATATGAGCAGGTTAAAATACACCGACGTCAACAATGTGACTGGAAGAACAGGCGTATATAATATGGGAAGAAATTTTAGTCTGAAATTATTGGTTCCAATAAGTATTCGAAATGGTAAATAAATAGTTTCAATAGGACCTACACGAATTATTGATTAAAACCTTGGGCACTGTACCCGGCTTTCAACGGTGTGATCTTTTTTAAGTAAGGTATAGATGAGTGCTACTTCAATACCCCCCATTCCATAGCTGGCTTTTTTTAATGGCGAAATATTGACATCATAAGTCATTCCCAAATTAAAATTTCCATAGTCAAGACTTACATAAGGGATCGCCGCATCGGTGACATTGTTCACCCGGGTCCAAACTCCTATATATAAGTTTACCGGGTTGTTTTCATCCTTGCTGGCGCTGAGTTCCATAGCGGTTCCCAAAACCAATTCATTTCCGGTGGCCTGCCGATTATACACGGCACTCACATACCAAGATGGACCATTACCTGATGGGGAGGGAAAAAATCCACCACCATGAATCGTTAGCCGGGTTGGCACCACAATCGTATTATTATTTAAAAATGTTTCCTTTGGGCTGCTGATATGGTATACAGAAGCACCCAGATAAACTTCATTGGTACCATTCAGTGAACCGTTGTACAGAGCGCCCACATTCGCATCAAAATAATGTGCGGTGATGGTGCGGAGATTTTCTGGTTCGGAAGAGGAGGGGAGCCAGGTTCCATCCACCTGCAACCCATCCAGAAAGTGAAGTCTAGGACCATCTAATATTTTGTTTGAGTAGGATCCCTGAAAACCCAAGCTGATCCGATGCAGGCCATTTTCGTCAACCGTTTTATGATAGGCGGTGGACAAGGAAAAGAAATTACTAGTCAAAATGCCATCGGCTGTTTTGTCATTCATGCCCATGAAACCAAGACCCCAGCGATCTCCCTGACGAAGCTGATCCCTCAATATGGGCATGTCCACCGAAACAGTAGAAGTGATAAAGGCATTGTTGATACTCGGCCATTGGTTGCGATAATTTCCGGCGGCCCTGAACTCACCATCAAAATTGCCCGTCAATGCGGGGTTCAATGTTAACGGTGAGGAAAAAAATTGTGAAAAGGAGGGGTCCTGCGCATGAACTGCGTTTGTTTGCGCAAACCACAAAAGGAATACTGTTATAATTTTTTTCAATCTCATTTCTCTATCTCAATAATTCAACGGTTCCCTTTAATAAAAAGCTTTCACCGGTAAAGCACTCTATCTCGACGATGTACACATAAGTGCCCGATGCCTGCTTGGCTAAATTCAATGTGCCGTCCCATCCATATCTGAAATCGTTCGGAGGAAAATTAGATCTCGAATACAGAAGCTGTCCCCATCTGGAAAAAACCTGAAAATGTTTTACCTGTTTGATTCCTTTTCCGGCAGGATAAAAGAAATCATTGTTCCCATCGTCATTTGGACTGAATGCATTGGCCATCTGCACCGCTTTTTCTGAACACAGCAGTTTGATGGATACGGTTTTTGACATGGTGCATCCCGCAGCCGTTTTCACGGTCAGGGTATAGGTAATGGGGGTTAATGGGGTGCTGATGGGAGAACTGCAGTCGGTGCAATTCAGGTACAGTGGCGGGGCCCAGTTCCATGAAACCACATCGGCGCTTACTGTTGGGTCTATCTGTACATCATCGCCCGGTAGCACGGCATAGTTCGGGGGCATCACAATAGAAGGAAGCGTATCTACAGTTACCATCGTTTGCACCGTATCCAAAAAGCAATGGTATTTATCTTCACCAACTACGGTATATAAAGTGCTTGTATTGGGGCGAGCCACAACACTATCACCTTGATTGGTATTCAAGCTGGAGCTGGGCGACCAGTTATAGGTGTAAGCACCGCCTGCAATCAACGTAGCCGTGCCTCCAATACAAATGGTAGTGTCCGGTGGTTTTTGCATCACAAAATGCCCGATGATATTTAATGTATCATAGGCTGTGCCCACACAACCAATTGGGGATTGTACCTGTAAAGAACTGATATATTCGCCCTTATTATAGAAGTGGAATGTCGGGTTGGCCAAGTTTGAAGTGTCGGCAGCATTACCAGTGCCAAAATCCCAATGATATTGGAGTGGGTATCCCAAACTATCGGCAACAAAACTCAATATTTGTGGTCCGAATGTAACCGAGCCTGTATCGCAAAGTATCACGGCAGGGCCTAATTGTACATGCAAAGTATCCATCAACAAGTGATGGTCGTACCGGAATGTGATCTGGCATCCGGTTGAATCCGTCAATATCAATGCAGGGGTAAATAAACCCGGTAAAATATAGGTATGCACGGCCAGTGTATCAGCGGTGGTAATTACGGTGCCATCACCAAAATCCCAGGTATAGGCTCCGCCATAGCTGGCAGTGGTATGCAAAGTGTCAACTGCGGGTATGCATGCCTGTTGGAGACTTGAATACAGACTCCCAGAAGGTCCTTTGATGGTCAATGAATCCTGATAAGTGGTGGTAATTCCATTTGCACCAATTCCGGTAAGCGTTACGATATAAGTGCCGGGTAATTGATAAGTATGGTTGGGGTTGGGGTTATTGTTAGCAGTTCCCCCATCACCAAAATCCCAATGGAGACCAATGGTATTATAAGTAGTGCTCACAAAATTTACCACTACCGGTGGACAGTTCGAATTGTTGATATACTGCTGGGTATACACAAATGTGGCCCGAATATTTTTGATCGGCAATACCTCTATCAAAGTGTCGTTACAAACCCCTGGTTTAGACGAATAGGCAATCAACATCACCGTGTCAGTACCGATATTCGCAAATATATGTTTCAGTGAATCGGCACTTGTAGAAGTGGAACCATCGCTGGCAAAATGCCAGTAATAAGTTACGCCAGTATTCTTGACTGTTTTATTATAAAAACTGATGGGATAACCCGGGGAAATGGTGCCCGGTGCATAAGTGAAAGCAGCTTTTGCTCCATAGATATAAATATTGGTATCGGTCAGGATAGCACTTGAAGTGCAGCCATTGGAATCGGTAACTGTTAGTTTCGCAGCATAAGTTCCGGGGAACGCATATTGATGCTGCACAGTATCACCAGTTGTTCTTATATCCGTATTCCCATCACCATAACTCCATTGCCATTTTACAATGGGCACGCCATCGGTAATTTTGGATGAATCTGTAAAGATGATGGGCGATTGATAGCATAGAGAATTTTGTGCACCAAAATCCGCAATAGGCCCCATAATATGGATGGGTAAATAATTGCTGGTATCATAGCAATTAAAATAGGCTGATTGGATAATCACACGGATACTGTCTTTCCCTTGCAACAAACCAGATAAGTTACCTGAATAGGAAGTCTTAAACCCCGTATTTCCCTTGGGAGAAACCAATGTGCCATCATTGTATTGCCAATTGATAATATGATAATAGCTGCCCGATCCATTCGATTTGCTTTGATAGTTTGTATCGAGCCCGCTAATGGTATAGGGCAAACTTGCATTGGCACAGATGGTATCTTTGGGCGAACCAAGAATGGGGTTTTGCTTAGGCAGGATATTGACATTGATCGGACCGGTGGTCTGTATGCAAGACCCGATAATAGCAGTCACCGAGGCTTGGTATGTTCCTGCAGCGGGATACAAATGGTTTCTGACAGAAATATATGTATAGTTTGTATCGTTGGGTGATCCATCGCCATAGCTCCAGATATATTCTGAAGCTCCGGGTGGCTTTACATTTAGTGCTACACTGGATCGGTTACTATCGCAGTTGTTTGTTACCGTTAAAGTGGGAACAATGGTGGTAATTACATATTTGGTAAGCGTAAACGTATCGTTTTTGCAACCAGGAGTCGATGCAATTAAAGAAATGGTATAAGAACCAGAATCTTTATAAAGATGGGTATGGTAAATATTGTTATTGACATCAGCGCTGCCATCCCCATAGAACCATGTAAATTTTGCGGCACTATCATTTAGATTGGTAAATGCTTCCAATTGGTTGCTCACACAGGGCAAAGAATCCTTTGCCGTAAAAATGGCGTGTGGCTTTGGGTACACCGTAATTTGGTAAGGCGGGAAGGCCGAACCGGTACAGCCATGAATGGTTGTAAAATTCAGGGTAATGGTATAGGTGCCGGGTTTCGAATATACATGTGTTGGGTTGGGAAGGGTAGAAGTGGTGCCGTCGCCCAAAGACCAAAAATAAGTAGCCAGTGTATCTTGGGATATGGCGGTAAAAGTAGCCTGCACGTCTGAGCAATAAATAGCTGAAGGGATCAATATGGTATCGGCCTTGATGGTAGCCGTTGGCATAGCAGTATTGATGGGTTCCGAAATGGTAGAAGTACATCCATTTGCGTTTGATATCGTTAAGGTGGGTGTGTAGTTGCCATTTTTTTTATATAAAAAACTGGGCGATTGCAAGTTGGAAGTATCTTTTGCGTTACCTGTAAAATTCCAATGCCACGAAACCGCTGCCGAACTGGTATCCTTAAAACTGACAAGCATGGGCGACTGGCAACTAGCTCCCTTACTAATGATAAAGGGGGTTAAGGTTGGCGATGATAGAACAGAAACCGTTTTTGTGATAGTATCAGGGCAGCTACCAAATTTTTCATAGAGCGTAACCGTATAATTTCCCGGTGCGTTATATACATGGGTATAGTTTACCCCAATGCCGCTTCCTCCATCACCAAATGACCATAAGGGACTACCTGTGGGTGTAGGTGAACTCTTGTTGGTAAAATTAATGCTGTTCCCTGTACAAAGCGGGATGGCTGTGGTGAAATCGCCCGTAAAGTTCGCGGCCTGTATCAGGGCGGGCTTAGTTAACGTTGATGAACAACCGTAACCATTGCTCACCACAAGGCTCACATTATAACTTCCCTTGGCGGCATATTGGTGCGAAGGGTTTGGCAGATTGCTGCTGATACCATCCCCAAAATTCCAGTTATAGGTGAGTGGACCCTGCCCCGTAGAGCTATTGGTAAAATTGACCGATTGTGAAAGATTACAGATGGTGGCAGAATCCACGTTGAATGCGGGCACCAGCGCAGGATATACCGTGATCAGGTTGTTTCTCTTTAATGTGTTGGCGCATCCATAACTATTAGTAACCGTTAGACTAACAGCATAGGTGCCGGGGAAGGCGTAAGTATTTGATACATTGGCTGAGTTTCCGCTCAAGGTATTGCCATCCCCATAGTCCCAAAAATATCCGGTTATACTTCCATCTCCCGGAGTAGCCGTGCCTATAAAACTAACGGGAAGAGGTGTGCAACCCGTAGTTGGACTTGCAGAAAGATTTACCACCGGACTTTTGTATACAGTAATAATCGCCGTTTTGGTTGAGACTTGCGCCCCATCCTGAACGGTGAGTGTGACGGTATAGTTCTGCCCGATAAAATAAGTGGCCGCAACAGGATTTGATTTAATACTGGTGGTAATGCCATTCCCATTACCAAAGTTCCAGGTATAAATGGAAGATGCACTAGTGCCCGTTGATGTATTGGTAAAACTAACTGCTAAGGGTGAACACCCAGAAGTGATACTGGGTGTAAAGTTAGCCGTAAGCTGCGCTTGTACAGGATTCCATCCTGATAGGCATAAAATAAACATAAGAAAGAGAGCCACCTCTTTTCCTGAAAATTTCTTCAGGGCCATCAATTTGGTTTTTGGATATTGGATAAGGAATAGAATCTTCGCTAAAACGAGGAAACTGGGTAATATATTTCAAAAACGAAAAATTTAATATTGATCTTTACGATTAGGTATCACCGTGATTACAAATTGATTACAAGAGTTTGTCTAATGCCCGTCAAAAAAGATGATTAAATTGAACAATTAACCCAAAATGCATCATGAAAGATCCCATACAAGCAATCGATATTTGGATTATAGCCCTTGGGGAATACAGTTTCGACGAACTAATCGCTAAACCAGCTCCAGATTTTTGGTCAATTGGACAATTGTATATGCATTTGATAATTGAGACCTGTTATTATTTGGAGCAGGCAATGATTTGTGCAAGCTCGAATGATGATGCGCTGAATGAAATGTCATCTGCGGCCAAAAACTTTTTTGAAAATAATAGCTTCCCCAAAAAACGTATTCAGGGTTCACCGGAGCATGCATATATCCCACAGCCTACAAATAATGAGTTGATCATGGATTCACTTATGGATTTGAAAAATAAATTTGCAGAAGCTCAAATCGTTGTTGCCAAAACAGGGTACAAAGGAAAAACCAAGCATCCCGGACTAGGGTATTTTAATGCTATAGAATGGCTTCAGTTTGCTGAGATGCATTTGAAACATCATATCAGTCAAAAGAAAAGAAATGATATTTTTTTGGGAAAACGTTTAGGCTCCTCTTACTAATTGAGTAAAATACTTAGATGCATCATTTGATTTTAGCCAGAAATATTGGTGCTTTGATAACCAAAAATTAACTTCTATCGCGGTGCTGGTCCAACTGCCTTTCTATATTTACATAGGTGATTTTCATTTGAGAAAATAGTTTTTCATGAGATTGGATTGATGATTATAAAAGCAATTTCTCAATGATCTGATGTTATGGTATTAGGATGTTTCTATTCTGCTATCGTATTTTCTGCTTTCAAAACCTTGAATAAAATAATTTTAAATCAATCAACATGTTTTTTTCTTGACCATTAACCTTGCTTGCGTGTTGCCCATGTTTGCAGGTCTACTCGGTGCATTTATTTTAGGATGGTTGCTTCGGCATTTATTTTTCGGTTATAACCAATTGGCTCTATTGCAGGAAGGAAACAAGAACCTAAAGTATGAGCATGATTTTGAGATCTCAAAGAAAAACGCCAACTATTCAAGTTTGGAGAATAAGGATTTCGACCTGAAATATAGGTTTAACAAGGCTAATGAAGAAGTGGGAGAGGCCAATAAAAAAGTTGAGGCACTTTCATCAGCTTTGGAAGCGGAGAAACTCAAACCACCAATAGAAAAAATAGTGGAAGTGCCGAAGGAAATTATCGTGGTGAATTTTGAAAAGATCAACAAATTGAAATCAGAATTGGACCTGCACAAGCAAATGCTGGAAGAGGAACGCTCAAAGCCGCCCAAAGAAGTGATTGTTGAAAGATCCTACGATAATATGGGCACCAACAACATTCATGCGGATTTGGTGCAGCCTTATAGTGTTTTCTTTAGCCCCGATGAGAAGGGTTATGCATTGGGCGGTATCTTAAAAAATTATTTAGACCGAGCCGAAACATTTCTTTCTCATCACCCCGAAAAAAAGTTGTTGGTGATTGGTTATACGGATAATATTGGAGGGATAGAAGAAAACAGACTGTTATCCGAAAAACGGGCATCCTTTATCAAAAACGAACTTAGCCTGTTGGGTATCGATGCAGATCGGATTGAAACCCTTGGAAGGGGAATGATGGACCCTTTGGGTGATAATGAATCTGAAGAGGGTAGATCGAAGAACAGAAGGGCTAGTATCCATATAATATAATCGCCCAACATAGAGGAAGGAAGTAAAATTTAAAGTTGATCGTATCCTTTTTGAGCGGTTATTCTAATGGTTTGGAGCTAGAACCAATGTTCTGGATTTTCATCATCGCTCTTGCTGGCACTTACAAAAGGTTCGCTTACTTCTTCCTTTTCTTGCACCGGCTCTTCCTTTTCAACGCTGCTTGCAGGAATAGGGTCAGGCGCCTGGTCTATCAGTGACCCATTGTTTTCGATCATCCCATCAATAACAGCGCCTTCTTCTGTTTCTATTGATACACTCCTTACATTCCCTTGGATATAGCTTCGGTTCATGAGTGTAGCCTTATTGGTGCAGAAAACACTGCCAAAAACTTTTCCATATAGCAATAATTCGCCTGCATATACATTGCCCCTCACAATCCCTTCTGGGTTGATGGTTATTTTACCACTGGCCTTCACATCACCGGTTACCAAACCAATGATGCGCCCTGAGGTATCCGCATCGATGGATCCGTTCACGGTCATATGCTCCGGGATGCTGAACGCATTCTCCAGGATACCAAAAAAACTTTTAATCTTACTCAAAATATTTATGATGGTAGGTTTGTTTCCTTATCAAACAGGGATACGATCGAACTCGAATTACCTAGGTCGATACCCAAACAGCGGGCTGGCTTATTATCTGATATCCGCAGTGAATTGTACAGATATCCGATGCTGGCCAGGGTCTCAGGTTGCGAAGCCACTTCCACTGGTATAAAGCCTTTGAATTCTTCTGCAACCAAATTGGTAAGATCGTTGTAATAAGCCCCACCGCCCATCAGCACAATTTTCTGGCAGCTTTCAAAATCCTGATCGGTAAAATAACCACGCAACAAGGGGGATACCACCTCGCGATAGTATTGTGACAAGATCTGTTTCCGCATCTCGCTTATATCGATCCTTTTGCGGTTTGTGAAAACAGAGCCTTTCATAAAAGCATCATCCAGTTGCTGGATGTTTTTCATCTCCAGATAATATTTCATATTCAGTTCCCTCGCCAAGTTGTTCACTGCATACCGAATGCCATGCGAACTGAAACAGGTACGATGTACCAGGCCATTGCCTGATGCCATACCACCCTCAATGGTGCCAAAACCAAAACTGATGGCAATAAAATTATCATTTTGTGGAGCGGCATCGGTTTTCTTTAATCCAATGATACTGCCAACGATTTCGGGAATGATCTCGCAACGTTCTATATCGAAAGTGGTTTTACGGGTCGAGCCTTTAATGTTGAAGGTTTGGGTATCGTATTCCACCAAAAAATGTCGCTTGCCAAGAAACTGCTCAGCAGGGGTTTTGTAAACATTATAGGTAGAAAAAGGGAATCCCAACGTAACGGCTACCGGTTGTTCTAACTTGTCTACCACATTTACCAAAGCGGCTTTGAAAAGGATTTCATAATCTTCTTCCTCTGGGGATGCATTGGTTATCCGGCCTGGGTTGATGCCCCCTTTTTTTGCAAGGTTGCCAACGATGTACCAGTTGTCGCCCTTTTTGACTTTTAACCCATTCAATTGGTCGGTCGCGGAATTCTCCGTATTGCCGAAAGCAGTTTCAAAAACGCTTGGAAAGTTGATGCTAGTTGTTTTCATAATATTGTATTACGGCCAAGATATAAAATTAATTGCGAAACTGGGTTATATCGATCGATAATTTGCGACAGCTTCCGGTTTTCCTCTTATTTTTTTGTTTAAACAATTTGCATACCCTTGCTATTGACCAAGTAAACGGGTCTGTATCATCCTGCTTTGCTAGACTTCCCCTTCATCAGTTTTCTAAAGTTTTTATTAACGGATAAGTTTGCATATATATTTTGCTGGGTTTCCAGTTTGATTTTTTGATGCCCATCTTTTTAAATAGCTACGTTGATGCCTAACCCCCATTCCTATAAATGAAAGTGGGTGTACGCATACATTTTAACAAAGCAAGTTTTGCCATCATCAGTCCAGTTTATATATTTTTGCTTTTTCTTACTAACTCAAAACTCCTTTTATGATGTCAAGAAACTGTCTATTGGCTTTGTTGATTTTTGCTTTTGCAACAGTTCAGGCCCAAACACCCGATAAGTATAAAGATGATCAGGTCCCCAGATTGGGTATCAAAGGGGGGCTCAGCATGGCTTCAATTATTAAAACAAATGGAAGTGGCTTTTCTTCCACCCCCTTGTATGGGTTTAACGGTGGCGTTGTGTTTCAATTGCCACTGGGTGATGTGATTGGTCTGCAACCGGAACTGCTGTTCTCCCAAAAGGGCTATCATGCAACGGGCTCTACATTTATCGGGTCTTATGATTATAAGCGCTATCTTAATTTTTTGGATATCCCCCTTTTGTTGAGGATCAGCCCAATCAAAACATTTGGTATTGTTTTGGGCCCGCAATATTCTTATTTATTGTCCACCAAAACCTCGTTCAAGACTGGGAGCACCTCATATGTGCAAACGGTGAACAACGAAAACAGCAATATCACAAAAAACATATTTGGAGGTGTGATTGGTGTTGATGTGAATGTGAATAGCTTTCTATTTATTTATGGCCGCTATACCATCGATTTTAAAAACAATAATGGGGATGGCACTTCTAACACGCCGGCTTATAAAAACCAGGTTTTTCAAGTTGGTGCAGGTTTTCTTTTAAATTAATCTTCTTTATCAGATCGATTGGCTTTTGAAAATAAGGCGATATTTGTAGGGCAGGGGTTTCAAATAGAAACCCCGCTCTTGTTTTAGGGAAGCAAGGTCGATGACCCATCACTGGGAAAAGATAGCAATACAAAATGATTATATGGATAAAGCGAATGGCGAAACGAGTCTCCAGACTTTATTAAAGAACATAGAGCCAATACAACAGTCTGGTGAATTTGTTTTTTGCAGCTTGCCTGATATTGACCTGGCAAAAGGGCATGATGCCATTATGTGTTTCAAGGAAGAAGAAGCTTATACCTTGATTTTGGCCAAGCAATCAGCAGATGAATTGGGACTTCATTATTCGTTCATTGCTGGATGGATTACACTGAGCGTACACTCCTCGCTGGAAGCGGTTGGTCTTACAGCCGCATTTTCCAAAGCACTTTCGGATAATGGGATTAGCTCTAATGTAGTGGCTGCTTTTTATCATGACCATATTTTTGTAAACATCCAAGATGTTGGCAAAGCAATGAAAGTGCTACAATCGGTATCGTTGTAAGATTTCATATACACCCGCTGATCAAACCCTTTTTTTTAGACCATCGTATATATTTTAAAATGTAACTTCATTTTTAATAACAGCATTGCTGAGCTATCATGCTTTTGATGAGTGCCTATTCTTTATTGATAAATTATGGTTACTATAATAAGAACTGATTCGGAAAACCAGGATTTTATGGTGCTTGTCAACCAACTGGATGCTGAGTTGGCGATATTGGATGGGGATGACCATGCCTTTTATGCGCAGTTCAACAAAACCGATAAGCTCAAATTTGTGCTACTGGCTTATGAAGGTAGGCGACCTATTGGCTGTGGTGCTATTCGGGAATATGCCCCCGGCATCATAGAGGTAAAAAGGATGTACACCGTGTCGGATTATAGAGGCAAAGGAATTGCCTCCATGATACTTGCAGAATTGGAAGCCTGGGCTCAAGAATTGTTGTATGATACCTGTGTATTGGAAACTGGCAAGAGGCAGCCAGATGCTCTTGGTCTTTATAAAAAATGTGGCTATAACATTATCCCCAACTATGGCCAATATGCCCAAATGGCAAATAGTGTTTGTTTCGAAAAACGTCTGAGCAACTAAGCAAACCGTTTTGGATATCAAATTGAAAATGGGGCAGATCTTTTGCACCAATCAATGAGGGGTTTCCTTTTTCATAAATTTTTTATAGCTATCATTCACATAGATTAGCATATCCTGCCAACTGGCCGAACGGCAAAATTGGTAAGAAGGGCGATAGCGTTTTAGGAAGATATTCAATGAGTCATTTTTTAGGTGGGTAAGTTTGTTTACAAATTCTTTTGAGAATTTATAATCGACATACGCATCCTTATCCTCATCGGCCAGCCTTTTGTTCAGTTCTTTTTGTTGTTTTTCTTTGGTGCTAAGGAAAAAATGTGGAGAAAACACAATGCCCACACCATCCCTGGGTTTTTCATAGTTCCCTTTGTCAAAGGTTATCAATCTGTTTTTTTTGAAAGGGTCATAGCCTTCATGTCGGTTAATTGAATCGAGTTGGAAACTGCTCAGCCCCTTTACGGTTACCGCTTTTAAGGTGGTTACGCGTTCCCTCAGTGATACATCATAACCGGCATTAAGCATAAAATGGGTCACAAAGGCGCTGTCACGCAAATAAGAAGAGGAGGAAAAGAGCAGCAGGTCACCCTCTTTGGCCGGTATTTTATAACTGCCCTCCAGATTGGATATCGTGTATTTGTTTTGGGAAACATTCTGCACCGTTATTGCGGCAGTTATGATTTCACCCGTGGTATCATATATTTTTCCGCTAACCCATTGCTGACTTAAAGCAAATATTGGCAGGCTCAAAACAAGAATAAAAGTACAAGCAGTTTTACGGAATAACATTCGCTAAATTAAAAATCAAACCATTCATCCAGCTTCTGTCTTATAGAAGATTTTGTTAAACTGGTTTTTAAATAATAGAATCAGCTATTGTCATCTTAGCCGAGCTAACCCAGCAAAGATATGTTTTCCTTTTATCCAATTTAATTTTCCATATTTTGTCATGAATGCATAAGGGGGTAATTTCAGAAATTATTTGTGACCAAAACCCAACATAGCTGAATTGAGAAGTATTCCTTGCATTTTGTTCCTGTTTTCCATAGTGGGCCATTTATATGCGCAGAAGAAAAACGAAGTT
Source organism: Bacteroidota bacterium (assembly GCA_018267575.1). Taxonomy (GTDB): domain Bacteria; phylum Bacteroidota; class Bacteroidia; order Chitinophagales; family Chitinophagaceae; genus Puia. The sequence goes on from JAFDYF010000051.1 coordinate 88,228, forward strand.
TTCAAGTACTATATTACCCGGGCTTCCTCCCCTATAAAAGTAGATGGGGTGATGAACGAAAAAGCCTGGTTGGATGCACAGGTGGCAACGGATTTTTGTATGGTGCTGCCTATGGATAGCAGTTGTTCCAATGTGCCCACCGAAGTACGCATGACTTATGACAATGACAACCTGTATATATTGGCAACCTGCTACAAGCCTGCTATTAAAGGTCCCAATATGGTTGAGTCCATGCGCCGGGATTTTAATTTTGGCAAGAATGATAATTTTCTTTTGTTCATGGATACCTATGGCGACCAGACCACCGGTTTTTCTTTTGGTGCCAACGCCGCTGGTGCCCAATGGGATGGAACCATGTATGATGGTGGAAAAGTAGACCTGAACTGGGACAACCGATGGGTATCTGCAGTAAAAAATGATGCTACAAAATATATTTGGGAAGCGGCGATTCCATTTAAGACCATCCGCTACAAAAAAGGGATTAGGGAGTGGGGGATCAATTTTAGCCGGAACGACCTAAAAACTACCGAAAAATCAAGTTGGGCGCCGGTGCCAAGACAGTTTCCTACCGCATCGCTTTCCTATACCGGTACGCTGGTGTGGGATGAGCCTTTGCCCGAACACCATTCCAATATTTCACTGATTCCTTATTTGCTTACTGGGGTATCAAAAGATTATATCGCTGCTACGCCAGCCAATTTTATAAAGCATGTGGGCCTCGATGCCAAGATTTCGATGTCTTCTTCACTCAACCTGGACCTGACAGTGCATCCCGATTTTTCGCAGGTGGACGTGGATAAGCAAGTGACCAATCTCAGTCGCTTTGAACTTTTTTATCCAGAAAAGCGTCAGTTTTTTTTGGAAAATGCCGACCTGTTTTCCAACCTCGGCTATACCAATGTTCGACCATTTTTTTCCAGACGGATTGGGCTGACAGCTCCCATTAATGCAGGAGCCCGGCTTAGTGGCAAACTGGATAAGAACTGGCGCATTGGGGGGATGGATATGGAAACGGCCAAGATGAATGATAGCACTGCACTGCCCGCACAAAACTTTGCTGAAGTGACACTGCAAAGAAAGCTGTTCAAAAAATCCAATATTGCTTTTTTTTATATCGACAAAACGGCTATTGACTACCACCCCGGCAAAGATTCTGCAGCACCTGTTTATTCCCAATACAACCGAAACCTTGGGTTTGAATATAATCTGGCGCCTTCCAATAATACCTGGACGGGGAAAGCCATTTTCATCAAATCCTTTAGCCCATTGGTAAGCGGTAACGATTATGCACATGCGGCCAACCTGCAATATAGTAGCCGCAAATGGCTGATCTCCTGGCAGCATGAAGTGATTGGGAAAAATTATACCGCTGAAGTGGGTTATGTGCCCAGGAGCAATTATATCAAGTTGAACCCCCTGATCACCAGATATTTCTTCCCCAATAGTGGGATTGTGTTGAGCCATGGCCCTCAATTGACATCCACCTATTATTTTGATACCAAATTTAACCGAACTGATAATGAGACTGCACTTTCCTACTTGGTCACTTTCAGGGATAAGAGTACGTTCAATGCTGTAGTGCAGAACGATTATGTTGAACTGTTGGCAGCTTTCGATCCTACCAATCTGGGGCAAAATTTTTTGCCTGCGCATAGTAAGCATGAATGGAATAGTGCTGGCTTTGATATCATATCGGCACCGCAACACACTTATACCTATACTTTTTCGCTCAGGGATGGCAACTATTATGACAATGGAAAATTGTTTAGTCTATCGGGCGATATTGGTTATCGGGTGCAGCCCTTTGTGAATCTGGATGTAGCCGCTTCCTATAATAGTCTATTGCTTCCTCAGCCTTGGGGCACCAATAATTTCCTACTCTTAAGCACCAAGGTGGATGTAACGTTCACAAATAATGTTTTTCTTACGGCCTATTTCCAATACAATCAGCAAACAAAGAACACGAACCTCAATACCCGCTTTCAATGGCGGTATAAACCAGCTTCCGACCTTTTTCTGGTGTACACCGACAATTATTATATAGGGCCTGTTTTCGTAAAAAGCAGGGCCTTCCTTTTGAAGTTTACTTATTGGTGGAACCCTTGATAAACTGTTAAACCATTTTCAAATTTTTGGTTAAATGATGCTGAGGGGGTTGGGATGTCTCCAATATTAATAAATTCGTAAATTGAAATGGAATAGTAAATACCCAATTTTGCTCATGACTTTGTATAAATTTTTTTTCAACGGGTATCAGTTTCAGAAGCTTTAATCCACCACATCATGACGGGTACAGGAATCATAGGGCTCATCCTCATTGTTGCGAATATTGTATTTTCCTACAAAGGGTTTTCAGATAGCCTTTTTTTTGATAGATATAAATTCGAGGTTGATAAAATCTTGATAGGAAAAGACTATAAGCGGCTGGTCACTTCCGGATTTTTGCATATCAACTGGATGCACCTGATTTTTAACATGCTCAGTCTGTATTTTTTTAGCGGTGTTATTGAAAGCAGTTTGGGAGGTTTCCGGTTCTTGATTATTTATTTTGCCAGCATGATAGGTGGGGAAATGTTTTCCATGCTCGTTCACAAGAACAATGGCGATTATAGTTCGGTGGGTGCATCGGGTGCTATCTGCGGGATTATCTTTTCATCCATTGCCTTGTTCCCCGGTATGGGCATTGGCTTGTTTTTCCTTCCTATTTCCATCCCCAACTGGTTGTTTGGGCTAGTGTTTGTGCTGTATTCTATTTATGCGGTCCAATCGAAAAAAGATAATGTAGGTCACGATATGCACTTGGGCGGAGCGCTGGTAGGTATGTTAACAGCCTTGCTGATGGAGCCTTCCGCACTCATTCAAAACTATCCGGTCATTTTGCTTATTGCGGTTCCAACGATTGCTTTTATTTATTTTATTATCACCCGGCCCCAGATATTGTTTATCGATAATTATTTCTTCAAGCAACATCAGCATTTCACGATTGATGACCGATACAACCAGGATCGACATCAACAACAGATGGAGATTGACCGCATCCTGGAAAAAATCAGCAAACGTGGCATGGGTAGCTTAAGCAGATCAGAAAAAGAAAAGCTGAAGAACTATTCTGAGAAAATGAAATGATTTTTCCATCTTCCTCAATGAAAGAAAAATTGCTCTCTTATTTGAAGATGTTTGGAATATGCTGAATGTTGGGATTTACACTTTGAATTCCACCGCTGGCATGCCTTTGAAACCGCAGTTGCGGACTACAAAAAGGAAACCAGCCATCGGTTGTTTGGCTAACCCTTTTTCATCGAGCCCCACTTTGGCCGTGCTGATGAATAGGTCTTCAAAATGATCACCGCCAAAAGTGCAGGAAGTTACTCTTTCCACTGGAACTGGGATGCTTAATAATTTTTTCCCTGTATTGGGATCCCATCTGGCCACCTGCCAGCCGCCCCAATGCGCTACCCAAAGCATTCCTTCGTTGTCGATGGTCATGCCATCTGGGGAACCTTCTTCTTTTCCTATTTTGATAACGGTTCGTTTATTGCTGATCTGTCCGCTGCTTTTTTCATAATCAAAAGCAACCACCTCGAAACTGGGTGAATCAATATAATACATAGTCCGGTCATCGATGCTCCATGCCAAACCGTTGGATATACTCACGCCGCTCATTTTTTGGGAAATGGCCAGGTCTTCATGGAGCAGGTACATATTGCCTTTGCCATCTTCTTCTGAGAGCGCCATGGTGCCTGCCCAAAACCTACCTGCAGGATCGCATTTTCCCTCATTGAAACGGTTTTCGGGTAAATGCGATTCAGGGTCGGCAATCCTTTTTATATTTCCCGTGGCTCGGTCGATAAAAGCAAAACCATTTTGTAGGGCTGCCATAAAATGACCATCTGTACAAATGGCCAAGGAGCCAATCATTTCATGCAGCTCCAAACTTTTCATTTTCCCATTGATAGGGGAATAATCATGTATCATTCCATTGAGGATATCAACCCAGCAGATTGTTTTTGTTTTTTCGTCCCATACAGGGCCTTCGCCCAAAAGACAAGAATGCTCGACCAATTTTTCAACTTTCCATTTGGTACTATTCATAATTCAATTTTAAAAAGGGGAGGGGCTGATGGAGGTCCACCCACCATCTACAATAATACTTTGCCCAGTGATATGTTTTGCTTTTTCAGAAACCAGAAATAGTGCCGTGTTTGCGATATCCGTTACCGTTGCAGGCCTGCCCATCGGTGTTATCTGTGACCATATTTTTGAATATTCCGGATCGTCCAAAGTGCGTTTGGTAAGCGTGGCTCCTGGGGCAACCGTGTTGATGTTTATCTTATACTTAGAAAGTTCGATCACCAAATTTTTTGCCAGCATTTCCAATGCGGCCTTGCTCATGCCATAAGCTGCTAGATCCTTATGCGCCTGATGACCTGTTACGGAGGAAGTGAGCAACACCGAACCACCGTCCTCCTGCTTTTTCATTTGGTTGGCTGCTGCTTGCGCAAGAAAAAAACTACCTCCCAAATTCACCCGCATCACATTGAAAAAGGATTCGGCGGGATAGGTAAAAAAATCGCCAAACAAAGTAATACCTGCATTGGCAATGGCAATATCCAAATGCCCAAATTGCGATACCCCTGCTTCCACCATTTGTTGGATAAAATGGATATCTCCCGAATCGCCTGCCATGGCAATACAATTTGCATGTTGATTGTCGGAAATCTTTTTTGCAGCCTGCTTTGCTAAGGTCTCGTCCAGATCATTCAATATCACGTGGGCGCCTTTTTTGGCAAGTTGGCTACAGATTTCAAAACCGATGCCCTGCCCAGCACCGGTTACAATGGCCACTTTGTTTTTAAAGCTCATACAATCGTTATATTAATTAGCTTGAGTGCAACTTTTTTATCAACCAAAAGAGTTTCCGATTTCTTAAGAATTACTAATTCTTAATTACTAATTCTTAATTACTAATTCCCAATCCCCAATCCCCCTTTCATCAGTCTCCATCAGAATTGTAAAACAGCACCGCATCAATGCGAATCTCTTGTAATCGTACTCCCAGAACCGCCCTTTAAAAAATCCATATCGGCACCCAGATGGGCCTGTTCCACATGGGTCTGATATAAATGTACATATCCACGAGGCTGTATTTTTTCTTTCTGCACCCATGCTTTTTTTCGTTTCGCCAACTCTTCATCGGAAACATCCAGATGCAGACTTCGGTTATGTGTGTCCAAGCTGATGCGGTCACCATTTTGTACAAGAGCCAATACCCCACCCACAGCTGCTTCGGGAGAAACATGCAATACTACTGTGCCAAAGCCTGTACCGCTCATGCGGCCATCTGAAATGCGCACTATATCTGTTACACCTTGTTCAAGCAGTTTCTTGGGCAAGGTCATATTGCCCACTTCGGCCATGCCGGGATAGCCTTTGGGTCCTACGTTCTTTAAGACCATCACACTATTGGCATCGATCTCCAGTTCAGGAAGGTCGATACGGGCATGGTAGTCTTCGATATTTTCAAATACCACGGCCTTGCCAGAATGTTTCAGGAGTGCGGGGCTGGCGGCGGAAGGTTTGATTACTGCCCCATTGGGCGCCATGTTGCCTTTCAGCACCACAATGCCGGATTCGGGTTTGAAGGGGGTTTCCATGGTGCTGATGATATTACGGTCATACACTTCGGCCTTGGATGCATTTTCCCCAATGGATTTACCATTCACGGTCAGCACATCATTGTGCAATATCTTTTGCATTTCTTTCATCACTGATGGCAAGCCTCCGGCATAATAGAGGTCTTCCATATAATTTTCGCCAGAGGGCTGAACGTTCGCTAATAAAGGAATATGCTGGGAGAATTTGTCAAAATCATCGATGTTCAGATCAATGCCAATTCTTCCGGCAATGGCCAAGAGATGGATCACAAAATTTGTGGAGCCGCCCATGGCTGCATTTACCATGATGGCATTTTCAAAAGCCTTTCGGGTAAGAATTTGGGACAGGCTTATATTTTCCCTCACCATTTCCACGATACGTCTGCCGGAAATTTGTGAGAGTACTTTGCGCCTGGCATCAGCAGCGGGTATGGCGGCATTATTAGGTAATGAGAGCCCCAATGCTTCCATCATCACGGCCATGGTTGATGCGGTGCCCATAACGGCACAATGCCCCTGCGTTCTGGCCATACAGTATTCTGCTTCCACAAACTCATCTTGGGTAATTTGTCCCAACTTGCTGGCAGCATCAAAGCGCCATATATCCGAGGTGCCGATATCTCTTCCCTTCCAATGCCCTTTGAGCATGGGTCCACCAGAGATAACGATAGTGGGGAGATCCACACTACAGGCACCCATGACCAAGGAAGGGGTTGTTTTGTCGCAACCGCATAACAATACCACTCCGTCAATAGGGTTGGCACGAATGGACTCCTCTACATCCATGCTCACCAGGTTCCGATAAAGCATGGCCGTGGGTTTTATAAGGGTCTCACCCAACGACATCACTGGAAATTCAACGGGAAACCCACCTGCTTCCAATACCCCCTTTTTTACAGCTTCTGCTAGGTCCCTGAAATGCCCATTACAGGGTGTAAGTTCGCTCCAGGTATTGCAGATGCCAATGACCGGTCGGCCATCGAACATATCTGGGGGAGTGCCTTGGTTCTTCATCCATGCCCTATAAATAAAGCCATCCTTGCCTTTTCTGCCAAACCATTTACTGCTTCTCAGTTCTTCTTTTTGAATGCTCATTATTTTTTAAAATGATTTTCATTTCAAACATAAACTCAATAAAATTCAAGTTAAGCATTTTCCAAAAAGTATGTTGATATGAAAAATTACAAATTCAATGAAATCCTATTTCCGGACAAAAATGGCGATCTGGCTAAAGCTGAACCTTCACAAGCCATTGTCAATATGGTAATATAATTTTCAAATATACTTATTGCGATTTTGTTATATTTTGCAGCCGCTTTTGTTTGCTTGTTCAAACGTACTTAATATATCGCCTACCGGTTAAAGAATTATATTGTCTATAGCCTTCAGTAATGGTTGATGAGCGTTCTTTTGCAAATTAACCTACTTGGCGTGGCATTAAAATAATTCACCGGGCTGATCTTTTCCAAAAAAAATAGAAAATGATTATGGAAAAAAAATATTATTTCCCAGATGTTAGTTTATTGGTGACCCATTATAATAGGAGCCAATCGTTGGAGCGCCTATTGAAAAGCTTTGAGGACCTGCATGTTTCTTTTGGAGGTATTGTGGTTTCTGATGATGGGAGCAAGCAGGAGCATTTGGACTATATTAAAAAACTACAGGAAACCAGGGATTTTAAATTGGTCACCACCGAAAAAAACAAGGGACTGGGTAATAATATCAATAAAGGTCAAAACGCTATTACTACCCCATATACCTTATATGTGCAAGAAGATTTTGTGCCCCTTCCTATTTTCCCCCAACATTTTGCGGATGGAAAGGATATTATTGATGACCGGAATGATATTGATATGGTTCGGTTTTATGCTTATTTCGATTATCCCTATAAAAAAAATATTCGCAATGGTTATTCCGAAATGATTTTTTCTATTTGGAAACCCGGCTACCATAAGTTTTATATGTATAGTGACCACCCTCATCTGCGAAGGACAGATTTTTTTAAAAAATTTGGCCCTTATGTAGAAGGTAGAAAGGTTGAGGAAACCGAATTTATGATGATGATGTCCTTTATTAATAAAAAGGGCAAAGCTGTGATTTATGAAGGTATCAAGGATTTGTTTGACCAAAAAAACTCCTCGGTAGAACCTAGCACTGTGAAAAGAAATTTTTGGAGGGAGGGCAATGGTTTTGTTCTCAAGCAGATGCGTAATTTATGGCGGACCCTTAAATTTAATACCTATTATTTTTTTGGTCGTTGATTTTAAAAGGATAAAAAAAGTCACAGCCATTAAAAAAATCTAGGGTTATCGCTAATGAGGTTAGCAGGTATGACAGGTCAAATTTTTATTTTTTTGCATAGTGAAAGGTTTTTGACCAACCCTACCATTTTGTTGGCTCGCAAAAACCATCAAGTGCAAAGCCTTACCTGCTATTGTGTAGAATGGATTATACCCATGAATCTCCTGCTATAATATTTACATACAATTTCCCGATTATCGCTAGTTGATGCTTACCCTTTGCATAAATGCAGCCCTGAAATTGGGGCTAAGGGGGATGGAGGTATCCAATGTGGATAGCTTAAGTTCCTGCCTTGCCACCGCAGTAATTTTTCTAATGGGCACTATAAACGATTTGTGTACCCGGATAAACCTGCTCTTGGGTAGTAGTTCTTCCAACTGCCTGAGGGTAAAATGGGAAATGATAACCCTGGCCTTGGTATGAAAAGCCACATAGTTGCTCATGCCTTGGATATAGTTGATATCGTCGAGGTCCAGCTTGATCATCTTGCCCTTGCTCTCTGTTTTTACAAAAATATAGTCGCAGGAGATATCCATTTCTTTTGAGCGTATAGGCAAGCTGGCCAACTTGCTCACAGCCACTTCGATCGAGCCAATAAAATGGTTGTATGGAATGGGTTTCATAGTGGAATCCAACATATCCAGATTGAAGCTGGTAATGGCGAGGTCGGCAAAAGAGGTGGAAATAATAATTTTGATTTGTTTATTGAGGTGGCTGATCAGTTCGATGCCATTGGTCTCGTCCACATTTTTATCCAGATAAATCAGGCTGGCGCCACTATTTCTGATCATTTCTATGGCTTCCATCGGGCTGGAAGTAAAGCTAGCATATTGAATGGAGGAAATCTGTTCAATGGAGTTTTCGGTCCTGCTGGCAATGGGTTCTTGGCTGTTGATAATAAAACACTTTTTCATGGCTGATGTTTTTTAATGCATAGGTTTAAAATAACTCTCCTTTGGTTTTCTCAAAGCGATAAGCACGATTAAAAAAATAGCCCAAACAAGTGGTGATAAAGTGGATCCGGTGTCTTGCTTTTTTGCTTTATGGAAGCCGGATGGCTTTTATATTTATGAAGCAATTGGCATTGCCAAGTCCATTTTATCTTATGCAAGATAGGGTAGAAAAAAATACCAAATACTACATGTTTGTGCGTTGTAATGCTACACTTTTGTGTACTATTTGCCGACTGGATAAAAAAAAAGCCCCTATAAGAATACAGAGGCTTAACCTAAACCTTATTTATGGAACAGCGTTTATGATCGTTTTTTATGAATATCTCATACCTGTTTATTACTAAACTGCCGGCTTGAAACATGATGTAAAAATAGAGGCAGGGGATGATTGATAAAATACCTGTTTGTGCAATATTTGCTACACTTTTGTGTAGTTAAAAAGGGGTAAACTTCTTGTGAATATAAGATGGAAACAGCCTTTTGCAAGCCCACTTCAAATGAAAAAGCCCTTCGGGAAAGGAAGGGCTTTGGAGCGGCAAAAGAGGCTCGAACTCTCGACCCTCAGCTTGGGAAGCTGATGCTCTACCAACTGAGCTACTGCCGCTTATGAAAAAATAAAGGCTTCCAAAGAAACCTTTATTTTTTAAAATTACAAAATTAAAAGAATCAATTGCTCTTTTTGATATATTCTTTGTTTCCTGCTGGGGTGAGGGTGTACTGTCCACCTCTTGGACCTTGATAAATGGTCCTTCCTTTGGCATCAGTGCCGATGGCTTTGTCTGCTGTTTTGTTCACACCTTGCGTAACCGTTTTCACTTTTGTGGCGGCAGGCGTTACAGATGGTGTTGGTGCAGGCCTTACTGCCGGGGTTGTAGTGGTGGTGGCAGCTTTGGCTTTTGCAGCAGCCTTGTCAGCCTTCTCTTGGGCTTTTGCGGCAGCTTTGGCTGCAGCTTTATCTGCTTTTGCTTTTGCCTCGTCTGCTGTTTTAGCGGCAGCTTTATCCGCCTTCTCCTTTTCTTTGGCAGCGGCTTTGTCTGCTTTTTCCTTGGCCTTTGCTGCTTCTTTATCTGCTTTCGCTTTTGCCTTTGCTGCTGCATCGGTAGCGGGCTTGGTCGTTTGCGCATAGCTGCTCACGCCTGCAAACATGATCGATAGGGCTAGCAATGCTGAAAATACTCTTTTCATAATTAATAAAATTTTAAGGTTGTGAAATTAATGGAAATGCAAAACACTTGATTGTTTTTTATAATAAAATACCCAATTACACGGTCTGGGATCCGTTAATTTTTTTTGCCAGCCAGCTTTTTCTTACCGGAACCATCCAATTGCTTTCCAATTCTTTTTTGGTCAGCACGGTATTATTAAAGTAGAGGGTATCCTCATCAATAAAATGGTTCTCGATGGCATAGTTCAACTGAGAGATGGGTACCAACTGTATTTTATCCTTTACCAAAAAAGCAAGCAGTTGACGATCGAAAAGGTTCACCTTGAATTGTTGCTCGATTTGCTTGATTACATGTACCGAGCTATCGGTGCTGCAGCCGCCAACAGTGGTTGCAGACTCGTCGGCCATTAGGATAATAAACTGCCCAAAAAAAAGATTGCCATAGCCCTTTACCGGGGCCCCATGCGATAGCCAGTTTTTCGTAAAACCATTCAATATTTCCTCGATTTGCAAAGCTTCAGAAAAAGAGAATAGGCGGTTGCTTTGGTAAATCCATACTTTTGAATTTTTGTCAAAGTCGGCAGGGAGGAGTTCTTGATAGTTGAGATTCATGTGACAAAATTAAGATAGTCTATAATATTTGCCGCATACTATATAAATAAACCCTTAAATGGGTTTAGGACAGGAAATCGACTAAAGCCATTTTTCTTAACCAATGGCTCCAGGCACTATGGAGTTTGTATTAGGTATCCCATCCCATCGATGCGGCGACCAGTTCTGCCACATCCATCACTTGCACCTCCTCTTCTTTTTCTTTGTTTTTTACGCCATCAGTGAGCATGGTATTACAAAAGGGGCAGGCGGATGCAATGATATTTGAACCTGTGCCAATGGCTTCATTGCTTCTTTCAAAATTGATGCGGGTATTGCCTTTTTCCTCCTCCTTGAACATCTGCGCACCCCCAGCACCACAGCAGAGCCCATTGCTCTTGCATCTCTTCATTTCCACCAGTTCGGAGTCCAAAGCTTCCAGCACTTTGCGGGGGGCTTCATAAATGCTATTGGCTCTTCCCAAATAGCAACTGTCGTGGTAAGTGATGCGTTTGCCTTTGAAAACGCCCGCTTCCTTCATCTTTATCTTTCCGGTATCGATCAATTCTTGTAGAAAAAGGGTATGGTGAACCACTTCGTAATGGCCGCCCAGTTCCGGATATTCGTTTTTGAGCGTATTAAAACAATGGGGACAGGCCGTTACTATTTTTTTTATGCCATAATTATTGAGTGTTTGAATATTCTGGTAGGCCATCATCTGAAACATAAACTCGTTGCCCGCTCTTCTAGCAGGATCACCGGTGCAAAGTTCTTCCTTGCCTAGGATGGCGTAGTGGATGCCCGCTTTGTCAAGTATCATGGCAAAGGCCTTGGTAATTTTTTGGGCACGCTGGTCAAATGAACCTGCGCAACCTACCCAAAACAGGATCTCTGGGTTTTCCCCTTTGGCAAAAAGTTCGGCCATGCTCGGCACCGTCATAATCGCTAATTTTTCGTAAATCTAATCGAAAAACCCAAACTTGCCATCCCATATTGGGTTTTCCTGTCAAAGAAAATGAAGATCGATGATTTGATTGAAAACAAAAAATGCTCAATGCCAATCACAACGATCATGTACATACGTTGATTCTCGATTCTTAATATTAACTTTATTCCCAAACTCTTTATATGGCTGTCGAAGACAAAATGCTCTTGATCAGGAATTATGATCTTTGGTGCAACCTCAGCGATGAGGAGTATCATGCCTTAAGGGTGGAGGACGGTTTTAAGGAAGTGCCTAAGGACGGATATGTATATTTTGAAGCCTATAATCATAACAAAATCTATTTTGCCAAACAGGGCTATATCAAAATCGGTTTTATTGATGAATCTGGTCAGGAAAAAGTAAAAGAGATTATTCAGCCCGGGGATTTTTTTGGACAGTTCACCCTGGAAAAGGACAACCTGAACGGCGAATTTGCCAAGGCCTATAAAAACAATATCAGTCTTTGTTCCTTTGCTGTGGAGGATTTTGAAAAACTATTGCAAAGAAGGCCCGACATGGCTTTAAAATACACCAAGCGTGTGGGTTTCAAACTCCGTAAAATCCAAAATCGGCTTAGTAATCTTTTGAACAAAGATGTTAAGAAAAGGCTTGAAATTTTTTTATGGCAAATGGTGGAACAAAGCCTAGCAACTGAAAAGAACGGGAAATGCTGTTTGCCCAATTACCTCACACACGAAGATATAGCCAGCCTGATTGGTTCCAGCAGGCAAACAGTGACCACCATGCTCAATCAGTTAGAAACAGAGAACCTCTTATCCTACAACCGCAATCAGATTTGTTTCCCTGATGTTAAAGAATTACAAAAAAGGGCAAATGTCACATAAGCGACAGCCTTGCGCAAAGCCGATTTCTATTTTTGGTTCTTAATAATAATTATGAAAAAATTACTGTTCATTTGTTTGATGTTTACAGCATTGTTGGCTCATGCCCAGGATGGGGCATTGCGGAAGAAAAACTTTAACCTCACCGATGGCATTGCCATCAAAGGTTGGGACCCCATAGCCTATTTTGCCAATAAACCGGAAAAAGGAAGTCCTCGTTTTGCATTGTTTTATGATGGCGTTACCTATTATTTTTCTTCTGATGCCAATCGGGAACTGTTCAAAAAATCGCCATCCAGATATGAGCCGCAATATGGTGGCTGGTGCGCCTATGCTATGGGAAAAGACGGAACAAAAGTGGAAGTGGATCCTGAAACTTTCAAGATCATCAATGGGAAACTTTTTCTTTTTTACAACCAGTTTTTCAATAATACCCTCAAAAGCTGGAATAAGGATGAGACCAACCTGCACCAACATGCCGATGCCAACTGGCAAAAGCTATACCATTAATAACTAAACAACCTTAAAACAATTTTATATGAAATGGAATGCCATGCTCGTTTGGACGCTTCGATTGTTGGCTGCGGCCATCATGCTAATGACCTTGTATTTCAAATTTACCGCACACCCACAATCGGTTAAGCTGTTCACCGAATTGGGCATGGAACCTTGGGGGCGCATAGGTACAGGTATATTTGAGCTGATTGCTTCTATTTTGATTCTTTATCCCCGCACTACTGGCTATGGTGCTTTATTGGGTCTGGGTTTAATGGCTGGGGCTATTTTTTTCCACCTTACCAAACTGGGCATTGTATTCGATGGGGATGCGGTTTTGTTTACGTATGCCGTGATTGTCTTTGTTTGCTGTGCCCTATTGGTTATTGTTAATAAAAAGCAATTGTTGACCTTGATACCGAGCAAAAAATGATTTCAGTACAAACCTTCCATATAATAGTTGGTCATATTATATTTTTATAATCTTACAGATGATAATTTTGTTTGTAAGTAAAAAATATAAGTTATGAAAAAAATGGTAATGGTTTTTTTGATTGGTCTTATTGGCTCATCATCAATAGCGCAGGTATTGACCCCAGTGGATGAGAGTTCCTATGTGGTATTCAAGGTGAAGAATTTTGGGTTTGTGGTCGACGGTTCATTTAAAGGGTTAAAGGGCAGCATCCAGTTTGACCCTGCCAACTATGAGGCGTCCAAATTTGATGTTAGCATCGATGCCAACAGCATCAATACCGACAATAGTATGCGTGACAACCATCTTCGTGAAGAAAGCTATTTTGATGTGAAAAACTATCCTAGGATCCATTTTGTTTCAACAAAAGTGACCGCATCAAATCATAAAGGCACTTTGTTTATATTTGGCAATTTAGAGATCAAGGGTATTACAAAAGAAATATCCTTTCCATTTAAGGCCAGCCCAGTGGAAAATGGATATATTTTTAAAGGGCTGTTCAAGATTAGCCGTCGCGATTTTAATATAGGGGGTTCCAGTACCATCTCCAACGAGGTAAATGTGGAACTGGAGGTGTTGGCAAAAAAATGATAACACAAAAAATGTAAAATATGCAATTACATCAGGCTATCAATAACGTGTTTGTTCAACTGTCAGCAACCTTGGAGCAATTGTCTTTGGAAGAATACAGACAGCCCTGCCAAGCTTTGTTTGGGAATTCCATCGGTCAGCATGTGAGGCATATTATTGAGCTGTTCCAATGCCTAGAAAATGGGTATGACCAAGGCATGGTGTGCTACGATAAAAGAAAAAGGGATGAATTGATTGAAACAGATAAAGCCAATGCCATTAGATTATTGCATGAGATTTATACAAATATAGATCGCCCCGACAAAGCCATTTTGCTGGAGGCCTCCTACGATGACCATTCTGATAGTACCATCAAACTGAACAGCAATTACTATCGGGAAATTGCGTACAATCTCGAGCATTGTATCCATCATATGGCACTGATCCGTGCCGGGGTGCGTGAAGTGAGCCGCATTGTGCTTCCAGAAAATTTTGGGGTTGCTATTTCTACCATCAAGTATCAAAGACAATGTGCACAGTAAGTTTTATTCCTCAAAAGAACAAGGTTATTATTAGCTCGAATCGGGATGAGAAATATTGGCGCTCATCGGCGATCCCCCCTAAATTATACCATCTTCAATCTGGCAACTGTGTTTTCCCAAAGGATTCGGATGCAGGTGGCACCTGGTTGGCAACGCACGAAAATGGTAATATGGTTGTTTTCTTGAACGGCGGATTTGTAAAGCATGAGCCAAAACCTCCATATAAAAGAAGTAGGGGATTGGTTTTGATCGATCTGATTGACCACGAAAATCCCTATGCGCAATTTCTCAGCACCGATCTGTTGGGCATTGAACCATTTACTGCAATCATTTACGAGCATGCACAACTATATGAATGTAGATGGGATGGTCAAAAAAAATACCATGTAGAATTGGACGCATCAGTGCCTCATATCTGGTCCTCAGCAACATTATATGATGATGCTATCGCTCGGAAAAGAAAGCAATGGTTTACTGAATGGCTGGAGAAAAACCCCAACCCGACAGAAACCGATGTCTTGCATTTCCATCAGTTTACTGGTGATGGCGATAAGCACAATGACTTGTTGATGGACAGGGATGGTCTCGTAGCTACTGTAAGCATTAGCTCGGTAACGATTTCTGATGAGCAGGCCTTGATAAGGTACCTGGATATAAAAGCAAATCAGTCTTATGAATATGAACTAGCACTTACTAAAGCCACTGCCCCATAAAATGAATTGGTTTCAACGGATTGCTTATCGGCCTTTTTTTATTCGCTTGTTTCATTGGGAATACTGGAGCTTCAATACGGTTTATGTTCCGATATATATAGTTTGGATAGGGCTATGTATTAGGGCTCGCTCGTTTTTCTTTTTTTCCGCTTCAAATCCCAGCATCAAAAATGGTGGCTTCCTCAATGAGTCTAAAAAAGAAATAGCACCGTTGGTACCTTCGGAACTTCATCCCAAAACGATTTTCTTCTCATTGCCCTGCAATGCCGATTTTATTCTGGAGCAATTGCAAAAAAAGGGTTTTTCTTTTCCATTGATTGGCAAGCCTGATATTGGTGGTCGTGGTCGTGGGGTGAAAGCGTTGAAAGATGAAGAAGACCTTCGAGCCTATGTCCACAGCGCTACCATGGATTTTCATATCCAGGAATTTGTTGCTTTTAAAAATGAAGTGGGTATTTTCTATTACAGGATCCCCGGGCAGGAAATGGGCAGGATATCCGGTATTGTGCGAAAGGAATTTTTAAAAGTGACTGGCGATGGGGTACACAGTATTTATGAATTGGTGAAAAAAAATAAAAGAGCCATACTTCAATTGCCAGCCTTAAAAAAAATATTTGGAAAAGCCTTGCTGGATAAGCCAGCAGTAGGGGAGGAGTTGGTTTTGCTGCCTTATGGTAACCATGCCAGGGGTGCAAAATTTATTGATGATAGCCAACTGATCGATGAGGCACTTACCCAAACCATTGACGGTATATGCAAGCAGGTTTCGGGTTTTTATTTTGGCCGGTTGGATATACGTTTTGATAATTGGGCCGATTTGAAAGCAGGCAAAAATTTTTCTATTATTGAAGTGAATGGGGCAGGCTCCGAGCCCACACATATCTACGACCCCAGGCATTCGCTTTTTTTTGCTTGGAAAGAAATCATCCGACATTGGATCTTGTTATGGCGCATCAGTAGGGTGAACCATAAAAACGGGCATGCCTATCTTAGTTTCAATAAAGGGGTCTCCATGTTCCGGGAGGATAAACTGATTTCCAAAAAATTGGAGCAAATGGGATAGGGGAAAATATTTTTAGGAGGATGATTTAAAGCTTGGATTCAACCAGTTTTTTTATTTCCACCAATATGGGCGACCAGCCCAGCCCATTATTATAGGAATCCTGATATCTTTTTTCGCCATCCGCTACTTTGGAATAATCTCCTTGGGTAACTGTTAAAACTGTTTTATGGTCTTCTTCTTTTAGGCTATAGGTCACCGTTAAATAATTTTCTGGGATATCCGGGATGGAAGAATTTGGGTCAATGGTGGTATAGGAAAGAAATTGGTTTGGGACTATTTCCACAATATGGCCTTTTACAAAAACCACATCCTTCCCTTTATAGCTGCCCTTCCAATCTAAGGGGCTGCCCGGTTTCCAATCGGAGACTGTTTCGCAGCCAAACATGTATTTTTTGGTTTGTACAGGATTGGTAAGGGCATCCCAGACTTTTGTTGCAGGTGCTTCTATCAAAATTTCGTTCTCAATAATCAGTGGCTGGGGCATCTTAAAGATTTGGTTGAGTTTTTAAAGAATTGAAATTATCAAAAATATCATTTAGGCTATATTATTTTTGGTTGAAGCGAAGGATAAAAGGAACCTTGTCCCGTTCCGGTAAGAAGCATCCATTTCTACAGAACAGTGGATGGCCTTTGCTAGGTCCCTAATGATATGCAATCCCAATCCATTTCCACCGCCCATACCGGCAGATTCATCATAGAGCGCTTTCAACTTTTCAATGCTGGCACCCGTTCCATTATCCGCTATTGATAAAAATATTTTTTCCCCATCCTGCCAAGCCTTCCATTCAATAGCGGCTGCTGGGTTTTGCTGTAGCGCCTTGATGGCATTGGCTGTGAGGTTCTGCATAATGGCTCGGAGATAATGTTCATCGGATTTCAATATGATGTTTTCATCCCCCGTAAAACGGAAAGAAACCTGTTCTGTGCCGGTGAAAAATTTTTGAAGATAGGAATATAATTTGCCCACCTTGAATTCGGTTATCTCTGGTCTGAAATTTTCCATCTGCCCCTTACTCCATAGCAGTGTGGCTTCCATGGTTTCCAAGAGTGCGTCGGTAGCAGTTTTTATTTTTTGTTCCCGCTCTACCACTTGCTGTTCGGAAAAGAGCCCAGGCTTTAGTTTTTGCAATTGTAAAAAATTGGCCAAATTGGCGATGGGCCTTCTTAGGTCATGGCTGATGATGCCGAAGAACTTGGCCTTGACCTTGTTTGCTTCTGCCAATTCCATATTGAGTTGCATCAGTTTGGCGTTTGTTCTTTTTCTGATAATGCTTTGACGGTAAAAGATAATCCCCCCGGCAAACAAAAAGCCGATCAGGCTCAGGAGCAGCCACATGTTTTTTCGTTGATTGCCAATCTGAAGCTCTTTGTTCTCGATTTCCTTGTTTTTTAAATCAATGGCACGCTGGCTTTCAAGAGACGCAATTTTGTTTTTGTTCGTTTGGGAGAAAATGGAGTCGGTGATGTCCTGGTATTTTCTGAAGTTGGTATAGGCATTTTTAAAATCGCCTTTTTGGGCTTGGAGTTCGGCTAACACACCGGTGAAATAAGCAAAATTTTCTTGATCGTTTCTGGAGTTGGCCATTTGGATGGCCTCCCGTAAGTATTTTTCTGACAAGGCCAATTTGTCCTTCGTGCTGGTTGGTATAAGCAAGGAGGAATTGGTCTTATGGGCTGTATCGTATCGTACCATATCCAAATAAGCAACCCCAATATTGCCGATATTTACCGTGGGCAATTCATTGTTGACCGTTTGTTTGTCCCATATTTCTTTAGCTTTCAAAGCCAGCTCTATTTTTTTTTGATAGTCATCGAAGCAAAGTGAGGATTGGTTCATGTATACGTATGCTTCCCCATAATCATTTTTCATTTGTTTATAAAGCTGTAAAGCTTGCTCGTAATATTTTTCAGCCTTAATGCGATTGGTCTCCGGTTCTATCTGCGAAAGCGAAAGTTGTAAATAGTTACCTGCCAAACTGTTCAGCGAAGCGGAGATTTCGGAACTATCTTGCAGTTGCCTAAAAATATCCAGGGATTTCAGGTCAGCATCCTCCGACTTTTTTATGTCTTGTTGATGAAAATAAACAATAGCGATATTTCTGTAAGCCCGAGCAATTATTTTTGGTTGATTTGTTTTTTCCCCTATTCCCAAACATTGAAAAAAGCATGAGGAGGCATTTGTATAGTCAGCGATGTTGAGATAGGATTTGCCCAAATTTTCCAAGAGATCTGCTTTTTGGGCTTCTGTATGGTTACGGGTATTTGATAAAGCGGATTTAAGGGAGTCGATCAATGCTTGACCTTTCAATTGCGAAATCAATACTTGGGGGATTAGTAGCAACAGAAAAATAGCCAACCTGTTTTTATGCCCAGTCGATGTAATGTTTAGCATGGTGGATGATGGTATCTATATTTACATGGTCCCTGTTCTATTTGTACACATGGCTTGCTTCACCGCAAAGTTTTGGTATTTCCGTTTTCAGCCTAAGTCTTTAAGAGCTTCTTTATAACTTCTTCCTATGGGCAAAAAAATATTGTGTACTTCCACTTCATCTGCCTTTATTTTTCTAATAAAATGTTTTTGCACCGCAAAACTCCGATGGATGCGTATAAATTCCTGAAAGGCTTTTTCTTTCAGGATGCTTCCCAAAGAGGAGAGCACAGTATGTTTTCTTTTGGTGGTAACGATGGTTGTGTAATTGTTCAGTGCTTCCAGATAAAGGACCTCATGAAGGTTCAGCTTTATTTGGTTGGTTCCTTCTTTTATGAAAATGGTATCGGCCCCAAGGGTATGGGTCAACAATTCCGCCTTTAGACGAATCTCTATAAACGCTTTAAGCCTTTCCATGGTTTTAGCGAACCGCTCATTGGAAAAAGGCTTGACCAAAAAATCCAAGGCCGATAATTCAAACCCCTCCACTGCATAATCCGGATAGGATGTGATAAAAATACAGGCGGGGATCTGCATCAGTTCTTCCCTAAGCTCCAGCCCATTCATGCCCGGCATATCGATATCCAAAAAAAGTACATCGGGGGGCGATTTTTTTGCCTCAGTCAGAGCCTTTGAGGAGGATTCATAGTCGCCCATTACATGGATAAAAGGATAGTGTTCCATGAAAGCTAGCACGGTAAGCCGATCTACTTCGTCATCATCCACTACCATGCAGTTGATCTGTTTCGTGATCATTGGGTTGTTTAGGGGCTTGGTGCTATCTCAAATATATCTCAAAAAAGCCATACCTGCAATTGAGCATTTTTTTTTGTTGTTCACCAATTGTGTATTTTCTAAAACAAGGTTATAGGATATGTTTGGGCTAGCTAAAAAATGAAAAAATGAAAAATTGTACACCCTTTCTGCCGATTTCTATTTTCTTTTTATTCCTGTTCGGGGCTTGTAAAAAAAGCCCTACACCGCCTATAATCCCTGTGTTGCCCACCATCACTTCCATCAGCCCTAGTTCGGGCAATGTGGGAACGTCGGTCACCATTATGGGAACAAATTTTCAACTTGTGGCATCGGACAATACGGTTAAATTTAATGGCGTAGCGGCAACGGTGACAAGTGCCACTGCCAGTTCGTTGGTGGTGGCAGCACCCGCAGGGGGGACTAGCGGTGCGGTAACCGTATCCACATCATCGGGTACTGCCACTGGGCCCAATTTTACTTATTTGGCATTACCAGTACCCACCATCACTTCTATTAGCCCTACCACGGGAAGCGCAGGTACTGCCGTTACCATATCCGGTACTAATTTTAAAACCACGCTTACCGATAATACAGTACTCTTTAATGGAGTTGCAGCAACCGTTACCAGCGCTACCACTACCTCGATTGTAGCGACTGCACCAGCTACCGGTACAACGGGCAACATTACGGTTACTACAAGCGCTGGAACAAGTAATGGCGTTGCATTTACTTACACGTCCGCTCCTGATGTTTATGTTCTTGGGCAGGGCTCTGGTGGTTATGGATATTGGAAAAATGATGTATTCACGGCTCTACCTTCGAATTGTCTGGTTGCACAGTCCATCTTCGTAAATGGATCTGATATTTATGTGGCTGGCGCCACCTCTAATGGTGCTGAATATTGGAAGAATGGTGTCGGAGTGCAATTGCCCGAACCTTCAGGGGCGACGAATGGAAGGGCCGTATCCATTTTTGTTAGCGGAACGGATGTATATGTTTGTGGCTATGACACTAAACCTGCTGGTGGATCAGAACCTCTTTATTGGAAAAATGGGGTATTAATGCCAATTTCATTGAGCAGCGGCAATATTAACCCAGGATTGCCTGCTACAGGGGGAATCGCTAGTTCGATTTTTGTTTCTGGCACAGATGTTTATTTGGCAGGGGCACAGTTTCCTTTTACTGGAAATGCGGTGGCCACCTATTGGAAAAATGGTTCACCTACAACATTGACCAGCACTACGTTTGTTTCCGCATATCAAGCTTATGCAACAGGGGTATATGTGATAGGTTCTGATGCCTATGTTTGTGGTTATTTGGATGGACACTCTCAAAACTATTGGAAAAATGGAATTGCTGTTCCTTTAGGAGGCATTTCTGATACCCTACAATCGTTTGGTGCGGGGGGAATGGGCATTTATGTGGCAAACAATGGTGATGTATTGGTTTGTGGAGATTACCACAATACGGCCAAATACTGGAAAAACGGCACCATGTACGACCTCACCACAACACCCGCCGGAACTACCAATTCGAATGAATATGCAAGGTCAATAACAGAAAATGGTACAGACATATACATCGCAGGAAATTATTATTCGCAAGGGCCCGGGTTTTGGAAAAACGGAGTGTTCACTAAGCTTAGTAATGCATCGATAGTATATAGTATCGTCGTGAAATAATTTATCAATATGGTCAATTCAGATAAGTTTAAACTGGGGCAAAATAAAGCGGGATTGATTGGAATTTAAGAAGCTTGTTAAAGTTTATTACGAAAATTCATACATGATTGGCATTAAATTCCCCATTCTTCGTATGGTTTTCGTAATTAACTTTACGGCATGAAAACCTATTTTAAACTTTTGCTTTCTATCATTTTTTGTGCTGGCTTTATAAAGGTGGATGCTCAAATAAACAGGATGGATTCCACATTAAAAATTGGCAAAGTGGGTTATCGGATTACCTGTAGTAACAAGAGCCCTGAGCAAAATGAGTTACGCATCCGCCCAGTTGGTTTTGAAAACACAGCCCGTGATTTGGATTTTTATATTAAAGGCAGGGTGGTAAAGGCCGAGATTGATGACCTGAACAATGATAATTATCCGGATTTGGTGGTATATATTTTTAGTGGTCCCAATTCCGAGTTCGGTACCGTTTATGTGTTTGCGTCCGAAGAAAACAAATCCATCTCACCTTTTGGATTGCCAGATGCCATGTTGGATGGGAAACTGAAAATTGGGTACAAGGGATATGATCGATTTACTCTGATCCAGGGTCGGCTCTTACGCGAGTACCCGATTTATAAAGATGGCGATGCCAAA
Source organism: Bacteroidota bacterium (assembly GCA_018267575.1). Taxonomy (GTDB): domain Bacteria; phylum Bacteroidota; class Bacteroidia; order Chitinophagales; family Chitinophagaceae; genus Puia. The sequence goes on from JAFDYF010000051.1 coordinate 110,082, forward strand.
GGAAAGCCCACAGGGGGGAAGCGTGTTGTTCAATACAGTGTGGTGCCTGGTGGCGGTGGGTATCAGTTTAAAGTGCAAAACACAAACGATATTCAGTAAACTTTCTTCATTATCTTTTTTGTTCTGTAAGTTTATCTCCAATCAAGGTAGCGTTTAAAAGCTGTTATTGGTAATGTTGGTTTTCTTATTTATCATCAATGATATCGCTTTATCAGTCTTCTTCTGCATAATATCCATACTTCCATAGGTCTTAAGGTGCTGGTTACCTCAAAACTTCACAATTGCTTGCTTGGTTTGTGTGGTATGCGCACTGAAATAGCCCAGTGCCCCGCCACTGATATTGCTGTCTGGGTTGGCTGGCGTAGCCTGATTGAAAGGGTTGCCGTCTACTAACTGTTGTAATTCGTTCAGGTATTGGAAGGTATTCTTATCAATACAATACATGCTCAAGGAAACGGCATCCCCAGATTTCATATAGGAACTATCGGTGAACAAGGGTAGAATGATATATTTCCCATCTGAAAAACGGTCGTCGAAAATAAGGGTCTTATCAAGAGGCTTACTATTGATGGTTTCGGTAAATTGATAATAATTGGAGATGCCCGGGGTGTCTTGGAAATAGGCCACCGCTTCAACCACATTTTTGTTGCGCCCCCTTGAATCTTGTTGAAACCCGATTGAATCCAGCATGATTTGTTGGGGCATTGTTGATACAGCTTTATAGTCAACCCCCGACAGGGAAACAATCATCGTATAAGTATTGCCCGGTTGCCCCTGCCAAAAGCTATGGGTACTATAATTTCCTTGAGTTGTTTCTGTAAGTGTATCTACCATCCCTTTATCATCGCTAATGATTACTGTGGCACCGGATACGGGTGGGTAATTATTTGACTGCGAAAAATTGACCGTGGTACTGATAGTTACATTGTAAGGCCCCGCAGCATTGGTTACTTTACCAAGAATGACGATTTTGGGTGACACCCCGTTCAAGTTTACCGAAATGACTTTTTTGCAAGAGACAAGGGCAGTCACTATTAAAATGAAAAAGACGATTCTGTTTTTTTTCATGGTTAAAATTTGAAGTTGTAGGTAATCGAGGGTACGATTTTGAAAAGGGAATATTGCACGGCTTGTGTCTGCGAAGGGTTGTTCGGGTCGTTCTGAAAAATAATCGCATAGGCATTGGCGTGGTTATATGCATTATAAACCGAAAAGGTCCAACTGCTTTCCCATTTCTTGGTTTGTTTGGCGATGAGGGTAGCTCCTAAGTCGAGCCGATGATAGGCTGGCATTCGGTAGCCATTTCTCTGTGTGTAATAAAAAACAGTTTGCCCATTCACATCATATTTCCCATTGGGGAAAGTAACGGCTGCTCCGGTATTGTATACCCAGGTGGCAGATAGGGTCCATTTTTTGCTTGCTTTAAAGATCCCCACAATCGACACATCATGAGTAATATCCTGTTTCGCAGGATACCATGACCCATTATTGATCCCATCTATTTTGATTTCGGTTCTTGAAAGGGTATAGCCTACCCAGCCAGTGAGTTTGCCTTCCTTCTTTTTGAAAAAAACCTCCCAACCATAGGCTCGCCCTTTACCATAAAGCAATTGTGATTCCACATTTACATTGGCTACCAATTGGGCGCCGTTCTTATAATCGATCTGGTTTTGCATGCTCTTATAATAAAGCTCGCTGGAAAACTCATATTTGTTATTGGCGAAATTCCTGAAATATCCAATGGCTTCCTGGTCAGCAATCTCGGGTTTGATATTATTACTACTGGGCGCCCAAAGATCCGTGGGGTTTCCGGCAGTAGAGTTGGAAAGCAGGTGCAGGTTCTGCACATTGCGTGTATAGGAAAATTTGAAGGAGCTATTATCATCGATCATCCAACTGGCCGAAAAGCGCGGCTCGGGATTGATATAGTTTTTGACAACTTTCCCCGATCCATAAGTCGCGGTGTCCAAAGTATTGCCATTGCTATCATAAGTATAGAAATTGCCTGGGCCAAATACCGAGAATACAGACAGCCTTAAGCCATATACCAAATGGAACCTTTCTGAAGGCGACCACTCATGCGAAATATAAGCAGCACTTTCCAGATCATATTTTTTTGGAAGGTTCAATGAGTTATAGCTGGATGTTTGGGAGGCATTGATCACACCGGGAGAAAAAGTATGATGTATCAGATCCACTCCAAATTTAACCACGTTGGCGGGGTTGATATAATATTGAAGGTCTTCTTTCAATGAATAATCGCGGATCTGCGAAACGATATTGATATTGTTATTGTTCGCACTGATATTGATAACATAATTGTAATTACTATAGATAAAAGAAGTGTTGGAGAAAAGTTTGCTATTGAACACGTGATTCCATCGGGCTGTAGCCGTGGAATTGCCCCATTTGATCCCGAAAGTATTGGCAAATGAAAGTACATCCCTACCAAAATAACCCGACAAGTAAACCCTATCCTTTTTCCCCAACTTATAATTTGCTTTTAGGTTTAGATCATAAAAATAGAGACTGTTTTTATTGACGGAACTATCTTTAGAAAGCTTTAAAAAAAGGTCGGCGTAAGTGCGCCTTGCACTTACGGTAAAGGAACCTTGGTCTTTTACAATCGGTCCTTCCAGGTTCAATCTGGAAGAAATAAGACCAATACCCCCACTTCCTGCGAAATGTTGGTTATTGCCATCATTCATTTTAATATCAACTACAGAAGAAAGACGACCTCCATATTCGGCGGGCATGCCTCCCTTATAAACGGTCACATCCTTGATCGCATCGGAATTGAATGTAGAAAAAAAGCCAAGCAGGTGGCTAGGATTATACACCACCGCCTCGTCCAGAAGCATCAGGTTTTGGTCGGCAGCACCACCACGCACAAAAAAACCGCTATTGCCATCACCAGCCGATTTGATACCAGGCAACAATTGCAGTGTTTTCAGAATATCCTTTTCCCCAAAAAGCACGGGCACATTGTTTATTTCCTGCATCGTCAATTTTTGTACACCCATCAATGCTCCGGTTACATTTAGGTTCCTTTTCTGTGCGCTCACAATAACTTGCTGCAAGGTGGTACTCTGTGGTGCCAGTTTCACCAACTGCTCGATATCTCTATTCAGGTTTATTTTGATAGTGTCTGGCTGATAGCCTGCAAAACTGAAGACCAAACTGTATTCAGCATCTGGGGCAGTGAGGGAAAAAAAACCATAGGAATTGCTGGTGCCCGCAATAGTTGGTTTTTCCAATAAAAGGGCGGTCGCTCCAATCAACACTTCGCCAGAAGATTTGTCGCGGATGGTGCCGCTGATGGTATGTTTTGTTTGTGAAAAGCCATTCAAACCGATCCCGGTAATCAATAAGAATAAGGCTGTTTTGGTTATCTGCATGTGCAATGCTTTATTTTAGATGGTATTCAATTCAGTACGTATTCAAACCGCAATGGTAGATGGATTTTTGTTAGGATTTTGTTATTGTATAAAGATTTTATTTAATAGTAATAATATGCTTAAATATAAATGGTCAACGTGTAAGTATAACCTAAATAATTGTTCCTGTTTTAGGCTGTTTTTAAAGCCCGCAATTTATTATAGGCATTCTATTTTTCAATACCCTTTATTATAGGCGGTTAAATGTGAAGGAAAAAAATAAGTGATGCGGTCATCATTTGCTTGATTGCTTGGGCTAAATTTGTGACCGTCCTCGATTTATCTATCATTGTTTAAAATTGGCATGGATGAATGATACTAACCCATCGTACAAAAACATTAGTCATCGTATGGTACAAACCATGCGATGGTATGGACCTCATGATCCCGTAAGTCTTGCTGATATCAGGCAGGCGGGCTGTACCGGCATTGTAACCGCGCTGCACCATATTCCCAACGGTGAAGTTTGGGAAATGCATGAAATAAAAAAGCGCAAGGAACTGATTGAGTCGATGCGCCTCGAATGGTCTGTGGTGGAAAGCATACCCGTTCATGAAGCCATCAAAACGCAGGCTAGCCTTTTTGAAAAGTACATCGAAAATTATAAGCAATCCATAATAAACCTCAGTGCTTGTGGCATCAAAACCGTTACTTATAATTTTATGCCCGTTTTGGACTGGACCCGCACTGATTTAAGTTATCCAATGCCCGATGGGAGCAAGGCGCTGCGTTTTGAAAAAGCGGCTCTTATTGCTTTTGATGTGTTCATGTTGAAAAGAAAAAATGCAGTCAATGAATATACCAAAGAGGAGTTGGCCCTTGGCGAACAGCGTTTTTTAGGTATGAGGGATGAAGAAAGAAAAATACTGCAAAAAAATATCATTGCAGGTTTGCCGGGCAGTGAAGCTAGTTTCAGCATCGCACAATTTCAGGAGGCATTAGATCAATATGAAGGCATCGATGCAAGCCAATTGAGGGCTAACCTAATTTATTTTCAAAAACAGATTGTACCTGTTGCAGATGAATATGGGGTGAAAATGGCCATTCATCCTGATGATCCTCCTTATCCCATTTTTGGGTTGCCTCGGGTGGTGAGTACTGCTTCGGATATTCAGACCTTGGTTGATGCAGTTCCTTCCTTGAACAATGGGCTTTGTTTCTGTACAGGTTCGTATGGGGTGAGGCTTGATAATGACCTGCCCAAGATGGTGGAGCAATTTGCGGATAGAATCCATTTCCTACATTTGCGCAGCACGAAAAGAAACCAGTGGGGTGATTTTTATGAGGACAATCATTTGGAAGGTGATGTGGATATGTATGCAGTGATAAAAGAGATTACGAAATACATGGTCAATAACAAGGTGTCTATACCTGTTAGACCCGACCATGGCCACCAAATGTTGGATGATTTAAGTAAAAAAACAAACCCCGGTTATTCAGCTATTGGCCGGCTGCGTGGGCTTGCTGAGATTAGGGGCTTGGAATTGGGCATTTTAAGGAGTATGTACGAATAAGATCAGAAACCAAATCATGAAGATGACCGATTATCAGAACCATTTTTTATCAGCGGATTTTTTGCTTTTCTCCCAAACAGCAAAAAAACTGTATCACGACCATGTGGTCGATTTGCCCATTATCGATTATCACAATCATTTGCCACCCGCTGAAATTGCCGATAATAAAAAGTTCTCCAACCTTACAGAGATATGGTTGAAAGGGGATCATTACAAATGGAGGGCCATGCGTACTTTGGGCATCGATGAAAAATGGATAACTGGCAATGGGAGCGATAAAGAGAAATTTAAAACATGGGCTCGTTGCGTTCCAAAAACTTTGCGCAATCCATTATTCCATTGGACGCATATGGAACTCAAGAACCCTTTCGGCATCAACCAATACTTGAATGAGGATACGGCCGAAGCCATCTATTCACATTGTAACGAACAGTTGCGGCATGACTCTTTTTCAACAAAGGGACTTCTGCAACATTTCAAAGTGGAAATGGTCTGCACCACCGATGACCCTATTGATGATTTGCGCCATCATAAAAAACTGGTCGCAGGTTCTTTTGGGGTAAAGATCCTGCCAGGCTTTAGACCAGACAAGGCATTGAATATTGCCCATAAAGAAAGGTTTCTTGCTTATATACAAAGCTTGTCCCATGTTACTTCCGTTTCCATAACCGGAATGGATAGTTTGCTAGAGGCTTTGCATAATCGGATCGATTATTTTGAGGAAGCGGGTTGCACGATTGCGGATCATGGCTTGGTATCCTTGCCAGCCAATTTTGCATTTACCAAAGAATTGGAAAAAGAACTGGAATGGTTTTTAAAGAGCGGTAATGATAAACCTTTTTCACAACCGGAGGCATTCTCTGGTTTCCTGTTAAAAGAACTTTGCAAAATATATCATCAAAAAAAATGGGTTCAGCAATTCCATCTTGGGGCATTAAGAAACAACAATACCAGAATGTTTGGATTGTTGGGCCCAGATACGGGTTTTGATTCCATTGGTGATTATACACAAGCCGAACGACTCTCTGTTTTCCTGAACGAACTGGATAAGACCAATGAATTGGGCAAAACGGTGATCTATAACCTAAACCCAGCCGATAATGAAGTGTTTGCTTCCATGGTTGGAAATTTTAACGATGGCTCTATAAAAGGAAAGATTCAATTTGGTTCGGGCTGGTGGTTTTTGGATCAGAAAGATGGGATGGAAAAACAATTGAATGCATTATCCAATATGGGTCTTATCAGTACATTTATCGGTATGCTGACTGATAGCCGTTCCTTTCTTTCTTTTCCACGTCATGAATATTTCAGGCGGATCCTTTGCAATATTTTTGGGGAGGAGATGGAGAACGGCATATTGCCCAATGATGAAAAATGGATAGCAGGTATCATCAAGGGTATTTGCTATGATAATGCCAAAGAATATTTTAATCTATAGATGATGGCAGGAAAAATATGCAGTTTTGGTGAGATATTATTAAGGTATGCCCCAGATATAAACAGTGATTGGCTAAAGAACCAATCGATGAATTGTTATATTGGTGGGGCGGAGTTGAATGTGGCATCGGCATTGGCAAAATGGGGTTTGCCTGTTAAATATATAACAGCCGTTCCTGAAAACTATTTGGGGCATGCGTTGGTAGATTTTGTGGAGGGAAAAAATATTCAGCAGTCAGATATTGTTTTTTCGGGAAGCCGGGTAGGGGCTTATTATTTACCTGTAGGTCTTGAGCTCAAGCATGCTGGCGTGATATATGACAGGGCACATTCGGCATTTTCGGAGCTACAGCCGGGTCAATTGGACTGGGAAAAAATATTGGCGGATTGTAGTTGGTTACATTTTAGCGCATTGAGTCCGGCACTCAATGAAAATGTAGCGGCGGTTTGCAAAGAAGCGCTTGAAGTGTCCTCCGCAAAGGGTCTGACCATTTCCGTGGATCTGAACTATCGTTCCAAATTATGGCAATACACAAGCGACCCAACTCCAATAATGAATGGACTTGTAAAATATTGCGATGTGATTATGGGAAATATTTGGGCGGTCGAATCTTTGTTAGGCATTCCTTCCCCAGTTAAAAACAGTGAAGGAAAAGCAAAAGCACAATTGACAAATGCCGCTGCAGAAAGCATGCATCAGTTGCGTCAACGGTATCCCAAGTCAAAGGTTTTCGCCTATACCTATCGGTTGGAACAACAGTATTGGGCACTCTTACAAAAAGAAAACCAACTGGTGTCATCAGGCCAGTATGCATTGGAAAATTTGGTCGATAAGGTAGGTAGCGGCGACTGTTTTATGGCCGGTCTTATCTATGGGCTTTATCATCAATTGCCATCTCAGTATATTATCGATTATGCCGCTACCGCAGCGGTGGGCAAACTGCAGGAGGCGGGGGACAGTACCAGCCAAACTGTTGGGATGATCGAACAAAGGATGGTAATAAGACATTGAATCTTTTTATCAATAGTTTCACTGGGATTTCAATAACCTATAACCTTGATTAGTAAAGACCTTTTATCCCCAATATTTAGCTTCTGCTTATTTATTTCTGGCATCTTCTTTTATTTTAAAAATATTCCCAAAATAGGAATACAGTCGTCAATTGGGATTTTTTCCTATGAATATATTTCTGTAATATATTAATAATAAGATAGTTAATTTTTGGCAAGGTTTTCCACTACTGTAGTTACAAATTTACCTTATGAAACGGACTATTGTTGCTTATGTACTCTTCATTCTCTTATTACCTATTTTAGGTAAATCACAAACGGTGATTAATACCTACGCAAGGGTTACCGCCATCAGTGGCAATACCTTGACCATTTCAAATGCCACAGGCAGTTTTTCAGCCGGCAAAGCCATTATCATGCAAATGAAAGATAGCGTGATACAGACCAGCATATTAAATAACAGCAGTTTTGGTAATATAGATAATATTGGTAAGGCTGGTATTTCTGAAGTGGTTACAATCAGCTCGGTTAGCGGCACTACCATAACATTGAGCGCATCTCCCGCGAATACTTATAATTTATCAGTAAATGCGAGGGTACAATTGATATCCTATCCAACATTGGGAGCAGGGCTAGCTGTATATACTTTAAATAATAACCTGACCGCCACTGCGTGGGATGGAAATGTGGGTGGGGTATTGGCATTTAATGTTAATGGTACACTGGTTTTAAATGGCAACCTGATCGTAGATGGTTTGGGTTATAAAGGTGGGTCTGTGGGTGTTAATGCTCCTGGTGATTTTTCCTGCGATCCAAATACCTATAAGGATACCGCAAATGGTGTTTCCACCACTTATTATGGCTTTAAAGGTGAAGGGATTTATGTTTCTACCAACAAATACACTGTTGCAAAAGGTAAGTTGGCAAATGGGGGCGGTGGCGGTAATTATGATAACGCTGGCGGTGGTGGTGGAGGAAACTTTACTGCTGGAGGATCAGGCGGCTACGGTTGGTCTTGTACATCAACTACCAATGGCGGTGGCCTTGGTGGGGCAGATTTGAGTAGCTATACGACTGCTTCCCGATTTTTTATGGGCGGTGGCGGTGGCGGTGGCCAGCAAAATAACAATGTAGGTACTGCTGGTGCAAATGGGGGTGGCATAATAATGATCAAAGCAAGTGCGATACAAACGAATAGCGGTTGTACTGGTGGTGCAATCAATATATCTGCCCAGGGAAGCAATGCAGCCAATTCTGGCAACGATGGGTCAGGTGGTGGTGGTGCAGGTGGTTCGGTTCTGATACAAGCTACAAGCTATACGGTCAACAATGCTTGCCCAATCAATATATTGACCAGTGGTGGTAATGGTGGAACAGTTCAAAACTCAGGATCACATGGTGGTGGTGGTGGTGGTGGCCGTGGTGCTGTTATTTTTTCACCGCAATCCACAACCCCTGCCAATATCACTCTGCTGAGTGCTGGTGGTACAGGTGGAGGAAACTCAACTTCCTCAGGAACACTTACTGGTGGCAACGGTAGCACTACTTCTATATCTGGTGGTTCAGGTGTGATTTATTCAACGGGTTCCACTTTGCCAGTTACCTTACTCAGTTTCACAGCAAGCTATAACAACACATCTGCTAGTCTAAATTGGAGCTCAGGGGCAGAGGTTGCTTTTTCTCATTATGAAGTAGAACGCTCAATCAATAGCCCAAGCAATTTTACCACATTGGGCAGCGTAGCCTCTAAAGGAAGTGATTCAGAATATGGGTTTACGGATGATCTTAGCTTTATATCGGGTGCTGCAGTTGTTTATTATCGATTAAAGATTGTGAATATTGATGGCATCCCACAATATTCCGATATACGTATATTAAGGGTCGGTACTAACTCACTTTCGGCAAAAGCATATCCTGTACCTACTCATTCGGTTGTCAATATTAGTTTGAATGTGCCAGCCAATCTAAACAGTCTGCAAGTATCCATCAGAGATATGCAGGGAAGGATGGTGAAAAACTTGGGAACAGTAAGTGTAAGTGCTGGTAGTCCGTTATCCATTTCCTTGGAAGGGTTGGCTGCAGGGCAATATATCGTGGAACTCGGCAATGCGGAGTACAATGACCGTGCTATCATCATCAAACTATAATTGAATTCTCTTTTAATAAAAATGCCGATCTACAATAGATCGGCATTTTGTGTTCAGCTATTTTTTTTATCGGATCAGCTTGTCGCTCACCCTTTGCATGAAGGCCTCTTTGAAATTGGGGCTTAATGGGATGGGGGTCGCATAATTGGAAAGTTTCAGCTCGCTGTTGGCCACCGTTACAATTTTTTTGATGGATACGATATAGGATTTGTGAACCCGAATAAAACTGCTTTTGGGCAAAAGCTCTTCCAGTTCCCTTAATGTAAAATGGGAGATGATTACTTTGTTGGCGATATGGAAAGCCACATAATTATTTTTCCCCTCGATATAGTCAATATCCACCAAGTCCACTTTGATCATCTTTCCTTTATATTCCGTCTTGATAAAGATGTAGTCGTTGATAATCTCTTTTTCTACAGGAGGGAAAACGGCGTCTTTTGTTTTAAAGGTCGCTCTTTGGATGGCTCTTTCAAAACGGTCGAAGGAAATGGGCTTCATCAGGTAATCCACCACATCGAGGTCAAAACTGGCCACCGCAAATTCCGAATAGGCAGTGCAAAGAATCACTTTAATGTTTTTGTCCAAATGCTTGATTACTTCAATACCGTTCATTTCGTCCATATGAATATCAAGAAAAACTAGATCGACTTTATTTTTCTTGATTGTTTCAATGGCCTGCAATGGGTTGGTTGAAGAACCTACCAAATGCAGAATGGGGATTTGCTTTATGTAATTCTGAATCACATCAATGGCTGGCTGCTCGTCATCAATAATAAAACAATTTGTCATCGTTGGTTTTTATGCTGATTTTAAATGAAAAAAAATCTAGTGTTTCAAATTTATCAAATGAATTCGCTGCAAAATAATATGCTTTGGTAAAAACTGGGCACATATTCTACAAAAAAAACAGATAATTAATGATTATGTAGCTTTTCCGATTATAAGGATTTTCAGAAGGAGATGGATTGGAAAAAGATTTTAATAAGGGCAAATAAAACAATCAGTATTGACTAATCAAGATCTAATTTACTGCTTTGTTTTGCCGCTGCCAAATACAATATGATCCATTTTATGGATGGTAACAGGTGTAACTTAATAATTCAAACAGAATGCTGCGAAACGGTAGCTCCTGGATAGTCTCAATTAAAATCCATTGATTTAGCAATTCGATAACAAGGATTGTTTAGTAAGTTTGATTCAGTGCCAGTCAAAAATTGACTTCAAAAAAAATGTCACGATAATTGTAAGACCAAATTTTTGCATGGCAAAACCATATTTAACCATGGCAAAAAAAATATTTCAAACGTTGATGTATATCCGTATTTTTTGATTTTTTTTAATCCTTGATATCCGAATGGGTAAAATGTAGAAGCATCAGGCTCGGACTTTAAGTCAAAAAAAGACATATTCTAAATAAATATATACCGATTCTCCCTGCCAGCTTTTTTTGGCCGGTTAACCTATTTTTGCGGAAACAATCCATGGCTAGTGGCGGATATATTAAGCAGTCCCATCGAATACCTTAAAGGCGTTGGTCCCCAGCGTGCTGAGCTATTGAAAAAAGAGCTTGGCATTTACAGTTTCAAGGACCTGCTGGAACATTTCCCCTATCGGCATATCGATAAAACCAAGGTGAGCCCTATCAGGGATATCAGCCCACAGCATGAATTTATTCAGGTTGCAGGTCGGTTGTTAGCCATGGAAACCATTGGGGAAGGGCGTTCCAAAAGATTGGTCGCAGAAATTCGTGACGCTACTGGTTCGCTGGAACTGGTGTGGTTTCAAGGCATTGCCTGGGTGCAAAAAATGCTTGAACCCTGGCAAACCTATTTTGTATATGGCAGGGTCAGCTTTTTTCAAGGACGACCACAGATCACACATCCGGAGATGGAATTGTTGTCCACCGACAACAATTCCGGAAAAAGCTTTCTCGAACCCGTGTATCCGAGTACGGAAAAATTAAAATCGCGGGGGCTGGGTGGGCGACAGCTTGCCAAACTGACCTTTACGTTATTGACGATGCTTCGTGAAAAAGACCTCCCCGAAATTTTGCCAGACCAGATGATTAGCCAAATGAAACTGTTATCGCGGTATCAGGCTTTCCATTCTATCCACTTCCCAGCTAATATGGAGATTTATGAACAAGCGCTAAACAGGCTCAAGTTCGAAGAGCTTCTGATTGCGCAGCTCCGGATGGGGCTCATCCGCTCCCAAAGGCACCATTTTTCCAAAGGAGTAGTTTTTGGTCAGGTTGGTGAACTTTTTCATCTTTTCTATTCCCAATACCTTCCTTTTGAATTGACGGGTGCGCAGAAAAGAGTACTCAAAGAATTTAGAAAGGATATGGGCAGCGGAAGGCAAATGAACCGATTATTGCAGGGAGATGTGGGTAGTGGTAAAACAATTGTGGCCCTTTTATCCATGTTACTTGCGATCGATAACGGGTTTCAAGCATGTATGATGGCGCCTACTGAAATTTTGGCCAAGCAACATTTCGAGGGAGTACGAAAATTATTAAAAGATATGCCCGTGGTGGTTGAGTTGCTAACCGGCAGCACCAAAACAAAAAAAAGAAAAGAGATTTTGGAAATGGCAATCAATGGCAGCTTGCAAATATTGATAGGGACCCATGCCGTGATTGAGGAAGTTGTACAGTTCAAGAACCTCGGTCTCGCGGTTATTGATGAGCAGCATCGGTTCGGTGTGGCACAACGGGCCAAATTATGGAATAAGGCCAGCATCCCGCCACATGTATTGGTCATGACCGCAACTCCAATACCAAGAACACTTGCCATGACAGCCTATGGCGATCTGGACCTGAGCATCATGGATGAATTGCCTCCCGGTAGGCAACCTATACAAACGGTACATCGTTATGAAAGCAGTAGATCCCAGGTGATGGGTTTTGTCAAGAGCGAGATTGCAAAAGGAAGACAGGTTTATATCGTTTTTCCATTGATTGAGGAATCGGAAAAAATGGATTATGAAAACCTGATGAGGGGCTACGAAAATCTAAAGGCTTGGTTTCCGGAGCCCAAATATTGGATCAGCATGGTGCACGGCAAGCAAACCAATGAAGTAAAAGAAGTGAACATGCAACGTTTTGTGCAGCATGATACTCAGATCATGGTATCGACTACCGTAATAGAAGTAGGTGTGGATGTTCCGAATGCATCGCTCATGATCATCGAAAGTGCTGAAAAATTTGGGCTTTCGCAATTGCACCAATTGAGGGGAAGGGTAGGTAGGGGCAGGGAAAAAAGTTTTTGCATTTTATTAACAGGTAGTAAGCTCGGCGCCGAAGCAAAGGAACGCCTGAAGATTATGTGTGCGACCAACGACGGGTTTAAAATAGCAGAAAAGGATTTGGATTTGCGTGGCCCGGGAGATATACAAGGTACTAGGCAAAGCGGTTTGCTTGATTTTAAGCTGGCAAATATTGTAAAGGACAAAGCACTTCTTGAAACGGTAAGACAATTGGCAGGAAAATTGCTCGATGAAGACCCGGACTTAAGCAATCCTAACCATTTGAGCCTAAAGGCCAGCCTTCAAGTAAAAAATGGTCAAACCCCTTGGAGCAAAATTTCGTAAATGATCGTAAGTTTGCTGTTTGTATTATTTGCCCCGTTTTAAATACTAATATCTTGATTACCCGATGCTGATTGGACTAGTGTGTTTTCCTTTTTTTGATTAATTTGTTTGGGAATATTAATCTGGCCTTATTTCGTTCATTGTAAAATAGAAAACTTGAGAAAAAGATTCTTCATAGTTTTTGCATTTTCTTTCCTCGCCACCCTGAAAATTTTAGCACAAAGTGGGGGTAGCTCCAATCTTGAATTTATCGAGAACAAAGGCCAATGGGACAAGCAGGTTGCTTTTAAAGCGGATATTGGTACAGGTTCCTTTTTTTTACAGAAAAAGGGATTTACCGTTTTGTTGCATAATCCGGATGATTTGGCTCGTGCCCATCAAGGGCATCATGGTTTTGGCGGAAAGGTAGAACCTCCAGTTGCGGGCGGACCAAAGAAGTCGCTGTCTGGATCCATGAAGCCCATAAGCGACCATACGCATAATAATGGTTTTGTGATTAGGTCACATGCCTATACCGTTAGTTTTGTAGGGGCAAATGATAATGTGGAGATAGTACCTGATAAAGCACTGCCGACCTACAATAATTATTTTATTGGCAACGACTCCACTAAGTGGGCTTCCCATTGCCAGGTTTTCCAAGGCGTTACCTATAAAAATATATACCCCAATATCGATCTTCGTTATTATACCAATAATGGGGTGCTTAAATACGATCTGATTGTTCATCCCGGAGGTGATCCCGGAAAGATCATCATGCAATATCAAGGAGCTGATCAATTGAAAATTAAAAGCAACCAGCTATTAATAAAAACATCTCTGGGCGAACAAAAAGAACTAGAGCCATTATCCTATCAATTAAATCAGAATGGTAGGAGCGAAGTGGTTTGTAAATTTTTTAAGTCGTCGGATAATACAATCCGTTTTAAAATCAATAAGCGAGACCCTGAAGCTACTTTAGTAATCGATCCCACCTTGGTATTTTCAACTTTTACAGGTAGCCGGGTCACCGATTGGGGGTTTACAGCCACCTATGGTCCCGATGGAAGTCTTTATTCTGGTGGCATTGCGGCAGGGGAAGGTTTTCCTGTTTCCCCTGGTGCGTTCCAAACCAATTGGAAGGGCGGGGGAGGTAGAGGACCATGGGATATTGGCATCATGAAATTCAATCCCAAAGGTTCACAACGTGTTTATGCCACTTATCTGGGTGGAAGTTCCAGTGAATATCCTCATAGTTTGGTAGTGGATGAGCAGGGCAATCTGGTAGTGTTTGGAAGAACGAGTTCACCCGATTTTCCCATTACCGCCACTGCAGGGCCCGGTGGTGGGAGGGATATCATCGTTACCAAATTCAATGCCGCTGGCACTAATATTATCGGTTCATTGAGAATCGGTGGGAAAGCCGATGATGGGGTAAATATCGATGACCAAGATGAGTCTGGTGCCTCGCTTACCTCGGAATCTTTGATCCGCAATTATGGGGATTGGTCGAGAGGGGAAGTAATTTTAGATGCCAGCAATAATATTTATGTGGCTTCCTGCACTCAATCGGATGACTTCCCGATTGTAGGCAGCGTTTTTCAGCCAAAATTTGGTGGGGGCGGTTCTGCTCACCAGGATGGGGTGATAATGAAAATCAACCCCAATTGCAATGCATTAATATTTAGTTCTTTTTTGGGAGGCAAGGATGATGATGCAGCCTTGGTAATGGACCTTAGCCCTACCACTGGCGATATTTATGTGGGCGGTGCAACACTGAGTACTGATATGCCTGGGATAAATGCCAGCTCGATGCAAAAAACGCTGCAGGGAAATATTGATGGTTTTGTTTCTGTAATTTCCAATAATGGTGCTACGCTCAAAACCACTACTTATGTTGGTACTTCGGGCTATAATATGGTATATGGTGTTAAGTTTGACAAATATGGGTTTCCTTATATCATGGGCACAACTACCGGGGCTTGGAAAATTGTGAATGCCGCATGGGGAAATGTGGGTGCCAAACAGTTTATTGCAAAACTGCAGCCAGACCTCTCTGCGATTGTGTACACTACTACTTTTGGTACAGCGGGTGCTTCCTTGCCCAATATTTCACCGGTTGCTTTTTTGGTGGACCGATGTGAAAATGTATATGTTTCCGGATGGGGGTCATTTTATGTATATGATGGTAGCCAACCCGATCCATATGGCCTGTCCGGCACCTCTGGTATGCCCGTTAGCCCTACTGCCATCAAGCCCTTTACGGATGGTCGGGATTTTTATTTTATAGTTATAAAAAGAGATGCAGCTGGTCTATTGTATGCCACTTTTTTTGGGCAACAAGATCCCCCTAATAATACTTCTTCATTGAGTGAACATGTGGATGGTGGCACTAGCCGTTATGATAAAAATGGCGTCATCTATCAAGCAATCTGTGCCAACTGCGATACCAAGCCGAGCATTGTTTTCCCAACCACACCGGGTGTGTGGTCCCCTTTGAATGGGGCTAGGTCCAGCGGTGGCTGCAACTTAGCTGCCGTAAAGATTGCTTTTAATTTTGCAGGGGTTTCAGCAAATATCAAATCGCTGATAAATGGGCAATATGATAGTATGGGTTGTGTGCCATTGGCTGTAACCTTGGAAGATACCATCCGCAATGCCAAATCCTATATCTGGAATTTTGGGGATGGCACAGCAGATTCGGTAACTACTGCCTATAGTGTGCTGCATACCTATACTAAAATTGGTACTTATTTGGTTCGGTTGATTGCCATCGATTCCACAACATGCAATATCAGTGATACTGTTTACAAACACATCATTGTACGAAATGATAAAGCATATTTGGATTTTACAGCCATCAAACAATTGCCTTGTGAGTCATTATCCTACCAGTTTGTAAATAATTCTATACCGCCAGTAGGAAAGCCCTTCACGGATTCCTCCTTCGTTTGGGATTTTGGGGATGGTACTCCAAGGGTAATAACAGGCCCAGGAGCGGCTACTCATTCCTTCGCTGCAGCAGGTACTTACAAGGTAAGGTTGGTGTTGATCGATACCAATTACTGCAACTATCCTGATTCGGCCGTCTTGAGCCTCTCTGTATCGCCATTGGTAAAAGCCCGCTTTATTACGCCAGCAGTTGGCTGTGCACCATATACAGCTATTTTCAACAACACTTCATTGGGTGGGCAGCAATTTTTCTGGGATTTTGGCGATGGAAATACATCCACCGATCCCAACCCCACCCATCCTTATCCGGATATTGGATCTTATATCGTTAGCCTGCGGGTAATCGATTCAAATACCTGTAATATTGTCGATTCTACGAGTACCACAATAACAGTTAGCGGGAAACCCAAGGCTCTCTTTACCACTACACCGGTTCCTCCTCAGCCGAATACCATTACTGTTTTCTATAACAATTCCTCAGGCGGGGTGTTGTATAAATGGCTTTTTGGTGATGGCGATTCTGTTGTAAAAGCGAATACTGATACTGTTGGGCACCAATATAACCAGACTGGTACTTTCAATGCCTGTTTGATTGTGTACAATAAAAATTTCTGTACGGATACATTCTGTCTTCCTGTGGAAACGATTGTAAATCCCTTGTTGGATCTGCCCAATGCCTTTACCCCGGGCCGCTTTGGTGAAAATGGGGTTGTACGTGTAAGAGGATTTGGGATTGCAAAAATGATGTTCAGGATATATAATCGATGGGGGCAAAAAGTATTCGAAAGTACCAACCCTACCATTGGTTGGGACGGCACTTTTAATGGGGTTTTACAGCCGGCCGATGTGTATGCATATACCTTGGAGGCCGAGTTGGTCGATGGGCAAAAAGTTCACCGAAAAGGTGATATTACTTTAATACGATAGGCATCTGGATTTAGTGAAATTAAAAGAAGCGATTGAAAGATGATGATGGCAAAGAAAATAATAGCCTTTGTTTTGGTAACATGCATGTTCCTGCATGCAGGTGCACAGGATTTGCATTTTTCCCAATGGTTCAATTCACCTTTGACTACCAATCCAGCAAACACCGGTTTCATCCCAGATGCAGATTATCGGTTGGGGGCAAACTATCGGGATCAATGGTCAACCATTATGTCGGAACCCTATAAGACAATGAGTATTTGGGGGGATGCCCAATTGTTTAGGGATAGGATCCAAAATGGATGGCTGGGTTTGGGAGGGGTTATTCTACACGACCAGGCTGGCTCTGGCAATTTGCTTTCCACAGAAGCTTATGCATCTGTGGCTTACCATCAGATGTTGGGCTATTCCAGTTTGTTGACAGCAGGTTTTAATACGGGATGGGTAAACAAACAGATCAATACCACCAATCTTAAATTCCCAGATCAGTTTGATGGAAAATTTTTTAGTCAGACCCAACCTACCAGTGTTGTGATATCCCAACCCAATATCAACTTTTTCGATATGCAGGTTGGGTTGAACTATGCCTATTTCCCTACCAACAAAATTTATATCAATGCTGGGTTTTCTATTTGGCATCTGAACCGGGCACGCGAATCTTTTTTCACCACAGATCCAGTGGGTTTTGACAGTAGGATTCCCCAACGATATATCGGTTTCCTGAATGCCAGCATCAAGACTAGCGACAAGGTAATAGTAAACCCCATGGCATATTATACCAATCAGGCAACCGCTTCCGAAACTGTGCTTGGGCTCAACGCACAGTACAACCTGTCGGGTGATGGTGACCAACAAGTGATTGGAGGTTTGTATTATCGGGTAGGCGATGCCGTTATCCCGATGGTTGGTTTTGTGTACAAAAATATCAGGCTTATGTTTACCTACGATGTTACGGCTTCCTCGTTGGGTACGGCTGCCAGTGGGGTAGGGGCCTGGGAATTTTCTCTGATCAACTATGGTCATTATAGTGAGTTCAATGGCGATAGAAAGCAAACCTTATGCCCTTCTTTTAAGCAATAATCTATTTCATTTGATCAATGAGCGCAACGTGCTATTATTTCGCCAAGTGCAGGAGGTTAACCTTATGCTAACAATAATTTAGAGCTTATTATGTTTGTTCATTAATCTTGAATATTAAATTTGAAATAAAATGATGAAGAGCCTTGTATTAGCTAGTTTCATGTTCATACTATCGGTTAGCGTTATAGCACAACGGCGTTCTCCAGAAATCAATACATATACAGACGAGGGTGCGGGAGTGGGGCCCGGATTTAATCAGGGCAATATGTTTGTTGGAGGTACTTTGAATATTGGATACAATGGGTATGATTTTAATGTAGGCGGCTCTCCCGAAGTAGGCTACTCACTAAATAAATGGTTCGATGTAGGCGCCTTGGTCAATATCAACTACACTTCGGAGCGTGCCGACCCTTCGGGTTATTTCAACAACGATACCCGATATCGAAGTTTCAATTATGGGGCGGGCGTCTTTGGGCGGTTTTATCCACTGCCTTTTCTTTTTTTGCAGGTAGAGCCAGAATATAATTTTGTAAACTATGCGGCAACGCCGATGCAAACAGGAACGACTACCCGTTATCAGACACAGGCACCTAGTTTCCTTGGAGGAATTGGATATGGCAGACGTATTGTAGGTCAAAGCAGTTTTTATCTTTTATTGATGTTCGATGTATTGGGCGACCACAACTCGCCCTATGTTGACCCCTATACGTATGCACCACTTCCGGTAATCAAGGCTGGCTTTGATGTGTATCTTCACCCGAGAAGAAAATAAAGATGGTTATCCAATTTTGTTAAAGATTTCTATTGGGGAATCACAGAAATAAAGTCTTTCCGCCATATCGTCGTGCAAAAACCCTTCCTTATTGATTAGGACCAAATGATTTTTTAAATGGTTATAAAAACCGGCTGAGTTCAGGATATAGATTTTTTTACTGTGAATTTTGAGTTGGTTCCAGGTAAGCATTTCAAAAAGTTCATCCAAGGTGCCAAAGCCTCCGGGCAGCACGATGGCGGCATCGCTTCTTTCAAACATCATTTTTTTTCGGCTGTGCATATCCGGTACAATCGCCAACTCGGTAAGCCCTTTGTGCTGGGCCTCCCATTCGATCAAAAGCTCGGGGATCACGCCGATGATATGTCCTGCATTTTCTAAAATGGTATTTGCGATAACACCCATTAGCCCCTTATCACCCCCTCCATAAACCGCTTTGAGTTTTAAGATGGATACCAATTTTGCCAATTCTATCGCATGCTGTTCATAGATTGGGTTGTTGCCTTTATGGGAGCCGCAAAAAATGGCAACCGATGTGATATTCATAAGAAAAATTTATTTGAGAAATTAAAATTCAAAATTTAAGCTTGTATTTCCTAATTTTCAGCATTAATTATTCACTACAACCGAATGCATGTCCCCATTATTGCTGTTTTCTTTTGTGATAGGTTATTTTCTTGTATTGCTGATGGTGGCCTATTTCACATCCCGTCATTCCAATAACGACTCATTTTATATTGGCAACAGAAATTCCAATTGGATGTTGGTAGCTTTTGGGATGATTGGCACTTCACTATCGGGTGTCACTTTTGTTTCTGTTCCGGGAACGGTGGGCGATTTTGTAGGCGAACTACCTAAGGCTTTTGGTTATTTTCAGGTAGTGATTGGGTATTGGCTCGGTTATTTTGCGGTGGCATTTATTTTATTGCCACTTTATTATCGCTTGCAGCTTACCTCCATTTACAATTATTTGCAAACAAGGTTCAATAATATTGCCTACAAAACGGGGGCTTTGTTTTTTATCATTTCCAGAACAGTAGGGGCTACGGCCAGGCTCTATCTTGTTATTAATGTACTTCAGATTTTTATTCTGGACCGCATTGGGATTCCCTTTTTCTTTACAGCATTGGTTATCCTCATCATGATTTTGCTCTACACTTTTGAAGGTGGGGTGAAGACGATTGTGTACACGGATACTTTGCAAACTACCTTCATGCTATTAGGGCTGATTGTTTGCGTGATTTTTATTATGCAAAACCTGGGTTTTTCTTTTTCCTCCAGTATGCATGCGCTACATGAAAGAGGGTTGACGCGTATGTTCAATACCGATATCCACAGTAAAGGTTTTTTTCTGAAGCAGATACTGGGGGGCATGTTCATCACGATTGCCATGACCGGGCTTGATCAGGAAATGATGCAGAAAAACATCAGTGTGAAAAATCTGAAAGACTCGCAGAAAAATATGGTGGTCTTTAGTTTCATCCTGTTGGCAGTCAATTTTCTCTTCCTCCTGTTGGGAGGGCTATTATACCTTTATGCATTGGATGGCCATGCCATATATAGCGGGCATCAACTTCTGCTCAATGGAAAAAATGTGATTGGGGATGATCTGTTTCCCACCATTGCACTCAACTACTTGCCCAGTGCGGTGTCTGTGATTTTTATCATTGGCTTGGTATCGGCACTTTTCCCCAGTGCGGATGGTGCATTAACGGCATTGACCTCTTCTTTCTGTATCGATATTCTTGGGTTGAAGGCAAGGGAAGACTTAAATGAAAGACAAAAAAGGAAAAGACGCATGACGGTACATTTCTGTTTTACCTTGCTTTTTCTATTGATGATTATGATGTTTAAACTAATCAATAGCAAATCGATCATCAATAATATATTGGACCTGGCTGGTTATACTTATGGACCATTGCTTGGGCTGTTTTCATTTGGCGTTTTCACCAAACGCAAATTGCCTGAAACCTGGATGATCACGGCCATCGGTATATTGTCGCCTGTGTTTTGCTATATTCTCAGCAACCATGCGGCATCGTGGTTTGGTGGCTATCAAATAGGCATTGAATTGTTATTGTTGAATGGAGCATTCACTTTTTGGGGCCTGTGGATGATATCAAAAAAAGAACTGCCAGCCCTAACAACATAAATTATCTAATTGTGTCTTTTGTAGACCA
Source organism: Bacteroidota bacterium (assembly GCA_018267575.1). Taxonomy (GTDB): domain Bacteria; phylum Bacteroidota; class Bacteroidia; order Chitinophagales; family Chitinophagaceae; genus Puia. The sequence continues at coordinate 131,103 of JAFDYF010000051.1, forward strand.
TTTTCTTTTATAGAACCATAGCCGCAATCTTTTATAATAAAATTAGCAGTTCATGGCTGCAAAGCATGGGCAATAGGTGCACAACTCTAAACTCCTTCCTTATCTTTGCAAAAAAATATTTTGGATATTATTCAGCCAGCAATACAATCTTACACGGAGAAATTTTCTTCGCAGGAAAATGCTTTGTTGCATGAGATAGCCGTTCACACCTATGCAAAACATGATCACTCCAATATGTTGAGTGGGCATGTGCAGGGGAGATTTCTATCCATGCTCAGCAAACTATTAAGGCCTAAGCGTATTCTGGAAGTGGGCAGTTTTGTTGGTTATAGCGGTCTTTGCCTCGCTGAAGGGCTGGATGAAGGAGGCGAACTGCACACTTTGGAGTTGCGGGAAGATGATGCCCAAACGGCGGAAGCCAATTTTAAAAAGTCAAATTATTCTGGCAATATAATTTTGCATAGGGGAAATGCGTTGGACATTATACCCACTTTGAGCGAGACATGGGATATGGTGTTTATTGATGCGGATAAGGTAAATTATAGTAATTATTATCGGCTTGTTTTTCCTAGGGTGCGTAAAGGTGGGCTGATGATTGCCGATAATGTGTTGTTCCATGGAGAGGTGATTGAAAGCCCGATAAAAGGAAAGAACGCCATGGCAATCCAACAGTTCAATGAGATGATTGAAAATGATGACTCTGTTGATAAAGTCATGCTCACCCTTCGGGATGGTTTGTTTTTGATTTATAAAAAATAAGTAGTAGCCTGATGAGATTTAGCGTAGCTGTATTTTTTTTAGCGTTTTTAAATTTGAGGATGGGCTTTGCCCAAAAAGCGGACGATATAGAAAGCTATATCAACAAGTACAAAGACCTTGCTATTGCCGAAATGCAGCGAAGCGGTGTGCCGGCATCCATCACGTTGGCACAAGGGATTCACGAAACAGAGGCAGGCAATAGTGATTTGGTGAGAAGGTCGAATAACCATTTTGGCATCAAATGTAAAAACACTTGGACGGGTTCAATGGTATATCATGATGATGATAAGAAAGGAGAATGTTTTAGGAGCTATGATAAGGCAGAAGATTCCTATCGAGACCATTCTGATTTTTTGCGCAACAGTACCCGCTATTCTTTTCTTTTCAAAATTGATCCAACCGATTATACTCAATGGGCCTATGGATTGAAGAAAGCTGGGTACGCTACCAATTCACGTTATCCTGAAATATTGATCAAACTGATTGAAGATTATAACCTTCAGCAATATACCCTGATTGCTATGGGAAAAGCCACTCCTGCCCAAGAAAATCTGATTGCAAAAAAAAATGATAGCACAGCATCAGTACATGACGAACAATTGAGAACACCTACCCAAAAAAATGAATTAGTGGCTGCCGTACCTGTAAAGCGGGAATATCCCGAAGGTGAATTTGAGATCAATAAAAGCAGGGTGATTTTTGAAAAAGCGGGCACTTCCCTTTTGTCCATTGCCGAGCAATATCATATTTCATTAAAAAAACTGGTCGATTTCAACGAACTGGAATCGGACAATGTATTGTTGAAAGACCAACTTGTTTTTTTGGTTCGCAAAAGAAAACTCAGTGATGTGGAATTCCATATTGTAAAAGAAGGCGAAACCGTTTATGATATTTCCCAGAGCGAAGGGATCCGTTATGAAAGCTTATTGGAAATGAACCGACTAGCCAATGGACAGCAACCTGCCATTGGGGAAAAAATATATTTGCATTCAGCTGCTCCATCAACACCCTTGCTCAACATTCAACAAAGCAGATAAAAAGCAACCCAATGCCCAGCACCATCAAAGTGTATGATAAAACATTTGAGCCTTATCTATCCAAGGTCGTCATCGCAGAAAGGATTAAATGGATGGCCGAAAAATTGAACAAAGAATATGAAGGCAAAAGACCTTTGTTCATCCCCATATTGAATGGCTCTTTTATTTTTGCGGCTGACCTTTTCAAGGAACTTTCGATAGAAGCGGAAGTTTGTTTTATCAAGCTGGCTTCTTATAAAGGCACTAAATCGTCGGGACAGGTAATTACGGCTATTGGATTGGATACTGAGCTTTTTGGTAGGCATGTGGTGATTGTAGAAGATATTGTTGATACCGGTAAAACCCTAAGCGAGTTTTTACCACAGCTTTATCATCAACAACCGGCCTCGCTTAAGATAGCAGCATTATTACATAAACCAGAGGCTACAACTTATCCAATTACAGTAGACTATCTGGGCTTTTCGGTCCCCAATAAATTTCTGTTGGGCTATGGGTTGGACTATGATGGGTTGGGAAGGAATATCCCTGAAATTTATAAATTGGTGGAGGCCTAAGATTTCAAAATCGAATATTGAACTGGATTCCTTTTCACAAAAGAAAGTTTTAACTATGAAAAAACATTTTGTCCTTAAGTTAGTGCCTCGCCGTCCTAGTTATGCTATGGACATGACAGCCGCAGAAAGAGAAGTTCTGCAGCAACATATTGTATATTGGAATGGATTTATGGAAAAAGGCTTGGTCTTGTTATTTGGTCCTGTAATGGATCCAGTGGTCCTTATGGACTGGGCATTGTATTGGTAGATGATGAAGAGGAAGTGAAAGCGTTTATTGCCAATGACCCTGCTGCAAAAATCAATAATTACGAATATTATCCAATGATGGCTGTATTGCCTACAAAATAATCTGTTGGGTTTTACTTAGAGGCCTGAATCAATCCCATCATTTCCCGATAACCATATCTGTGAACTCCTTTTACGGGGAGTTTTGAGGCTGCTATCATTGCTGTAGCCACCATCGATGATTCTATGGGTCTATATTTTCCCATTGCACCCAATAATAATGGAGAAATAGCTTTCGAAATATTTTTGGCAAACTTTTCACCGGTTCTGTGTTGCTCTCTTTGACCAAGCAGCATGGATGGCTGCATAATATGTACCGCTTCGAAGGGCATGGCTGCAATGGCCGCTTCTGTTTCTCCTTTTAGGCGCAAATAAAAATTGCTGGAAGATGGGTTGGTACCCACTGCGCTCATCAATATAAAACGGGTAAAGCCGTTATCCAATGCCAGTTTGGCCACATTTACATTAATGTCAAAATCAATGGTTCGGTATAAGGCTTTGTCCCCTTTTACTTGTTTCATGGTAGTGCCGATACAACTGAAAATGGTATCGCCCATTCCTATAGCATTTTTAAGTTCGGGCAGATTGTTGAAATCAACCAGCACCATTTCGAGTTTTGGTTCTTGCAGTTCATAAGGTCTTCTTACGAGTATGCGTAGGCTCGAAAAGGCATGGTCATCTAATATCTGTTTCATTACTAGTTTGCCCGTTTGTCCTGTAACGCCTATAGCATCGGCCCGAATATCACGCATCGTTTCCTTTATTTTATGATTAATTTTGTAGTGTATGCAAATTCAGCAAAACATTTCTTTGAAGCAATTTAACACATTCGGCATTGATGTGAATGCAAGATATTTTAGTGCCTTTAAAAATGAAGATGAGTTGCGAGAGCTCACCAGTGCCTATGCACAGATGCCGATTTTGGTATTGGGAGGTGGCAGTAACCTGCTATTCACAAAAGATTATGAAGGGATTGTTTTAAAAAATGAGATGAAGGGTATTACGCTGGTAAAAGAGGATGCTCATTATGTATACGTAAAAGTTGGGGCGGGGGAAAACTGGCATCAGTTTGTTCAATATTGTCTGCAACGGAATTGGCAGGGGGTTGAGAACCTTTCTCTCATACCCGGCAATGTGGGTGCAAGCCCGATGCAGAATATTGGTGCTTATGGGGTGGAAATAAAAGATGTGTTTGAAGAACTGGAAGCTTATCTCATCAACGATAACTGTGTCAGGGTATTTAGTGTCAATGATTGTGCTTTCGGTTATCGTGAAAGTATTTTTAAAACAAAACTGAAAGGGCAGGCTATTATTTTGAATGTCACTTTCCGGTTGAACAAGATTCCGAAATATAATGTGAGTTATGGGGCTATTGAGGAGGAGCTTTCGCAGATGGGGGCAAAAGAACTAACGGCAAAGAGTATCTCCCTCGCTGTGATGAATATACGAAGCTCCAGATTGCCCAATCCTTTACGGTTAGGCAATGCCGGGAGTTTTTTTAAGAACCCCTCCATCCCGTTTGAAAAATATGATGAACTGAAAAAGTTGAACCCCTCTATGCCCGGATATAAAAATGAAAATGGGTCTGTAAAATTGGCGGCTGGTTGGCTGATCGAACAATGTGGCTGGAAGGGGTTCCGAAAAGGCGATGCGGGTTGTTATGCACAACAAGCCTTGGTGTTGGTCAATTACGGGTCTGCCAGTGGAAAAGAGATTTATGATTTAAGTGAAGAAATCGTGCAATCGGTTTTTAAAAAATACTCCATTCTATTGGAAAGGGAAGTGAATATTATGTAGCAATATCACGGTTATCTGCCCTTGATAGGTAAATGGATTTCGGCCATCATGCATCTGGCACTTCCACCACCATTCGTTTCGATTGTTTTTAGTTTTGAATGGATAATTTTGTTGTACTTGCCCAGTTTTTTCAACTGATCTTTTGTTAGGGATTTGTATGCTTGGGTAGACATGACCAATAGTTTCTCTTTATTGGCATTCTGCACTTGAAGCATATTGCCAGCAAAATGATACATCTGGTCCATACTGATTTTAAAAAGTTTCTTTCCAGATTGGTGAACGGTCTCCGTGAATTTTTTCCTTTCTTCCTTATGGTGCATGGAATCGGTGCAGGCTACCACATATTTATCTGTCACACACATCATTACATTGCTATGGTATATCTGCTGTTTATCTTTATCGACAGCTTCAAAAACAACGGGCTTATAGCCCATCGTTTTACAAAAATCCTGTAGGGCTTTTTTGTCTGTACGAGGCGAAAGACAGGCGTACGCAATGCGCTCATCCCGGTCCAAAACCATGCTGCCTGTGCCTTCCAAAAATCGTTTCTCGTTTTCATAATAACTAAAGTCAACGATCTTGGTTACTTTGAATTTGGAAAAAATAATATCCAACACGGTTTGTTTACGCTCCAATCTTCTGTTGGGGGCAAACATGGGGTATAAACAGATGGTGCCATTGCTATGAAAGGAAACCCAGTTATTGGGGAAAATGGAATCAGGGGTGTAAGGTTCTGGGCTGTCTTCCACAACGGTAACGTCTACCTGGTTTAATTTTAGGACTTTTACAAATTCATCAAACTCATTTAATGCGTTTTCTTGTGCATGGCTATCCTGCCCGCTGGCCTGAAATGCATTGTTGACCGCCGTTTCTGCGTTGAAGGTAAAATTCACCGGTCTGATCATTAATAAATGCGAGGTCGTTTGCATATAATCATTTTGTTAGAGTTAAGATACCGGATTTTTTGATTTGCTGTGTTAGGGTTTTGATATTTTTAAAGTTTGATATTAGCCGCTTATCTCCTTTTGAACTTAAAGTTCATCTCTCAATAGGGGCATGCTCATGCAATGAAATCCTCCCCGGGCCCTTGACAGTTCTGCGGAAGGCATCAAAATCAAGGTGTTTTCCAAATTTTCAACTTGGAGTTCGCCCGTTTCAAGTTTATCGATCAGTTCTTTGGCTTTGATTACTTCAAAACCGTTTTCCTGGAACGCTTCCACTGTTTTGTCGTTACGATCATATCCCAATACCACCCCTTCTTTGAGGGCAAGCAGGTTGCAGGAGTCTGTCCATTGCTCACGGGCATCAAAAGGAAATTGGTTGTTGCCGGAATAAATAAATTTCACTTTTTCCTTGCAATCGAGGTCATGTTCACTGATATCGGTCAATAAATCCTCCAGATTATCGAAAATTTTAGGGTTTTCAATATCTTTTTTCTTGAACTGGATAATTTTTAGTTTGTCTTCTTTTTTATTGCTTTCCAATATGCGCTGCACGGCGTCAGCATCTTCATGTTTCATTGTTTTCTTTGAGAAATTACCCAGCATCACCCACACATTTTTTTTTACTTGTGTAAAAACGGTATCTATATGCATGTAATCCCTTTTTTTAGGGATTTTCACAATAGATATTTTTTTTAGGAGGTTTTTTTCGAACAATATATTGATGGCTTGGTGTGCCGCTTCCATAGAAGTGCGTTCGCTAACGCCAATGAGTATATGGTCTTTGCTCACGACCATTACATCACCGCCTTCAAGGGTTACCCTTTTTTCATCCCCTTCTTTTGGTAATAAAAAATGGTGGGTAGTATCGGGCAATTCAATGATTTTGTCGTTGTAATGCTCAAAAAAGGGGTGGTTGAAAAAAATATATTTAGCAATCAAGGCTTCCCGGGTCCTTGCTTTTCTTGCGGGCTTATTTAATAGGATATGGTCGTTGATCACAATACCAATGTCGCGGGTAAAAATAAAATTGGGTATGGGCGGAAAAAGCATCCGGTTGTCATTCAATGTACCTGTGATAAAAGTTTTGGAAAGCGATAGGGCATCTAGGGCCAATAGGTCTTTTTGAGTATCATAAGAGCAATTCTCAATGGCGCATACCGAAGCTACCAATTTTAGTTTTATCTCATGGTCGTTCAATATATCTGTTAGCAACCATTGCAACTCCACTACTTTTTCTGAGCGAAAGAATTTTGCATTATCGGGTTTATAGAAATCACGATTGTTTTTTTCGGAATCAATCTCCTTGAGTTTGCCTTTTATTTTTTTGGGGTCAAGAAAGTACAGTAGGATTTTGGTATAAAAATCATACTCGTTTTTACGGATGGTATCCAGGTGTACGATATCTTCGAAAAGCCAGTCCTGTGCTTTAGACGGCACTACTTTGCCCAGGCCACTATCCGGGCTATGCACCAATAGCCGTCTTAATCTTCCTACTTCTGAGGATACGCTCAATTCATTGTTACTATTTTTCGACATAAAATCAAAAATTTAAAAGGATTTGAAATAAAAGATGCCTTAGCGAAATTGCGAACAACCCTAGTCGGGGATATAAAAATTAAAGGGCAATAGCAACACTGCTAAAGGGCAATAGGCAGCCAATATCTTAATGGTTGTTCTCTGGGCAATCATCAGCCAAAGGTAATATTTTAAACTGAGCTTGGTAAAGTGGCAGGTTTTGGGGTTTATTTGCTGCTCCGATGCCCATTCTGTGACATATGCTTTATGATAAACAGCTTGATAGCTGACTACATGTTCACAAACTTTACGTGATTTTTTTCAGGAAGGGTTTTTGGGGATACAAGTCAAATATTTAAGATTGCATGGTTAGATAGTAATACCATGATGCCGAATTAAAGATTCGGCCAATTGCGCACGCTCGATGGTTTGCGAATGGCAATTGAGTTCTTGTGAATCTTCGTTCCAGATTACCAAAATATCCTGCCCGGGAAAATCGAGTTCAACTGCATGGAAGATGGACGCAATCCCTTTTTTGATTATCTGCAAGGTAGGGTGTTCTTTTTCACTGGCTGCATTGGGCAGTCTGTAGTTTTTGTTTTCCAGAATGACATGTAAAGTGATCATAAGTTGAATGACAATCTAGTAAAATCTTTATTTATTTCAACTGATAAGGTCAAATTTTACCAAAAATTAAGAGATGATTTTCGTCAATGCTTATTAAAGCGTAAAACCAACGCATAGTATTGCTCATGTTCACATGGTTTGATTAGTGGTTCACGTTTTATTGTTTAAGAACCTTGGCTCATAATGATGGATTGACGATAGAAAGTAGAATGTAGACGGGAAAATAACGGATACCCATACCAATATTTCATTCTTGATATTTCTCCTTTTACAAATTCCCTTCATTTTTACAAATTCCTTGTTCGGATATGTCTAAAAAACATGCCTTTGAACGTTAATTTGTCGCAACAGGTATACGGTTGTTTATAATCTATCCTAACAGTTGTTAGTTTTTTCGTTAATTCTTCTATTTTTGTGCATCCAAAAACGAACACATGCAATTTAATTTATCGGAAGAACAATTGATGATCCAAAAGGCCGCTCGGGATTTTGCACAAAATGAATGCCTGCCAGGGGTGATTGAGCGGGATGAACAACAAAAATTCCCAAAAGAATTGATTATGAAACTGGGCGAACTGGGTTTTATGGGTATGATGGTCGACCCCAATTATGGCGGATCCGGCCTGGACACAGTGAGCTATGTGCTGGCGATGGAGGAAATCAGTAAGGTGGATGCCAGTGTGAGTGTGTGCATGAGCGTTAATAATAGTTTGGTTTGCTGGGGTTTGAACGCCTATGGCACCCATGAACAAAAGGAAAAATACCTGACCCCACTGGCTCGTGGCAGCAAAAACGGCGATTTGTACATCGGAGCTTTTTTGTTGAGTGAGCCAGAAGCGGGCAGTGACGCCAGTTCCCAACGTAGCATTGCTGAAGACAAAGGCGAATATTATTTGTTGAATGGGGTAAAAAATTGGATTACCAATGGTAATTCCGCCAGCGTTTATTTGGTAATGGCTCAAACAGATGCATCAAAGGGTAGTAAGGGAATCAATGCATTCATTGTTGAGAAAAGCTGGCCAGGTGTAACGGTTGGGGCAAAAGAAAATAAAATGGGTATCCGTGCATCCGATACGCATAGTATTTCTTTCACCGATGTAAAGGTGCCCAAGGCAAACCGGATTGGGGAAAATGGTTTTGGTTTCACATTTGCGATGAGAACATTGGCTGGGGGCCGCATTGGCATTGCTTCCCAAGCATTGGGTATTGCTGCAGGGGCTTATGAACTCTCACTTAAATATGCAAAAACACGCAAGGCTTTTGGTAAGGAGATCATGCAGCATCAGGCCATCCAATTCAAGTTGGCCGATATGGCCACACGTATTGAGGCAGCCAGACTTTTGTGTCTCCGTTCTGCTTGGGAAAAAGATCAGGGCTTGGATTTTGGACAAAGTTCTTCCATGGCAAAAGTATATGCGAGCGAAACGGCCATGTGGGTAGCCACGGAGGCGGTGCAGATCCATGGGGGCTATGGTTATGTAAAAGAATACCACGTGGAAAGGATGATGCGGGATGCGAAAATCACCCAGATTTATGAAGGCACCAGTGAAGTGCAGCGGATGGTGATTAGCCGTGCCATATTGAAATGATAACACTCTGGGTTTCTAATTTCCTTTCTCCGTTTATTTTTAACTATGGGTATTCATAAAGAGTTGTTTCTTGAAATTGAGTCTACATGCAAGACAAAGGTGGTTCAATTGGTGGCTGTTTCGAAAACTAAGCCAGTAGAAGATATTATGGAGCTCTATGCATTGGGCCATCGCGATTTTGGCGAGAATTATGTACAGGAACTCGTGGACAAGCAAGCTCAATTACCCGCTGATATCCGTTGGCATTTTATCGGCCACCTGCAGTCGAATAAAGTGAAATACATTATCCCTTTTGTACACCTGATACATGGGGTAGACAGTCTTAGCTTGCTAAAAGAAATAAATAAGCAAGCGTCTAAGCATAACCGGGTTGTTGATTGCCTATTGCAGTTGCATATCGCTCAGGAAGAAACCAAGTTTGGGTTGGATAAGGATGAATTGAGGGATATATTGGACAACGGCTTAGTCGGTTTGGAAAATATTAAAATCTGTGGGTTAATGGGCATGGCAACCTTTACCAATGATGTGGCCAAAGTGCGAGCTGAGTACCAGTTTTTGAGGTCTTTGTTTCTACAGTATGAAAATAGGATTACCAAGAATTGCCGTCTACAAATCCTTTCCATGGGCATGAGCGCAGATTATAAAATCGCTATTGAAGAAGGCAGCAATATGGTTCGGGTAGGAAGCCTGATATTTGGGGAAAGAGACTATCCAAAAAAATAGAAAAATTACGACGATAAATAAATTTATGGTTAGCGCCTGCTCCATTCCCTTATGGATCTCGTTTGGAATATGTGAACTAAACTGGACTGTATCAAAAAGGGAATCGGCGAAAAGTTTTTAATTTTGATATCAGCAGGCTTGATGATTTTAGAATAAACTAAAACGATTGTATGAGCAATACCGCACTTGTGATTGAAACGCTGTATGACGCCCCTGTCACAAAAGTCTGGAAAGCGCTTACCGACCATGACGAAATGAAAAAATGGTATTTTAATATGGCTTCATTAAAACCGGAAGTTGGTTTTGAATTTCAGTTTACGGGTGGCCGGCCAGATGGTGAGCAATATGTTCATCTCTGTAAGGTCACTGAGGTGGTTCAGAATAAAAAAATAGCCTATAGCTGGGCCTATCAAGGATATTCCGGATATTCTATCGTGATGTTTGAGCTTTTTGCCGAAGGCACTACGACAAGATTGAAACTCACGCATGAAGCATTGGAAAGTTTTCCGGCTGATAACCCCGATTTTGATAAAAAGAATTTTGTGGAAGGTTGGACCTATATTACAGGTAAGTCCCTCAAACAATTTGTAGAGCAGGTATCAGCATAAGCCACATGTTCATAGTACAGTATAAAAGTTTTTTTTGCACTGACAAGCCTTAAACTTTTTTTCTCAATATAGCCTTAGGGGTTGAATGCGCCTGTTCTATGGGTAAAATAAGTTACCCCCTATTTATTCTAAAGCGGATTACTCATTTTTTTTACCTTTGCGCCCAAGATGAGATTAGCCAACCGCCGGACAAGGTTTTATTACCTGTCATTTATCAAGTACGATTTTAAAGCGAGTATCACTGTTTTTTTTGTTGCACTTCCTCTTTGTCTAGGTATTTCACTTGCATCTAATGCGCCTGTATATTCTGGTCTCCTTTCGGGTATATTGGGGGGCATCGTAGTTTCGTTGATCAGTAAATCGGAATTGAGTGTTAGTGGCCCTGCCGCCGGCCTTACCGCTATTTGTGCGGCTGCCATCACGCAATTGGGGTCTATTGAAATTTTCTTTCTATCAGTTTCTGTAGCCGGCTTACTACAGGTGTTGCTCGGTATTTTCAAGTTGGGTGGCTTTACCCATTTTATTCCATCTTCTGTGATCAAGGGTATGTTGGCGGCTATTGGCATTATCCTGATATCAAAACAAGTGCCTTTGATTATCGGTTATGCAGAACCGGACTTTTGGACAAACCAGCTTTTCAATATTATCACGTTCAACCACGGTTTTGAGCATATCGGGAATCTGTATCAAAGCATGTCCTGGGGTGCTATTGTGATTACCATACTATCACTAATTGTGGTGGTAGGCTGGAATAAAAAGTTGGCATCCAAGCTGCCTTTTTTGCCGATATCATTTGTGGTGGTATTGCTAGGGGTATTGCTTTCTCTGCTCTTCAATCATTTTTTCCCAGTATTAAAACTGAAGCCAACGCAGTTTGTGAACGTTCCGCACAATATGCTCTCACAAACAAAACTTCCTGCATTCCATGCGCTTTTCAGTAATGCGGAGATATGGAAAAACGGTGTGGTGATTTGTTTTGTGGCCACTTTGGAAACCTTGTTAAGTATTACCGCTGTTGATAAACTAGACCCTTACAACCGCATCACTCCCCAAAACCGGGAACTGGTTGCACAAGGCACTGCCAATTTCATGAGTGGACTTTTGGGTGGCCTGCCCATAACGGCGGTGATCGTACGTAGTTCAGCAAATGCAGAAGCGGGTGCCAAAACAAAATTGTCTGCTTTTACACATGGAATCTGGTTGCTCTTGGTGGTGTTGTTGGCAGTTGATGTGATCAATCTGATCCCCTATTGCGTATTGGCCGTTATATTAATACGCACCGGCTATAATCTGGCAAGGCCCCAAATGATCTATGCTGTATATAAACAGGGGAGGGAACAGTTCATGCCATTCATCATCACGGTAATTTCCATATTGCTTACCGATTTGTTGATTGGTGTGGTAATTGGGATTATTTACGCCATTTATTTTTTGATCAAGCATACTTATCGGGCTGGGTTTACTGTAAAAGAAAAGATGGAGGATGATCAAACGCATTTGGTTATTGAACTGGCCTTGAATGTGAGCTTCCTCAACAAGAAAAAGTTTATTGAAATGCTTGATAAAATCCCTGAACATGCAATAGTTGAAATTATTGGTACCGACAGCGTATATATCGATCGTGATGTGTTGGAGATATTTCAGGATTTTAAATCGAAAGCCCGGCATAAAAATATTCAACTAACACTTAAGGATATCCCAGAAGTAGAAACCATCGAGATTCACTAAAACGGGAAAAGCCAATTTTAATCACGCCTTCTATCTCCATCTTAAAGATTCCTTAATTTAAGTGGTTGCAGATTTCATCATTAAACTTTCTTTCTGATTTACTTTCTATCAATCATTGTTTGAAACTAAAAAATCAGAAAAATGAAAACAAAAATTTTACTTTCGTCAATGGCTTTTATAGCCTGCATAGGTATGTCAACCGTTAGTTTTGCCCAAGATGGCCGTTTGGCTGAAAACCATCAACGCCACGATCAGGTAAATGACCGGTTGGCTAACCAACATGCCCGCATTCATGATAAATTAGAAGATGGGCGCATGAGCAGAAATGATTCCTATCGTTTGCATCGTGAAGACCATGGCATTCGCATGGAAGAAAGAGGAATGGCTTCAAGGGATAACGGTCACATCAACAATTATGATCAGCATAGGCTCAACCGTCAGGAGAACCACGTAAGCAGGCAGATAAAAAGGCATTAATTCATACAAAAAAAAATAAGGCTGCAGAAAAAATCTGCAGCCTTATTTTTTTTAAATCCTATTGTTTAAATATTTTTTCATTATATACAGCACCGCCTGATGTTTGTATGTGCAATATATAAGCCCCAGTTTGCAGGTTGCTCATATCGATGCTGTTATTGCCCTGTTGCAGCAAAACGTTTTTAATCTCTTTGCCAAACAAATCAAATAGCTGAGCATGGGTGCTATAGTCTGTCCCATTGTTTTGAATGGTCACGCTGTTTTTAACAGGGTTGGGCCAAACCGAGATTTTTATGGTTGATTCGATGCTCACCATTTTGATGGCAGAGTAATCTTCTTCCATGTCAAAGTTTTCTGCAAGGATGCGATAATAGTTATTGCCTGGCAAGAGGTTTGCATCTATACTAGCGTAGGATGTTTGGGTGATATCATACGTGATATAATCAATCGTGGTCCAGCTACTGTTATTATTGCTTTTTTCAACATAGAACCCCTTAACGTTTTTGGCATTGTCAATATTCCAGTTGAGAGTGACCTGATTTTTGTTTTCGTTTAGACCTACTGAAAAGGATGACCATGTTAAGGGCAAAATCCCAAATGGGAAACTGCAGGAAGTAAGGTCGGCGGTTACGTTGGTGTTACTTAAGGTCGCTATTTTAGTTAAGGTGCTTGTGTTCGAAAGTCGGTATAGAACTGCTGAAACGGTTATCATATATAAATTGCCAAAGGCATCAAAAGCCATGCCTTGGAAACTAGATCTCGCCGGAGTAGGAGTGGTAGGTGCAATTATCCTCGTTGCTTTCATGCTTGCCGTGGCTACTTTTGGTAAGGGGGCGCTTATTTTGTAAAGGGAATAGTTGGAGCTACTTGATGGCAATATCCAAAGGTTTCCCAACCCGTCAATAGCCATGTCGCCAGAAGTCTGACTTTTTATGATCGATGTAACGCTAGCATTATATTGATCTACCAAATTGGAGTTGATGGTTACCCATTTATTGGTGCCAATATTATAATAATACAATACCCCGTTTACATCAAGGCAATAATAGCCGGTTCCATCAAAACTAACACAACCAGCATGCACTGAAGCCGAGGTAGGGCTGGCTGCTAATACAGTGTATGTTTTACTTACAGGGTTATAACTTACAAATTGCTGGGTAGTAAGAGGAGCGGGATTGATTTTGAAATAATAAAACATCCCATTTACGGGATTATATCCTATGGCATTACTTTGGCTTGGGGCGGGCGAAGAATAAGCTGTTGTGTTTATAAGCCCTCCTACCGATCCGGTAGTTGAATTGATTGGGTAAATAGAACCTGAAGAAGTAATGCCAAAAATATTATTGCCAGTCCCGCAAACCTGTGCTTCCGATTTTAGTATTCCCAAGCTATATAAACCCAGAAATAAAACGGGGATTTTACTTGTCAGTAATTTGTTCCAATTGCTGTTCATAGCAAATAAGTTTAGGGAAAAGTTTAGTTGTATAGATTTTCCAGAGGAGAGTATCAATTAGGCACTTAAAACGTGCCATAAAAAAACGGGTTGCATATCAAGCAAATAAGCTCAATATGAAAAAGGGGAAATCCCAATTGTGGAAAAAAAGTACTATTCTAGGAAATAGAAAGGATTCTTTAATTTATTTCCTTTAGAAAATCAAGGCTTTGGTAAGTTTCATAATGTACGGGCACTTTAAACTTAAATCCCGATCTTTTTAATTTGACAAAGCCTTCGGCGTTGATTTTGGTCTTGCCATTCAATAACAACTTTAAGGCATTGCTGAACAAACTGTTGAGGTTGACCGCTGCAGATACGGGTATATAAAAACTATCTTTTTTTGGGATGTTAATGGTAGAGTCAAGAACACAATGGGCCGCTTGGCGATCGTCCAAAAGAAAAATGATATCGGCATGTATCAACTGCAGCGGATAGTCATTGGGGTTATAGAGTCTCACATTTGCAGAAACCTGCGATTGGTTTGCCCCATCTTTATTTATATTTAAATTATCGATGCCCAAAAACTGAGGTTCCTGAGGCTTACTGCATCCGGTAATAAATAGGATGGCAGCGGTCATAACAAATAGGAGCGAGGGGACTACTTTTTTCATACTGCAATGTAAAAGAACTGGGCAATACAATAAGTTAATAGGCGGCTAAATCTTTTAAAATCTAATAAGGACAACAAGTTCATGCGGCCCAAAAATAATGGCGATTGAAACAGTGAGCCTGTGCTTGCATAATATGGACAAACGAAATGGTTGAACTGACATTTATATTTAATATCTTCTTTGAACAGGCTCAGGGTATTGAAAAAAAATGATCCTAACTGGGATGGATTCAATAATTTGCCTGCATGGTGTTTATAAGAACAAGAAATCTATTTAAGGAATTTTTTGACAGTGAGAAGGCTGGTGGACTGATATTGATTATTTGTACTGTCATTTCTTTGGTTATTGCCAACTCAAATATCGGTGATGCCTATCTGCATTTTTGGCATCAACATCTCGATTTATCTTTTTTAAATATCAAGTTAGATTATTCTGCTGAAGAATGGGTGAACGATGGGTTGATGACCATTTTCTTTTTGCTGGTAGGTTTGGAGATAGAACGCGAGCTTTATGTAGGAGAGTTGTCTGTTTTTAAAAATGCGCTGCTTCCCATACTGGCTGCTTTTGGTGGCATGTTGGTACCAGCGCTCATCCATTTTGGGTTTAATCATGATTTACCAACCCGTTCAGGTATGGGCATTCCCATGGCAACCGATATTGCTTTTGCCTTGGGGGTGCTTTCCCTTGCAGGTAACCGGGTGCCTGCTTCTGTAAAAGTATTTCTGACCGCGGTAGCAATCATTGATGATTTGGGGGCCGTAATCATTATTGCTGTTTTTTATACAAAGTCGCTTTCTTTATTTTACCTCTTTGTATCGTTGGGTATGTTTGCACTGATGATCCTCTTTAATAAGTTGAAGTTACGAAACCTGTTTTTTTATATAATCCCGGGGATTGTGATGTGGTATTTTATGCTCAAATCGGGTGTGCATGCTACCATTAGCGGCGTTTTGCTTGCTTTTGCGATCCCTTTCGATAAAAGGGGCATCCATCCATCCGCTATTGTGCAGCATTTTTTGCATAAGCCTGTGGCCTATTTACTTTTGCCGATTTTTGCTTTGGCGAATACAGGTATATTGCTGTCCAATGATTGGTACAAGTCCTTAGAAAGTAGCAATAGCTTAGGTATCATTGCGGGACTCTTCATCGGCAAACCTTTGGGTATCGCTCTTATTTGTTTTGCCGCACTGAAAATGAAGATCTGTGGTTTTCCTGAACAAATGGGTTGGAAACATTTATCGGGTATTTGCGTACTTGCTGGCATTGGGTTTACCATGTCAATTTTTATTGCAAACCTTGCTTTCGATTCACCTGAGCTTATTCGTGATTCGAAAATTGCTATTCTAACAGCCTCTTTGCTGTCAGGTCTTATCGGTTTTGTCTTATTGACAAGGATACCCCGAAAAGTTTGATAACCAGTTTAAAATAATAGTCCTGAAAAGGCGTTTATTGATGTTTATGAGCACAGTTTCCTCAAAATAACAGTTAAGTTAATTACTGTTTTGGATTTTAATTAAACCGATTACCCCGAGCCATTAAACTGGATTGTGAATGAAAAATTGCTACGCTTTCCTTCTTTGCTTATTTATAACCACAACTAGCTTATTTGCCCAGAAAAAACTGCCACCAATTAAGTTGAAAGCAGGTGAATTTTCAAGGGGTAAGAACCTGCTAAAAAGCAATACATCAAAAGATATATGGTCAACAACAAGGTTTCAAAATAAAATATATAGTGTAATCCAATTTGATAAAACCCCAACGGTTTTTGATAGAAAACAGTTAACTGATCAAGGCATTCATCTCTATGGCTATATGCCGGGGAATGCATTCATGGCCGAACTACCAGAATCTTTTTCACAGGATGGGTTTGGGAATAGCTTTATTGCTGGAGCCTATCATATCGATCGAAAGTTTAAAATTTCCCCAAATGTTTCAGAAAGCATTTCGTCCTATTCAGCAGACCCTAAGCATGCAATCGCAGTAAGTTTTTTTGGGTCTTTGAAAAAAGAAGATGTTTCAAAGGAACTGACGAACTTAGGTGCAAACATTCTCTCTACAAAAATACAACCTGATCAAGTTGTTTTTATTAAGGCTTCGGCCGATGTTTTGGATAAAATAGCCGCACTGCCATTCGTGTCGTATATCAATACACAGGTATTAAAAGATGAACCGTTGAATTATTATGATCATGGTTTTCATTCTTTGGATGCACTGGCTGCGTTTTCTGGGAGAAACCTTCAAGGTAAAAATGTTACCATTGGCATTGGCGATGATGCCGACCCATCCTCACATATCGATTTTACAGGAAGGCTGATATTGCGTACACCCAATCCGGTAAACTATCATGGTACCCATACTGCAGGCACAGCCGCAGGCGCGGGCTTATTGAATCCCAAATACAAGGGCATGGCTCCCAAAGCAACATTGGTGAGCCAGAGCTTTAGTGATATCATTGTGAATGCGCCTGTTTATATGAACGATTTTGACATGGTACTCACCAACAATTCTTATTATACGGGAGCCAATGGCTGTTCGGGTGATGGGGAATACGATGTACTGAGTAATTATATTGATGGGCAGGTAGTTCAATCGGATTCTCTTTTGCATGTGTTTGCAGCGGGTAATGATGGTGGGCTAACTTGTTCGCCGTATCCCCAAGCATTTAATACTATTAAGTCTGGGTTTCAGTCGGCGAAGAATGTGCTGACCGTTGGGAATATCGATTATTACTATTATGTGGTTACCCCTTTATCGAGCCACGGGCCAGTAAATGATGGAAGGCTGAAGCCGGAAATTATGGGTGCAGGATCATTTATCCAATCGACCTATCCTTATAACACTTATGGCTCTGGCAGCGGAACAAGTATGTCTTGCCCTGCAGTAACAGGTACCATGGCCTTGTTGTATGAACGTTATCGGCAATTGCATGGGGGTGCAAGCCCTTCATCTGCATTGATAAAAGCCGTTGCCTGTAACGGTGCCGACGATATGGGAAATGCGGGGCCCGATTTTACCTATGGTTTTGGCAGACTGAATGCACGAACAGCCGTGGAAGCAATCGAAAACAATCATTATTTTACAGGTACGGTCGATAATGCCGGAAACAATACCCATCTGCTCAATTCGGTTCCAGCAGGGACCCAGCAAATCAAAATCATGCTATATTGGAACGATGTGCCCGCCGCGGCCAACGCTGCCAGTGCATTGGTTAATAATCTGGATTTAACGGTTACCGAACCCAATGGTACAACCACCCACTATCCCTTGATATTAAACCCTGCCCCCTCGCATGTGAACGATTTAGCTGTTGAAGGAGTGGATAATGTGAATAATATCGAGCAGGTAGTGATTTACAATCCGCCTGCAGGAAATTTTACCATTCATGTGAAAGGGACCAACGTGCCAATGGGACCACAGAATTATGTGGTTGCTTATGAGATTGTCAGCCCTTCCGTAACGGTAGAATACCCATTTGGAAATGAAACTTTAGTACCGGGGGAGAGCGAGATCATCCGTTGGAGTGCCTATGGTGGGGAACCTAATAGTTTCAATATTAATTACTCAATAGATAATGGCACTAACTGGATTCCAATTGCGAATGGGGTTGATGCTTCTGCAAGGTCATTTACATGGATCGTGCCTAATACGATTACGAATCAGGCATTGGTGCAGGTGATAAGGAATGGCGTTAATTATAGCGATGTGAGCGATTATAATTTTACCATTTTAGGTCAGCCTACTTTAACGATTACGAACCCATGCCAAACTTATGCGCAGCTTGTATGGAACAAAATCAATGGGGCTGCCAGTTATGAGGTCATGATGTTGAAGGGAGATAGCATGCAAACCATTGCCAGCACTACAGATACTACTTATTTATTGCAAGGGCAGCGACAGGGTAGCAATCAGTGGCTATCGGTGCGAGCCATCAATGGCGGTGTTGCCGGGCGCCGCGCTATTGCTGCCAATTTGGTTTCGACGAGCACTACATCCTGTTCATTCATCAATAATGATTTTACTGTAGATTCTCTCATCTCGCCACTTACCGGACGTCAATATACCTCAACACAGTTGGGCAACGCCCAACCAATAAAAATCGAGCTGAAAAATTTAGGAAGCCTCTCTTCATCAGTGCCTATTCTGGTATCCTATCAGGTAAATGGGGGAGCAGTGGTCACTGAAAATATTTCTTCAAGCATTGCAAGTGGTTCTATTTATGATTATACATTTAGTGCTCCTTATGATTTTTCTGCTGTAGGCTCTTATACCATCAAAACCTGGGTCAGTTATCCAACAGACAGCTTGCATGAGAACGATACGCTTACGGCTACCATCAAAAATTTACAGAACGATCCGATCCTATTAAGCCCAACTTTTACTGAAGGTTTTGAAAATGCTTCGATAGGGACTTATTATAACGGTACCCTTGGTTTCACAGGATTGGACCGGTGCGACTTTTTTTCAAGCAGTTCCAATGGAAGGGCAAGAACCTATATCAATACAGGTTTTGCCAGAACCGGAAACCGTTCGGCTATTCTGGACCAACAAAGGGCAAGCAATAACCCCAATGCCGATAGCCTGATCACTACTTTCAATTTATCCAATTATTCCCCAAGCGATCAGATCTGGTTGAATTTTTATTATCGCAATCAAGGGATTGATTTTTCTCTTCCTGGCAATACAGTATGGATCCGTGGAAATGACCAAGCTTCATGGATTCAGGTAGATACCCTGGTAATAACGGCTGCATCCATCGGGAATTATCTCCCTTCAAAAAATATTGATGTAAAGGGGATATTGGCTGGGGCGGTTCCAGCACAAACCGTAACATCCAGTTTTCAGATCAAGTTTGGTGAGCAGGGTTTTACTTCCGCGAACTCTGTGATCACAGATGGTGATTTGGACGATGGATATTCATTTGATGATATTACTTTCACAAAAGCACTAAACGATGTAGGTATCATTGGCTTGGTAAGCCCCAATTTGAGCAATACCTGCAATTTGACCAATGCTGAATTGATACAAGTGAAGGTAAAAAATTATTCGGGAACAGCACTTAATAATATCTCAATTTCCTATAGCATTAATGGTAAAATCATAACAGAGAATATCCCTTCACTGGCCGGCTTCGATTCTGTGGTTTATAGTTTTTCACAAAAAGCAGACCTATTGAATTATGGGGCCTATAATATTGGTGTTTGGGTTCATTATAACGGAGACAATTACCCCAATAATGATAGCTTGCTGAATATGACTTTGAATACCGTGCCTATCATTTCATCTTATCCCTATTTGGAAGGCTTTGAGTCGTCCAATGGTTATTGGTATTCTGGGGGCACCAATAATGATTGGGCATGGGGGGCGCCTCAAAAAAAGATCATCAAAAATGCGGCTAATGGGAAAAATGCATGGGTAACCGATTTATATTCCAATTACAATAATAACGAGCTTGCTTATTTATATTCACCTTGTTTCGATTTGAGTAGTCTATCCCAACCCGTACTTTCTTTTAGTCATATTTTCCAAACAGAAGATGACTGTGATTGTGATTATCATTGGGTGGAGTATAGTACGGACGGCATAAACTGGTTAAAACTTGGCGCATCCGGAAGTGGTACCAACTGGTATGACAACCCATATAAACAAGGTTGGCAAATGTCTGATACCATTTGGCATGTTTCCAGTGTGGATATACCGACCAATGGCAGCAAAGTGCGTTTCCGCTTTGTGATGTTCAGCGACCCATATACGAATTATGAAGGGGTGGGCATTGACGATATCCATGTTTTTGACAAGGCATCAGTATATAATGCAGCCAATATTGGCTCAGGTCTTTCACAGCCCGTGAGTGGAAATAGCTGGGTCAATTTTAGGGTGGGTAAAAATGTGGTGGCTGCTATTAACCCGAATGGGCAGGATTTGGGCAATACCGTAGTTAAAGTTTTTCTCGAAGATAGTGTGGTCAGAAATAGTGCCAACCAATATTATCTTGGAAGAAATCTGGTGATACAACCTTCTACGCCACCTACGGACAGTGTTTCGGTGCGGTTCTATTTTTTGGATTCAGAAGCAGATTCTTTGATAAACGCTTCGGGCTGTACAAACTGTACATCGGTGCATGATGCCTATCAACTTGGGGTAACACAGTATAGCAAGGATGTGGTGAACGAAGATAGTAGCCTGTTAAATAATAGCAATGGGGTATATCGCTTCATCGTCCCACGCAATCAAGTTAGTATTATTCCCAATGATAACGGGTATTATGCCGAATTCAAAGTGGCAGGTTTTTCAGAGTTCTGGCTAAATGGCGGCGGAACAATCCAAAGCCAGCCTGTAGGTTCGGTGCTCCGGATGTTCACGGCTATAAAAACCGATAGCAGCCATTCCTTATTACAATGGGCTGTGATCAACGGATCGAATACCAGTTATTTTTTGGTGCAGAAGAGTATTGACGGAGGATCAAATTTTTCCAATATTGATTCGGTTAGTTTCAACTCCTCAATTAATAGTTATCCGTATGTTGATAGCTTGTTATACGGCAATAACTATTATCGAATTAAAATTGTGGACAGCAGTGGAAAATATCAATATACCAATATACTATTCTTGACGAGGACCGAGCCTATTACCCAAATCCAGGTTTTCCCAAATCCAGTGATGGCCCATACCGCCTTGACTATTAAAACACCTGAAAACTGCCAGAACATCCAACTTTGTGATGCTTTGGGAAGGGTTTTTATAACGGAGAATGTAAGCGGGCAAATCAATACGCTGGAGTTGAAAAATGGCATTGCCACAGGTATCTATTTTCTGATCGTTCAGACCGATAAGGAAAGAAAAGTGATAAAGGTATTTGTGCAATAGATAATTTAAAAATCAGCTTAGCATATTTGTGATGACCTCCAGGACGAATATACTCGAATCGGATGGGTCGTTAGCCCAGCATGAGGGGCAATAAAAAACCATCCTGTTTTGCAGGATGGCTTAACGATTGCTTGCTATATAAAAAACTAAAAACTTATTTTTTTATTACAGAATCAACCTTAGCTTTAGCTGAATCAACTACAGATTTAGCTGAATCAACTACAGATTTAGCTGAATCAACAACAGCCTTAGCTGAAGAGTCTACCGTTTTAACAGCAGAATCAACTTTAGCTTCAGTGCTAGAAGATCCGTTACATGCTGCGAAAGCGCCGATTGCGAGAACTACGAGTAATTTTTTCATTTAAAATGAATTTTGTTGTTATTGAATGGTTTCAGGTTAATACCCGGAAAGGAAAAAAGTAACCCTGTTTTATATATATTTATTTTAATAATAAATAATAGCTTGTCTATAAGTGAAAAATAAGCTTTTTTTAATTTTTAAGTACTAAAATGGGTTACGAATCTTTAATTTCGGTATTAAAATTAGTCTTGCGTGAAGATTGAAGCAAATGAACAGGATTTATTAAGAGGTTTGGCAAATAATGACAGGTTGGCCATTGAAACCATTTATAAGGATCATTATAAAATGATTCAGACAATGGTGCTGAGCAATAGCGGTAGCAGCGATGAGGCCAAGGATATTTTTCAGGAGTCGATGATTGTGCTTTACGAAAAGGTGAGGTCTGGAAAGTTCGAGTTAAATTGTCAGCTTAAAACTTATTTGTATTCGGTTTGCCGTCGTTTATGGCTCAAGCGGCTTAATCAGATACAACGAAGTGCCCCAGCAGTGGATAGCATGGAAAATGTAATTGCGGTTGAAGACGATGTTGAACTGCATCAAAGGCTGAATGCTGATTATCATTTGATGGAACTTGCCATGAATGGATTGGGGGAACCATGCAAAAGTTTGCTACAGGCCTATTATCTGGAGAAAAAAAACATGGTGGAGATTGCGGAAAGTTTCGGTTATACCAATGCCGATAATGCCAAGAACCAGAAATACAAATGCCTGATGAGACTTAAAAAAATATTTTTTGATCAATATAATAAAAACAAAGGGTGATGGAAGAGATTGTCATGATGGATACGATCGAGCGCTATGCCAAAGGAGAAATGTTGCCAGAAGAAAAACATTTTTTTGAGGAATTACGCAAAAGCAGCCCAGAGCTGGATCAGTTGGTAATCGACCATCTTCATTTCCTAAATAAAATTGACGAATTTGGGCAAAGAAAGGCTTTAGATACAACCCTCAACGCGGTTCATAACAAACTGTCCAGTTCCGGCGATATCAAAGATGTGCCTACCGCAAAAGTGATTGGTCTATGGAAGAAATATAGAAAAGTGGTTTTGGTAGCAGCATCCATTGCTGGGATTACGGCGTTGGCTATCAGCAGCCTCATTTCTTTTGTAACACCCAAGCCCGATAACAAATCTATTTTGCAATTAAGGCGTGAACTAAGGGCCGTTCAAGTGAACCAAACTATACTCAATAACCAAATCAATGAGATCAAGCCGAAAATTCCGGAAGACGTGAAAATGAAATACGGTGGCACAGGCTTTTTGATCGATGGCAAGGGTTATCTGGTCACGAATGAGCATGTGGTCGATAATGCAAGGGCCGTGATTGTGCAAAATAATAAAGGGGAAGAGTTCAAAGCAAAAATCCTCCACATCGATAGGAATTCCGATCTGGCAATATTAAAAATCGATGATAATGATTTCAAACCTTATGGCAGTTTGCCATACAGCATCAGTAAATCCAGTGCCGACCTTGGTGAACAAATTTTTACTTTAGGTTTTCCCAGGGACGAGATTGTGTATGGGGAGGGGTATATGAGCGCCAAGACTGGTTTTGATGGGGACACATTGGCCTGTCAGATTGCGGTAGCAGCCAATCCCGGTAATAGTGGGGCACCGGTGTTGAATAAGAATGGAGAAATCATAGGTGTACTTAGTGCCAGACAGATTCAGGCACAGGGAGTGGTTTTTGCCATCAAATCAAAAAACATTTATAAGCTAGTTGATTCATTGAAAACGGATACTAGCTATGCTTCTGTTAAAACGCCTTCCAACTCCTTATTAAAAGGAATGGATCGGGTTCAGCAGATTAAGAAAATTCAGGATTGTATTTTTATAGTGAAAAGTTACTAAGGTTATAGCAACTTTTTATACAAACCAGTTAGTGATTGGAAAAATCGTTAACTGGTTTTTTCTTTTTGTCCCTAGCATAAATTTTTTTTGCTTTTCGCATCAGTCCCTCAAATTCTTTTTGAAAAATATCATTGGGGTTATAAGCTTCTGAGAGCAAATTCATGGCATCGTTCCATCCAGCATCACCAAACTGGGATGATTTTTTAAGTAGGCCTGCGTACAGTGCAATGCTTGAGGCAAAACGATATGGTTTTGGCAGGTTTGAAAATAGGGTGGGTGTAGTCGAAAGCTGGTAATAGGAGTATCGGTTTGTACTGTCACCGGGCATTTTGTAATGCATTACGATATTCCCAAAATTGGTCATCTGCATTTTGTTAGAGACATCTTCGGTTGCCGGGATTGCTACGCGGGGCGTTATTTCAAACAAAGCCATCAGCGAGCCTTCGGAACCCATTTCACCCCCAACAATTTTGCTGTTAGGATCTTTCAACGCATCGACTTTGTTTTCAAAACCAATCAAGCGATAGCTTTTGATGAGGTTTGAATCAAGGTTGATTTCGAAATAAGCACTATCAGCAACGGCATAAATAATCTGCGCGAACTCCCGCATCAATGCTTTTTCCGCATGACGCTCGTCATCAATATAAGTCATGTTGCCATTACCTCTTTCTGCCAGTACATGCAATTTTTCATCTTTTATATTACCAAGCCCCACACCGAGACAGCTAAAATAAATGCCCCAGCGTTTGTGCATCATGATCATTTTTTCGAGTTCTTCCTGTGTGCTTTCCCCAATATTGAACTCCCCATCTGTGGCCAATATGATCCGGTTGTTTCCTCCTTGTATAAATTGGTTTTCAGCAATGGTATAGGCTGCTTTAATCGCCACATCGCCGGGCGATGCCCCACCTGCTTTCAGTTCTTCAATGGCTTTGAGTATTTCTGATTTATTACTACCAGAAGTGGGCGGTAACCATATAGAGGCAGACTTTCCATATACCACAATAGAAACGGTGTCCTTTTCCCTGAGGTTATTAATCAAAAAACGGAAAGCTGATTTTAAAAGCGGGAGTCTGTTGGGCAAACCCATGGTGCCTGTTACATCGATCAAAAAAACCAAGTTGGCGGAAGGGATTTTTTCCAAATCGATTTTTTTGGCACTGGCATGAAAAAATAGAAGTTGGTTCTGTTCGTTCCATGGACATTTTGATACATACGAATCAAATTTGAAATTGCTATCCGCTGCGGGTTCCTGATAACCCAGATTGAAATAATTGAACAATTCTTCGGTACGGATCGCATCAGCAGGCACGGTGCTATTCATACCGATATAACGGTTGATATTATTGTAAGAAATTTTTTCGGGATTTACTGCGAATATGGTTTGTGGTGAAGCAGCGGCTTCCTCAAAAACATTTTCTACTAGCGATTGGCTGCCATTCTCTAACCTAGAGAGGTCTTTGATACGGTCGGAAAAATGTGGCTGGGAGATGGACATTAAATGCCTTTGCGATAATAGATTCCCATTTTCCAGCGAGTTCAGGATTATAGACTGGTATTGACCCGCTTCGAGCAAGAGGGCCAATGGCTTGAAACCATTTGCGGAAATGGTGACAGAATCTGTTTCGCTGTTGATGAGGATCTCAAAATTGCCCGAGGTATCTGGGTAATAAAAATAGTTGTTGGAGTGCAACTGTATTTTGGCATTGCCTACTGACTGGTTGGTTTCATCTTTTATTTCCCCACGCAGGTAGTATTGCGAAAAGCAAGGGATAAAAGCACAGCAAAAAAGAAAGGTTTGTAAAGTTTTTTTCAGGCTTATTAATTTCATTTGAACCTACGACATTGTTAGTTTTCATTAAAAATAACATTGATTTCAAGGTATGGAATTAATAAGCGGAAAGATAGCACAAAATCACTAATATAAAAATGAACCGAGCTTGCTTTTTAGAATTTACTTGGTTTGTTCCCAAATAATGACCACTTGATTTTTTTGGGAATGAGTTCTCATTCTTGTTAACCACTATTTAGTTGGCTAATATCTGTTCGATCCTTTTCAATTCTTGTTCCGTGAACCGATAATTTTTCAGGCATTGAACGGAATCCGTTATTTGATCAGCCTTGCTGGCACCAATTAGCACGGAGCTAACTCTTTGATCTTTTAAAATCCAGGCAAGTGACATTTGGGCAAGGCTCTGTCCACGCTCTGCGGCCAATACAGCCAATTGTCTTGCTTTCTTGATATTGTCAGGTGTGATATCGTCCTCACTCATGGCACCGTTTTGCAATTTTCTGGCAGCCCTTGAATCTGCGGGTATATGGTCCAGATATTTGTTTGTGAGTAGTCCTTGTGCCAATGGGGAAAATGGGATGCAGCCTACGCCTTCTTTTTCCAGCAGGGATAACAGATTTTTTTCGACCCAACGAACAAACATGGAATATTTTGGTTGATGGATCAGACAGGGTGTTCCCATTTTTTTTAAAATATCAAATGCTTTTTTGGCTTCTTCCGCTTGATAGTTTGAAATGCCAATGTACAAAGCTTTTCCTTGTCTCACAATCAGGTCCAAGGCACTCATGGTTTCTTCCAATGGGGTATCGGGGTCAGGGCGGTGGTGATAAAAAATATCAACATAATCCAGCCCCATGCGTTTGAGGCTTTGGTGAAGACTGGCGAAAAGATACTTTTTAGACCCCCATTCACCATAAGGCCCCGGCCACATATAATAACCTGCTTTTGATGAAATAATCAGCTCATCGCGATGGGGGAGAAGGTCTTTCTTCAATATCCTCCCAAAATTTTCTTCCGCGGAACCTGAGGGTTGGCCATAATTATTGGCAAGGTCAAAATGCGTGATGCCTGTATCGAATGCCCTCAGCAAAATGGCCCGACAGTTTTCGATGGGATCAATATTCCCGAAATTATGCCAGAGGCCCAAAGACAATGCAGAAAGTTTGAGGCCACTGTTCCCACAGCGGCGGTATTCCATGTCCGAATAGCGATGATTGTTAGCCTGATATTCCATTAGACAAATAAACGTAATTAAGCTAAATGTTTTCGAAAAAAATGTCGAAAGGCGAATGGTTGAAGGTTTATGGTATAGGGCTTGGGGTTGAAGGCATTTTAACATTTGCTCAACCTATCAACTCTTCAACCGATCAACTTTCCTTAGCTGGTCGGATAATCATCCGCAATGATTGGTCCTTGGTAAAATAGGCAATCATCCAGTTGAAAAGTGTTTTTATACGGTTTCGATAATCGATCAATGATATCAAGTGAACAAATACCCACATAAACCAAGCAATAAACCCCTTAAAATGTAATTTGGGTTTGGGGATGTCCGCAACCGCTTTGTTCCTGCCGATGATGGCCATGCTTCCTTTATCATCATAAACAAAGACTTTCCATTCTTTTTCATCTGTGGATCTTGCAAAATTGGCTGCCAGGTTCTTACCTTGTTGTATGGCAACCTGCGCCACTTGTGGGTGACCGTTAGGGAAGCCCTTATAGGTAGTTTGCAGGCAAGTATCGCCGATGGCATAAATATTTTTTGTTCCCTGAATTTTGTTATAGGCATCCACAATCAATCGCTTACCCCTACCATAGCATTCTACTGCAAGTCCCTCGAAGGTTTGGGAAGTAACACCCGCTGCCCATATCAAGGTTTTGGTTTCGATGGTTTCTCCTGTATCGAAATACACCATATCATTATTATAATCTTTGACGTGTGTGTGTAGTTTGATGATAACCCCCATTTCTTCCAATGCTTTATAGGTATCGGTTTGTGATTGCGGGCTCATCGGGGCCAATAATGCAGCGCCAGCATCTACCAAATAGATACTGCTTTCGACACCTGCCGTGGCCAGCTCGGGATAATCTTTGAGCAAGGTATTCCTTTTCATTTCAGCTAATAGGCCAGATACCTCAACCCCGGTCGGTCCGCCACCTGCAACCACCATGTTCAGCAATTTTTTTCTTTCATTGGCATCTGGGGTAACCGTGGCTTGCTCCAGCCTTTGCAGATACCGATTGCGCATGTTTAGTGCATCGTTCACGTTTTTCATGGGTATGGCATTCTTTTTTACGTTTTCAAGCCCAAAAAAATTGGTTTCAGTTCCCGTTGCAAAAACCAAATAGTCATAGGACAGTTCGCAAGTGGAAAAAAAAACTTTTTGTTCGTCCTGCACCAGTTTTTGAAACTCGCCCATTCGGAAACTGATATTTTTTTTGTTCTGGAAAAGCTTACGAAATGGGTAGCAAATATTGGATGCTTCTAAGAAACCCGTGGCTACCTGATAAAGTAATGGGGGAAAAAAATTATAATTATTCCGATCCACCAAGGTAATATGAAAGGCCTTATTATTTGACAAGCGAAGCGCCAGATGTACCCCTGCAAAGCCACCACCGATTATCACTATTTCTTTTTGAATCATCATGAATGATTTGATCTGTAAAATTAATCAAACCTCCTTCATAAAAATGGGCATCGAGCTTTCAGGGTGTGGATTCTGGATCCCCTTCTATTTTCCACTGGTAAGGGTTTATTATTTTTGTTCAAATAATTGATCCAATAATATGTAATATTGCGGTAATCTGTTTCTCCTTATTCTTGCTTCATCTGAAATCCCGATCGAATCCCATACCCCAAATGTTGTGTTATGATTCTGTTAAACGAACTGAGAATCGGGAATTTTATAAAAGGCCCTCTAACCCCTAATGGGGTGTTTTATCCAGAGTTTTCTCCGGTTAAACCAATTGAACTGCAATTGCGGCTTGAACATTTTGTTTGGTTCAAAGCCAATCCTGATTTATACAAACAGATCGACCCCATTCCATTGAGCGAAGAATGGATGCAGAAATTTTCAACGGCCAAGGGGCACGATTTGAAATGGGACCTGCATCAATATATCATGGTATTGAAAAGATATGAACGGTTCTTTCTGTACTACGGAAACAAAGGCTATATGTTCGAAGTGAAATTTGTTCACCAATTGCAGAATGTATGTTTTGCTTTGACTAGGGAAGAATTAGTATTACTAAAGGAGTGGGCCGATAATAACCGCAACCCTATTCCAAATCTCACTAAAGCATCACAGCCTTGATATATCGGTTGGCCCATTTGCCCCAATCCTTCATGGCATCTTTTAGTTTTGCAAGCATTTCCTTATTTGTCGCTTTTATTCCCTTTTTAGGTGGTATCATTGAATTTACTGGCACATCATCGGTAAATACCTTGGTGGCAAACCAGGTGATATGCTCGTGCGGTATGGCAATGCCTAATATCATGCCCGGCAATCCCATAAACGATTCTGGTCCACCCGATACAGGAATCTCGTCGGTATAAAAACCCACGATGTAAACGGAATCCATGATCAGTCCATTCGCACGACGACAATTGAACCCTGCGATATTCCGTGTTTCATCGGTAATCTTCCATATAATTTTTCGGGTACTATCGTTCACCAGAAAATAATCCCCGAAGATTCCCTTTTGGCTAATAGCGTGATATTTTCCCAAGTCTGTAAAAACAATATTATCATCAGCCGGCTGACGCCAAATTTTATTATTGTCTGGGTTTTCCCTTCCGGGTTTGTACAAGGTTTTATCGTTGTTGAACTCAAGGTCAAAATAGCTGGTCATAAATTTCGGCATGGTCTTTTTTGCCAAATCCCTCCATGCTTCATCGGCATCATCATCGATCTGTGCGTACAGATTTATTCTTCTTTCAAATTCAATCCTTCCCTGGGAAAGGAATATCGTGTTTTGCGCTTTTGGTTTTAAGGTAAAGATGAAAACCAACAAAAACAGGAGCAGCATGCTTTTTTTCATAACAAAATATTGAATAGGTTTATTGATCTTGCCCGGGCATCTTGGTGCCTGCCTTGGTGAAATTCCACGATACGGAGAGCATGAAATATCTCCTGATGGTGCTATAAGTATTTTGTGATATAAAATTACTGCTCACCGATCGGTTAAAGCCCGTATTTTGGTCCAATAGATCATTGCCAGACACTTTGATGAGTAGGGCATCGTTCTTAAGGAACTTCTTTCCAGCCCATGCATTCCAAATCACCACATTATTATTGCTGGTAAAAACGGGTGTTTTCTGCCGCAGGCTGATATTCCATTCCGAATGAAGCTGGAATTTCAAAGGAAAGTAAATATCGAAATTGGGTCCAAAGCTATAAGTCCAGTATTGCGTCTTGATACTTTGCTGGATGGAAGAACGGCTATCTGTATACGTAGCGGAACCGGAAAGATTGACCTCATATTTTTTCTCTTTTGATTTGCCTATGTCCATTCCAAATGTATAATTGTTACTGTTCGTGCTGTTCTGGATATTGTTCACGATGCTCTGGTTGCGGAAAGCATTATAGGAGCCATTAAAGTTCAACCGCGTATCAATCTTTTTGATCTTGAAGCCGTATCCCGCATAAGAGTAAAAAGATTGGTTACCATTCAGGTTCACAAACTGGTTCACTCTTTTACCGAAAGAATCGACCACGGAACTGGGGCTGATATTGTTTTGGGTGAAGTTATAGCTTGCATTGATCCAGATTGATCTTTCCCTCAGCATTTTCCAGTCACTAAAATACATCGAAAAATTATTGTTGAACGCAGGCTTCAGGTTTGGGTTGCCAATTTCGATATTCAGTGGATCGGTATTTACTTGCAATGGCTGTATTTGCTGTATGGTTGGCTGTTGGGTATAACCATTGTACCGTAATGAAAGGTTTCGGGTTTGTGAAAACTGATACCGTATGGATGCCTGCGGATACCAGTTCACGAAATTACGGGTAGCCGTGGAATCGGTTTTCTCGTTTTTTTGTACAAAATTGGTAAAGCCTACATTGCTACCGAAATTGAGTTTTAGTTTTTTCTGGAACAGGCTATAGCTTAATCCTGTCCGATGCGTTAAAATGTTGAAGCCATAATCATTGCTGTAAATATTGTCCAGCAGAGTATATTTCCCCGCATTGTCCTTATTGAACGAATTGATAGCAGAGTTGCTATTGTTCACCACAATGCCATAGTTGGCAATCAGCGAGGAAATTTTGTTGAGTGGCTCTGTATAGGTCAATTTGGTATCGATGAGGGTATTGGTATTATTATTGGTTTTGTATTGATCGGTCAATTGTGTTTGAGAAAATAGCCCCTTACTATAAAAGCTATTATTCGAATATAGATAGCCAGTGGAGGCATTGTCGATATAGTTTTCTCTAATGTTAATTGAAATGGTTCTTCCTTTTTTCTGTAATTTCTTTTTCCAGAGCAGGTTGCTATTCAATGTTTTTTTATCACCAACCGTGGAATTGTTGATGTTCCCATCATTTACCCGTACACTATCGCTTGCCAAAGCTTCCGAATAGCTGATGGTATTGGTGGTTTTATGATCGATGCCACCATCCAAATTTAATTTAATGGAGGAACTGGAATCGATCTGATACTCATAACTGCCATTCAACCTATTCCTTTGTATCTGATTGGTAAAATTTTGTCTCGAATTGTTATAATAGAAAGTATCGGGTAGGATATTTTGGGAATTGGTATTGCTACCACCGGTCACATTCAGTTGCATGAATTTATAATTGCCGTTGATATTATTTTTATCATCGCCCCATTTGTTGTTGTAATGAAGACCTCCGGTTTGCACTAGCGGGTAGCCCTGACCGTTATAACGTCCATCCCAGGAGTCCAACTCATCATTGCCCCCGGTAATAAAAAAGTATCCATTATTTTCATCGTATTCTGCATTGCTCAAAAAGCTTTCCCCATAATTGTTCCGGTCTTGCCAGTTAAGGCCCGATGTGCCTGTGTTGGAAACAATGCCATACAATGCGAATTTTCTTTTGTTCTTGAAATCATTAAACATGAGTTGGCTGTCGTGATAGCCATCAGTGCCCACCCCAGCTTGGGCTTTGCCAAAATACCCGTTCTTTTTACCATCTTTTAATTTAAGGTTGATGGTCTTTTCTTTTTGGCCATCATCAATGCCAGTAAAGGCAGCCTGATCACTTTTTTTATCATAAACCTGAACCTTGTCGATCATATCGGCCCGAAGGTTTTTGGTCACTAAGGTTGGGTCATCTCCAAAAAATTCTTCCCCATCCACCAATACCTTCTGCACGGTCTCACCTTGAGCAGTGATTTTACCATTTTTATCAATCTGTATGCCGGGCAGTTTTTTCAACAGGTCTTCCACAGTTGCATTGGGCTGCACTTTAAAACTATCGGCTGTAAACTCAGTGGTATCGCCTTTGATCTTGATGGAGCTGATCTGTTGCCTTACGATTACTTCTTTCAGCAACTGGGCCTTTAATATCATATTGATATTTCCCATTTTTTTCTCGGTGCTATCCTGTAAGGTTAATAATTCTGTGTAATCGGCATATTTTGGTAAGGTTACCAATAAGATAAAATTTCCTGCAGGTAGGTTTTTCAATGCAAAATTACCTTCCTTGTCTGTTCGGGTAAATTTGACTAGTACCGAATCGGCTGACCTGAGTAAAATAACAGAACTGTTGGGAAGTGATTTTTTTTCGGCCGTATCCAATATTTTACCGTTGATACTTGCAGATTGTGCAAAGGAAAAGTTGAAAATGAAAAAAAGCGGCAATAGGCTTGCAGTAAATTTTCTCATCTGTTATAAGAGTTAAGGTAATGGTAATAGGTATCTGATGGCAGCCTGTCTATTTTCAAATTTCATTTAAAATTAATTGGGATGCACTTTCTAAACCTTAATTTTACGTTAAACCATGATGGCTATATAAGCTTAAACCGATTTTATGCAAGAAGAAAAAAAGAAAACTTCGAGAAAGGAAAAAGAAAAAAAGGAAAATCCCATCAAGAAAGTCAAACCATCTACAAAATCAAAAAAAATGGATAATCAAATAAAGCCATATGAAGAATTGCATTTTGTGGATTCAACCAAACCGGTCTGGAACTATTCATTGTTCACGGAAGAGGATATCCGTAATTTTCAACAAGGCACACACTACCAATTGTATCAGTTTTTTGGGGCACATCAAAGAGAAGTGTTGGGGGTACATGGTTATTATTTTTCGGTATGGGCGCCCAATGCCACTTATGTTTCGGTGAAAGGAAATTTTAATGATTGGAACAACGATTCCCATCCTTTGTTTGTGCGTTTGGACAAATCGGGTATTTGGGAAGGCTTTATACCCCATCTGGCCAAGGGGGAAATTTATAAATATCATATCCATGGTTTTGAAGGTGCCATTTTAGATAAAGGTGACCCCTATGCTAATTTTTGGGAGAAGCGGCCACTGACGGCCTCGATCACATGGGATCTTTCTTATGACTGGAAAGATGGGGAATGGATGAAGAAAAGAAAAAAGCATAATTCCTTGGAGTCGCCCTGGAGCGTATACGAAGTGCATTTGGCCAGTTGGATGCGGCCAGATAAATATGATGAGGAGTCTTATAATAGTTATGATTTCTTCCGTGAGCATTTGGTGGCTTATGTAAAAGAAATGGGATTTACGCATGTGGAACTCATGCCCATCATGGAGCATCCCTTTGATGGGAGTTGGGGTTATCAAGGCACTGGTTTTTTTGCACCTACTTCCCGCTATGGTAACCCACAGGAGTATATGCAATTGGTGGAGGCTTTTCACCAAGCGGGTATTGGTGTGATCCTGGATTGGGTGCCTTCGCATTATCCTTATGATGCACATGGTCTATTTATGTTCGATGGAACCAACACCTATGAGTATGCGGATATGCGCAAAGGCTTTCATCCCGACTGGAACAGTTATATATTCAATTATAAACGGGGAGAGGTAAAATCCTTCCTCATAAGTAGTGCGAGGTTCTGGATGGATAAATTCCATACCGATGGCATACGGGTGGACGCTGTAAGCAGTATGCTTAAACTGAATTATTCCCGAACCAAGGGGCAATGGGAACCGAATGAGTTTGGTGGTGATGGCAACCTGGAGGCAATTGCGTTTATCAAGGACCTGAACGAAACCTTGTACCGGGATTTCCCCGATATCCAGACCATTGCCGAAGAAGCCACTGATTGGCCCGGCGTGAGCAAACCTACTTTTGCAGGCGGACTAGGGTTTGGCATGAAATGGATGATGGGTTGGATGCACGATACCCTTGACTATTTCAAGCTGGACCCCATCCATCGCCAACATCATCAGGATAAATTTAGTTTTAGCATGATGTATTTCTATGACGAGAATTTCATGCTACCCCTGAGCCATGATGAAGTGGTGCATGGGAAATCACCCATGCTGTATAAGATGCCGGGGGATGAGTGGAGGAAATTTGCCAATCTTCGCCTTTTATACTCTTATATGTTTACCCACCCGGGGGGCAAATTGTTATTTATGGGCGATGAGTTTGGGGCAACCGATGAATGGAATTATAAAAAAGAACTGCAATGGGAACTGTTCCAGTACGATGGCCACCGTTTGCTGAAGGACTGTGTCCGCGACCTGAACCTGTTATTAAGAAGCGAGCCAGCACTTTATGAAAACCAGTTCAATATTTATGGTTTTGAATGGGTTGACCTGAACCATCGGGCTGAAAGCGTGATTGTGTACAGACGCAAGGGCAAAAAGGCCAAAGAAGACGTGCTTATTGTACTGAATATGACACCAGAAGTGAGAAGGGACTGGAAGATATACAGTTATGGCAAATCTGCGTGGAAGGAAATCTTTAATAGTGATGATAAAAAATATTGGGGATCGGGCAATATTTCCAATCCTGAAATACCTACCAATTTGGTGGATAAAAAGGAAAAAATTTATGAAATAAACCTTCAACTTCCACCGTTAGGAGCATTGGTATTGAAGTGATGAAATTTTGATACTGCTATCATAAAAAGTTTTGATGCCTATTTTGGCAAGTTTTAAATAATCCAACTCCCAATCATAATGAAAAACTTCATTCCTTTTTTGTTATTGCTGATTATGCAGACTGCCTTTGCGCAACAAAATGACAGCTCCGTTGCCTATTATCAAAAAGCGGTGCAGGAAAAAGTAGCAAGGCGCTATATGGTTTCTTTCAATGATCTTCAAAAATCGGTACAATACGATTCCAGCAATATCAATGCACAAAGGGAGTTGGGTCTGGTGTCCATCGAACTTAGAAAATATGGCAATGCCGATATCGCTTTTCACAAAGTATTGGCGATACAACAAGATGATACCACTGCCATTGTAAATTTGGCTAATCTTTCGTTTTGGACGCACCAATGGAAGCCAGCCATTCAATACGCACAAAAAGCGCAGCAATTAAAAGCGGGCAGCGGTTGGAACTATGTGATTGGTAAATGTTATTATCAGTTAGAGGACTATGGGCAATCATTTAAATACCTTCAGGCCGCATCCAAGGAAAATGCCAGCAATGCGGAAATCCCATACCTGATCGCAAGGTCTTTTGTGGATATGAACAATTATAAAGCGGCCGTGCCTTTTTTCCAGAATGCGATCGCTCTTGATTCCTCTAAAAGCCAATGGATGTATGAATTTGCCTTGGTGTTGGCTTCAATCCCCAATGATAAAATGGCCATCGATTACTATCTGTTGGCTGCGGACAAAGGCTATAAGACCGACAATGATTATTATGAAAATCTGGCCGACTCCTATAATGCCATTGGGCAAGGACAAAAAGCGATTGACATCATGTTGAAAGTGTTGGATAAAAAGCCGGCTGATCTGGTTTTATTGTATAGTGTGGCCGATGCTTATTTCCGTTTGAAAAAATATCAGGAAGCCATCGATTATTGGGATAAGATATTATACTTCGATAAGGAAAATGCCAAAGCGCTTTATATGATTGGCCTCTCTTACCAGAAAAAGGGGGATAATGATAAGGGCCGTACTCTTTGCGATCGGGCCATTGCTATGGACCCTTCCTTAAAAAACTTAAAACAGGAGCGGGGTAATATGGGCTTATAAGGGTTTTGAATTTATCAAGTATCCATTAAAATATTGTAAACAATGATGGCAGGATGATTTCTGTCATCTTTGTTTTATAGACAACCAGTTTTAAATTTAGATATAGATAATCCTTAGCCTTCTCTGTAGTTCTTCCGCTTGTCTAAGCCAGTTCTGTTGCTTTTCAATGATGGCCTGTTGTAGTTTTAGCTGTTGCTGCAAAATCTGCTGTTGGAGTTGTTTGGCTTTCAGGTAATCTTTATACTTGATGTTTTCCAAGGTCTGTAATTGAATCTGTAGGTCGTTCCTCAATCTTTTTTCATTGGCTTCGTTTACCGCATTATCCACTTGATTGTTGATACTGCCCCAATCCAATAGTTTCAAGCTTTTCTGGATTTCATGCTGAAGTTTCGTGATGTTGATTTGTTTGTCTTTGATTTCTTTTTCTATTTTTTCCCAGTCAATCGACTGGATGGCCATCATTGCTTTTTCCATCGAAAGTTGGGCTTCATTGCCTAAATCTCCGGTTTGTGATAGCAAGGGCTTGGGCAAACTGGTGTCTTCTATTTCTACATAATTAAAGCTTTCAGTCGGCACATAAGGAAATCTGCTCAAGCTGACTGAAATAGGAGG
This sequence comes from Bacteroidota bacterium, assembly GCA_018267575.1. Classification (GTDB taxonomy): domain Bacteria; phylum Bacteroidota; class Bacteroidia; order Chitinophagales; family Chitinophagaceae; genus Puia. The sequence goes on from JAFDYF010000051.1 coordinate 167,476, forward strand.
TAATGGCTCTATCGCAGGGGGCATGGTATAGGCTTCGGTGCTTGTTGTCATGGCCGTGTTTACCATATACTGATTTGCATCGTTATATTCAGGATGGTTATTGGTAAGTGTCAATTCATTTTCGTATGAGTTTTGTTTGTCGTTATCCAAAAGGTTGGCGCGGGTCTTGGTCTTCTTGATAATGGTTTTTCTTTTTATTGGGCTTTCTTTCGGTTCGCTTATCAAAATAAGTTCCCGTTTCTGGCTTGGTTTTACGGATGCTGATTCTGCGATTTGAAGATGAAGTAAGGGGCTGGTTTCGGGTATTTTCTTATGATCATGCATCAGGGAAATAAAGATGGCCATGATCGCCAATAACCCAAGGAATGGAAACCTACCCCAATCAGGACTGTATTTTTTTTGTGTGTTGGTGATCCGGGAGATTCTAAGTAAGAGTAATTTCTTGTTTTTGCCAACAGCGGCCATTGCTAATTGTGCCCATCCTTTTCTTTGTTTTTCCAGGCTCAGCAATGCTGAAGCATAAAGACATGGATCGTACCGGAACTGTATCACGATATCATCACAGGCATGTTCACTTTCTTTTTTGATAGCCTGTGAAAGCATCCATGCAAATGGGTTGAAAAAGAAGATGGTTTCTAAGAATGCCACCAATAAGTTGATCAGATAATCATGCCGTTTAATATGGGCTAGTTCGTGCAATAGTACAGCATCCATCTGTGCAAGGTTTAAATGGTTGACGGTGGCCATCGGAATCAGGATAACCGGTTTTATAAAACCAATTACCATCGGGCTATGGATGGCGGAAGAAAGCCAAACGGTCAGTTTTTGGTGGATGCCAATCCTTGAAATCATTTCCTGCACAAAAAGCTTTATTTCTGCACTTGGTTTTTGCAGCCCGCTCCTTCTGATGCGCTGTGATAAAATAAAATGATTGCCGTAACGGACCAGCAACAAACACAAAATGAGCAAATAGATGCCCGAGCCATAGGGTATAGCATCATAGATCAATTGCCTTATCCCGATAGGTAGGTTCAATAAAGGACCAAAATTGTAAGTGGACCCATTTTCAAGCCCATTTAAAGCAGGATAAGCGGAAGCCAAGGTAAAGAAGAACCAGAGGGTACCCACAGCGAATAAGATCAGTGAAAGGAAATGCCGGGTAGCGGCTGCAAATTTTTTTTCGCCCCAGGTGATCAATATATAGATGAGCCATAATAAGGCCATTTGCCATAAGCTGTCAATCAGTGCCCAGCCCAAATGTTGAAGCCAAGTTGGTTGATGGGGCATATGCTACTTATTGTTTTTTCAGATTATCCAATAGTTGCTGAATCTCTTGCAGCTCCGCCGCTGAGGCCTTGTGGTTACCAAGCGCCTGGATCACCAATTCGGTGGAAGAACCGCCAAATAAATTGTCGATCATTTTGCCGAGCAAATGTTTCTGTGTTTTTTCCTTGCTGGCGGCGGATTGGTAAATATGTGTTTTGAAGGTGTCGTCTCTTTTTACCAATCCTTTTTCGTGCATGATTTGCATGAGTTTTAACGTGGTGGTATAACCCACGTCTTTGATTTTTGCCAATTCCTCATGTACGTCGCGAACACTGGCCGTTCCTCTTTCCCAAAGCACCTGCAAAATTTCCAGCTCACTCTCGGTGGGCTTGATGTATTTTGTTGACATGACAATGATTTTGAAAACAATTTACGACAGTTTTCGTAATAAAATGTTAAGGGAATTTAAAAATATTTGGAGGGAGCCACTGATGCACTGATTGGGAGGTTTTGATTTGGGAGCCACTGAGGCACTGATTGGGGGGATGTAAATAGTGAAAGGTCAATTGGGAAGGGTGCCACTGATTCACTGATTTTGGAATGATATTGATTCTGGTAAGTATATCTGTGTTCAGGCTCTCAACAAGAAATCCTATTCCAGTTCAGCCAACAAATAGCTGGTGGTTCTCGTTAAACCCCTGATTGTTCCGATCGCTGCTATTGGAAACGAAGGTTAGTATGAGTCATTAGCCTTATACTTTTTTACGTTTGGATTGTGAATATCAATTATTTCCTTTTCAAGATCATAATCAATCTCACATTTGCCTTTTTCATTAAAAATGTAAGCCTTATTTAAAAAACGGTCAATAATCGACCTAATCATGGATGGGATTGAATCATAAACTGGGGTTGCTCCATTTGTCATAAATACATACATTATATCATAGTTTAATATCATACCAAACATTTCTGATTTTTTATCACATTCTACAACTAAAAATTCACCACCAATACTTTCGATTATTGGGAAATAAAATTTATGAAAATATTCAAACTCGTTTTCAATAAAACCATTGTACTCAGCAAATGCTTTAGACAAGGGCATTAAAGTTCCTTTCTTTATACGAAAATAGTTGCCTGAATCTGTAAAATGAGATCCATTTTTCCATTGATATAACTCAATTATCTCAGGTATCAGTTCAAAGTCGTTAGACTTTTCTAAATTCCTAATTTTATCAATGTCTATACCGCTATTAAGCGAGTTTAAGACAGTTGTGTTTGCTTTTTTAAGTTGATTTTCTAACTCTAGAAGTAATTGTTTCATATTTTTCATTTTCTCAACAAGATCAGATTCTCGAACTGGCTCTCTTTTGTAATAAATGAAACCTGCATCGTCAGCAATCTAACGAGGTCCGCTCTAGTTCCCGCAATCAGCAATCCTATTCAAATTCCTCCCACTGGCCCTCGTTTGCAACAAATGAAACCAGCATCATTAGCAATCTAACGAGGGCTGCTCAGGTTCTCACAATCAGCAATCCTATTCAAGTTCCGCTAACAAATAGCTGTTAGTACTCGTTAAACCACTGATTGGTATAATCGCTGCTATTGCAAACGAGGACTGGTTTGGGCTTATAAGGTAAATTCACGGTCAAACTTTTCCAAAGTTCGAAGCAGCCGTATGAAATTTAACAGGCAGTTGCAACTTTGGAAAAGTTGGCAACAATGATTTTGTTTCTGTTAAGTATATCTGAGCTCTTTAGCTTGTAAAAATTAATAAACCTTCTAAACATTTTTACCATTCACTATTGACCATTCCCCTTCAGAGTGCCACTGATTCACTGATTTGAAAGTGCTTCTTTTTTCATTTGCTTAGTGGTCTTAGTACTACCATCATGGCTCCAGCCTGGCGGTTGTAAAAAATAGTTGAGACCATTTTTTAAGGAACCTGATTTAAATGCTTTTGTAAATAGGATCTGCCATGTTTTGAACGCAACCACCGCGGGGTTGAAAGATTCAATATTTCTGGTAAGACCGTATTGCGGTCTTTCTTCTTCTTTTTTAAAACTACCAAAAAGGCGGTCCCAAATAATCAATATGCCCGCATGGTTTTTGTCCAAATACTTCAGGTCGGAGCCATGGTGTACCCGATGATGGGAGGGCGTATTGAAAATAAATTCGAACCAAGCTGGCATTTTTTGGATGGTCTCGGTATGGATCCAGAACTGATAGATCAAACTGATCTGCTGCATGAACAAAACCCACAAAGGGTTAAAACCGACCAAGGGCATCCATGCCCAAAACAAAAAAGCACCCGTTGCATTTCCTGTCCAGGTTTGTCTCAATGCTGCGGCCAAATTATAATGAAGGGAAGAGTGATGCACTACATGGCTAGCCCAAAAATAATTTACATGATGGCTGGTCCTGTGAAACCAATAATAGGAAAAGTCATCAGAAAGGAACAGGAGTAGCCAAAACCACCATTTGCTATCGTCCAATGTAAAAATCCTGAATTGATAAAGAAAACTAAATAAACCCCAAATGATACTTTTGGTAACAAAACCAGTCAACACATTGCCGATGCCCAATCCCAGACTGGCAAAAGTATCCTTGGTTTCGTAGGGATGCTTGTTTTCTTTATAGGTGAACCATGCTTCTATTGAAAGCAGAATCACAAAAACCGGAATGGCATAATATAGAATATTCAGTGGCAAGAAAACAAGTATTAAAAAGTATTGGGTTTTCGGTAAAAGGGTAGGGATAAAGTTCTTGAAAAAAATCAAACAGGGAACAACTAAAGCTAATAACTATTGCTTTTTTCCGTAAGAGGCAAAATTACAAAATCCGTAAAAAAGAAAGTCCCCCTGTAGAAACAGCGGGACTTCGGTCTAGAACTTGATTAAGTGCGTTACGAAAATAATTATTTTTCGTTAACTTTTATCGAAATATTAAAATCTTTTTTATCACCTAAAAATTGCTTGTATTTACTCAAGGTTTCTGGTGATTGTTTTTTCCCATTGATAGTAAGTTGACCATCTTTCCAGATTACAGAAAGGTTTCCGTTTTCGCTCATGTTGTCTTTTTGCAACTGATCGATAAACCCCTTAGCATCATCGGCTTGATTATCCCCATTAATAGAAATGCTTACCGATTTGCCATCATCCTGTTTGATAGAAGAAACCTGCATTTCGATCGTTTTCATTTTAGTAGAGGTGCTTTCTACAGAATGGGTATGGAAAATCGTTGCAAGGGTTGGGGCGATTACTAAAGAAACAATCGACATCAACTTGATGAGGATATTCATGGAAGGCCCTGAAGTATCTTTAAAGGGATCTCCAACGGTATCACCAGTTACAGAGGCTTTATGTGGGTCAGAACCTTTAAAATAAGTTTGCCCATTGATTTCAACCCCTTTTTCAAAAGATTTTTTTGCATTGTCCCAAGCTCCACCGGCATTATTTTGGAACATGCCCATCAACACACCACTCACGGTTGCACCTGCCAAAAAACCACCCAATACCTCGGGACCAAAAGCAAAACCGATGATCAATGGGGAAAGTAAGGCTAAGGCTCCAGGCAATACCATCTTCTTGATAGAAGCCTGAGTGGAAATAGCCACACATTTATCATATTCGGGTTTACCTGTGCCCTCCATAATGCCAGGTATCGTCCGGAACTGTCTGCGCACTTCTTCCACCATTGCCATGGCAGCTTCACCCACGGCACGGATGGCCAATGAGGAAAAAATGAAAGGGATCATGCCCCCAACAAAAAGACCTGCCAAAACAGGTGCTTTGTAAATATCGATACCACTTATACCTGATATACCCACAAATGCGGCGAATAATGCCAAAGCGGTCAAAGCGGCAGAGGCAATCGCAAAACCCTTACCGGTCGCTGCAGTAGTATTACCTACGGCATCGAGGATATCCGTTTTTTCGCGAACTTCTTTGGGCAACTCGCTCATCTCTGCAATACCACCTGCATTATCTGCGATAGGTCCAAATGCATCAATGGCCAATTGCATGGCAGTAGTGGCCATCATACCTGCGGCAGCAATGGCAACACCATATAAACCTGCACACCAATAAGACATATAAATACCGGAAGCCAAAACCAAGATGGGTAGGAAAGTACTTTCCATACCTACAGCCAATCCACCAATAATATTGGTGGCATGACCAGTGGAGGATTGACGGATAATACTTTTAACCGGACGCTTGCCCATGGCAGTATAATACTCAGTGATCATGCTCATTAATGTACCCACAGCCAACCCTACGATAATAGCGCCATATACCCCGGTCTTTGTGAAATCGTGACCGCGAAGGGTCATTGAATCTGGCAATAAAAAATTTACCAAGAAATAGGCGCCAATAGCTGTTAAAATAATTGAACCCCAGTTGCCCATATTCAAAGCCTTTTGAACAGCAGATGTACTGTTGCCCGCAGCCTCAGAAATGCGTACAAAAAAAGTTCCTATAATAGAAAATAGAATACCCATTGATGCAATGAGCATGGGCAATAAGATAGGGGAGAATCCACTAAAGCCATCAGCCAAGGATTGACCGCTGCTGTTTGTTACCTCATGACCCAATACCATCGTGGCCAATACGGTGGCCACATAGCTACCAAAAAGGTCAGCGCCCATGCCAGCTACATCACCTACATTGTCTCCCACGTTATCAGCGATGGTTGCAGGGTTACGTGGGTCGTCTTCGGGGATTCCCGCTTCTACTTTACCCACAAGGTCTGCACCAACATCAGCCGCTTTGGTATAGATACCGCCGCCCACACGTGCAAAAAGCGCAATACTTTCTGCACCCAATGAAAAACCGGTGAGCACTTCGATCGCCTTTGTTACGAATGCACTATCCGAACTAAGCCCGGGAGCGAAAATGGAAATCAATATAATAAACAAGCTCCCCAAGCCCAATACCGCCAAACCGGCAACACCAAGTCCCATCACACTGCCACCTGCAAAAGAAACACTTAATGCTTTTGCCAGACTGGTTCTTGCAGCTTGTGCCGTTCGGACATTGGCCTTGGTTGCTACTTTCATACCAATGAAACCAGCTAATGCACTAAAAAAAGCACCAAAAACAAATGCAAGGGCTATCGACCAATGTGAGTTTGGGTTGGAGGCACCCATAAAGCCCAGCAATAATGCCGCGATCACTACAAAATAGCTCAGTATTTTGTACTCAGCTTTCAAAAAGGCCATTGCGCCTTCGGCAATGTATTTAGCAATTTCGGTCATCCTTTCATTCCCAGCATCCTGTTTGGATACCCATGCACTTCTGATTGCTGTAAATAACAGGCCAATGATACCCATCACCGGGGCGATGTAAAACAATTTGTCCATAAGTGTATAGTTCTTTGTGTTTGGTTTTGAAGGACGGCAAAAATAGGGTAAAAGGAACAAAAACGCGAAGAAATGGGATACATAATATGGTGGGAGGAGGTCTTAGAATAACTGAAAAGAAGACTTATTTTGTGTTTTGATTGTAATTTTTTTTACGAAACCTAATCCAGTTTCATGTTCCCATAACTAATTTGTACTTCGTAGCAACGAAAATGGTCAAATAGACGTCAATACAATTAATGAAAATAAGGTTTTTAATACCGTTCCTTTTATGTTTCTTTTCGTTTTTAGACGCAAAGCCCCAATGCACTGCACTTGGGCAAACACCGGCCACCGCCTTTCCTGTCTGCGGGACAGATACTTTCAGCCAGTCGACCGTACCCATCTGCACCAATAAAGTGATCAATTCATTCTGCAATGATAAAGCAGTATATCAGGATACCAACCCTTTCTGGTATCAGTTCACCTGTTTTAAATCGGGTACCCTGGGTTTTCTCATTACCCCAAACGATCTTACTGACGATTATGATTGGGTACTTTTTGATATAACCAACCATCCGCCCAACGATGTTTATATTGGCACGAGTTTGATTGTGAATTATAATTGGTCCGGTAATACCTCCACCGAAAGTGCTAGAGGATACACAGGTATTACGGGTGCATCACCGAGTGGCAGGGGCGATAAGGTATGTGCGACCAATCCAAAAGAACTGGGCCAAGGGCCGCCCTATAGCGATGCTACTACTATCAATCAGATGCCCTCGATTATTCAGGGGCATATCTATTTATTGATGGTAAGCCATTATACCCAAACGCAAACGGGCTATAAACTTTCTTTTGGCGGTGGCTCAGCGGTGATTACCGATCCGGGTTTGCCCACTATCAAAAATGCGTCGATTATTTGTGGGCAGCCACAGCTAAAAATACAGTTCAGTAAAAATATCCGGTGTGCTAGTCTGGCTGGGGATGGAAGCGATTTTGTGATTTCCCCTGCTGGTGCCTCCATTATTTCCGCCTATGGGGTTAATTGCCAAAATGGTTTTGATATGACCGAAGCCATCCTCACATTGAGCAACCCATTGCCCAATGGCAATTTTACAGTATATGCCAAAATGGGGTCGGATGGAAATACTTTGCTGGATGATTGTAACAATGCAATGGTTGAGGGCGATAGCGCGAATTTTATCGCCAAAGAAGCGGTCGATGCAAAATTTGGTTATCAGGTATTATGGGGTTGCAAAAGCGATAAGATACAATTTGAGCACCCGGGTGGGCATGGTATCAATTATTGGCAATGGACTTTTGACAGCGTTTTAAATAGCAAGCTGCAAAACCCCGTTGTCATATATCCAGTATTGGGGGAAAAAACAACAAACTTGATTGTGTCCAACGGGGTTTGCAGTGACACGGCCCAATCCATTATCAATCTAGATAATACCCTTATCGCAAAATTCACGGCGCCCGATCATATTTGTCCGGAGGACAAAGTTGTTTTTCAGAATAACAGCATTGGGAAGATTATAGACTGGTATTGGGATTTTGGCGATGGCACCATCAGTAGCGACTCCATGCCTCCTGAACATGTGTACCCGCCTTCACAAAGGGAAGTAAAATATACGGTGAGATTGGTGGTGCAAAATAATTTTGGCTGTTATGACACCGCTGAAAAAATAGTGACCCGCGTTCGGACATGCTATATTACCGTTCCATCCGGTTTTACCCCCAATGGCGATGGTGTCAACGATTTTCTCTACCCACTCAATGCTTATAAGGCCACCAATCTGAGGTTTAGGGTTTATAACCGTTATGGGCAATTGGTATTCGAGACAAGAGATTGGACCCGGAAATGGGATGGCACCATCAATGGAAAGCCCCAAGCCACCAACACCTATGTGTGGATGCTTGAGTATACCGATTCGGATACTGGGAAGAATTATTTTTTGAAAGGCACCACCGTGCTGATTCGTTAAGGAACGGATTAGCGAATCTGCTAATGAGCTAATTGGTTGGCATAAAAAGATAAACTATTATTGCAGCCATATTGTAAAGTATTTTTTCATTTTTCACCACTCCAATGACACCCGAAAGGCAGGAACGTTTGTTGAATGTGCTCAATAAAAGGCAGCATGATATTACGCTGGTATTGGAAAATGTGTTTGATCCCCATAATATCTCTGCCGTCATGCGTACTTGCGACGCCGTGGGTGTTCAGGAAATCTTCGTGCTGAACAGTAAGATCCCCCCGCATAAAAAATGGGGAGCGAAAAGCAGCAGCAGTGCGGCAAAATGGCTCACAATCCATCAATTCACTAACTTGGAGGAAGCTGTGGCTGCAGTGCGGGAGCAATACGATACCATTTTGACTACCCATCTTTCCAGTGATGCCAAACCCTTACATGAAATTGATTTTACAAAAAGAATCGCATTGGTATTTGGTAACGAACATGCTGGAGTGAGTGATGAGATGAGAATCTTGGCAGATGGTAATTTTATCATCCCGCAAGTAGGCATCATTAAATCGCTGAATATTTCCGTGGCTTGTGCCGTAACTTTATACGAAGCATTCAGACAAAAAAACCTAGCTGGTCATTATACAAAAAGGCGACTACCCGATGCCCGTTTTCATGAACTATTGACTGAATGGGGATTTCAGGAAGATGAAATATAAACGGCTATGAAATATTTTCTGTTCGTTATACTGATGGTTTTTGTTTCTGGTGTCACTTATGCCCAAGAAATTAAAAAAATAAAAATCGATGAGTTGGCAAACTATATCAAGGCTTGCGACCACCCTTTGATTGTAAATTTCTGGGCAACTTATTGCGATCCCTGCGTCAAGGAAATTCCCTATCTAGAAAGTGAGGTTGCCAAATACAAGGATCAAAAACTGGAATTGTTATTGGTGAGTGTAGACCCACATCAATTCTTTCCTGACAAGATTGCGCAATTTGTGAAGGGCCATCATTTGGTTGATTCCGTATACTGGCTGAATGAAAAAAATCCCGACTATTTCTGTCCCAAAATCGATAAGCAATGGACGGGGGGCATCCCTTCCTCTCTTTTTGTAAACAATGCCACCCATTACCGGAAATTTTTTGAAAGACAATTGACCGAGCCGCAGGTGCTGGAAAATATAAATCTATTGATCAAGCAATAGGGGGGCTATAGGTCAAATTTATCGACCACTAATGGTTCAATATTTATAATGAATTCCGAAGCGTAAGTTTGAAAGGCACTGCCAATTGTTTGTTCTCGTCGCTTAATACCATTTCAGCGGCCATCTGGCCCATTTTCTTAAAGTCGGTGGAGATGGTGGTGATGCCGTTCAATATAAAAGGCTTCCAAGGTGTTTCGTTATAGGAAATGATGCCAATGTTTTCACCAACTTTCAAATCGCTGGATTTTACTTTTCCCAACAGAATTACCAGATCGTCTTCCATCAGATTGATATAGGCTTCATCAGCCTGTATCTCTTCTTCCGCAATATTGTGCACCACTTTATAGTTGAATGCATATTCTGAACAAAAGGAAATAAAGCCCTTCAAAATTTCATTGGGGAAATAAGTATAGGAAGGAAAAGTGATTTTCAGGGTTTGGTATTTGCTCAGTTGTGGAATGGCTTTTTTGAGAGCCTCAAAAATATCCTGCTCAAAATTTTCATAAACGGCACTATAGGACCTTTTGATGTTCGGTATCAATTTGTCCACCAATACCAGTTTCCCCGTCTTGATCTCATTGATCAGCTCAGATACATTTTCCCCCGCATCTATAAAATGGGGTATGATTACATAGTGGGTATATTCTTCCTTTCTGTTTTGCAACAGTTTTTTAAAAAGACTGAAATCATTATTGTAAATATAAAAATCGATGGCAGCTTGATCTCCCAATGTGGAGGCAAAGGAATCGTAGATGATTTTCTTATGTGCACTGAGCTTATTAAATAGTAGGAATACTTTTATGGGTTGTTTGAAATCTGTTTTGGCAATAAAATATCCCTTGCCCGGCACGGACCCGATGATGCCTGACTGTTTCAGGTTGCGATAGGCTTTTTCTGTGGTGTCGCGAGAAATTTCCAGTTCAAAACTCAATTCATTGATGGAAGGGAGCTGATAATTTTTTTCCAGTTTACCCTGTGCAATGGCCTTTAATATAGAGTTGGCAAGTTGCACATATTTGGGCGTGATGGAATCTTCGTCTATCTTGATAATGCGATATATGTTTTCCGATGCCATATTGATCCAAAGCATAAATATAGATTCCTTTTTTCGTTTTGCAAACCGCAATACGGTTTGTCCAATACAGAAAGCACAGGATGGTTGAGTGCGGGTGGCAGCATAATTTGTTATTTTGGTTTATAAAGAACGATTATTAGTATTCGAGTGCTTGAATGCAATAATGGATATCTACATTTTTACGATCGCACTCGACATCTTGTCATTTCGATAAAATTATTTTTGATGCAAGCCATTTTGGGGATTATTTTTCATTTCATCGGCGGTTTTGCCTCTGGCAGTTTTTATATGCCCTTTAAAAAAGTGAGGGGCTGGAGTTGGGAAAATTTCTGGATTGTGGGTGGTGTTTTCTCTTGGCTGATCGTGCCACCGCTGGCAGCTTGGCTCACCGTGCCGGGTTTTTCAGCCATCATTCATGGGGCTTCTTCGAATACCATCTACTATACTATTTTATTCGGGGTGCTTTGGGGTTTTGGCGGACTAACCTATGGGCTCGGGGTTCGCTATCTGGGTATGTCGCTGGGTAATTCGGTAGTGCTTGGCTTCTGTTCTGCTTTTGGTGCACTCGTGCCATCGATTTACTATAATTTTCATCATGTGGAAGGCAAGACAACTTTGCATGATTTAGTGAGCACGGGCTGGGGGCGCATTGTGTTGGCAGGTGTGATCATTTGTTTATTGGGTATCTATATCTGCGGCCGTGCGGGTATGATGAAGGAAAAAGAAATGCCTGAGGAAGAAAAGAAAAAATCAGTGGCCGAATTTGATCTTGCCAAGGGTTTGATGGTGGCGATTTTTTCAGGTATTATGAGCGCCTGTTTCAATTTTGGCATCGAAGCGGGCAAGCCCATGGCCGAAGCGGCCGTAGCTGCAGGCATGGACCCGCTGTTCCAAAACAATGTTACCTATGTGGTACTGCTTTGGGGCGGGTTGGCAACCAATTTTATTTGGTGCATGATCCTCAATTTTAGAAACCATAGTTTCCCTAAATACACAGATAAGAAAACTCCTTTGGCTAAAAACTATTTTTTTTCTGGACTGGCAGGTACGGTATGGTTTCTGCAATTCTTTTTTTATGGGATGGGAGAGAGCAAACTGGGCAATGGTGCCAGTAGCTGGATCTTGCATATGGCCTTTATCATATTGGTCGCCAATATGTGGGGCATTGTGTTGAAGGAATGGAAAGGGGTGAGCAAAAAAACAAAGGCGACTATTACGGCGGGGATCCTCACCATTATTCTTTCTGTGATGTTGGTCGGATTTGGCAATTCGATGAAATAACCTGCGAATATTTATTTGACCACAATATTTCGTTGACCTTTTTCATTTAAACAAATACCATGCAACGCATTGCTTTTAAAATGAAATTGTATAAAGGTTTTGAAGAAGAGTATAAAAAACGGCATGATGCTTTATGGCCCGAACTGAGTGCCTTGCTAAAAGAGGCCGGTATCAAAGATTATTCTATTTTTTTGGATGAAAGCTCCAATGATTTGTTTGCATACCTCACCGTGCCTGACGCCAAAGTGCTTGAGACCTTGCCAACATATCCAATCATGAAAAAATGGTGGGCCTATATGAAAGATATTATGGAAACGAATGAGGATGATTCCCCGGTCAGCATGCCTTTGAAGGAAGTGTTTTATTTGCGCTAAGTTTATAAAAGCAAGACCTGGTTGTTGGCGTAGATCGCCGTTGTTGGTATGTCGGGCAGTTATTTGTGAGAGCCTACCAACAACAAATTATAACTCATACTAGTCATACTAGTCCTCGTTTGCAATAGCAGCAATTATTGCTATCAGGGCTTTAACGAGGACTGCGAGCTATTTGTTGGCGGAACTTGAATAGGATTGCTGATTGCAAGAACCTCAGTGGCCCTCGTTAGATTGTTGACGATTTATGTTGCATTTGTTGCAAACGAGGGCCAGTTCGAGGCCTGTTTAATAAAATGATAAATCACTAGCGTTGCGTTATAAATCGAAGATATTCAGCTGAATATCTTTTTTTTCT
>JAFDYF010000052.1 GCA_018267575.1 Bacteroidota bacterium
CGCTCGGTCCAAATAATAAGACTTGACCCAAAGCCCACTTCGACGGACATTCCCACTTGAATTGCAAAATCTAATGCGCTTCTATTTGCTTTATTTTTATGGTGTTTATCCGCTTTATGTTTTAAGTATAATTCAACAATAGGAAGCCTTTCAACTAACCCTTTTACATTAAATACAGCTATCCATAATGGCTGATTCCCATATGAATCTTCCATCTCAAGTTTTCCATCATTTTCCAATATCAGTTTTGCTAATACTAAAAAATTTCGTTGAGCGCAATAATGTAACGGGGTGGCATGAGTTCTCTCATCTTGTGCGTTGGTATTAATACCATTTTTAATCAAAAAAATTGCAGCATCTAAGGAATTTGTGATACAAGCCGCATGCAGGGCAGAATATCCATATGTATACATATTAATATTAGCTCCTTCCATTAATAGCTTTTGAATGCCAGAGACATCATTTCTTTCTGCAAAATCAACAATTGAACTTTTACTTGTCATTTTAATAGTTTAATTTTTCTAAGCCGTTGGTGTGTTGCGAGGCAAATAGCGTTGCTGCCGCCAACAACTTATTTTGTTCTTCAAGAGTATTATAAATGGTAGGATATCTGTAGTTGGTGGCCTATCGCACAAACCCTTACATAACAGCAACCGCGGCTGAAGATGCCTATGCCTTTATAAATACCTTTCCTTGATGATCCTGCAATGGTGGGCTACATGACCTGCCGCAATAAATCCCAAGGCAACTACATTGATTGGGTGGTTGCTGGCCGTGCCGCTCGATAAGAGTGCTTCGTCATCAAAAGACTCAAACATCATTTCGGTCGATTTTCTTACCGCCCTGAATTCCTTAATGAGGTCGTCCCATTTTCGGTCGCCGACCTTTGCATTGGCTGCCCATGCATTCTCATCAAAAGAAGCGAGTGGGGTAGCATCTTTTCTGGCAAAGCGAAGTGCCCGATAGGCGAATACCCGCTCTGTATCGATAAGGTGCTGTATCAATTCTTTGATGGTCCATTTACCTTCAGCATAAGCATAATTGTGTTTTTTGGCAGGAATCTTTTTTATAAAATCTTTAAAATCCTTAGAATTTTTTTTTAGTGATTTTAATGGCTCTTGCTCCTTGGCAGCTTGTATATAAGTTTGGTAAAACTCGGCGGCGATAGACTGATCTTTGGTAACCATTTTTTTTATAAATGTAAAAAGAAATGCCTTGCGATGGCAAGGCATTTGAATTATTTCCTTAAGTGGTAAGTCCTTAATCTTTCCTATTTCTCAATGTTGATTTGGGGGCGTTTTTTATTTCTGCACTAAGGGTGGAAGCCAACTTGATGGCCTGATAAGCATTCACAATGCCCCCCGAAACACAAAGGTCCGACATATCCACCATTTCGTCTTCGGTCCCAGGTTTCTTGACCTTGCCAGGTGGGGGCGTGGCCGATTTTACAATACAATATTTTACTTGTTGTGGGGTGAGGTTTGGGTAATATTCCAAAAGAAATGCAGCTACACCTGTAACCACTGGTGCAGCCATACTGGTTCCAGAGAGGTTGCCATATTTGTTGCCACCGGGCAGGGTGGAATAAATCTTAACACCGGGTGCGAATACATCCACCTCATGCTTGCCGTAGTTTGAAAAGGAGGCGGTATAACTTTTAAAACCGGGTTCTGCCAATGGGTCGCTACTGGCACCAACGGTGATCCAGTTGGTAGCCCTTTCCTTGTTGTCTTTAAAAATTGGGCTGGGGAAGTTCTCGGTACTATCGAGGTTTGCATTATCATTGCCTGCAGCTTCTACCAACAAAACACCTTTCGATTGTGCATACCTCACGGCATCATCTACCCATTTTTTATATGGGGAAAGATGTTTGCCAAAGCTCATATTGATCACTTTCGCCCCATTGTCGACTGCATAACGGATGGCGAGTGCAATATCCTTATCATGTTCATCGCCATTGGGCACCGCTCGTACCATCATGATGCGTACATTATCGTCAATCCCATCGATGCCGATACCATTGTTCCTTTCAGCCGCTATGATACCCGACACATGGGTGCCGTGCATGGGGTCGCCAGCCATAATATCGGTATTGCCATAATAACGGTCATTGATATCCTGTTCATTGTCTTTCACCACATCCCCACGATAGTTTTTAGGTGCTTTTTCCTTTGCCTCTGCCTTTTTGGTATCGCGATCAACGATTTCAGAGAAATCATTTAAGTATTCTTTGTTGGTCATGTCCATGATCTTATCTGCCTTGAACATATATAGCAGGATGGCTTTTGCCTTTCTGGCATCATCTGTACTGGTGGTAAAACTATCAAGCATATTACCAGTATACTCGGTCTTCTTCATGTCTTTTTGAATAATGCTATCACTCTTGACCGCCGTAGCAAAAAAACGTTTCAAGAGCAAGAGGTCGGCTGCTGATTCGGCCACATCATCACCCATCACCGATTTTTTGGCTTTCAACCACATGTTGTAATCATAAAGGTCATCACCCGTAAGTTTTGTTGGGTCAAAATCCTTTGCTTCAAAACGGTCCTTGAACATATAATATACACGGGCCTCTTCCTGTGAATCATCATTTACATTGGTGCCATCTTTACCCCCAATAAAATTCCATCCATGCACATCATCTATATAACCATTATGGTCGTCATCGATACCATTACCCGGCTTTTCCTTTGGGTTGACCCACAAAATACTTTTCAGGTCTTCCTGCAAAGTGTCAATGCCCGAGTCGATTACCGCAACGATCACCGGCTTGCTCTTTAGCTTTTTCAATTTTACAAAATCATAGGCTTTATTGATGCTGATCCCTTCAAAGCCATCATCTGCTTTATCCATTAGATGCCATCCTTTGGGCAAATCTGTTTTGATGGAACTTCCTTGTGAAAAACCATTCTCAAAGGCAAACAATAGGAAAACCGTAACGCAAAGCAACCATTTCAATCGACTCTTCATTTTTGTGTTTTATTTTTTTTTGATAACAATTTTAAGCAAGGCCTGTTTACATAAGCTGACCTATCTTTTTGTTAATGTCGGGAATAAAAATAGTATAAAAAGAAACCATCGCCTTTTTTTTTATACGGACAGTTTGTATCATCTTGTTAAAATCATGGTCTTATTTGTCAGAAGTCAGCTTTAATTCCACTCTCCGGTTTGCAGCCATCCCTTCCTTGGTACGGTTATCGGCAATCGGGTGCTCCTGGCCACGACCAATAGCCGTAATCCTTTCCTCCGCAATGCCACTGGAGATCAGGTAATTTTTAACAGCATTGGCCCGGTTTCTAGACAATACCATATTATGTTCGGGTGTGCCTGTCGTGTCCGTATGCCCTTCAATTTCCAGTTTCAAGCTTTTATCCTTTTTCAGGATAGATACCAATTCGTTTAGGTTATCATACGAATCCCCGGTAAGCTGGGTACTGCCAGTTGCAAAGAGGATATTATGGGCCACATAGTTAAGCCTTTCCTTTATTTCTTTGCTGATTTCCGGACATCCATTGTTTTCTTTTACACCAGGCACGGTTGGACATCTATCATCCTCATCATTGATGCCATCACCATCGGTATCGGGCACTGGGCAACCATTATATTTAGCCATGCCTTTTACAGTTCGGCAGGAATCATGATCGTCATCCACCCCATCGCCATCGGTATCAGGTACGGGACATCCGTTGTATTTGGCAACCCCTTTTATCAATTTGCAGGAATCATGCTCGTCGTCGATGCCATCATTGTCGGTATCAGGTATCGGGCAGCCATTGTATTTTTCAACCCCTTTCACCAATTTGCAGGAATCCTCCTCATCATTGATGCCATCAGCATCTGAATCAGGTACCGGACAACCATTGTATTTGGCCAAACCTGGAACATGAGGACATTGGTCTTGGGCATCGGGTATACCATCGTTATCCGCATCTTTGATTTTTTGTGGTGGTCTGGGAGGGGTTTGGGTTTTGCCTATCCAAATACCGAGCGAGGCGCCCATCACATGGTGTTTGAATCTGCCATCATAAGGAGCTGTGTAAAAATTGGAAAGACCTTGACTGGCATAGAGATTTAAAATCACATTGCCGAACTCACAACCTGCTTTTTCATTGATCCCATAGTCAAGGGTCTTATATTTATCAATGGCATTTCCTACCAATAAATCGGTACTGCCCGATGTAAAGTTATAGTTGGAATTCCTTTTCACTAGGAGCGACTGGTTGTTCATTTTGGCACTATATACAAATGCCAGATAAGGTCCTGCACTAATGAAAAATTTATTCTTGTGGGAACTGGAAAGGTTTACTTTATAAGTCAGGTTCAAAGGGATCTCAATATAGCCGAGTTGCAGGACGTTTTTTTGGTTGACCGTATAAAAACTATCACTCCTCACCATGTTGGAAGTATCATAGTTTTTAAAAAATTGTCTTCCCTTGGCGCTGTAATTAACGCCGGGCTGAAAATAGAACCCCTTATAACCAATGGGTATATCGGCAAGCACACCCAATGAAATGCCAGTACGAGCCGAATAAAATGGTTTGTATGCAGTATCCCAGCCAGCCAAATTGTTTTTTTCGGTCACATTCGCGGAATGTACCCCAATAAAAGCACCTAGCTTAATTTGAGCAAAAGCTCCCGAAATCAGGAAAAGGCATAAAAACAATAAAGAAGAAGTTCTTTTTTTCATAAGCACACTGCTTTCAAAGCATAACAGTTATACTAATCAGACAATAACGTCTAAAGGGAACTATTATTTTGAAAAAGGCTGATTATACTTGTGCAGGAGATGGCTATGATAAACGGTTGGCTGACAAAAGGAAGGGATCGGAATCAAAGGAGGGTCTTTTATGCCCCAAACCTTAATCCCTATCCCTTTATTTAAAGGTCAAACTTGATGCCTTGTGCAAGGGGCAGGTCTTCGGAATAGTTGATGGTATTGGTTTGTCTGCGCATATACGCTTTCCAGGCATCGCTGCCGCTTTCCCTTCCGCCTCCTGTTTCTTTCTCCCCACCAAAAGCCCCTCCAATCTCCGCCCCGGAAGTACCAATATTTACATTGGCAATACCACAGTCGCTACCGGCATAGGAAAGAAATTTTTCGGCCTCGCGGATATTGAGCGTCATGATGGAAGATGACAAACCTTGGGGCACCCCATTTTGGATGGCGATGGCCTCCTCAATGGTTTTATATTTCAGTAAATATAAAACAGGGGCAAAAGTTTCGTGCTGCACAATTTTGAATTGTGGTTCTGCTTCCGCGATGCAGGGCTTTACATAACATCCGCTTTCATATCCGGCACCTTGCAATAATCCGGGTTCCACAATAAATTTACCGCCTTCAGCAATGCATGCTTCCGTAGATTGTTGATAAAGCCTGACAGCATCCTGATCGATCAGCGGCCCAACATGGTTATGTTCGTCCAATGGGTTGCCGATTTTTAATTGAGCATAGGCTGCTATCAATTTTTCTTTTACGGCATTATACACTTTTTCGTGGATAATCAGTCTTCGGGTTGATGTGCAACGCTGGCCCGCAGTGCCCACAGCACCAAACAAGGCACCACGTATGGCGATATTCAAATCGGCGTGTTCGCTGATGATGATGGCATTGTTTCCCCCCAACTCAAGCAAAGCCCTTCCAAGTCTTGCACCTACCGCTTTGCCCACAGCCTTGCCCATTCTGGTAGAGCCGGTTGCGGAAACCAGCGGTATGTGTGTGTCATTGGCCAGCCATTCGCCTACTTCTCTTTCACCAACAATTAGGCAACCAACGCCTTCGGGTACCTGATTATTGGAAAATACTTCAGATATAATCTCTTGACAAGCCAATGCGCACAAAGGCACTTTTTCTGAAGGCTTCCATATACAGGTATTGCCACAGACCCAGCCAATCATTGCATTCCAACTCCACACGGCCACTGGAAAATTAAAAGCGGAAATAATGGATACAATACCCAAGGGATGCCATTGCTCATACATCCGATGTAAAGGGCGCTCACTATGCATGGTAAGCCCATGCAATTGTCTGGAAAGACCTACCGCCAGGTCGCATATATCAATCATTTCCTGCACCTCACCATATCCTTCCTGAAGACTTTTTCCCATTTCATAGGAAACGAGTTTGCCCAAAGGTTCTTTTTGCTTGCGTAAAGCTTCACCGATTTGTCTGACCACTTCACCCCGTTTGGGAGCGGGCCATTGCCTCCATTCTAGGAAAGCGGATTGCGCAATGCCTATTGTTTTTTCGTAGGCCTCTCTGTCCGTAGCGGTAACTGAGGCAATCAGTTTTCCATCGACCGGGGAAAACGATTTGATTTGGTGTCCATTGGATTCAATCCAATCCGATCCGGTGGAGGTTCCGTTATTGACACTTTCTATTTTAAGTCGTTTTAGAAAATCCATAAAAAAATTGCTTACGATTTTAATCGCAAGCAATTTAAGGATTTACCATTAAACAATGGTAAATCCTTGAACTTAAAACCTATTATGAAAAAAGCACTATATATGAAACGATAGTTATTATCATCGGGTTGTGCATCATCGTTTTTTTATGGGTTTCTTAGGTGAACAGGGTAAATTTATCGGGGAAATAATGGGATCGAAAAAATAAAAAGAACCTTATCACAACCTGAAAATGGGTTAATGATTTCAACTGGGCTTAACCGCCCATTCTCTTATCCATCACCGCAAAAAAACTCTCGCTATAACTGACACCAATAGGTATTTCCTTATCGGCAATCTTAACCCTGCTCTTGCTGATATGCTCAATTTTGCTGATTGGGATGATATAAGAACGATGGATACGTATAAATTCTTTGGCAGGCAACTTCAATGCGATTGTTTTTAATGTCATTAAAGTGAGGATAGGCTTTTGTGGCAAGTATATTTTTATATAGTCATCCAGCCCTTCGATATAAAGGATATCCTTTAGGTTGATTTTGGTCATCTGGTAATCCGACTTCACAAAAACATATCCGTCCTGCATTTCTTGGTTGCTGATAAAGTCGGCATATTCTTTTGCCTTATAAACCGATTTCAAAAATCGGTCGTATTCTATTGGCTTTAGCAGATAGTCAATGGCATCCACATTAAACCCATCCACCGCATATTCACTAAAAGCGGTGGTAAAGATGACCGCGCTATCTTTTTTACTGATGATTTTGGAAAACTCGATCCCATTGATGTCTGGCATTTGAATATCCAGAAACACGATATCGATATGGGTATACTCCAGCAATTTTTTTGCTTCAAAAGGATCCGAGAATACCCCTTTCAGTTCGAGAAAATATATTTTTGAAATATATTTTTTCATAAGCTCCAATGCGAGGGGTTCATCGTCAATGGCAATACAGGAAAGCATTATAGGCCAATATTTAAATTCACGATATAGGTTGATTTATTATCCAACAAGTTAAGATAATATCGGTTACGGTATAATAGGTCCAGTCTTCTTTTGGCATTGGCTATACCAATGCCTGTTTTATCAGAAGGACCGAGCAAAGCATGGGCGTATTTATTATTTACCACCTTAAAGAAAATCCCATTATGATTTATCTCCAGTGATATATCAATCGGAGAAGTTTCGCGGGTGCTCACCCCATATTTGAAAGCATTCTCCACAAAAGGCAAAAACAATAATGGGGATATCTGTTTGTCAGAGGGGTCACCACTAACCTGAAAGCTGACTTGGGATTTATCGGTAAGCCGCATTTTTTGAAGTTCAATATAATGGGTGATGAACTGTATCTCTTTCTCAAGTGATACCAAATTATTTTTGGCCTCGGTGAGCACATAGCGCATAATGGTTGATAATTTCAATACCATCTCCGCTGTTTTTTCTGAATTGGCTTCGGCCAATGCGTAAATATTATTGAGGGTGTTGAATAAAAAATGGGGGTTGATTTGCGATTTCAAAAACGATAGTTCCGCGGTGAGTTTTTCATTTTCGATCTCATTTTTTTCCCTTTCATATTTGAGCCACCGCGATGCCACTTTGATTCCGGTACTGATCACAAAAAGGAATAGGAATATCGCAATGGACCCGCTGGATAGGATGGGGGGCTTTAACCTGGCCATACGGCCCTGTTGCCAAGGAATGGGAGGAAGCCAGTTAATGGTGTTGCTCAGATAGCGGTATAGATGTGGGAATAGCCCGAAAAAAATCATCAAGGAAAAAATCAATACCGTATAAAAGAAGATCCTTTTTTTTTCTAGAAGGTTGGGGATGAATATATAAAAATTGAGATAGTAAAAACTGATATACAAAAAGCTGCTGAGGAGAAAATAAGTGGATATATATTGTTCCGGGATAAAAGGCCCATCTTTTGGGCGGGGAACAAATGCAAATGGCAACATCAAGAAACATAGCCATGCGGAAATATGGACAATCACCTGAAGAGCTGCCTTATTGAATTTCATTCTGCTTTTGGGGAAGAAGCGGGCAGACCATATGGAGGAGAAAGCCATTCCGGTTTTAATTTGCATGAAGATAAATATAGGTGCTCTCTTATTTAATTTCAGATTAATTAGATGAACTTATTTAAAAAATCGGTGAACGGTAAAAATAAAAAAGCCATGCAAATTTGCATGGCTTTTTTATTAAAAGAAGAGTCGATTTAGAAATTAAATATGAATTTGGTAAATAATCTCATACCATCATAACCCATTTGCACGGCATCGAAAGGGCCGCCGGATTCACTATCACCCCAAGATGATTGATGAGCCCCTGCGGTTAGTGATAAATCAGGATGCACATTGAACAAATTATCAATACCTAATGTCCAAGAAACTTGTTTGCTGAGTTTGTAGGAAGCATATAGGTCTGTTGTTACCTTTCCTCTGTGAACAAAGTTTTCTGGAACCACCCCTGATCCATTATCCAATGCTACGTAAGGGTCCCACCCTTGCCCCTGATCGGAAACACCCGCACCACCCATGCTGTTAGCTGGGGCATTTGGCAGACTGGCATATCCATAACCTTGTGTAGTGACGTTGCCAAAATAAGTGAGGTGAGTACCCACTGCCAATTTGTTTACACTATATTCCAAATTAAGCGAGAATTTGGCTTTGGGTGCAGAAGCAATCAAGAATGCTTGCTCTCTAGTGCTAAAGAAAGCTTGTTGATGTGGTACATCGATATTTAAATCGGATGGAATATTAATGTTGTCGATGTTGACAGTTTGAATATTGCCAGCCAATAAGGCCTTAAACGCTTTTTTGCCCCAATGTTTATTATAATCTAACACAATATCAATCCCCTTATTAGTGGTATTTACTGAGTTCGCGAAGAAGTTTGCGGCATATAAAGGAGGGTTGTTGTTTGGCAACACATTTGCCAGCGCGGTGATATCCGTACCAAAGTTACCCGTGATCACAATTCGGTTTTTCATTTTGATTAAATATCCATCCAAGGTTACCGTTAAATTATTCACGGGTTTCCAGGCAAACCCAAGACTATAGTTAACAGAAGTTTCCTGCTTTAGAGCAGGGATTCCAGCGGCCCTGGCCACATCGCTGTAATTGGGTACCAATTTCACATAAACCAAGGTAGGAACTCCATTTACTTTTGTAACATTAGTATTGGTATTACTGAAATTTATTTGTTGTAAGCTTGGGGCCCTAAAACCAGTGCTGATGGAGCCACGAAGATTAAAATTAGTAGCCAGTTTGTAATGGGTGGCCAGTTTGTAAGTGTTTACAAAACCAAAATCCGAATAATTTTCAAAACGGGCCGCTAAATCTACCAACCAATCTTTGGTGAAATCGAAAGCTAAATCAACATACCCACCGATATTGGTTCGGCTGGATACACTAGCGTCTGAGGGTTGAAAGCCGGGAAAACCTTCAGAGCCAGATGCCAAGGCTACTGTATCCCCAACATTCGGGAAATACCTTTGAAGGGGGCCATAGCCATAAGAATCTGGCTCTCCTGCATATAATTTATATTGTTCAAATCTAAACTCGCCACCAAACGATAAAGTAAGCCCTTGAGCTACTTTGTCGAAATGTTTGCTTAAGTCCAAATTGGCAGTGTTCTGTAAAAAATTAAATCCACCATCATTGAAACGGGTTTTTAGATTGGATGCAGAATTGTTCAATGTGGCGTTATAGGTTTTGTTTCCGTAATAATGAAAATCATTATAGCCTGTATTGTTGCTGATATCCCAGTCCCAACCAGATTTAGTGGTGCCGTTCAATCCTACCGCAATTGATTCATCCTTGATATACACATCTTCTTGCGGGTTGAAAAAGGTTTCGCCCCCTTTTGTGGTCTTCATGATATTAGGGTCGAAAATCAGGGAGCCATCCGCATTGGTGGGGAATTTTTGAGGGCTTTGTGAAAAATTACGTGTCCAAGCATAGACGTTGGAATGTTTGTAATTCATCCCACCAAAAGAATAGAATTTGGTATTAGTCCCTTTAATAGGTATTTCCATATTGTACATAGCACCTCCGGAAGTAACAGAGCCATCGCCAAATGCCCTTCTCCATGTGGAGGGACTCAATGCATTTTGATTGGTTGTCCAGTTGGTATCCGGAACTGCTCTAAATGTTTTTCCTTGGTTCATAAAATTGGCGCCAATATTTATGAAACCCCCGTTTTTGCCAATGGGCAAACCATAATCTGCACTAACATTGAAAGTAGCACCATCTATTTGGCTGCCAGTATAATATTGCGAAGGATCCACATTGTTCAATGTATTGTATTTATGGTCATAATAACCGCTCTCGCCAATGGAGAAATTAAACTTCTTAATATCCTTTTTCAAGATGATATTCATAACACCAGCAATGGCGTCTGAACCATATTGGGCGGAAGCACCGTCACGCAATATTTCAATGCGGTCAATGGACGCTTCGGGTATGGCATTCAGGTCCGTACCGCTATTTCCACGGCCACGGGTACCCAATTCATTCACAAAAGCAGATAGGTGTCGACGTTTGCCATTCACCAATACAAGTGTTTGGTCGAAACCTAAACCACGAAGGCTCGCAAAGTCAATCGCATCGGATCCATCGGCACCGCTTTGTTTATTATAGTTGAAGGAAGGGACGCTCATATTTAATTGTGACATGAGGTCGGGCTTTGCCGTAGTCTCACCTAGTTGGTTGACTTTAATAACATCTACCGGTACAGGGCTTTCCGTTTTTACCCTAGGTGCGCCGCGGCTACCGATCACTACCACCTCACTTAAATTGGTAGTGGCTTGGTTCAGGGCAATCGAAATGGTCGATTGGCCATTGACTTTAACCGTTTGGGGTTGATAACCAACAATACTGATTTCAAGCACATCATTTGGGTTGGCGGTCAACGTGAATACCCCTTCATTATTGGTAGAGGTGCCCCTTTTGGAAGATTTAACCTTGATAGTGGCCCCAGAGATGGGGGCGCCTGTTTTAGAATCAATGATTTTACCCGAAATGGAAGTTTGGGCAAATACCATCACAGAACTAAGCACAAATACAACTGCAGTAAGCAATTTTCTCATGATACAATTTTTTGGTACGCCGCAATTTAACAAGAAATATAGAAAGCGTTGTAAATACACAAAAAAAATATAATATTTCATTATAAATCTGGGAAAAACCCTAAAATTGTTCAGATAAACACACATTTTAATAAAATACATATGTTTTAATTTAAACCAGCACCAGATTTTTTCAGTGGTTAACCATTTAGTTTTGATTTTTAAGGTTAAAAAACTTGACTATATCAAATTAAATATTGAAAATTTGCTTGGAATTAACCCCTAAATAATCGTACCCATGGCAAAGCTTTTAACAAAAGTCTGTTTGCTCACATTTTGTGCGCTATACAGTCTGATGGTTTTTGCCGGTAACCGCAAGTATTCTATTTCATTTTCCTCTAATTGGGAATCATTCAATGCATTCTCCAAAACCGATAGCGGCTTTTCCGATTTTGGTAAGAATAGTACCAAAATTTGTAGCTGCCAAATACTAGCCTTACAAACAAGTTATCGACGACAAAGGAATTTTGCCCTTTTTGCAGAGATCACCAAGCGGAGGAATATGAGCTCCGATCTGCACGTGACCCGAAAAGTGCTTGATAAAGAAAAAAGGTACATGAGGGCCATGTTCTATGATAAAGTGGAAGTGATCAATACATTTTCCGAAGCAACCGATTGTAGAAGCCTTTTTAAAAAGCTAAAAACGGATCACAAGCAGTTGTATATGTATGACATTTTGGATGCCGATATCAGGCGATAAGAAATAGAATATCCGTTGGCAATAAATATACTTCCAGAATATCTGCTTTGTATTGCCAAAGAAACCTTCTCACAAAAACGGATATCAAAATTTGAGGCTAATATTGTTCTTGGTCGTTGGGAAAATCGGCCGACTTCACATCTTTAATATATTGTTGTACCGCATTTGTGATAATTTGGTGCAGATCGGCATATTGCCTCAAGAACCTGGGCTTAAATTCGTTATTGATGCCTAACAAATCATGCATCACCAACACTTGTCCGTCACAATATTTACCAGCACCAATACTAATCGTAGGAATCTGCAAGCTTTCTGAAACTTCCTTGGCAAGTTGTGCGGGTATTTTTTCTAATACAATGGCAAAGCAACCAGCTTCCTGGAGCAATAGCGCATCCTTTTTAAGCTTTTCTGCTTCGGCCTCTTCCTTGGCCCTCACATTATATGTCCCGAATTTGTAAATGGATTGCGGGGTCAGACCCAGATGCCCCATCACGGGCACACCTGCTGCAATTATTTTTTTAACCGATTCCAACACTTCCTCGCCTCCTTCCAATTTCACGGCATGCCCCCCTGTTTCTTTCATAATGCGGAAGCAGGATATCAATGCTTCTTTTGGATTGGATTGATAGGACCCGAATGGCAGATCCACCACTACCAGACTACGATGTGTGCCTCTTACCACGGATGCAGCGTGATAGATCATTTGGTCCAAAGTGATGGGCAAGGTCGTTTCATGGCCCGCCATTACATTGGATGCGGAATCCCCCACCAAAATCACATCGATCCCCGCGGCATCAAAATTTTTTGCAAAGGAATAGTCATAGGCCGTTATCATTGAAATTTTCTCCCCATTGGATTTCATCTTTTGCAGGGTATGTGTGGTTACCTTTTTGATTTCTTTGTTCACAGACATGCTTATGGGTTTGCTAGTGGCGCAAGATAATGAAAACTTGAATAGTTGAAAGCTCGGTCAGTCCATGGGTCACATGGGTAATTTTAGACCATGACCACTCTCTATTCATCCTAAAACTTTTGAAAATATAGGATTACCCTTTCCAGGTTTCATTCATCACTTTAATAAATTGCTGCATTTCACTCATGGTGCCTACACTTACACGGCCCCATTTTTCCTTAGCCATTGGATAATTGCGCAGGATAATATTTCGTTTGAGCATGAAATCCGCAAAATCACCTTGATAATTTCCCAAAGGGAAATGGATAAAATTGGTAAAGGATGGTGTAACGTTGATGTTGAGTTTTTGCAGGCCCTTTATGGTATACGCCCTAGCTGCAGCATTTTTTTGTTTCACTTTTGCCCGGTATTCTTCATCCTTCAAACTGGCCAATGCAGCTGCTAAAGTAAGGTCGCTGATGGCCACTTGGCTTTCCGAAAAATTGGCCTGGCCCAATTGTTGAATGCGAGTTGGGTGGCCAATAATGTATCCAATACGTAGCCCAGCCATGCCATGTATTTTGGAAAAAGTGCGGGTAACAAGTATGTTGGGGTTGGATGCTGCCAAAGGGATCATGGATTCATTGTCTGGAGCATCCAGAAAATCAAGATAGGCTTCATCAACCAACACCGCCGTTTTTTTGGCTGCTTCCTGACAGAAGTTTTTCATAGCGGCTGGTTTCAGGTAAGTGCTCGTGGGGTTATTGGGGTTCACCACATATACCAATTGGGTGTCACTGTTGATTGCCGAGAGCATCGCGGGTAGGTCCAACCCTCGGTCGGGGCCAACGGGCAGGGCATTTACAGTAAAACCCAATTTTCTTGAAAGCGCTGGCAGAATAAAAAAAGTAGGTTCTGCGGTAACAATATTGGCGTTTGGTTTATATAGGATTCTCGGCATAAGATCCAGCACGATACTGGAACCAGCCGTTAGCAGTATATTTTCTTCTGTAACACCATAATATTTTGCAATGGTCGATTGTGCGTCTTTCAATGAATCCAGATTAAATGAATACCGACTGGCCCAGGGTATCATATCAATGATGGCTTGTTTGGCATTTGGCGAAATACCATAGGGATTTTCATTGGAGCCGAGATTGATAAGCCCGTTTTCTGTTTCTCGAATACGATCCCATGAAGGTTCAACAGTCGCTATGGAACGAGCGGAGATACCGAGCCCCAATGCGGTCATGGAAGTTTGACGAAGCCAATCACGGCGGTTGATGGATGAAGCCATTGCAGGTGTTTTGGTTGATTGAATTATGTTTTGATAATTGAACTTTGGACAATGAAAAGCTACGAAAAATATCAGATACACCATGAAAATTTCATACCATTCATATATAAATAACAAACCAATACAGGAATCTTCAAATGGCCGGGCTAAATTTGCCGATTGCTTAAACAACACGATTATGTCAAACAAAAAAATTGCATTGATAACAGGTGGTAGTAGGGGATTGGGAAAAGATATGGCTTTGCGTTTAGCAGAAAATGGCCACGATGTGGTTATTACCTACCAATCGCAGAAGGAAATGGCGGCCGAGGTTGTGGCAACCATTGAAGCAAAAGGACAAAAAGCGTTTGCCCTCCATTTTGATGCGGCTGATTTTAAATCGCTGGATAACTTTGTTGAACAATTGAAACAAACATTGGAAAGTAACTGGGGCAAATCCAGTTTTGATTTTTTGATAAATAATGGAGGTATTGGGGCAACCATCCCATTTGCAAAAGCAACGGAGGAAGATTTTGACCGTTTCATGAATATCCATTTCAAGTCTGTTTATTTTCTTACCCAAAAAGCGCTTCCCCTCATGAACAATAATGGTCGGGTCATCAATATATCCTCCGGCTCCACCAAATTTTCTGTTCCCGGTTATTCCATATATGCATCGATGAAGGGCGCTATTGAGACTTTTACAAGATACCTAGCCAAAGAATTGGGGCCGAGAGGAATTACAGCCAATGTGATTGCCCCCGGGCCTATCGAAACGGATTTCAATAATGCGGCTATCCGTAATAATCCCGAAAGAAAAGCCATAATGGCTGCTAATATTGCATTGGGAAGGGTAGGCGAGGCGAAGGATATTGGTGGCATTGTTGCCTTTCTTTGCAGCGATGACGCAGGCTGGATCAATGCCCAAAGAATTGAGGCTTCCGGCGGAATGAACTTATAACGAATAGCAGTGGGTTCGTTGTTGAACGTGAATGGTCAATAGTGAATGGTGAAAATTTTCTATCAACCATTCCCCATTGACAAATTCAAATGCCATCATACGCTTAACAAACACAAGCTTCTTGCTTAAAATATAAAAACTGTTCAGCTTCGTATTAGAAACAAATTTTGAACCTGTAGCCGTAAAATGTACTGCTACTTTAATTTTTCCAGGAAGCAATTCTACGAAAAGATTCTCTTGGTTTTGGTTTGGTTTGTAATAACTT
This sequence comes from Bacteroidota bacterium, assembly GCA_018267575.1. Taxonomy (GTDB): domain Bacteria; phylum Bacteroidota; class Bacteroidia; order Chitinophagales; family Chitinophagaceae; genus Puia. The sequence continues at coordinate 15,623 of JAFDYF010000052.1, forward strand.
GAACATAGGCCGCATTGACAGTAAGACGGTTTTATGCAGGATGAGGAGATCGAACTTAAAATTGGCATTACGGATATAAAACATATCCCATTGGAAACGATGATAAATATCCAAAAAGCCATTGGTTTCCCCTCTACAACCTTTAACCTGAGCAATACCAGTAATGCCCGGCTTTACGATATGCCTGACATGATAATCTGATACTTCCTTGCGGAATTTTTCGCAATCACTGATCATATGAGGTCTTGGGCCAACCAAGGTCATGTCACCTCTCAGTACATTGAAGAATTGTGGCAGTTCATCTAGGCAAATGAGTCGCAAAAACTTGCCTACCCTTGTGATCCTTGGGTCGTCTGTGGTACATTGCTTTTTGTCGGCTTCTTTATTCAGATACATGCTGCGGAACTTAAGGCAATTAAAAATTCGACCATGAAGCCCAACTCTTTTTTGCTTAAAAAACACCGGCCCTCTTGAATCTAATTTAATCAGTATGGCAATGATGGGGTATAGCCAAGAAAAAACAAAAAGAATGATTGAAATGGAGAAGAAAACATCAAATGCCCTTTTGAAAGAAAAATAAGTTTTTTTGCTGTTGAGATTGATGGTTCTGTGAGAAACAAAGCCAGTCTTTAAAATTTGTTTATGGACAAAAACAACAGATGTTGGATCCTGCATAAATAGGAGGTTTAATGGTTAGTAATACTTTATGCAAATTATTATTTACAAAAAGCATAAAACTCGTCGCAAGTTATACCAAAAATCAAGCCGATAACTTTAAACTGTGTTAAATTCAAAAATCAGACAAGCGATAAGGAGGAAACGTTGCATTGGAATGAATTATTTTCTTTGAAGAAGATTTGACCCTTTGCAAATCGGGTTTCATGTTTTTTTATGGGTGGCAATAAATTTTGACAAATCTTTTTTTACGACACTAGTTTTGTATTTTTTTGCAAATGGATACTAAAGAGAACTCGCTTATTATTTTCTTAGGAATAAACCGATCTTCAGATTGGTCTTTAATTTTAATATCATTTATAATGAAGAGGTCATTGATTTTCATATTATTTATCGACAATTTGGAGTTTGCTATTTTATAAAATTTAAGACGAGTGCGTATAAATGGAGCAGCATATTTGGCAATTTTTGAATCTGGGCTAATACCTTGTCATTGACTTGACCATAAATTTTGTAAGGCTTCGAGCTTGGTAGAACAGATTCTACAAATTTTGGTCTTTTAGTAAAATGGTTCTGATACTGATAAGGAAGTTTTCCGCATCTGCCAATTTTAAAATATTCCTGAAGTTGTTTTACCTCAAGTGTAGGTAACCTTGAATGCTACGAATAATCAAATGGAGTTTCTTTTACAAAAAATGAATGTTTTCTTATAAAAAATAACACCCTAATCTGCACCTGGTATAAGTTGCGCCCCATCAGAAGCATATCTAAATTTGGAATAAATACTTTCTTCGTATTGGTGTTAATTAAACTCTTTGTTAAAATCCTCTCGGTTTATATTTATACACTATTTTTGGAGATTTTATATTAAGTCTTATCAAGAATGCTGAAGAGGATTGCAGTTATAGGTATATTAACAGGTATTGGGCAATTGTTTTCAGTGATGGTGATTAAATGGGTAGCACAAAAAACAAACTCCGCGATGCTTGCCCAATTGGGCAATGTCGATTCCATGTTCCAACTGCTCCTCAATATTATAGCATTAGGACTTCAGTCTGCCGCTATCCGGAATATCGCTTTGCATGACGATTGGAAAGAAGAATATGGTGATACCCAATCAGCCCGTTTAACATTGGCTATATTGTTGATGCCAATTGCGATGATGGCTTTTTTTCATCGAGCTTATATTATTTTTTTGATAGCCCCCTTATTAGCATTGAGCGGAGATTACGCATTGTATGCACGTGGTTATTCTGTGCGTGCTTCGGCCATTGCATTGCTTCGTTTACTGATCCCATATAGTGCGGTGCTTTTGACAGTTGTTTTTTTGAAAGATGGTATTGATTGGTTTTATGTGGCAGGATTGGTTCTGGCCTATCTGGTCAGCAATGTGTTCATTTCACAAAAGCTGGGCACCCATCTTTTCTATCCTATCCGGTTTTCATCTTTGTTGATGTATATTAAATCCCTGCCCTTGGGTTTGCTAAACCTTTCCCTATATTTCAATGGGCTAGGTCTATTGGTAGTCGCGCCCAATTTCTACACGACGGATATTACCGGGGTTGCCTTTGTGGGACTGAAACTATATGTAATTGTAAAAGGGGTGTTAAGAATTTTACAGCAGGCTTTTTTCAAAGAAATGCTCAATGATGAAATTTGCTTGAGGGTAGATATGTTGTCAATGGTCGTGGTCTGTGCTTTTTTTGGGGGGATGGTTATTTTCCCTGAATCAACGATAAGACTTTTTTTTGGGGCGCAATTTCTTGGGTATAAAACATTTTTTATGTTATTGGCAGTAGCAATGCTGTTTTATGGGTTTACAACAAGCATGGCGATCAAGGCATTGATCAAAAGAAAGGATAGGAGTTTCACCATGCTTACTTTCTTTAGCGCATTAAGTGCCTTGCTTACCGAGATAGTCCTTTCCTTCTTTTTCAAGAGCCCCAATGCACTCGCTTGGAGTTTGATATTTGCCGAAATGATTTTTTGTGTTGGGCTCCTGTTCTTGATGGGTGCTCGAAATATATTGATGCCAAGGATAATGTTTCTTGGAAAATGTTTTATGCTCCTCTTTGCTATCGGGATGGTTCGTTTTTTTCTAAATGATAATTTACTGCTGGATATAATATGTATTAGCTGTTTTGTATTGATACTCCTATTTTTGCATCGGGGAAAACTCAACAGCTTAGTGCATCAGTAATATGAAGACATTGGTTCCAGATTTTTTGACCATTGGACTAAATGCAAATGCTGGATTTATCCAATAATTTATAACGAGTAAAATTTACCTAATCCTAGATGCCGAAAAAGATTCTTGCATATCTTAAAAAGCAAAGCTTCAAGCCTGATTACTTAAGTATTTTTATTAACCCCTTTTATTTTATTCGTAGAGAATTATACAGGAGCATAAAAAAAACTTCCCCTTCTTTGACAGGGAGGTTAATGGATTTTGGGGCAGGTCGGAAGCCCTATCGTTCTTTATTCCAAGTCACCGAATACATAGGCGTGGATATGGACAAGACGGGGCATGACCATTCTCATTCAGAGGTGGATGTGTTTTATGATGGAGTGAGCTTACCATTTGAAAATGGCTATTTTGATTCCATTCTTTGTACGGAGGTCATCGAACATGTTTTTGATTCAGAAAAAGTATTGCCCGAACTTCTTCGGGTGTTAAAATCAGGTGGCAAATTATTGCTCACGGTGCCTTTTTGTTGGAATGAACATGAAATCCCATTTGACTATGCACGCTACAGTTCATTCGGGATAGTCCATTTGTTGGAGAAGCATGGTTTTGCGATCATAAAGGCAGACAAATCAGGTAATTTTTGTAAAGTAATTGTTCAGCTATCGGCTTTATATTTTCATATGATCTTCAAGAAATGGGGGAGATTCGGCTATGCTATTTCGCTGATTTTTATAGCGCCGATCAATCTTCTCGGCACAATTTTATTGCCATTATTCCCTGTTGACAGATCACTCTATTTCAATAATATCATCCTTGCAGAAAAGCCATAAAGCCCTTTGATGGTCAAAAAGAAAACCATAGCATTTTTTATTTTTGGTATAACCCTTCTTTATATCATCTCACCGTGGTTTTTTGAAAGGAAATTATTATTCAATGAAGCAATTGCATTGTCCGGCTTTTGCCTGATTGCATATAAACGTTTTAAATTTTCTAATGACCCTATTTCACTGGCGGTTGTACTATTAATTTTGTGGGGGGGAGTTCATTTGTTGGTTTCACTTGTACGAATGGATAGTCTTTATTACTATTTACGCAATTCCGTGATTTGGTATTCGGCCTTTGCTTTTTTTACAGGCTTTTTTTGTTTTAAATATTTGGGTTTGTTTGTAAAGAAAATAAGAAATTTTTTAAGGCTCTATGTTGGTCTTTTTTTGTTTGCACCAATTTCAAAGTTTTTGTTTGAAAGGTTTGGGATGGCTACTCTTTTTCCTGCCCTGTTCAAAAATGCTGGCCGATGGACCTTGGCAATTTTAGCGGTTATCAATATTGTCTACAGTTTTACCTATAGTTCCCTCACTGCTATGATCATTGGCTTTGTGTATTTGTTACTGTTGCTTTGCCCAAGCTATCGTCTTTTTAAACAATTGGTTTTTCTTTTTACCATTTCTTTTATTGTTTTTTTTATCTACATACAGCCAAATCTAAATATCATCTCCCAACATTATCGTTATGAAAATACAGTTGCTATTCATGAGGTAATGAATTCAAACCCGATCCTTGCAGTGGATGGCAACAGTACTTGGCGGCTTGTGCTCTGGAAGCAGGTGATTGTTGACCACTTCCCTGCAAATTTGTTTGGCATAGGCTTTGGCACCCCCATGATGAAATATTTTCCGGTGGAAGATTATTCGAAACTGAAGACACTACCTTATGTGATTGGGGCACATAACTCCTTCATATATCTTTTTGGTCGTTTAGGATTGGTTTATCTCATTATTATCGGGTATATCTATCGTGTAATTTTCAAAGAGTATTTTTATCATAAACAATATTATTATAAGAATGCCCAAGTACAAATTTTCTGGTCTTTTTTTGCATTGACGATAACAGCCTTGTTCAACCCATCGCTTGAATCTCCCATTTACGCTGCTGGTTATTGGATGGTGCTTGGTTTTTTAGCGAAAGCAATTCAGGAAAGACGATTCGTTCATGATCAAAACAATTATCAATTTGAGAATCCTGTTCTTGCATAACCGGTATCAACAGCTTGGAGGCGAAGACGTGGCTGTGGCTTTGGAGCAGGAGCTTCTTAAGCAGAAGGGCCATGATGTTGATTTGCTATTTTTTGAAAACCATTTTTCAGGGAATGGCTGGGGCAGTATAAAGAGGCTAGGTTCTTTTTTTTACAATACCCGGTCCGCAAAACGACTTAAATCAACCATTGATTCATTCAAGCCGGATATAGTGCACGTTCATAATTTTTTCTTTACGGCCTCGCCTTCCATTTTTTATGTTTGCCAAAAGAGGAGGCTTCCCGTGGTGCAAACCCTTCATAATTTTCGTTTGGTTTGCGCAAATGCATTATTGATGCGTGATAATAAACCTTGCGAACTTTGTCTCAAACAAAAATTGCCCATCAACGGCTTTTTATATAAATGTTATCGAAATTCTGCTTTTGCTTCAGCGATGGTAACTGCTATAACCGGTTTTTACAAGATAAATAGGTTATGGAAAAATAAAATTGACAAGTTTATCACGCTCACTTCATTTGCCCAAAATAAGTTTCTCAGTTCCTCCCTTTCATTGAACGAGAGTCAAATGGTCGTGAAGCCTAACTTTACGAGGGATTATGGTTTCGGCCCATTGCCAAGACAGCATTTTTACTTATTTGTCGGTAGGATTTCTACAGAAAAGGGGATTGATGTTCTCGTAGAGACTTTTTCCCAATCAAATCTGCCTTTGATCCTACTGGGAGATGGTCCTGAAAGAATGCAGCTGGAGGATAAATTAAAAAATCAAACGAATATTCAATTTTTGGGAAGCAAAAGCAAGGAAGAAGTTATTGGATTTATGAAAAAAGCTAAGGCACTTGTTTTTCCCTCACTCTGGTATGAAGGCATGCCTTATACTATTATTGAATCATTTTCTACGGGTACCCCAGTAATCGCTTCCTATTTGGGTTCAATGAAAGAACTTGTTGTTGATGGGTATAATGGTTTTCATTTTGAGACTGGCAATACGGAAAGCCTCTTGCAGGTATTGTTGAGATTTGAAAATGAGGGCAATGATGCTCTATATACGCATGCACGGGATACTTATTTAGAAAAGTATACACCTGATGAACATTATTCCAAGATTATAAAAATATATGAGGAAGTTATCGGAATAAAAAAATAGCTACCCTTTACAAATCGTAACCTTTTTGAAATAATAAATTATTGCGTCATTAATTAGTAGTAACAAATGAAAAAGAAAATCTTGAAAGTGGCCCAGAAATTTGGTTATTCGATCAAGAAGACATCTGAGAGTTATTCAGACATAACCAATGAAGAGTTTTGGGATATTTATGATTTATGCAAGCTATATACCATGACTAGCATTGATAGGATGTATAGTTTGTACTCGGCCGTTGAGTATGTTTTGAAAAACAATATCAAAGGTGATTTTGTAGAATGTGGGGTTTGGCGTGGTGGTAGTTCTATGCTGATTGCAAAAATGTTGGGCAATCGCAAAATTTTTGATCGAAAATTATTTCTCTACGATACGTTTGAGGGTATGTCTGCTCCCACGGATGTAGATGTTGAAAAAAGTGGAAAGACAGCGGATGTATTGTTGAATGAAAACAAAAATGACAAAGAAGGCTCTGTTTGGTGTTTGGCTGACTTGCAGGATGTTCAAAATAATTTCAAAAAGATTGACTGTACCAATATCGATATTGCTTTTGTCAAAGGGAAAGTAGAGGATACCATTCCTCTGAATATCCCCGCTGCAAAAATTGCATTGCTCAGATTGGACACGGATTGGTATGAATCAACAAAGCATGAATTGATACATTTATATCCAAAGTTGGAAACCAAAGGTGTTTTAATCATCGACGATTATGGACATTGGCAAGGATGCCGCAAAGCTGTGGACGAATATTTTCAGGAAAAGGGGATATCCTTATTGTTGAACCGGATTGATTACACAGGTCGAATTGCTATTAAAACCTCAAGCTGCTAATTACGGTAATCAATGGTGGAATGAAATGATTGCTTAGTATAAACAAACAATCTAATAATACTGGATTTCACTTTGGGCAATAATGAATGCGAATAAAGGCAAAGAATGAATAATAAAATGGACATATTGGGTTTGCAGATTGATTCTGTCCGTTTTGCGGAAAGCATAACGAAGGTGTTCGAATGGGGTTTTGCTCATGCCAGTTCCTACGTCTGCTTTGCCAATGTGCACATGACCATGGAAGCGTTTTTTGACCACCAATTTCAAAAGGAAGTGAACGGTGCTCAATTGGTTTTGGCAGATGGCAAACCCATTGCAAAGGCTTGCAAATGGATTTTCGGGGAAAAGCAAGAACGCATTGCTGGAATGGATTTCATGCCCAGGATCATCGATGCTGCTGCTACCACTGGTGCCGGCCTCTTTTTTTATGGCTCCACCCCTGAATTATTGAAAATCTTGGAGAGTAAAATAAAAGATCAATACCCCAACATTAAAATCAGTGGCATGTTTTCGCCGCCATTTCGCAAATTGAGCCAAGAAGAAATGGATGGACATATTGCCATGATAAACCAATCGGGGGCAAACATCGTATTGGTTTCCCTTGGCTGCCCTAAACAGGAAAAATGGATGGCGGCATGCTATCAAAAAATAAATGCGGTGATGCTTGGGGTAGGGGGGGCATTCATGGTAATGGCAGGTTTACAGAAAAGGGCCCCACTTTGGATGCAGCGTTGGGGATTGGAATGGCTCTATCGATTATCGCAAGAACCTGGCAGGCTTTTCAAGAGGTATTTTGTAACGAATACGGTATTCATTTATTTACTTTTCAAAACGATCATACAAAAGAAATGGCGTCGAGTATAATAAAATGGAAAGCCTATCTTCAAAACCATGTTGGTCAAGTGTATGAATTCTTGTCCATCTGTATTGCCGTTTCATTTGTTTTTTGGCAATTGCTCAATTCTTATTTCTGTATCCTTCTGGCGGCTTATTGGCTTTTTTTTGTTCCTAAAACAAAGTTGGGTAGCAGAAAATTATTTTTTATACTTCTATTTTGCAGCACCTATTTTCTTACAATAATCGGTGTCTTCTATTCGAATAATATTGGTGAAGCCCTGTTCAAGGTGCAACAAAAAGTTCCATTCCTGATTTTCCCTTTACTGTATGGCTTTACGAACAAGTTAGAGAAGTTCAATATCCGGAAAATATTTTTTTATTTTTCAATAGCCAGTTTTCTGGGCGGTTTGACCTGTCTCTTTAACGGGGCGGTTTATTTGCTCAAATCAGGTTCCACGGCAAAACTTCAGGGACATGATCTGGTGATATTGGATGACATGTATCCGTATATGTTTGGTCTTTGCTTATTGACCGGTTGTCTGTTTTGGATGAATGAATGGGTCTCCAATAGGCTTCCAAGTTCAAGGGAGAAAAAAGGAGCCCTTTTGTTTTTTATTTTCTCTGCTGTTTTTTTATTGTTGATTGGGAATAGAATAGTGATTGGGATCTGGCTGTTGATGAATATTTATTTTGTTAGCATCTATATCAAAAAAATATCCCTCAAGATTTCTTTGTTTGTATTGCTCCTGGTGGTTTTAATAAGCGGCATCAAGCTGAATCCTACTTTGCGTAATCAATGGAATGATCTCGCAAATTTCTCCACCTCAAACAATATTCCCCTTGATGAAGATAAATCCTTGGGAAGGGATTGGGGTGGGAAGGCCTTGCGTATCGCCATTTGGAAATGTGCGGCAGGCTTGGCTAAAGAACATTTCTTTATGGGTGTGGGCACAGGGGATGCGCAGCAAGAATTGCAGAAAACCTATGAGAAGCGAAAGTTCTATTTCGCATCCCGCTACAATGAATACAATGCCCATAATCAATATTTACAGGAAACTATCTCCAATGGAGTCATCGGTCTTTTGCTCATGGTAGCTGGTTTTGTTTTACCTTTTATTTATTTTAAGGGTACCGACCGGTTTAGGGTGTACGGGTTTTTGATCCTGTTTTTTATCATCACAAGTATCACCGAATCCGTCTTTGAAACGAATAAAGGGATTGTCCTTTACACTTTTTTAAATTCGATATTTGCTTTCACAAACAGAAAACTTTAAACTTATGAATGAGGAGAAATTGCCAAACAAAAATGAAGAAATCGATTTGCTTTATTTTCTGAACCCGGTTTTTAAAGCTATCCGGAATATATTGTTGGGGGTAGCAAATTATTTCCGCCTTCTTTGGTCTGGAAAATGGTTATTTATTCTGTTGATGATTGTCATCAGTTTGGCAGCTTTTTCATTGCGGTATATCCTCCCCAAAGCGTATAAGACGAGTGCGATTTTTATATCCCATAGCCTCGATGCCAAACTTTGTAGCGTACTTATCAATAATCTTGATTACGAAAACAAAAATGACAACCAAAACCTGATTTCGAGTAAATTGAATATATCAAAGGAAGCAGCAGGTAATGTCAAGTGGATCAGTGCAAAGCCGATTGAAGATAGTTTGACTGCTCATACAATCGATTCGGCTGCCAGTATCATTCACATTACTTTACGTATTTCCTCCGATAAAGATATTTCAGCAATACAGGCTGGGCTAGCTGCTTATTTAGAGAACAATGAATATTCTCTAAAAAGAAAGAAAGCAAGAATTAAAACGCTGGAAGCACTGAATGCTGATTATGAAAATAAGATCAATAGCCTGGATAGTTTAAAGAAAATTGTGAACAACAGCATCCTGCCAAGAAGCAGCGGCCAAGGCATCATTTTGGGTCAGCCCATTGAGCCGGTAGGGGTATATAGGGCCCAATCGGAATATTATAAGAATTTGCTCAGCAACAATGAAGAACTAAGCACGATAAAAAATATTGAAATACTTCAACCCTTTTTTTTGCCGGACTCTTATAACTACCCCAATTTCAATCGCCTTCTTTTCATCATTGTTTCATGCGGCTTTGTATTTGGTTTGTTCATCATTCCAATATGGGTTTTTCAAAAAAGAAAACAGGTTTAATAAAAATTTTAAAATGTGAAGTTATAGGCATTTCAGGCGCGGAACCTTCAGATTGTACGGTTGTGGATAATTAGTTTTTACCGAATTTTAGGCGTTGTTTTCAATAGAAAACCCATCCTAATCTTTGCATTCATTTAACGAAAAAGTATTTGCTTATCTGATTATCTTTGCGACTTTATGAACAAAATTCTCCTTTTAACTGCTGTACTGTTATTTTCTGTTTTCGCCCAGGCTCAGGACTTTCAATCCACTGACCCCTTGGTGCCCATTGCCTCCAAAGATTCTATAAAACTCGACAAATTCTCTGCGGGTATTGGTGTGGGTTATGAATTTGGTGGCATTGGCGGTAACCTCATTTATTATCCCCAAAGAAATATCGGGATTTTTGGGGGTGCGGGATACACCTTTGTTGGTTTTGGTTATAATGCCGGTGTCAAAATCAGGTATGCTGAAACGGATCAGGCTCCCCGGATTGACCCTTTTATTGTAGCCATGTATGGTTACAACAATACTTTGCGTTATGACCGTAAGCCTGCCTTCAATAGAACCTTTTATAATGTAACGATTGGTGGTGGGATTGACTTTCGCCCTCGCATGCTAAAATTGGGCTATTTATCCGTCGCTATATATGTTCCCTTCAGAAACCCTGATGCAAAAAATTATAATAACAACTATGTACAATGGTTTTACCCAACTAACCTCAGCAACAAGCAATTTCCAGTAAGTGCCTCTATAGGCTATCGATTGGTTATAAAATAGACTTGTTTATCCATATCCCCGTTTTAGCTAGGTTTGGTTTTTAAAACGAATTCTGTATTATGCTGGATATGCATTTCTTCGTATATCTTTCCGTATGCAATTGCTTCGCATTTTTTTTACGGGTCTTTTAATCAGCTTTCTAGGCACTTTGCCTTTTGGTACACTGAATGCTGCCGTGCTGCAGATTTCGGCCGCTGAAGGCACTTGGCCGGCTATCTATTTTTCTATTGGGGTATTGCTGGTGGAGATGGCCTATGTGCGGGTTTCGCTCGTGGCGATGGATTGGGTGAGCAAACGGAAACAGTTTTTCCGCTGGCTAGAATGGGTTTCTATATTGATTGTGGTAATACTCGCTATTAGCAGTTTCGTAGCTGCAGCTAGGCATGCCCAAGCAAAAAACATCATCTTGGGTAGCAGCTTGCCGAAATTTATATTGGGAATGGCCATGAGTGCGGTGAACCCGGTACAGATCCCTTTTTGGTTTGGATGGAGCACGGTACTTTTTGCCAAAAAAATATTGCTGCCACAAAACAACCATTACCATTTTTATATAGCAGGCATCGGTATTGGCACTTTTGCCGGCAATGCACTATTTATTTATGGGGGCAGATTGGTTATTGATAAACTGAATACAAATCAACAGATTTTGAATTGGGCGATTGGGACCGTTTTTGCCATCACGGCCCTCATTATGATCTGGCGTATGCTCATGAAAAAAGATGCTTTTGAGAAAGTGATTGGCGACGAGCCCTGAACAAACGGTATTAGGTAGACGCATTATTAGAAAAACACAAAATCGTTTTGTGCTCCTTGATACTACACTTCGTTTACCCATTTATCTCGGTCATCCGGTGCCAATTTCCAAGGTGCAAAATTGTTTTCGATATTGCTGAACATGCTGTTCCATTCCTGAGGGGCATTACTATCTTCCATGACCAATGCCCTCCGCATTTCCAAAATAATCTCCAATGGGCTAATGCTCACTGGACATTCTTCCACACAGGCATTGCAACTGGTACAAGCCCTTAGTTCCTCCACGCTGATATGGTTCAGCAAATTTTTTCCATCGTCAATAAAAGCCCCGTTTTTATTTATGTTTTGACCTACTTCTTCCATGCGGTCGCGTGTGCCCATCATAATTTTTCTAGGGGATAATAATTTGCCAGTGATATTGGCTGGGCAAGCTGCGGTGCACCTACCGCATTCGGTACACGAATAGGCATCCAGCAAGTTTTTCCAACTCAGGTCAAAAACATCTTTTGCCCCAAACTTCATGGGTGCAGCGGCTTCAGTGGGTGCCAGTTCAGGCTGCATGGCGTAAAGCACTTCCTTTTGTACTTCAACCATATTATGCATCTTCCCTTCAGGCGATAGCCGGGCATAATAGGCATTGGGGAATGCCAATAAAATATGTAAATGCTTGGAATAAGGCAGATAGTTCAGGAAGGCGAAAATGCCCAGAATATGGAGCCACCAACAGGTTCTTTCCAAGGCCACCAGTTGTTGATCGCTAAAGCCCGCAATCAAAGGCTGTATATATTGTGATAGGGCAAAATTGCCTGTAAGATGTGCTGCATAATGCCCATAGCCCCTTGATTGCAACAAAGTATCAGCCGCATTCATGGTTAGGAACAGGGTCATAAGCACGATCTCCGTAATCAGGATATAATTGGCATCACTCTTGGGCCAACCGTCCAGTTCCTTACTAGCCAGTCTTTTTACCTTCACCCAATTCCGTCTCAATAAAAACACAATACAAAAAGCAAGTACACCCAAGGCCAAAAATTCAAATGCATTGATCAGGAAAATATAAAACTGCCCACCTAAGGCTGCAAAAAGTCGGTACGTACCCAAAATGCCATCCAGAAAAATTTCCAGCACTTCGATATTGATGATCAAAAAGCCGGCATACACCACAAAATGCATTAGCGCTACCAAAGGGTTACGGAACATCTTTTTTTGACCGAATGCCAACAGCAAGAGGTTTTTCCAACGGGCAGCGGGATTGTCGGTATAATCTGCGTCCTTACCCAACTGTATATTCCTTCTGATCTGTTTTATTTTTTTCGAAAACAAATAAATGGCCATGCCAGCAGCAATAATGAAAAGGGTCTGTTGGGCAATTTGCATAGCAAAAACGATTTAATAACTAAGATACGGAAATGTAGCCGCTGTGATATTGTTTTCTCTGTTTTGGGGTTCGATCTTGTGAATAGGTTGCCCTGATTATTCGAACAACTAATTTTATAAGTAATGCAATGCTGTAGCCTTGGATTGGTTTTACAAATGTTTTTCGTTTTGAAAAGCTTATGATATAGGCAGGCATACTGCTGTTCAACCATTTTTCTTTAATTTGTGCTATGGATAGAAATTATATACTCAGCGAAGAAGTAGCCCAAAAAAAACTGCTTCGGATTGCCTATGAAATTCTTGAAAATAATTTTGAAGAAACCGAAATCATACTAGCAGGCATCCGGGAAAGCGGTAGTGTGATCGCTAGAAATATTCAGCGGATTTTGGACAGTATACAAAATCATATTAAAACAGATTTGGTCACCATCACGCTGGACAAAAAAATGCCCAAGGAAGTAACCCTCAGCAAGCCCGTTTCTTTTGATGGTAAGACTATCATTTTGATTGATGATGTAAGCAATACGGGCAAAACACTTTTATATGCCCTCAAGCCTTTTTTGGCGGCCTATCCAAAAAAAATCCAAACCTTGGTACTGGTTGAAAGGACCCATAAAATCTTTCCTGTAACCCCTTATTATGTGGGTTTATCGGTGGCCACCACCTTGTTGGAACATATTTATGTGGAGGCTGATGGCGATCAGGTAAAAGGGGCTTGGCTTGAGTAGTCATTATCAAGGTTTTGATGTGCAAAAATTATTGAAAAATACCCTTTTACCCTCAGGTTTTAACGCCCAAAAACAATAGCTTTGCCCCCTTCCTTTACATTAAGGAAACTTTGGTTTTTCGCATCTAAAAATCACTATGGACGATAATAATCTCACACCACAGGAAACTCAAGATAATAACCGTATAGTCCCCATCAACATTGAAGAGCAGATGAAAACTGCCTACATCGATTATTCCATGTCGGTGATTGTTGGGAGGGCCTTGCCAGATGTACGCGATGGTTTAAAGCCGGTTCACCGCCGTATATTATACGGCATGAACGAATTGGGCAACCACAGCAATAAACCATACAAAAAAGCAGCCCGTATTGTAGGGGAAGTAATGGGTAAATACCACCCACATGGCGACAAGGCTATATATGATACCATGGTGCGTATGGCACAGGAGTGGAGCATGCGCTATATGCTGGTAGATGGGCAAGGAAATTTCGGTAGTCAGGATGGCGATGGTCCAGCGGCGATGAGATATACCGAAGCCCGTTTGGATAAGAAGGCCGAGGCCATGTTGGAGGATATTGAAAAAGATACGGTCGACTTTCAACCCAATTTTGATGATTCCTTGGAGGAACCAGTGGTTTTGCCAACAAGGCTTCCCCAATTGCTGATCAATGGTGCCAGTGGTATTGCCGTGGGTATGGCTACCAATATGATGCCCCACAACCTAAGTGAAGTGATTGATGGCTGTATCGCCTATATTGAAAAGCGTGATATCAGCTCCGAGGAGTTGATGCAATATATCAAAGCTCCTGATTTTCCTACTGGAGGAACTATTTACGGAATGGAAGGCGTGAAAGCAGGGATGCTTTTTGGCCGTGGCCGGGTAGTGCTGAGGGGAAAATTACGTGTGGATACAAAGCAAAGCGGCAGGGAACAGATCATCATTACCGAAACGCCTTACCAAGTAAACCGGGATGCACTTTGTGATCGGATTGGACAGCTTGTAAATGAGAAAATCATTGAAGGCATTGCACATGTAAACAACGAATCCAACCAAAAAGAAGGTACCCGTATTGTGATTGACCTGAAGAGGGATGCTATTGCAAACCTCATCATCAACCAACTGTACAAGCATACAGAACTACAAACTTCTTACGGTATCAATAATGTGGCCTTAGTAAAAGGCCGGCCCCGTACACTGAACATACGCGATATGATCTCTGAGTTTGTGGAGTTCCGTCACGATGTGGTGATCCGCCGTACCAAATATGAATTAAAGGAAGCCGAGAAAAAAGCGCATATCCTACAGGGTTACCTGATTGCACTCGACCATTTGGATGAAGTAATTGCCTTGATCCGTTCTTCCGCCACCCCCGACATAGCCAAAGAAGGTTTGGTGAACGCTGGATGGGGATTGGATGAAATACAGGCCAAGGCCATTCTGGAACTTCGTCTTCAGCGCCTTACCGGTATGGAAAGGAACAAGATCAAGGAAGAGTATGACGAACTGATGAAGTTGATCAGCTTTTTAAAGGAATTGTTGGGAGATGAGGGCAAGCGGTTTGACGTGATCAAAAAAGAATTGCTGGAGATAAAAGATAAATTTGGCGACGAACGCAAAACCGAAATCACTTATTTGGATGATGAGGTGAACATCAAGGACCTGATCAAGGAAGAAGATGTGGTGATCACCATTTCACATTTAGGATATATCAAAAGAACTTCTGCTACTGAATATCGCCAGCAAAGGCGGGGTGGCCGTGGTGCCATTGGTGGTAAAACAAGGGAAGAAGATTATATCGAGCATCTTTTTGTGGCTTCCTCACATCATACCATGCTCTTCTTTACCGAAAAAGGAAGATGTTATTGGTTGAATATTTATGAGATCCCAGAAGGGGATAAGACCAGCAAGGGTCGTGCCATCCAAAACTTGATCCAGATTCCCCCAGATGATAAGGTACGTGCTATCATTGATGTAAAGGACATGAAAGACGAAGAATTTGTGAAGAGCCACTATATCGTGCTTTGCACAAAGAAGGGTATTATTAAAAAAACATCTTTGGAAGATTTCAGCCGCCCGCGTCAAAACGGTGTAAATGCCGT
Source organism: Bacteroidota bacterium (assembly GCA_018267575.1). Lineage (GTDB taxonomy): Bacteria > Bacteroidota > Bacteroidia > Chitinophagales > Chitinophagaceae > Puia. The sequence goes on from JAFDYF010000052.1 coordinate 31,217, forward strand.
GACCATTCTGGAGGGGGATCAGTTGATAGAGGCCAAACTAACCGATGGTAATTGCGAGATTATGATGGCTGTGAAAACAGGGCGCTCCATCCGTTTTGAAGAACAGAAGGTAAGACCCACTGGTCGCGGTGCAATCGGTGTGGCCGGCATTGAGGTTGAGCAGGAGGGGGACGAAGTGATAGGCATGGTTTGTGTAAACAAAGAAGATAAAACAAGAACTATATTAGTGGTCAGCGAAAAAGGTTATGGAAAACGGACCCAAATTGAGGAATACCGTGTTACCAACCGAGGTGGAAAAGGGGTGAAGACCATAAGCGTTACCGATAAAACGGGCATGCTGGTAGGCATTTTGGATGTTACCGAAAGGGAGGACCTGATGATTACCTGTAAAAGCGGTGTCACCATTCGCATGCCAGTAATCGGCATCAGTGAACAGGGTAGGGCTACCCAGGGCGTCAAATTGATCAGGTTGGATGAAGGCGACGAGATTGCGGCTATTACCAAATTGGATGAGCATGTGGGTAATGGCCAGCATCCCGATGAAGCCATCGAAAAAGAAAATGGCACCACTGAAGAGCCGGGAACAGAAGAAGGTACAGCAGGACAGGAGCAACCTGAATAATGGTTACCATTAAATATTTGTTCCATTTATAAAAAACTATTTATTTTCAATAAAATTTAAATCATGAAATCGTTTTTTCTGGCAGTTTTATTTTTTTTAGGAGGAATGGGTTTATCAGCCCAAAGCCTTGATAAGGCCAAAGATCTTCTAAAGGCGAAAAAGTATATGGATGCTAAGGCAGAGATCGACAAATTGTTGGAAGTGGAAAAGCATCAAAAAAATGCTGAAGCATGGTATTATAAATGCAAAATTTATGCAGCAATAGCTGACGATAGCACCATCAAGTCACAAGTGCCAGATGCACGTGCTACCTCTTTTGAAGCTTTAAAAAAATATGTTTCTACGGATGAGCAAGGATCAAAAGAAAAGGAAAAACAACTCCTGTTGCTCCAATTAGATCGGTATACACCCATCAATTCCGTTTATACCGGTTATTTTAATGATGGGGTCGGCAATTTTAAAGCCACTAAATATGATGCGGCATTAACCGATTTTAAAGGTGCTCTTTCCGCTAGAGAGTTTATGTTTTTCAAAGGCTGGACTACTGCCAAGTTCGATACTTTGATTACCTTTTATGCGGGTATTGCTGCCGAACACGCCAAAAAAAGGGATGAGGCGGCTTATTATTATTCTCAAATAGCCGATGCCAAATTGAGCGACGAAACCTATCTCAACATTTACAAATGGCTGGCCAATTATTACTCACAGGATAAAAACGATGAAAAAGATGCCTTGAAATATGTGAACCTAGGCAAACAGGTTTTCCCAAAAGATACCACTTGGAATGATATTGAATTGGGGGTGTATGACAATGAATTGGAGCTGTACAGAAAGAACGGCAATAAGGATTCGCTGTTTTCTAAATACGAGCAGATCACGGCTGCCTTGCCGAATAACCCAGTATTCGTTTACAATTATGGCGTTGAACTATACAACTATGCCATAGATACAAGCTCAGGAAAAAAGCCTGCCAATTCAGATGCATTGGTCGCAAAAGCAAAAGAAAAACTGAACAAGTCGCTGCAGTTGAAACCAGATTATTCCCAAGCTTCCTTATTGTTAGGTACCATCATTTATAACGAAGCCGTGGATATAAAGGCAACCACCAAAAATATTAAAGGATCAAAACCAGACGATATCAAGAAGAGAGCCGAAATCCGCACGGCAGCTTTGAAAAAGTTTGATGAAGCCCTTCCTTATTTTGAAAAAGTAGATCAGGAATTGGGTCCACAGGGTAGGCTGAAACAAGAAGATAAAAAAACCTTGAAAGATGCCTATGACCTGATGATAAATATCTACGACCAAAAAAATCAGAAGGATAAATCGGATCTCTATACCAACAAATTCAATGATGTGGATAAAGTGCATTGATTGGTATTCAAGATAAAAAATAAAATCAGAAGCCCTGGGATATCCCGGGGCTTCTGATTTTTAGATAGGTGGTTTTAAAGGGTAGTAAATTAGTTTAATCATTATTGCTGATCCCGGTAAGCTGGGCATTCACATTATAGCTGTTCGAAGAAAGGATGAGCGGATAGGACGGATCATTCAATATCCTGAATCTTTTTTTTCCGTTGGAAGAAACAATACTGATGGCATCTATTTGCCTGCCCTCCAATCGGAATGCATTTTCGGGCAAGTCCGGAACCAGGTTATAAGTAATGCCGCCATAAATAGCACTTTTTTGTTCGGTGATAGTTTTAAAAAATTTTCTAGAAAAACAATGGTCGGTTTTATCATCAGATAATACAAACAAGGAAAAATTATTTCTGGAAGAGGTAGGCTGTTCATTCGGTGCCCTTAGTTTGCTGGCCTTTTCCATAGCCGTTTTTGACATCACAATTTTATAGATCTGTTTTTTGGGGCCAAATATCAAAGTGTCAGATAAACTGAAAGCCCCGTTTTCAGTGGAAAGCACTTCCCCACGAACAATCAGTTCGCCACCATCGTTCCCCTTAAAGCTGTACTGAAACAAAGTGCCCGTTTTTATTTGAGGCAAATATTTGCCCACAAAATTGGAGTCTTGGGCATGAACTTGTAAAAGGACTGTAAAGAAAACAAGAACCAATAAAGCGTTTTTCATCTTTGGATTTAATTAGACCTATTAATAACAATAAATCTTCTAGAAAAGTATATAATAGAGCTATATTTTATCAAGTTCGGGATGCTTGGAGCGTCATATTTAGTCGGGGTCGGGATGGCAAAGCCCAAGTTTTAATTCTATATTATAGAATAAATGCCCTGAATGCGGCAATCTACAATTCATTGATTGGCAATTTCCCTAGTTGTTATACTATTTTTTTGAGTGAAACCACTCCATTCTGTAATAATCACCCGTTTGGCATCTAGCAAATGCACTAAAACCCAAATTCTCCCGTTTTTTAATACAATCCCTATTGAACTAAATAAATCCGGCCAATATGAATAACGAATTCCCCTTTTGTATTTTTATAGTCGATGACGATCCTTTTTGTCTCCAGCTTTATCATTATCACCTTAGCAGCTTGGGATATAAAAACGTGTATGCGTTTGACAATGGTAAGGATTGTGTCAAGAGCCTTGCCTTACAGCCCGACCTCATCCTGCTCGACCATTATATGAAACCGATGAACGGCATGGATGTGCTGAAACAGGTGAAGCGCAATAACCCAGATATTTTTGTTGTTTTCATTTCAGGACAGGAAGAGATCCACCTGCCCATCGTGGCAATGGATAATGGAGCATTCGATTATCTGGTAAAGACGGATGTGACCGAAGACAAACTCCATTTATTGATTGAAAAAATACAGTTGATTAAAAAGCTACCCCATTAAAAGCCCCGCTTAAATTGCGAAGGGCAAGAATCTTGCCCTTCGATACTCTTAATATCCCAATTGAATCGAACGCTTAAAAACGTTTAGATTGCCGGAAGCTTCATAGATTTACAGTTCTATGAACATCCGCTTTACACAAAGGTCTCGTTTGGTCCTGATCCTTGGCTTGCTATCAGCCATCGGTCCTTTCTCCATTGATATGTACCTGCCTGCGTTCCCTGATATTGCCAGTGGGCTTCATTCCACGGTAGCCAGTGTAACGCTTTCTTTATCCAGTTTTTTTATAGGCATCTCCATAGGCCAATTGATTTATGGTCCCCTGCTTGATAAGTATGGAAGAAAGCGTCCTTTATATATTGGGCTGATTGTGTATCTGTTTGCTTCTGTCGGTTGCGCATTGGCGTCTTCTGTGGATGCACTTATTGTAATACGCTTATTACAAGCCCTGGGAGGCTGTGTAGGAATGGTGGCTGCCCGTGCCATGGTTCGTGACTTTTTTGAGGTAAAGGAAAATGCAAAGATATTTTCGCTGCTCATGTTGGTGGTGGCCGTGTCGCCCATTATTGCGCCAACACTAGGTGGTTATGTGACGGCCGCATTGGGATGGAGATATGTTTTTGTGGTACTCATCATCATCGTGGCCATCATTATAGTAGGTATATATTTTTTTCTGCCCGAGAGCAGGAAGCCAGATAGGAGCTTGTCTTTGAAACCATCAAATATTCTTCAGAGTTTTATTACCGTGTTCCAGCATCCACAGTTTTATACTTATGCTTTTACGGGTTCTATTGCAGCGGCGGGTCTGTATGCCTATATCGGTGGTTCGCCCTATGTGTTCATGGAAATTTTTAAAGTGAGTGAAAAACAGTATGGGTGGATCTTTGCATTAATCGCAATGGGGTTGATTGGCTCCAGCCAATTGAATAGTGTGCTATTGAAAACATATCAGAGCGAGCAGATCATCAGGGTGGCATTGATATGCCAAACGGTTACGGGCCTTACGCTTTTTTTAGCAGCCTTATTCGGTAAGTTGGAATTGTTCAGTACCATTTTCCTCATTTTCATTTTCCTATGTTGTCAGGGATTTACCTTCCCCAACTCTTCGGCACTTTCGCTGGCTCCCTTCAGTCATAATGCAGGCACGGCCTCCGCATTGATGGGCGCTATCCAAATGGGCATTGGCGCATTTACTTCCGCTTTGGTAAGCCTTTTCCATAATCATACCGCTTTGCCCATGACTGGTGTGATGGCTTGCTGTGCATTGGGCAGTTTAACGGTATTGACCATTGGCAAACGCATGATTGTTTATCATTCAAGCATCATCGAAGTGGCAGAACAGTCAGCCGAGATGTTCAGTACTTCTTGAATATTTGAATACGTTAGTTGATAACCCATAAACTCACTAGATAGTCTTTTTTGCTATTTTTGCTTTTCACCTTATCTTTTTTAGAATGAGTAAAAATAGTAAAGCCTTATCTTTTATAATCGGGTTCTTCCTCATTATTATTTCCCTGATTATTTATCGTTATGAAAAACTACTGACTAAAATAAGGGAAGAAGAAAATTTCAGCCATGTGGATGGTGGCATACCTATCTCGAAGAAATATACTGCAAATGAAATTATCTATCTTATAAAGAAAAGTAGCCATTATTTGGGTGACAGTATCAGCATTTTCGATAATGGTCAAATAAGCTCAAGTAACCCTAAATTTCAAGGTACCATCGCTGCGGTCATCAGTTCCAAGGACAATATGGATATTGTTAGGTCGAATATGGAATCAAACAAGTTGCCGATTCAATTCAATATTTATGAGCTGGCTTCCATCTATTATGTACAGCAATACCCAAATGAATTCAAAACCAAGCACTGATAAACCTTGCCTTCATGATTTGGACAATATTCACTTGGATTTATATTTTACTGCTGGCTTATGTCTTGGGAGTGTTTCTTCATTCCCGAACAGTAAAATTGTTTGGAGTTGCTGTTGATGCCGATCTGCATTTTTCATTAAAATGTATTACGGGTTTAGTTGTGATTGATTTTATTAGTACGGTGCTTTGCCTTTTCATCCCTTTAGGGCTTGTATCCAACCTGATTATTTTGTGTCTGGTATTGGTTATTTCTTTTTTTGAAAGAGAAAATATTTCTTTGGCTGTTAAAAAAGACAGACAAAGGCTGAAAGAAGGGAATTGGCTGATCACACTGATTTTTATTGCGTTCATTTTTATTATAGCCTATTTAAGTTTTTTGCCATCTTCTCACTATGACGATGGCCTATATTATTCCACGTCCATAAAATGGATAGAGGAGTATGGAACGGTAAAAGGACTGGCAAACCTAAACCCACGCATTGGCTTTAACAGTTCGTGGCTGATATTACAGGCTAATTTTGGTTTCCAATTTTTGAAGCTGGGGCTTTTCAATGATTTGAACGGACTATTTTTGTTGCTTGTGTTTTTATATTCATTAGGTGGGGTCAACAATATGTTGAAGGGGGATATTTCTTTAAAAACAATTGCCCGTTCCTTATTTCTATTGCCTGCCCTGCTCTTTCATTTCGGCGCAACCAGCGATATCATTTTGTTCAATATCAATTTTCTTAGTTCACCTACTCCTGATATATCGGTTTGTGTTCTGCTGTGGCTGATATTTTTGCTTTTTATTGAAGGGGATTCATCGAATAAGCAAGTCATTGCTTTATCGGATTTCCTGATAGTGATATATTCAGTTTGGGCCTTTAGTATCAAATTGAGTGCTGCCCCTGTTTTTTTATTGGTATTATACATTTGCTGGAAATGGATTGTTGGAAAGCGTTTTTGGCAATTGGGCTTTCTCATTTCTATAGGTTTTGTATTCATTTTGCCATGGATAGTGAGAAATGTCTTATTGACAGGATATTTGTTTTTTCCATTTTCAGGGATTGATGTTTTCAATGTTTTATGGAAATTGCCCATGCAGGATGTCAGATGGCATGAAAATGCGGTGAAATCTTTTGCAATAGGTGCCGACATCAACAAGCCCTATACAATCCCATTGACCCAATGGTTCCCGTCATGGTTTGTAAAACAAGAATTCATTAATCAAGTGATACTGGGCTTTGATATTTTATCAACCCTTGTTTTTGCCTTGATTGGGACGATCAATTTGGTTTTGGGCAGGATTTCGGTTTTTAAAAATAATCAAAAGATAGTGGTGTTTATTTTAGCAGCAGTCGCAGGGATATTGTTCTGGATTTTGAAAGCACCCGATTTCAGATTTGGTTATGGGTTCTTATGCATTTATATGGTTTTAACATTGGCTTTATTGTTCAAGTATTTTTTGGAAGAACGGGTTCGCTATATATACTTGCCTATCATTTTATTTATGATTGCCATTGGCTTCATATATTATAAAACCGTATGGATAAGCTTACAACCTTTCTTTGCCCGCCCCATAGCTTATCGGTTACCAAAGGAAACCAAGCAAATAGACATCCCTAATAAGCCAACTATTTATTTGGTCCAGCATGAAAATTCATGGAACTGTACCTTGCCGGTAGCAAATGAAGCGGAATATTATTTTATCAAACCTGTTTTTATTGGTACTACCATTCAAGAGGGCTTTAAATCAAATGAATCTGTAAAGCCTTAGCATTTTTAGAAAGATGGGATCTTTGACCCTTTCAAATTGGGGAATGGCAAAAGCTTACTGATAAAATAGGGTTACTAATCGCAACATTGGGAGTCAGCCTATTTTCCTTTGCTGGCTCAATAGTTTCTTTTTTTTGTTTTTTGGGGAATGCCCAAAACCATTTCCGCTTCCATAAAGAGCAATACCTCCACTTCCGTTTCTGTTTTACCAGAATACGTCATCTTCGCCGCCATCCCCATCCATTTCCTGTATAGGAGCATGTCCTTTTTTTCAGGCTCCAATAAGTCATAGGCGGCTGAAGCGAGCTTGGATGCACGGCCGAACCTGCCAGTGTACCACCTCGTTCTACGGAAGGCCTTATCCCTCTTCACCCGCTTGCGGTCTAGACTACTCTTGGTGCGGGCATAGAAGGTATTATCCATCTTATAGAATGTGATGCCACCGATGGTGCTTTTAACATATATCTGGCCTAATTGTTTTGCCATGTTTTTTTGGGCACAAAAACAATGCCCCAAGCTAATTGGGATGATCTTTTTTTATAGCGGGAAAGAACCCCTTTGTTAAATAGCTGGATACATATCATACAAAACCACAATTGTTGACCATAAGCCATTGTTGCCATCTGTCCAATGCGTTCTTATTGTCAGGTTCATGTATGGATACTATTTGGATCATGTATAGTTAAAGCGTACTCACTGTATGGGCAATGTATGGATACAGTATGGATGATCTATGGTGAAAGCTAGCTTGTCTTGTTAACCACTTTCCCATTCATCCATGCTTCCTTCTTTCTTGTTGTCAACTCTGTATAAGCCCATTGATATCGCACGGCTGCTGCACCTATAGCCAATCGCCAATAATCATCTTTCTTATTCAAACCCCAAACTATTTTATACCCGACACTGAAATTTATTTTCTTAAATTCGGTTCTAATTCGCATTTACAGATTTTCCATGATTATTTTTATTGTTGTTTCTTGCATACTGCTTTTGATATTGATGATCACTTGGGGAAAGATTGATTCATTCCTCTCTTTTTTGGTGGTCTCTTTATTGGCGGGCCTCCTGTTGGGGTTGCCGGGCGGAAAGATTGTGCATGCAGTTCAACAAGGTATCGGCGATATGTTAGGCTCACTTATAATCGTGATTTGTCTGGGGGCTATGATGGGTAAGTTGGTGGCTGAAAGTGGCGCAGCACAAGTCATTGCAGGGTCTCTCCAAAAACTATTTGGTACTAAATATATCCATTGGGCCCTAATGGTAGCTGGTTTTATTGTGGGACTTCCCATGTTCTTCGACGTTAGTTTTGTGCTGCTGGTGCCGCTTATTTTTTCTGTAGTGTATAAATTCAAATTGCCAGCCGTTTATATTGGTATCCCCACAATGGCGGCTATGTCGGTGACCCACGGTCTATTGCCACCACACCCTGCACCAGTTGCGTTGATATCACAGTTCCATGCCAACATCGGGCTTACCTTGATCTATGGTCTCATCATCGCTATCCCAACCGTAATATTGGCTGGTCCTGTATTTGCCAGGACGCTTAAGAACATGGGTACAACCCCTTTGCAAACTTTTCTGCCCGAGGATATTGCAGAAGATAAACTTCCGGGAAAATTGAATAGTTTTTTTACTGCGCTATTGCCGGTATTGCTGATTATCTTTTTTTCTATGATCTCTATGAAATCGGTTAATCAAAATGCTAATGAAGGTCTTTTGGTATTTGTGAGCAACCCAAATGTACTGATGTTGGTTTCACTGGCTTATGCCACCTATGCGTTGGGGCTTCGTCAGGGGAGGAGCATGAAGGAAATTATGAACCATTATGGCAGTGCAGTGAAAGATATTGCCATGATTTTATTAGTCATTGCCGGAGCAGGTGCTTTGAAAGAGGTGTTTGTAGAAAGTGGAGTAAGCAAGGATATTGCTACCCATTTGCAAAGTCTTTCTGTGAGTCCCTTGATATTGGGTTGGTTGGTATCGGCTATTATCCGCGTCTGTGTGGGCTCAGCTACCGTAGCAGGATTAACAACGGCCAGTATGATTGCACCGCTGATTGTTGCGACCCATGCCAATCCCAACCTGATGGTACTTTCCGTGGGTGCGGGCAGCTTGATGTTCTCGCATGTGAACGATGCGGGATTTTGGTTATTCAAAGAATATTTCAACACCAGTATAAAACAAACTTTTCTTTCTTGGTCATTGATGGAGACGATTGTATCTGTGTTGGGATTGATTGGCACATTGATCTTAGCTATTTTTATATAAAACAATAAATATGTCTGCGGAACAAAATCTGATTGCATTAGGATTGCAATTGCCCGAGGCACCCAGTGCAAAAGGCGTTTATAAACCGGTATTGATTGAGGGGAAACACTGTTATATTTCAGGGCAGGGTCCTTATTTACCAAATGGTGATTTAATCAAAGGAAAGCTTGGAATGGATTTGAACCAAGAAGAAGGGAAGTTGGCCGCACAACAAGTTGGTCTTACCATACTGGCCACCTTAAAAGCATATTTGGGGTCTTTGGATAAAATAAAAAGAGTGATCAAAGTATTGGGCATGGTGAATGCCGTGCCAGAGTTTGAAATGCATCCGTTTGTGATCAATGGTTGCAGCGAATTGTTTGCCAAAATTTGGGGTGAAGATAATGGGATAGGAGTGAGGAGTGCTGTTGGTATGGGTTCTTTGCCAAATAATATTTCGGTAGAGATCGAGGCCCTATTCGAACTTTATTAGTGAATAGTCAATAGTGAATGGGTAAAACTGTATAATGTAAAAATTTTTATGACTATTGACTATTCCCGATTGACGATTGACTTCAGACTATAGCCTATTAACTATTCCCATCAACCATTCACTTTATGCATTGGTACAACATCGACAATATAAATGAAATTGACTCCCCCGCATTGGTATTGTACACCGAAAGGGTAGTACAAAATATAGCCACTGCGATTGGCATGGTGAAGGATGTGCAAAAGCTAAGACCACATATCAAAACGCACAAATGTTTGGAAGTGGTCAAGCTGATGATGGAAGCGGGCATCTCAAAATTTAAATGTGCCACGATTGCCGAAGCAGAAATGCTGGGCATTGGTAAAGCGAAAGATGTATTGCTGGCCTATCAGCCTGTGGGCCCAAAACTAGACCGGTTTATCAGTTTGATAAAGCAATACCCTTCCACAAAATTTTCTTGTTTGACAGACCATACGGATGCGGCAACAGAAATGGGATCGGCATTTGATAGGAATGGACTGACTGTTCCTATTTATATCGATCTGAACATAGGACAAAACCGGACTGGCATTGATACAGCAGATGCCGTGGCACTTTATGGACAATGCGCCCAACTGAAAGGTATAAAGCCCGTCGGGCTGCATGCATATGATGGGCATATACGTGATATCGATTTTGATACACGCAAACAAAAATGTGATGCATGTTTTGCCAGCGTGATCGAAGTAAAAGAAAAACTGATCCATCATGGTTTTGAAACGCCACTAGTTGTTGCTGGTGGTTCACCCACATTTTCCATCCATTGCAAAAGGGAAGAAATCGAATGCAGTCCCGGCACTTTTATATATTGGGACAAGGGATATTCAGATCTTTGTCCAGAACAAAAATTCATACCTGCAGCCTTGGTGATTTCGAGGGTGGTTTCCTTGCCTACCGAAAACAGGATCTGCAGCGACCTTGGTCATAAATCCATCGCTGCTGAAAACGAGCTTGGCAAGCGGGTATTTTTCCTGAATGCAGCAGAGTTGAAACCTGTTGGACAAAGTGAGGAACATCTGGTGCTGGAAACATTTGCTGGTCACAACTATAAAATCGGGGATGTACTTTATGGGATGCCCATCCATATCTGTCCAACCGTGGCTTTATACGAAAGAGCGATTATCATCAACAATCATAATCCAGAAGGGGAATGGAAAATGGTGGCAAGAGATCGGAAGATTGTCATTTGAGAAGAGTTCGGAGTCGATAGTCGTTAGTTCAAAGTTGGATAGTTGCTTTTGAATTTTAAACTTTTCTTTTCGAAAACCACAAACAAAAAAATGTTTACAATCGACGCCCACTTGGATCTTAGCATGAATGCGATGGAATGGAACCGCGACCTACGCCTGACTTTAGATGAGATCAATGACCGTGAAAAAGGGATGAGTGACAAACATGACCGTGGCCATGCCACTGTATCCCTGCCCGAACTACGGAAGGGGAATATTGGTTTGGTGGTGGCCACACAAATTGCAAGGTATGTTGCCCCAAACAATACACTGAGAGGATGGCATTCCCCTCAACAGGCATGGGCGCAGACACAGGCACAGCTCGCTTGGTATAAAACTATGGAAGAGGAAGGGGAGATGGTGCAGGTAAAGGATCTGGGGTCATTGGAAAAACATTTGTCTGTTTGGAATCATAGTAACGACCATCGAGCGGTCGGGTATATTTTGAGTCTCGAAGGTGCTGATTCCCTAATCAGCATTGAGTATCTGGAGCGGGCTTACCAATATGGCTTGCGTGCACTCGGCCCTGCACATTATGGGCCTGGCCGATATGCCAATGGCACAGATGCCACAGGCAGGATGAACCAAAATGGTTTGGACCTGCTAAAGAAAATGGGGGAACTGAATATCATTCTCGATGCAACCCATTTGTGCGATGATGCCTTCTGGCAAGCATTAGAACATTTTGATGGCTCTATTTGGGCCAGCCACAATAACTGTAGGGCATTGGTGAACCATAACCGACAGTTTAGCGATGAACAAATAAAAGCGCTAATAAATAGGGGAGCGGTGATTGGTGCCCCGATGGACGCTTGGATGATCGTGCCGGGGTGGGTGATTGGCCAATCTGATCCAAAACAAATGGATTGCCATCTGGATAGGTTGGTAGACCATATCGACCATATTTGTCAGATTGCAGGGAATGCCAAGCATGTGGGTATTGGCTCCGATCTGGATGGTGCTTTTGGGACAGAGCAATGTCCCTATGATGTGGAAACGATTGCAGACTTAAAAAAAATAGCAGCACTATTTAAAAAAAGGGGTTTTACAGATGAGGATGTGAAAAACCTGATGCATGGGAACTGGCTGCGTTTCCTAAGAAATGCTTGGCAGTGATCCAATACTGATACTGTCCAATAGAAAAATAAAAGTTGAAGCGAGCGTGGCAACCGGAGCCGAACAATGATATGGTGCCGACTAAAGAATAACCTTCCCAAAGTCAGTGGATCATGGGAAGGCTTTTGAATTCTTACATATTTGAATGCAAATAATCTTTGAGGTTGGTGATGGTTTCTTCGTGGGTGCGGATGGTCTCACGCACCAAATCGTTGATGGATACAATACCCATCAATTTGTTGTTCTCGAACACCGGCAGGTATCGAATATTTTTATCGGACATCAGCTCCATACAAAAGTCAATACTATCTTGAGGGCTCACCCTGGGCAAGTTGTCGGACATGATGTCTGAAACCTTGGTATCAGTAGAAGATTTGCCTTTGAGGATCACCTTGCGTGAATAATCTCTTTCGGTCATGATGCCGAGGTATTGGCCATTTTCGGTGACCATTACTGAACCAATGTTTTTTTCGGCCATGATTTTAAGTGCATCCAGTACACTGCTGCTTGGGCTAACGGTTACGGCCATCTTATTGGTTGCTTTGCGGGCAAGAATGTCTGATACCTTTTTCATTTCGTAATAAGTTTTGGTGAACAATCGTGAATTGTAATTTACTGAATTTTTCCTTTCACCGGAATAATTATTTGGAAGATAGCAAGCCAGACCTTTATTTTGCACCCGGAGAGATGGCAGAGCGGTCTAATGCGGCGGTCTTGAAAACCGTTGACTGTCAAAGGTCCGGGGGTTCGAATCCCTCTCTCTCCGCCAAAGCCGGTTATTTAGGATAAGCTTCTATAAAGAAAGCCTGCAAAACTCAGTGTTTGTGGGCTTTCTGCTTTTTAACATTACTCCTCTTTACGCCTCTTTTCACCAATAGTAGGTGGAGTAATTCGTGGAGTCATATCCAAGTTTACAAAGACTCCATGAAATTAACGCAAGCTATTGTTTATTAACATTTTATAAGAGCTGAACCACCCAAAGCAGCAATTGCATTGGGGTAATTTTATACCCTTAAAAATGTACAAAAATGGAAAAGAGTTTTGGCCTTTATTTTTACTTGAGAAAACATAAGGGTTTTATTGAAGGGGATATCCCTATTTATTTACGCATAACCATTAACGGGTGAGTTACCGAACTGAGTCAATGTGAAAAGCTTATCAGAAAAGCTCGCACTTACAACTCTCAGCGCGGTATACAACCAAAAACAACAGCAGGTTAAACTGTCATGGACATTTAAAGAATCGGGAAATTATTTATTTGTGATTTATAAAACAAGTGGCAGCGAACGTCTAACGCGGTTTCGATTTAATGATCCCCACAGCTATAATAGTGCATGCTATTATTTGGTTAATGTATCCCAAATAATATTGAAAACATCGGTAGGCTCAATGCTTTTGTTATCATAGCTGTTGTCTGAAACCAACACTGGTTTATAACGGTCATCCACAACCGTAGCGCCGTGTGATCCCTTTATCAGCGTGGCGTCCAGGGGGATAACGTCCATCACATATCGCAAGGCCGCTTTTTTTCTCAATAGTTTATAACCTGCCCTTAATTTGGAACTCATAAACATTTCCACGGGATCGTAGCCTGGCTTTTTATGTATGTCCACACATCGTGCATAGTCCGGTGCTTTGGCATCGTCTTCCCAAAAATAATAAGTAAACCAACTGCCCTCATCGGCTATCAGTACCAGGTCCCCAGAACGCTCATGGTTTATATAACTGAGCAGTTGCTCCTTTTTATCCAGTACACTCCTCACGCCTGTTGTGGCAGCAAGCAAGGCTTTTACTTTTTCAGTGACCGCACTATCGTTGATGTATACATGGGCTACCTGATGGTCGGCTACAGCAAAGGCTTTGGAAGCCCCAGCATCCAGCAATTCCAAACCTCTTTCCAACCTGATGCCCAGCAACCCTTCCTTCCTTAGCAAACGGTTCACATGTATAGGACGATTTACAGGGGAAATGCCATATTCTGACAACAATAAAATGTGGGCACCTTTATGCTGATAAAAATCAACCAACTGTTCAACCAACGAATCTATTTCTTGCAGTTCTTTGGAGATGGTGGATTGGTCTGGTCCAAATTTTTGCAGACAATAATCCAGGTGCGGTAAATAGATCAAGGAAAGGGTAGGGTTATACAAATCGTCTGTCATCATGGATGCATCAGCGATCCATTGACTTGATTTTATATTGGCGCCTGGTCCCCAAAACTGGAACAGTGGAAATTGGCCCAGTTTTTCCTGTAGGATGTCTCTCAATGATGAGGGGTGAGAATAACAGTCCGGCATCTTTCTGCCATCGGCCAGATAATTAGGTCGGGGTGTTACGGAATAGTCTGCATTTGAATACATATTGTACCACCAGAACATGTTGGCGCAGGTAAAATTGGGATCTAGTTTTTTTGCCCTGTCCCATATTTTTTCTCCCGCTACCAGTTTATTGGATTGTTTCCAGAACTTGATTTCGCAATCTGTGTGGTCGTACCATCCGTTTCCTACGATGCCCGTTTCGGTAGGCCATTTACCTGTTAGGTAGGTGGATTGCACACTAGTGGTGACCGCTGGGAGCAATGGCTCTATCAAAGTGAGTTTATGGTCGGCAATATATTTTTGTAAAAATGGGGTATGCTCCCCAATCACGGAAGTTGATAAACCAACAATGTCTATAACCACGGTTTTATGCATATTATTTTATTTCGAAGTCCATCAAAATTATAATCCAAGTTTTTTTGAACATGCATTACGTAAATCAAAACGGTATCGTAACAGCATACGATTGTTTTGTGGCAAAGCATCATTATTTTTCCAATTGCTCCTTTACCCAATTCAGTTCCCTGATGATGGATGGGTTTAAGGGCAGTTTCAATTCATCTGGCAGTACTTCCCAAGTATAGGTCTCGGTCTCAAGATGGTTTGTAAAACCAAGTTTTTTTTGCATCCCAAGCACCTCAACAATGTCGGCCTGTGTGGTTTGCAAAAGTCCCAGTTCTTCCACAAAAATCGGCACATGGAAATGTGCACGCCATTCCTGTGCTTTGGGGTTATCCTTATCTGACAGTGCCTCCGGCAAATCCTTGTACCGTAATACCCCTTTGTCAGTCCTGGCCACCACTTGGTGCAAGTAGGTGGGTTCGTTGAAATTGGTGAAAGTTTCTATGATGGCTTTTCTTTCTGCTGGCTCTGTGGCAAGTAAAGCCTTCAATGCGGCACTGATTTGAATCTTTCCCACTTTAATGCCTTTTCGCCGAAGTGTATCAATCATCTCTTGATGCGTTTCATACCCAATAGCGAAATGACAAACATCGTAACAAAGACAGATGTGTTCCTTTAACCATTTTTCTGCATCTGCGTCTGGTAACGCAAATTTATTTGCTAAAAAAATCAGTGCTTGGGGTATGAGGTGTTTTTCATACCAGTCAATAAATTCCTGTCCCGTTTCCATCAATCCGTCTGGCTCTGGTTCTAGATCTAGGTGCATGATAATATCCTCTTGTAAACGCAACTGAACTAGTGTTTCAAGCACAGTCAAAATATTTTTTGTGGCAGTTTCCATCGTCCTTGCCCTTTCACTTTCAGAACTGAACCAAGGTTTATAGCTGAGCGGAGATGTGGAGATGCCGCCATCCATTCCTTTGGGAAGCAATTCTTTCAGAATCAAAAAGAGCCTTATGGTATAGTCTACCCTTTTATTGCTGGTCCAGTCAGGCGCATGTACCTGGTCTTTTACCCGGGTATGATGGAACCCACCATAGGGAAAACCGTTCATGGTAAATACATAGCCATCGTTTTCCTGTAACCATTGTTGAAAAACTTGTATGTTCTCTTTTTTTATCAGCTCTAGACTGGCAAGATTTGATAGCCGTAGGCCAATGCCCATGGGCGCATCGGGGGAAACGGCCGATTTGATGACAGGGAAGTTTTTCTGTAATGCTGCAAAATGATCGGGCCAGCTTTCACCAGCATGTATATTGGTACAATAAGTTAAATGCCCGGTTGATAGGTCCATACAATTTTCTTTGTTTTAATCATGAATCAATCGTCTGTTTATACTGTTGCAATAGCCCGCTCGCTTTTTGTAAAATTGTCATATCCATTTCGTGTACTTCCACACCCTTACCGATTTGATCCAACAACATAATGGTCAATTGCCCACCTAGATGTTCCCTGAATTCCTGCAGGCCCAATAAAATAGGGCTCTGTGCATTGTCCACTTCCATCAAGGGATGGGTGAGCGCAAATCCTAGGTTTTGTAGAAGCTGGATAATACGATCAGATTCTTGAGCGGATAAACGGTGTGTTAAATGCGAATACACCGTATCCATGGCAATACCCATGGCCACAGCTTCGCCGTGCAGTATACTAAAATCACTTAGCTGTTCCAGTTTGTGTGCGCTCCAGTGACCAAAATCAAGTGGTCTAGAAGAACCTGTTTCAAAAGGGTCTCCTCCCGATATATGCGCCAGGTGCAAGGCCGCACAACGATGCACCAAATATTTCATCGAAGGGAGATCGCGTGATACTAGCTTATTGGCATGCTGCTCCAGCCATTCAAAGAAAATGGCGTCTTTGATCAATGCCACTTTCACGGCCTCCGCGATGCCTGACCGCCAGTCACGATCTGACAAGGTCGACAAAAACAATTCATCATTAAAAACAGCAAGTGGCGGGGCAAAAGTTCCCAAGAAGTTTTTCTTGCCAAAAAAATTGATGCCGTTTTTAACGCCAACACCGGAATCGTTTTGTGATAATACAGTAGTGGGGATTCGGATATGTTTGATCCCACGGTGCGATACCGCGGCTGCATATCCAACTAGGTCCAAGATTGCACCACCACCAATCGCAACCATATAGGAGTGCCTATCGATACCATGCTGATGGACCTTTTCCAGCAATTGATTGAAATACTGCCCATTGTTTTTTGCCGTTTCGCCACCGGGTAGTACCAGTATCTCTTCTATCAGATTAATCCGGTTGTGTACGGTAAAATAATTTTTTATCTGCTGAAAAAGTAGCGGGTGTGCTTCTGCCACCCCTTTGTCCACCACAAAAAATATTTTTTTTAGGCTATTGCCATTATTAAAACCATCAAGACAATCGGCCAGCAATGTATTGCTGGCATCAAAGATCGCAGAAGTGAAATATACTTTGTACTCAAAGGGTACGGTAAAAGACTGTTTTAAATGTTCCATAAAAAATTGACCTTGGGTCGAAAGAAACCTGAGAAACCAAAAATTGTTTCATAGCAAAAGCAAAGGCTAAGTTACGGCAAAACGTTTGCCAAGCCATAAGGATAACGGCAACAAACAAGCGATAAAAATGCCTGCGGGCAAGGCACTGAAACTGGCTGCCCATGCCGCATCCATCAATATCAACGATATAACACCCGCTTTTACCGCTTTGCCAATGTTTTTTCCCACTGGATCTTGCATGGCGGCGATGAGGGGTGTAAATATCATCCAGCAAAAAGGCAGTATAAAAACAAATGCCCATATCAAATTATTGTTCCGATAAGAGACTGATAAAATAGCTGCCGTTACCAGCAAGTACAGTATAGCCGCAAGAAAGAGTTTATATCGACTTCCCCCATGCACTTCGCCTTGGCTGATCATGGTAATGGAAAAAATATACACTATAGGGACAAGCGCCAAAAGAGACCAATCCTGCAGTGCAAGAGGTATTATCCCAATGCCCAGTAACAGATTTAGACCACGGCAAAGCCCCATATTCAGTGGCCCGATAAAAGGATGATGTTTGCTGAATTTGTTATACAGCAATGCAAATAATGCAATGAAAACGGCAATCGACCCTGCTACCATATTGACCAGGAAGGCCATGACTATACCCAATATAAAAAGTGAACTGCCAAGTATCACTGCTCCTTGTATGGTGACCTGACCGCTCGGGATGGGCCGCTCCGGTCTTTCTTTTTTGTCCAGCGCAGCGTCAAATACATCGTTGAACACAATGCCTCCTCCATAAAGGCCAATGGTTGAAAGGCAAATAAAAAAAAGTGGGATTAGGTGGGCAGCATTAAAAACCCAGCCTGTGAAAAAGCTGGCTATGGCCATGCCTGCCAATACATCTGCCACGGAAGTTACAATATTAGCCGGCCTTGTCAGCCTCAGCCAGGGAGTGATTTTTTTCAAATTTCTAAATCAGCTTATGATGATGGAACTTTTGTCAATTCGTGGCTGTTGGCCGCCGCGCAATACCGTATTGCCCTCAAATTTTTCACTTTGATTAATCTCCTGCGGCTGGTTAAAATCGTTTTCGTCTATCTGTCCACTCTGCCCAAATGCAGTAATTGCATTCTGATAAGTTACTTTGCGGATTGCTTCCGCTTCAATGCCCTGGATGATCATCAATGCCGCTGTTTTGGGAACGGCGAGCGGGTCGCTGATGCCCCAATCTGCGGCAGAATTAACCATTATCATTTTAGGACCATATTGTTTCACGATATCCACCATTCTTTCATTGCCCATTTTGGTAAAGGGGTAAATGGTAAAAGCAGCCCAGAAACCCCGGTCCAGCACTTCTTTTACCGTCTCTTCATTGTTGTGGTCAACAATCACCATGTGAGGGTCCAACCCATGTTCGATAGCAATATCCATGCTTCGCTGGGTGCCTTTCTTTTTATTTCTATGAGGGGTATGGATCTGCACGGGCAAGCCTGCTTCTTTTGCTAGTTCGAGTTGCGCCCGGTAATATTTTTCCTCTGCTGCGGTCTGGTCATCAAAACCAATTTCACCCACACCCACAACCCCTTCTTTGTAAATAAACAAGGGTAGCATTTCCATAACCTGCTCAGCTAGGCTTTCATTGTTTGCTTCCCTTGAATTGAGCCCAATGGTGCAGTAATGTTTGATGCCAAACTGTTTGGAACGAAATCTTTCCCAACCAACTAGGCTGCTGAAATAGTCACGGAAACTATCTAGCCCTGTACGGGGCTGGCCCAGCCAGAACGCTGGTTCGATCAATGCTACTATTCCGGCATCTGCCATGGCCTGATAATCGTCGGTAGTGCGGGAGGTCATGTGCACATGCGGGTCAAAAAAGCGCAGGCCTTTGATGGTATTCAGATCCAGGTGATCCGTTTGAATTTTCGCTCCATCCATTGAATTATTGCAACACATAAATTGTTTTTTAAAGATTGAATCATATTAAACAGGCAACACGTCTTTTTCCCAGCTTAGGTTGTTGTTGTTAATGGCTGACTGCAGGGTCGGCATGGCTTTCAACAAGTCTTTTGCTGGGGGATATGCCGATTCTGCAATGGCAAGCGCTGCGGCATTTTTGGTGGTAAGGTTTTGATCATGCAATGCCTTCTCTATATCCGGAAAAAGTTTTTCATCGATGAACTTGCCGGTGAGGCGCCAAAGTTGCGGTGGGACTTTGCGATTCGCCGCCCAGCGCTCATGGGCATAATCTGATAAAATATAAGCTAGCTCTTTGTTGGCACGCCTATCCAGTCCATATATAAGGTTGATATTTTTTTCTGTGAAAACCGCTTTTAGCACCAATTGGTTCCATGCCGGTTCGTCCAGGTTCGCAGCAGGGTAGGGGTTGTTGTACATGATGGCCTCTAGCACATCGCCGATATTACTGCGGATTCCTTCAGCGCAACGCTTTATCCAAAGTGAAGGCCAAGCCAGCAGGGGCAGGGAAGAATATAGTGCCACCAACTCATTCATGGCTGCAGACCGGAATAAATTTTCAATACTGTTAAAATATTTTTCTTTGTCCTTTGCATCCAGTTGTGTCAATAGCCAGACTCTGCACAGTCGGTCAATGCGCCAGCCACCAACATTGAATCCCGGGCAAACTTGCCCGATAGCCTGTTGTTCGGGAACTATGACCGGAAGAAAAGCGGTACCCGTTTTTCTAGGAACCTGCGCAAAAGAACTATTGAAGCCCTTAGGGTCTGACAGCAGCGCCTTTCTTTCCTGCAACCAACTTCGAGCATCTTCCTTGCAGTTGGCCATTATCAATTCTTCCATCAATGCTTGCAGTTTCAGCACGTCATATGTGAACATCGTTTGGCGATTTATCGAGTTATCATTTTTTCTCTGTCAATACAAAAAAAATTACAAGATGCACAAGGTAATTAAAATATAAAAAAGGGTGGCTGACCTACAACATATTTTTAAAAGCGATGGCTAGCTATTGAAATCCCAGTCACCTAGTTGAAACCTATGGTCAAACATCTTTATTTTTCTGGTTTTGTCGTACAGCCCTTTTATGGGAGTAAAAAAATAGAGAGCGTATAATTAATTTTTTAAAAGAATAGCTTAGCTTGGAATTTCATCGGTAAGTAGTTAATTATTTTTTTTTGCCAACCCAATACAACTAAATTTTAATGAGCAAAAGATAATCATTTGAATATCTTTAACTAAAGACATAACATTTATGATGTGTTTTTGAAATTTAGAAAAGGTTTTATTATGATAAACACTAAGGGAATTTTCAAATACGCCTGTTTGTTGACACTCATAAACATACCCAATCTATTATCGGCACAGGGCTATATTGATGGAAGGCCTCAGGCAACCAAGAGAATCAATAAGTGCATTGATTTTGGCATCGTACTAAAATATGGAGATGGTCCGGATAGCTGCGATGTTTATGGCGCCAGAGAGGCCAATGTAAATAAAGTGAACGATACCTATTATTTGTTCTATGATGGAGCCGGGAAAGATGGATGGAAATCCTGTCTTGCCGAAAGTAAAGATTTGATACACTGGATAAAGAAAGGAGCGATATTAAATCTAGGCAAGCCTGGTTCTAAGGATGCCAAAAGCGCATCCTCCCCTTGGGTTATTAAAGAAGGAAAAACATGGCACATGTTTTATTTGGGGACACCCAATACTTCACCGGCGCCGGATAGGGTCCCTTCCTTCCCTTACCTAACCATGAAGGCTAAATCGAATGCTATCGAGGGGCCATGGGTCAAGCAATATAATGTAATAGCTTTCTCAACCAAACAAAATTCATATTACTCGGTAACAGCGAGCCCGGGTTTTATTGTTAGTTACCAAGACAAATACGTTCAGTTTTTTAGTGGTGCTTCGGAGGATAGTTCAGGTACAAAACGAACGCTTGGCATTGCCACAACAAATAATTTGGATAGCACATGGTCTGTAAGTGCAAAACCAATTTTTCCAATAACCGAACAGGTCGAAAACTCAAGTATCTATTATGATGACAAAAATAAGACCTGGTATCTTTTCACCAACCATATCGGGATAGATACCGCCAAGGAAGAGTACACAGATGCTATTTGGATGTATTGGTCAAAGGATATCTATCACTGGGACCCTGCTAACAAAGCGATTATATTAGACCGTAATAATTGCACATGGTCCAAGGGGGCGATTGGTATGCCATCCGTTATAAAAGTAGGGGAAAAGCTGTCTGTACTTTATGACGCTGTGGAAGGGAACGGCACCACTCACATGAAACGGAATATCGGATTGGCTTGGATAGATCTGCCATTAAAAGTGAATGATTAAAAAATTTAGCATAAGGTTCTTGTCATCTCTTATTCTTACAAAAAATAAAATCTGGATTGTAAAAAATAGTGTGACTGGCAAGCTGTGTCAATCATACTATTTTTTACAGTTTTAGAAACAAGAAAATAGATTTTAAAATATTCAAACTGCTGAAACCTTTCAATGAAGCAAAGGTTTTCAAAATTCACCACTGTTTATCAGTATTTTATTTTTTGCTCCATTCATGAGTATCGAATTTTAGTTTTTTATAATCCCAAGCTACCGCCAACCGTATAATATCGGCGGTTGTCAGGAAGATCGGAGGTCTGGCTGCGGAATAATCCACGACTATCAATGAAAAAGCCCAAGGTCTGCCCATGACGTAATTTCCAGTGATAACCTGCAAAGATATTCGGTGACATTACCGAATTCTGTTTGTGATTTGAATAAAGTCCATATACGGTTTCTCCAAAATGATAGAGGATGTCCAACCCAGCCTCAAAGCTACCCATGCTCAGCCGGTTCACGAACCCTCCCGTCCAGGAAAGTTTTGCTGGGTTTAAGTCACCATTCGGGTTAACGAATTGATTGAAAAAATTAGGGCCAGTGCCACTATATAATGCTCTGTAATTGTAATAATATTTGCTCCGTAAAGCCGTAGCTCCCAAACCTGTCTCCCAAACCAGCGACTTTTTAACGGTAATCCTCAAACGTACATCGATATGGTGCCGATCGCTTTTGAATAGAGGTGCAACAGCCGAACCTTCAGCAGGTAAACCGTAGTAGGGCACCAAGGCTAACATCGTACCGGGAACTAGAAATTCCTTACGTTCATAACTGTAGTTCGCCCAAAAAATCTTGCCGAGGGTAAAACGGATCCCTGCCTGATAAACCTTGAACCGATTTGGATAATGTGTGGGCACCTGTTGGCTGAAAATGGTGTCTATTCTACCCCCGCCAACAGCCGCCTCAAAAATATTCACATATTTCTGTCGGCTCACATCGGCAAGACTATAACTTCCTCCATTACTAGATAAATCCATCATTGAATAATCATCAATAAACATTTGCGCTCGCTCTGCGTAGGATCCTGATAATACCAAGCTGCTCTTTCGATGGGAACTTGCTCCGAATCCAAATACATCCACTCCTAGACTTGCATAGGGAAGCAGCTTTGCATAGGCTGTATCGCTGCTACCCGCATGAAGATTCGAGGCTGCACCCACTTGCAAGTTGATTATCTGCCGCCAACCGAGCTCAACCGAAGGGGTCAGAAAAAGCTGATCCCCTATTTGCTCCTGCAAGGGCGGCAAAACAGGTGGGAGTATCAGTGGTATAGGACTTAATAAATCGAAAGTACCAGTGGCAAAAGCGCTCTTCTCATCGATATGATCATAAAATAAATTAACCGCGGGCCGAAATGTCCAGATTCCCTTTTCTAATTTATATCCCAACCGTTCCTGAGCAAAAAAATGACTTACCTGATTTTTTGAAAGGATGCCACCGTAATTAACCCCATCGTTCCATAGCTGGGAGAAGTCGGTTGAGGATCTTATAATTCCCGCCCTAAATTCCTCTTGCAGCCTTGGTAACAGATTCCCCTTCCAGCTTAGTTGAGGTGCCAGCAGATGGCCGCGACCCCGCCAGTTGATTTGATCAGAAGAATCCACATTCGCATCAATTTGCTGCGGCATATATCCGATACCCAGTTGAAGAATCTGGCCTTTTACAGGTTCCCATCGCAGATACCCGTTCAATCGCAACCTTTGCAGATTCAATGGCGTCGTCTCATGACGAACTGAAGCCGAGGGCGAGGGATAAACATCCCGCACCCAATCTGCAGAAAGCCCATAATCGAATTTTTCCGAATGACCGTATCCTGAAACAAGATACTGTTGATAGATATTCGTGAAAGTTTTTACTCCATTTGCATTTGCATTCACCGGTCCTGCCTGACCCACCAAACGGAAACCCTGTTTTTGCTTTCCCCGTTTTGTGGTAACCAGCACAAGGTCTTGCTGCGAAGAGCCATAGGCCGCGGCTCCAACAGCATTCATCACTAGTGTTACCTCTTCAATATCATAGATAGGGTAGAGGTTGACATCTGTCACTGGGTTTCCGTCCACTACATAAGCCAGGGTTCCGGGTACCGTATAGGCACCATAGAACCAAGCTCTGACAGCATCACTGAGATTGACAAAAGGCATCTTTTCCAAGTCGGAGCCTTTCACGCTGAGGGTCTGCGTTAGGTTTCGGTCAAGCGTCAACCAACCTATATCCAATCGTGAAGAATCCTGTTGAGCAGAGAGGGAAATACCCAAAAAAAGAAGGATTAGGGAAAGGCAGGCATTTCTCATAAAGAAGGTTTTGTAATTATAAAGATAATCTTCCGCTCGTGTTTCGTCAAGCTATTCATTTCCATTAATTGCCCCCAAAAAAAACTTTAAAAATATGTTTTCTTTCTTTTCCACTTCAAAAACGAGAGACCAATAAAAAGTATTTTCAGATATTTACGAACACCCATATACGTTAATATAGAAAGCTGTACACCAGCGGAATCCTAGCCATTTTTGAGATAGGCACAAATGCATGTGGCTGAAGAAAAAAGAGGAAAACCAAAAATGCCTTTGATGCTGAACAGGGATGCCCCAAAAGAACAGATGCACTCTTCATTCCATCCCTACAATTGACCTATTTGCACCCCATAAGCAAGAATCAACTTGTTTTGGCATTTGCTTGATTATTCCGCACCTTTGCACCCGTTTTACATGAAAGCAATCAACGAAATATACCCATTATTAACAAACCCTAGCAGGGTAGTGGTCACTATGCATCAAAAACCGGATGCGGATGCCATGGGGTCTTCCTTGGGACTTCTCCATTTTTTGAAGCAGTTGGGACATCAGGTTACTGTGATATCGCCTACCAATTGGGCCGATTGGCTTAAATGGATGCCGGGATGTGAGGATGCTTTGGATTATGAATTTAATACGGACAAATCGAAAGCGGTTTTGGATAAGGCCGATCTGCTTTTTTGTCTCGATTTTAATACCTTTTCCCGGACCCGGTCCATGGCCAACAAGCTGCGGGACCTGAAATGCAAAAAGATTTTGATCGACCATCATCAGGAACCAGATACCCATTTTTTTGATTATGGCGTGAGTGATACTTCCAAAAGTTCCACCTCCGAAATGATCTATGACCTGATTGTTGGCGTTGGCCATCTGGATAAAATCAATATGGAAATCGCCAGTTGCCTATATGCGGGTGTAATGGCCGATACGGGTTCTTTCCGTTTTGCCTCCACTACTGCGGCCGTGCACCGTATGGTGGCCAACCTGTTTGAAACGGGGTTCAACCATGCACAGATACACGAAAACCTGTTTGATAATTTTCTGGAGAACCGACTGCGATTTATAGGTCATGTGCTGGAGAACAAAATGAATATCTATTACGAGTACAATACGGCATTGATTGCTGTGCCATGGAAGGATTTGGTAAAATTCGATATCAAGACTGGCGATACAGAAGGAATTGTGAATTTTCCGTTGAGTATAAAGGGAATTAAATTGGCGGCCATCATCATCGACCGCGATGAGGAAATACGCTGCTCCTTCCGTAGCAAGGGCAATTTTGATGTGAACAGTTTTGCCAGAAAATATTTTGGGGGGGGCGGCCATTTTAATGCTGCCGGAGGTAGAAGCAAGGAAACGCTGGAAAAAACAGTCGATCGGTTTTTGGCTGCCATGAAAGAAAATGAGTCACAACTACAATAATTATATAAAAATGAAAAAAATCCCCTCGTATTTATTCATCGCAATGATTATGCTTGCTGCCGTTTCTTGTAGCAATCAGGGCTTCAAGAAAACGAAAAGCGGTTTGCTGTATAAAATCATTTCTGATGGAAAAAGCCCTCAAGTAAAGAAAGGGCAATTCCTGAAGATTAATTACAGCCAAAAAATTGTGTTTGCCCAAAAAACTAAAGACTCTTTATTGTTCTCTACATATGGAGGTGTTCCTGGATATGCCAAAGTGGACAGCATCGGGCCCATCTACAACCCTGCAGAAGTTTTCGACCTGCTTCATAAAGGGGATAGTTTGGTAATCGTATTGCTTGCGGATACCCTGGAAGCCAAGAATGGTCAACTTCCTCCTTTTATCAAGAAAAAGGATAAAGTGGTTATTTCCTTTAAAGTTCTTGATGTGTTTGATAACCAAGACTTGGTAGCAAAGGATCGTGAGGATGAATTGCAAAAAGAAAAAGGACGTGAGTCTAAAGCCATCGAAGATTATTTGTCAGCAAATAAGATCAATGCCAAAAAAACAGCACTTGGCACTTATGTGGTAGTAAACACAGTAGGGGATGGGCCTGCTGTTGATTCTGGCAAACAGGTTTCTGTTATGTACACAGGCAAATCTTTCCCTGACGGAAAAGTGTTTGAATCAAATATCACCGGCCCTCGTAAAGACACTATGAAATTTGTAGTTGGTAGGCATACTATTATCGAAGGTTGGGACGATGGTTTAAGGCTTTTTAAGAAAGGCGGCAAAGGTACTCTGTACATACCAGCTTTTCTGGCCTATGATGCAAAACCCGGTCCCGACAACAAGCCTTATGAAAATTTGATTTTTGATGTGGAAGTAGTGGATGTTACAGATGCACCCAAAGAAACAGCCCATCCCGGTGGCCAAATGCCACAGATGAGCCCTGAGCAAATGAAAAGATTACAGGAGCAGATGCAAAGGCAGCAACAAGGCAAGTAAGCCCAAGCAAATCCTTTTGATACTAAAAAAAGCAACCCCGCGAATGCGGGGTTTGCTATTTTAATGATTGCCCATTAACTGATGAACCGTCCCTATTCTAATTAGCTTTTATAATAGTTTTGCTTAAGATTCAAAATAGCATTGTCCCTCTCTACTTTCAGTTCATGCACTTTCATCCTTCTTTCTTTTCTGGTCAAGCTGGTATCATGCCTGGCAGACCAGATCTTATCCGCATAATCGTTTTTGATATCCTGAATCTTCATGGTCATTTTCGAAGGCCTGGTATAACCATAGTCATAAGGATAATATGGATAGCCATAGCCATAAAAAGGATTATAGCCAAAACCGAAATAGGGATAGAACCCACCGCTTACTATTACTCTTGGCCTATAATAGGCACCACCTCCATGGCTGAAGTGCTGTGCGGAAGCAGTACCAGCCAATGCTACTGAAATCATGATGATCATTATCTTTTTCATAAATCCTCCTTTTTTCTTTTTTACAAAATTATAGACGCAAAAAAAGGGCAAAAGTTGCGTTTGAAATTTCATTATAACGATCCAATAACACTAGATGGAAAAAATAAATAGCGGAGTTATAATCTAAGGATTTTATTTTAGAATCCTTTAACAGAACGGTGATGAAAACAATTGGGGTAAGTGGTGGGAAAGAGCGGGCCAGATCTTATTCTTTGTTGCTGATCGATCGTATTGCTTGACCGATACACTTGATAATGTCTGATGCGATCATACTGTTTTGTGATTGCCATTGGCTGGCGAGATCACCAGCAAGTCCATGCAGGTACACGGCCAAGATGGCGGCTTGATCGGCAAGGTAGCCCTGTGCCAAAAATGCGGTTACCATGCCGGTAAGCACATCACCGCTACCGCCTTTTGCCATGCCCGCATTGCCCGTGCTATTATAATAGCCTTTGCCATCAGGGGTAGCTATAAAGCTGTTATGCCCTTTCAGCACAATCACGCATTGATATCTTTTGGCATTCTCCAAAGCCAATTCGTGCCGATCGAAATCGTTTTCGCTTGAACCGAAAAGTCTTTCGAATTCTTTTGGGTGTGGGGTGAGTATCGAAAATGGGGGAATATCATCAAACATTTTACGGTTCACAGAAATAATATTCAATGCATCAGCATCCAATACCAAAGGCCTTTTAAAATTGGTAAGAAGGTATTCCAGAAAAAAACTGGTTTGTGCATCGGTGCCAATACCCGGGCCAATACCCAATACCGTGTATTTTAAGAGGTCATCTTTAAACCCGGTAATTATATGTTCATGATCGTCGGTGCTGGCCATCGCTTCTGGAACGGCTCCCTGCATAATTTCATAACCACAGGTTGGCAAATGGCAGGTCAGTAGTCCCACACCGGATCGGAGACAGGCTTTGGCGGCTAATATCGCTGCCCCCATTTTACCATAACTTCCAGCTAATAACAGTGCATGACCAAATTGGCCTTTATGGGCAAAAGGGTTTCTTGGTCTTAATAATTTTTGTACTAAATTTTCATCAACCAATAATGTATTATTATGAAGATTTGCTAGATAACCAGAATGCAAACCAATATCCAAAATTTCTATTTCTCCTAAACACTGGCTGTTCTCCGCCATTAGCAAGGCGGGTTTATAAGATTGAAAGCTCAATGTATGTGTAGCATGGATTACTGGATTGTCCTTGGAACTTTTATCGACAAATAAACCGCTGGGAATATCGATGGAAACCACTTCGTTCCCGGATTGGTTGATATGGTCCACCAGTTTTTCGGTCACGCCATTCAATGGCCTGTTCAGACCGGACCCAAACAAAGCATCGATCACGATGTCGCCTTTGGGTAAGGGATGGAAATTTTCATCAGTCTGTATAAATCGGATGGCAACTTCTGTCAGGTGCAGTCTGGCCAAATTCACCTGAAAATCTTCGGTGCCTTTATGACCAAATTCAAGAATATAGACAGTAACGGGGCAGCCCATTTCGTTAAGTCTCCGGGCCAATGCCAAACCATCACCGCCATTATTTCCTTTGCCACAGAAAATGGAAAAAGAAGATCCGATATAGCCATGGTCCTGCAGCCATTCAAAACATTTTAAAGCGGCTCTTTCCATGAGGTTGATGGAACTAATGGGCTCATGTTCGATGGTATAGTTATCCCATGCCAGGGATTGCGCTGCTGTCAGGATTTCCATAATGGAATTTAAGCATAAAAATTCCTACAGAAAAAATAGATTATTTTTTTGAGTTTGGCTCACCACCACGGCCGAGTGGTTCCTTGTCCTGTTCGTCGAAGGTTTCATTACCTTGACGATAGTCGCCAAATAGATTACAGAGTTTTTTGGAAGAGTAGACACGTTTGCAATCATTATTGCTCAGGGCAATGATGGTTGCATCTTCATCGATCATGCGAATAAATGCAGTGCGGTTACCATGCCACCAACCATTATGGTAGATCAGTTTCTTGCCATTGGGTTCCAGTAGCATTCTCCAACCCAGCCCATAGTTTCTTTTACCGGGTTTCTCGAAGCTATAGGGCGTATAAGCACTGTCCAAAGTAGATTGCTTAAACAGTTTGTTTGAACGCAAGGCCATATCCCATTTTAATAGGTCATGGGTGGTACTATAAATATTTTTGTCGCCATAAACCACATCCAAATATTCCAATGGATAAGCACGGTTATTGGTTTTGTACGATTTTTCTGCTTTCGTCGTATCTCCTAAATTGAAAACATAAGTATCCTGCATCTGCAGCGGCACAAAAAAAGTTTTGGAAAGATAGTCGGGGTAGGAAAGACCAGAAGCTTTTTCAATGATCAGGGCCAAGAGTGCGTAATTGGTATTGCAATATTCAAAATGCTTGCCGGGAGTCGCCCCTTTTAGTTGGGCTTGATGGCTGATGATAAATTGTAATAGATCACTGTTCGTTAGGAATTTCTTTTTGTCCCAGCCCGAATTGTCCATATAATGCACATAGTTTTTCAAACCACTGCGCTGGCTCAACAACATCTTAATGGTAATACCTGGGTAGGGAAAGCCAACCAAATATTTACTGATATCATCATCGATGTTCAATTTGCCTTCTTCCCATAATTTTAAAGTGGCCATCGCGGTAAATGTCTTGGATACCGAAGCCAAATGAAAAGCCGTATGTTCATCCACCGGTTCACTATTCTTATCCATGCTTTTGAAACCTGCATATTTTTCATATACCACTTCGCCATCTTTCGCTACCAACACACTGCCATTGAAATGTTTGGCCAATAAAGAATCAAAAAAATGTTCGGAGGCTGTACTATATCGAAGGAGTTCTGCTTTATGATGTGCATTGTTCGAGTGCTGTGCGGCAGCAAATACAACAGGAGTCACTGAATCAGCAGTCGCAGGTTTTGAACCAGACTGTCCGCATGCAAGGAATAGAGGTAATGCTAATAGATAGCAGCAAATGGTTTTCAACAGGAATAATTTTTTTGTGGTTAGTTTTACAAATATCGCAAAAAATAAGCCAAACAAGTAGAAAAACTACCCAGTTTCATTTTAGTTTTTTTGTTTTGGCCATTTAATAACAAATTTGCACTCCAAATGATGAAGAGTTAACGAAATAAAAGAAGAAAAATTATGGCAGAGAAAAGTACAACAAGCTACCCCAAGGAGAAGATCAATATTTTGTTTCTTGAAAATATCAGTGATGCGGCAGTCTCGCTTTTTACCTCGGGTGGTTACGCGTCGGTGAGAAAATTGGGAGGCGCTTTGTCCGAGGAAGAGTTGATAAAAGAAATCAAGGATGTGCATTTGTTGGGCATCCGCTCCAAAACCAAGATCACACCTAAAGTATTGGATGCTGCAAAAAAATTACAGGCGATTGGTTGTTTTTGTATAGGGGTCAATCAAGTAGACCTTAAGTCTGCTACCAGTCATGGGGTAGCCGTTTTCAATGCGCCCTATTCCAATACCCGTTCCGTTGCTGAGTTGGTGATTGGGGCATCCGTGATGTTGATTCGTAAGATTGTTGACAAAAATAAGTTTGCCCATGAAGGCATTTGGAAAAAAGATGCCAAGGGTTCCTATGAGCTGAGAGGAAAGACCCTAGGTATTATCGGCTATGGGAATATCGGCACCCAGGTGAGTGTGCTGGCAGAATCGTTGGGCATGAAAGTGTTGTTCTATGATGTGGTAACCAAATTGCCATTGGGCAATGCGGTTGCCAAAAAAACATTGAAGGAACTGGTTGGCCAGTCCGATATTGTTTCCTTGCATGTGCCCGAGACCAGTCAGACCAAGAATATGATTACCAAGAGTTTGTTGAAACAGTTCAAGAAAGGGTCGATACTATTGAACTATGCAAGGGGAGAAGTGGTCGATCTGGATGCTTTGGCCAAGGCCATTGAGGAAGGGCATATCTCCGGGGCTGCTATTGATGTATACCCTTGGGAGCCTGAAAAAAATGGCGATAAATTTACCACACCATTGCAAAACCTGCCCAATGTGCTGCTGACCCCACATATTGGAGGATCTACCGAGGAAGCACAACAAAATATTGGCGAGGATGTGAGCAACAAACTGTTCCAGTTTCTAGAAAGAGGAATCACAACAGGTTCGCACACGGTGCCGCCCATCAGCCTGCCGCCACAGGAAGGCACTCATCGATTATTGCATATTCATTATAATGTACCGGGTGTATTATCAGAGATTAACACACGGTTATCGAAATATAATATCAATATACTGGCCCAATACCTAAAGACCAATGATGAGATTGGTTATGTGGTGCTGGATGTGGACAAAAAGCTTTCCGCGCAGGCTTTGCAGTTGCTAAAAGAAGTAAAGCAGACGATTAAGGCGAGACTATTGTATTAGAAGGCAGAAGGTGAGGGGTAGAAGATATGGCGGCTTGAGTGAGGTTTGTTTTGGGGATAAAATCGGGGGTCTTTTATATTAAAATATGGTTTAGGCTAATGGCGTAATAAATTAATATTCAATTTTTTGATTTATTAATTTAATATCGGGCTTGTAGCCCGAAGGGACTGTCATTAGGTTAATTGCTATTCCTAATAGATGTACATGGAACTGTATAGCAAACTAGCTTCAACCATACGTGATCCATATAGTATCCATACTGAATGTACGCTTTAACTATACATGATCCATACACTAAGTATGCTTTAGTTATGCTTCTGTATCGTCCTAAAATAGCTATACAAGTTTATCCTGTTATAGATCTACAAAACATTGGTCAGAAGATTTATGCGCAATTCATTTTTTAATATTATGTTAAGTAGAAAAACTTAGCAGGGGCAAGTAAATGGGATAGCCATTAGGTAGACTCTAGCTCTTCAGTATCTTTCTAGCCCTTGAGTGAAAGGCTGCGGTCTCGAGCGGCCATCTTTCCAAAATCAGTAGTTTGATCTCAGACTTGATATCGGGATATTGTTTAGATAAATTTTGCAAAATCGTAAGAGAGAATACTTTAATGGCTACTGGCATATCATTGGATTGAATAAAACGGAAGCAGGTATCCATCAATTTGCCACGGTATCTGGCAGGGATTTCCAGGTTTTGCAATATCCGCATGGTATTTCGGATCACGGCATCGTGAAGGCCTTTTTTGTAGAGGTTTTCCAGCATTTTTTTGAAATAGGGTCTGATCAGCTCTGGATGGTTTTCCACGCAATAGCTCATGGGCCAGGCGGCCCGCTGGGTAACCCGGTATTCGCCCTCAAAAAATAGTTCCATCAACTCAGCGAAGCGTTCAGGGCTGGAACCAATATATTTTACGATCCGCTCGCATTGTGCCTTGGAATGCTCTTTGAGGATGGCCGCTTTCAGGTCCATGCATGGGCTATTTGGCTTTGAACAGGAACTTGAAGATCACTTTCCTGAAATAATAGAGGGTATATATCGCCACCAGGAAGATTAGGATCAAGATCGCCAATTTCAACAAGCCGCGCAGGATGCCCATCAAGCGGGCCTTTTTGTAATAGCTTCGCCCAGCAGCCTGTAAAGTGCAAATGGCATTGTTTTTTTGATCATCCTCGGTGGTCCCGGGCAGACCGATTAAAAGGTGGGCATTGTTCTTTGAACTGATCATGTTACGGTTGCACAGATCGGTGATCGCTTCTTTCATATCAGGTAGCGTAAGCATGCTCATGTCGTTGCTCCAGGCATTCATCACGTGGTGGTAGATATGAACTTCCTCCGCATTGGTTTCATGAAGGAAAGCGAGCAACTTAATCTGAAAATCTTTGATCCTTTTTGATTTTGAAAGCATGTGCGAGTCCTGTTTTGATAGGCTTGGTCTCCGCAAAAGTAAATTTTTTGCGCCTCAACTGAAAATAAACAATTGTGAAGGGTTCATTATCCGTTTGTTGGCATTTTGGACATTAGGTTATTCTTATAATGTATAGCGTTATGTTAAACAGGTTGAATGGGTTTTTTGCTAAGTTCCAGAAAAGCAAAAAACAGAGCGTGGATGTGCGTGGGGAAAAGAAAAGAATAATTATAAATTATTGCGACCATGTAGAATATGATGAATACGGGCTATGCGGAATGTCTTATTACCCAGATGGCACTTTACTTGATATCAGGAATTATCCTGAGTGGGTGAAGAAATCGATATTTGCAGAGCGGAAAAAGATTTCTGAAATGCTTGGTTGTAAGCCTCCTGATTATCATGGGTAATTAAGACTTTCTGCATAGCTTGAACCATTGCGGCTAGTGTTATAAATTCGTTTCTGTCTATGTGAGCAATGAGTTCAAACGATGAATTATCAGGGAGTTCCATAATTTTCTTTTCAGCGCAGGTGTGCTGTTTAATATAACGTCTAATTATAAGACCTTTTTCTTCATTTTTGCCACACTGACATTTAAAAAGTATTATAATTAACATTATGTTAAACAGCCGCTTCGCTGTCTGTTCTATTTTTTTGGCTGGGCTTCTTCAGAGCCGCTCCGCTCCCGTTCAGTTGATGTTATCTGATGAACCAGAGGTAAATGCTTGGAAAATTTCACCAACTACTGTGCCAGCCCCAACATATGCAGTGAATAATCCAAACTGGTTGGTGGTCAAAGCAAATGTTTCTGCATACAGCACCACCCCTGATTGACTTCCATCTAAAACACTTATGTGTAGGAGAATTTTTCATAAAAGCCATCGTTAATAGGCCGATATTTTGCGCACTCGATTGTAGAGTGCTTCAGAAACATAGATATTGCCCGTTTTATCAATTGCTATATTAACAGGGTCTTGAAATTCTGCAGAAGATGCTGGACCGTCCACATAGCCTGAAGTCCCATTGCCAGCAATTGTGGTAACAATGCCTTCTGGGGTAATTTTCCTTATCCGGAAATTCCCTTCGTCTGCAATTAGGATATTGCCATTGGCGTCAATGGCCAAGCCTGCCGTCGTGCTGAAGGATGCACTTGCCGCAGGACCATCAGCAAATCCAAACACAGCATTCCCCGCAACAACTGAGACCAGGCCAGCAGAAGTAATCTTGTAAACTTTGCTGCCACCATCCACCAAGATGATGTTATTATTCTTGTCAAGAGCGAGGTCGAAAATCTCTAAAAACTGGGGGCTTGTATTCTGTCCGTTGAGCAAAGTATATACTGAGTCATTGCTAATCTTCCTAAGAAGACTAGAAGCATCACCTACATAAATATTTTCTGCTGAATCTACTGCAGTGTTGTTTGGATAAACAAAGCTTGCAGATGATGCCTTGCCATTGGCTATTCCACTACTTCCAGAACCTGCAATGGTAGTAACACTATCATTAATAGTAGTGAGTTTTCTTATCCTGTTGTTATATCCATCGGCAATAATCAGGTTGTTATTGCTATCAAACCTTACCCCTTTTGGGAAGGAAAACTGGGCGTTTTTCGCCAACCCATCTTGATAGCCCGACACCCCTGTACCGGCAATTGTGCTCACCGTGCCATCTGGGGTAATTTTCCTTATGGCATTGTTGTAACTGTCTGCCACAACCAGATTGCCAGCGGTATCAATCGCAATGCCATATGGGCGATAGAATTTTGCAGAAGTTCCGTTACCATCCATAAAACCCTGACCTGAACCAGCGAGGGTGCTCACCACATAAGTATAAACATAGTGGAAAACTGGCCCATTTGTAGATAGGCCGCCAACGCTTATTTTAATGTTCCCAGTACCCGACCCTTTGGGGACTACCACCTTGAGTTGGGTTGCCGAAGCACTATCCACAATCGCAGATACCCCATTGAAACTAACGATATCGTTCACAAGGTTGGGGTTGAAATTAGTACCTGATATACTTACTATTGTGTTATAGGCCCCTGTGTCAGGGAAAACGGATGTTACTGTTGGGGGAGTTGGCAAAACGGGCGGCGCCCCACCAGGGGATGCGGCGTTTTTGTGACAAGCTACCACTGTAAATACAGTAAAAATGACTATTAAAGATTCAAAATACTTCGTTTTCATAATACATTTTTTTGTTATTATATTAACGTAGGACAATTTTTTTGGATAAATCTACTCCCTATTTTTAGCTGTCGGATGACCAAAATGGTGAACGACGGATCAAATTGGCAAACGACATTTCCGCCCTATTTATAGCTTATATTTGTAAGGGTAGGAATCAAATAAAATTCGTTAGCGCATGTCTTTAAAGTTTACCTGTATTGTGGTGGATGATGATGACATTGATAGGATGATGATCCTGTCACTTCTAGAAAAATTTCCGTTCATTGAAATAAAAGGGAGCTTCGCTTCGGCCAGTGCAGCCCTTGAATTAGCAAAAAAAGCGATGCTGGATATCGTATTCCTTGACATAGATATGCCCGAAACAAATGGGCTTAATCTGAGAAAACAATTGTTGAATATACCGGCATGCATTTTTATTACGTCCTACTCGGATTTTGCACTGGATGGTTATGAATTGGAAGCGCTCGACTATTTGGTCAAGCCTTTACATCTTGAAAGGTTTTCCAAATCAATCGATAGAGTAAGGGATTATCTTACTGCCCGGCAAAAATCCATACTGCTTGATCATGTTTTAGGTCCGGACACCATTTTTATAAAAGATGGCCATAACCAAATCAAACTGAATCTCCACGAAATAGTTTACCTCGAAGCAATGAATAATTACACGGGGATTATAACGAACTCAAAAAGATACACTGTGCTCGTTTCACTTGGCAACCTGCTAAAGGAAAATGCTTTTAAAAGTTTCATTCGTATACATAAGAGTTATGCTGTGCAAAAAAACTATGTGAAAGAGTTTAGGCCCGATAAAGTTATTATGGGTGATATTATCCTACCCATTGGTAGGAGTTTTAAAGATTCTTTGAAGCAGATTAAAGAATTTTAATGTATGCGCTGCAAAATATTCTTTTTTCTCAATCTCCTTTTTCTCCAAGCCTTACCGCAAAAAAAAGGTCAGGTCTTGTTGGATTCTTTGAATAATTTGCTTTCTACCAGTCAGAAAACAATTTCCTTTGAAAGGGGGAATACCCTGAACTTTTTGGGCAAAGAGTACATGAATGAGTCGGACTATACCCAATCCATGAACTGCTTTTCAGAATGCCTTGCAATTGCAGAAAAACTTAATAAAGAAGATTTGAGGGCAGCAGCAGAAAGGAACATGGGGACAATTTATTTCTACCAACATGATTATTCGAAAGCCGTACAGCTCAGCACCGAAGCCTACAAACTCTTTGAACGGGAAAATAATCTGTCACAAATGGGGTTGTTATTGAAAAGCCTTGGCGATGACTTTATGAAAATGGGTGATTCTACCAAATCATCTTCATACTATAGTACCGCCCTATCCATTTTTAAGAAAATCGATGATTGGCAGGGCCAAGCCTCGGTCTATGCAAACCAATCCATTTTGTGCAATATGGATTATCAGCATAAAATTGAATTGGCACTTTCTGCAAAAAGAATTTGGGATGTCTATCATTCAGAAACAGTGCTTCCCGCTATCAATATCGGGAATATTGGAGTGGCCTATCTTGATATTGTGCGTTACGACAGATTACATTCCACAAAACCTTCCTCTATTATTCCTGGCAACAGGAAACAGCTACTTGGGTTATCGGAAAAATACCTGACTCAAGCTATCAATATCAGTGAATCTAACAATGATATTGAAAACGC
Source organism: Bacteroidota bacterium (assembly GCA_018267575.1). Classification (GTDB taxonomy): domain Bacteria; phylum Bacteroidota; class Bacteroidia; order Chitinophagales; family Chitinophagaceae; genus Puia. The sequence continues at coordinate 67,802 of JAFDYF010000052.1, forward strand.
ATCCTATTATACTGGGGTTTTGGCGGAGCTTCAGGCAGTTAAGAACGATTATAAAAATGCCTATATAAATTTCAGGAAGTATCAGGACGTTACTGATTCGATATACTCCCAGGAAAATAAAAACAAGATTGCTGCCCTCGAAAGTAAAAGAGCCATAGACTCAAAAAACCAAGAAATAGAATACGGAAAACTTCAAATTAACAATGAAAAGCGAACAATGTGGTTTCTTGCTATATGTGTTGGCTTTTTGACCATCATAGGGGCCTTGGTTTTTCGTCAAAGTCTTAATAGGAAAAAGACTAATGATACTTTATTGCGATTGAATAAAGAATTGAATGAAGCAAATAGGTTAAAAGTTAAGTTCTTAGCAATCCTCAGTCATGACCTTCGCAGTCCGGTAGCCAACCTTTTTCATTTTTTGCAGTTGCAAAATGATAAACCCGCTTTTCTTAGTGAAAATGAAAAAGCGATGAGAGAAAAAAGGATTTCTGATATGGTCAAGTCCCTGCTTGACAATATGGAGGCCATGTTATTGTGGAGCAAAGGCCAGATGGAACATTTTATGCCTTCATTTACAGATCTAAAAGTGGAAGCTCTATTTGAATATATAAAAAAAATGTTTTCAGATAACCCAGATATAATTTTAAGTTTTGAGCTACCTGCAAATCTCACACTACACTCCGATGTGAATTTCCTACAGACCATCATGTATAATCTTACAGCCAATGCGGTCAAAGCGGTGTCGCATTCAAAAGGCCCAAAAATTGTTTGGAAAGCTTGGTATGATGAAGGCAAAAACTACTTATCCATCACAGACAATGGCTCAGGTATCCACATTGAAAAACTGAGAGGTCTTTTCGAAGAAAAAAACGTAGACTCATCAAGCCATGGGATGGGTTTTCATATAGTAAGAGATCTGGCAAGTTCAATAGGTTGCTCAATCACGTATAAAGTAGAAAAGAATAATGGAAGCACCTTTATTTTATGTATTTAATATACTCTACACAAACACCCGAAATCATTCTAGAACAACGAGCCCCAGCTAAGAATAACCGGGGCTGTAATTTTAGATTGTATTGAGAACAAGTAATCGATGCAAGGCATCGATACAAAAATTCGCGGCTTTTTACAGTTGTACTGCAAAAACGAATAAACCCCTATCAAGACTGATCTGGGATATCTCCTAAACTTTATTTTTCCAATCACAAATGTATAGGATGGCTATTCAATAGCTATGACTTTGGTTATTGATATTAATGATAATAATCAACCGAAATTTTTTGTCGTAGTAGAAAAACGACAGCCGATTAGAAGAACTTCGATGCTGGGATAGCATCCACAAGCTTAATTTTGAACCATGTTTAGTGTTGAGTGACTTTTATTTTTTTTCACTAGCATAAGGTTATTAGTTTAAGCCCCGTATGTCTATATGGGGCTTTGTTTTGTCTGATTATTTGGTTTCCTTTTTTTCCCGGAATGCAATGATAAGATAGGCGCCCCAAAAAATTAATAATAGTGAAATGGATTGCTTCGGGACTATGCTTGTGGTGCCGATCAATTCATTTTGTGCAAAAAACCATTGGGAAAATAGGTTGATAGCGGAAACGCTGAGTATGAACAATCCAAGGATAACTAAAAACAATCTCATTGCAAGTCGGTTTGTTATGCCTATTGGATAGAAAAGAATAAGCAAAGTTTAAGAAATCATATTTAATCGGGTTGACCTGAATCATATTTTTTACTAATTACGGTTATGCATTAGATTGAAAGAAATCCCTATTTTGGGGAGTTATTCTTAGGATATTATATTTTGGTTAAGGGCCGGATGTCTATCCGGCCCTTTCTGTATTTATTAAGGTGTTGTATTTTTAAAAAATTAAGATGAGTAAGTGAATATGGAGGGGAGTAAAATTAAATTCCAATATTTGTCTGAAGGTTATACAACCAGTGGAAGAACTGGACTAGCTATGATACATGCGTTCCACTTCCATCACAAACACTTCTATCTGGCGGTCAGCGCCATTGGCATCATAGGGTTGTTTTAGGCTGCTGCCAAAAAAGAAAGCCACCGTTTGCCAGAAACGTGCCGTAAAGCCACCTTTATATTCTTTGATAATATCGTAACAATTATTTCCGGTTTGGCGGTTGATCAATTTCATCAATACCTGGCCCTGGTAAACAGATAGGTTGGTAATGGGGTCGGCAAATTCTTTTTTCAGTTCTTTTTCACGGGATTTGATATAGGCTTTTTTTTCACTCTCCGAAGTCATTTTGGCCAAATGGACATTCATATCGTTCATGATGGCACCGGCTCTTTTTGCATAAGGATAGGTTACATATACGGCATTGCGCAGCCTGGTCCATTCTTCCAAACGCTTGCGCATGGAGGCTGGCATGGGGGCAGAGACCCAAACCATGGTGAGGGTTCTGGATGGAATAGTATCCCCATTGTACACATAGTAAGGCACCAATAAAGTATCATAAGGTCCATATCGGGAAGAAGAGAGAATTTTAACGGAATCGCCATGTTGCTGGGCAAATACCATTTTCTGTGCAAAAACGAGGAGCACGGATAAAGCTATGTGTATAATATATTTATTACTGCCTGTAAGCATAAAATCAAGAACCCTAAAATTAAATAAATTAACCGATTATTCATACCCTGAGACAGCAGAAGTAACCCAAACGCTTGATGTGGCTATTGTTAATTTTATAAAACACTAAAGCCCGAAACCAAATTTGGTTTACGGGCATATTGTATTGAGTGTATAGCTCTATTTGAACTTGAGGTTCATGGAAATCATATTCGCAACCAGGTTCGTGGTTTGGGTGTAGTGGTTGTACCGGAGCTCCAAAACACTCAGTCCTTTAATCAATACCCCCTTGGGCGGTGCCAACCGAATACCCATACCAAATGAATGGCTTTGGAAGGACGCCAACGCATAGTTGCTAGTAAAATACTGGTCGGTGGGACTATGCCCTTCGTAAGGAGCAAAATATCTAACTCCTGTTTGTGTATAATATCTATAAAAAGGTGAAAGGGAAAAGAAAGGCGTTATTTTAATGGGCACTTCCAAACTAGCTGTATGTGACCTTAGTCCCCAGTCATCCATATAAAAACGGTAATATCCTCTCAGGATGATATTATCCCCCAAAAAATAGTTTAGTCGGAACCCAATGGGTATTTTGAACCTTTGCGAAGGGAGGTTTTCTATCGTGTCCTTCCCATTGTTGAAATAGACCCGATGAAAAGGTAGACCCAGATAACCGTTCATATATACCAAATCCAAGGCAATACTCGCATCCATCCGCTGGTTGATTACTTGCGAGAAGCCAAAAGATGCTGTGTAAGTGTCCCTAGCCGCTGATGGGAGGTGGTTATGCCCTGTGCCCGAACTCACAATACCCCCATTTTGATATACAATGGCTTGGGTGCGGCCGCTGGCTGTTGTCACATAAACGATACTATCTGTGACTGGTACATTTTTTACGGAATCAATAGGTACAAACTCAGAAGGCTTGATCATTTTGATATTATCAAAATAACCCGTGAGTTTAAAACTGAATTCCCCATTTCTTTTGTTCTTTTTCGAAAAAGAGGTATTGAGCCCGAGGGAGTGATAATAGTTATGCTCTGCAGAATAGTAGGCACCAATACCAAACTCAGTACCTTTTTTTGCATTTTCAATTGACCAATCCAGTGTAGGGTAAATCCGGGTGCCATTGTTCTTGGCATGGCCATTGGAGTCAACATAGGCTTGTGAGGCAGCGGTATGATAATCGAAACCAAGACCTGCCGTTAAGGTATTCTTGCGCTGGTGGGTGTCCCATCCTACAAAAGTGATATCCAGTCCATTTGCCAGGTCCATCACATTGCCGATTCCCTTGCTATCGGTTCTTCCACCCATAACGGAGGATTTGTCTGCGGTTTGGTTATAATAACTGGATACCAGGTTTACTTCCTCTATTTTTAACTTTTGAGACTTATAGGTCCTAACAATGCTGCTGCTGTCCCGAAGTTTGAACTGGGCAAAGGAATGTAGCAGCATAAAATACATGCCAACTACCGTGAGGCAGATTTTTTTCATTGAAACTTATTCTATGGGTTAAAACAAAATCAATTACAACCGCAGCCGCCACCAGTTTTGCCACCATTGGCACCAGAGGAACCTTCGCGGTATGATTGGGCGTTCAACTCTGTTTTCTCCACTTTGCGGTTTGCCAAGATCATCTCGGAATCATTGATCCTGCTTTTTTGGTATTCTTTTACTTGTACGCAGGAGGCAAAAATGCTGCATGCAAACAACAACGCCAACCATCGTACCATGAGTGCTTTTATCATAGTTGCTATTTAATTAAAATGAATATTATCCGATTTGTAAATCTTATCATCATCATCGATAATGATGGCTTCCATATCCTTTATTTGATTGACCATATCCAAACCCGCTTGAATACCCATAATCATCACTGGAGTGGCCATGGCATCCGCAATTTCTGCATTGGTACTAATGATGGTCACACTTTTGATCCCACTTATGGGTAGCCCGGTCCGTGGGTCAATCGTGTGGGAGTATTTTTTACCCCCCACCATAATATATTTTTCATAATTGCCCGAAGTAGCCACCGCCATATTTGTAATGTTCATGTACGAAAAAATGGCTGCCTTTGCATTGGGGTTGGCAATACCGATTGTCCATGGTTCCCCATTGGGCTGAAAGCCCCAAGCAGTCAGGTCACCGGATGCATTTACGATACCACTTTCCACCCCCATCGACCGCATTACCTGTTTTGCTTTTTCTGCCGCATACCCCTTACCAATGCCGCCAAAACCAATCCGCATCCCTTTTTCCCTTAAAAAAACAGTACTGTTTTCACTATCCAACTCAATATTTCGGTAATTGATCAGCCTCACCATTTTCTTTGCTGTTTCCTTATCGGGTAGCGATTTCATTTGGGTATCAAAATTCCAAAGACGTTTGTCCACCGATCCATAGCTGATATCGAAAGCGCCTTGGGTAATCTTTGAAATCCGGATAGATCGTTCTATAATATTGAAAGTTTCCTGACTCACTTTGACTGGCAAGATTCCAGCATTTTGATTGATGAGTGCGGTCTCACTCATATCACTGAAAGTGGTAAGCAATCGTTCTATTCTTCTGATTTCTTCAATGCCGGCATCGATCCTTTCATTTGCCCATTCCTCATTATCGGAGACCGCGCTGATCTGGAAAGCATTGCCCATTAATTTAAGGCTTTGGGTAAAAACCTTTTTCAGCAACATGCCCTTACTTGTTGATATAAATAATATTCCTGACCTCGATCGCAAAGGACTCGGCAGATTCATCTGGGAAACCATCCCAATCTTTTAGTACTTTGCCATTCTCATCCAATAGTAAGGTTAGGGGAAATTTCCCTTCGGGGTTATACCGATCGGCCATTTTGTTATTGATTTCCTGTTGCACTTCTGGCAGTTGGTCTTTTTTCTTTCTCGGGAAATCGGCATTCACCATCACCAATTGCTCATCGGCCAGTTTTTTGAATACCTCCGAACCGAAAATTTCATTGTGCATGCGTATGCAGGGGCCGCACCAATCCGAACCGGAGAAATTCAGGAGAATATATCTATGCTCTTTGGCAGCAATCTGCTTCGCTTCGTCCAGGTTATTATGCCATTGAAAATTAGAAATAAACAGGAAGGGAAAAAACAAAACAAATAGGAATTTCATCTTGATAACGATTTTTTAAATTTGTTAACGTTATGAGCAACATAATCTTATCAAAGAATGAATACGGTGAAAGATTCCTTTGGGTTGTTTCGGATTAAAAAAAATCCCTATAAGTTGGGATTGAAGCTTACGATTGAAGAAATAGGATAAAGGGAAGAACGACGATCTACCCATTATACACTGCCCCGCAGCCTCCATCTCCTCACCATACTGATAACAAAACCGATAATCATGATAAGGGTGCCGATCCAGAGTATATTGATATGTGGGAATTCATAGACCTTTAAGGAAACAAAAGGTACCAGGTTCGGGGATTCCTTAACCCCAATCTGAAGCTTATTGCCCACCACCCCACTCAATATCACTGCCATGTTTTGGGCAAAAACCGTATCGGGTATGGAATGTAGCGAATTGCCTTTAAGGTAAAAAACCGGGTTGGCCGTATACCGCATGCTGTCGCGACTGATCACGGAAATCTCTGCCATTAAAGCGGTATCCTTATCCGTGAAATGGTATTTTTTATTATTGGGGTTGCGGATGGTATTTTTCAGCACCATGTACCCATTGGAATAATAGACCGTATCGCCGAGACTAACGGGGTATAGTTTATATTGGGCCGTATCCTTCGATTTCTCGAGGTTGCTGGCATAATTGATATAGGAAAAAATATCCTTGTTCCAATAATGGTGCTTGTCTGGGTTTTGCGACACACCCTGCATCCCCTTGGTCGCTTTAACCAGATCTGGATACAGGTTGAACAATTCCCCATCCGATTTCCTTTCCATGATAATATGGTAATAGCTGATATTGCCAAACTGATTGGTGGAATCCTCCCCAGTATAAGTGGCCCAATATTTACCCATATCCGTTTTTACACCGGCCACCAAAGTAATATTCTCCAAAGGGTTTTTGTCCTTGTCCTTCGGATCAAAATTCAGATTGATACCCGTGGTATTATAAGAAAGCAATGCTTTTTTTGAAGTGGAAATCAGGATGCCCACCAACATTAGCCCAAACCCAATATGCGCTACCGATGCACCAGCCACTTTCAGCTTGCCATTCAAGCCCGACCAGATATAACCTCCATTGGCGATTACAGAATAGATTGCACCAAAGAGTGCTAAATGGATGGCCGTTAAAAAACCGGGACCATATTTATTATAATTGATCTTCTCAATAACACTTACCAAAATAGCAATAGCCACCGCTATTATGGTTGGGAGCATCAGTTTTTTATAAAATACTTTCTTGGGGGTATCCTTGTATTTTAGGTATTGGGTCACGGCCGTCAACAAGCCCAGTATTATGGCGATAAAAACTTCAATGCGGTTATACGCAAAAGTGACATCTTCCCCAACCGACCATTGCGTGCCAAAAGCCTTATTGAACACAGGAAGCGAAGTGGCAATCATTATAAAAAGCGCTGAAAGAAAAAGCACCAAGGAACCGATATACATCCAAAACTCCCTGGAATAGGTATTTTCTTCCTTCACAATGTGCGGGATCTTTTTATAGTCCCTGATAAACATGACCGTAGCTGGTACTAGAAAAACAAATATAAAAGACACCAACTGCACATTCATCCCCGAATCTACAAAAGCATGCACGGAGGTATCTCCCAATATGCCGCTCCTTGTAAGGAAGGTTGAGTACAAAATCAATATATAGCCCAGTATCAAAAATAAATAAGTAGCTCTTAATGAATGCCCCGTGGCATTGAATACAACCAAAGTGTGCAGACCTGCCACCATTACCAACCAAGGTACCAATGAGGCGTTCTCCACAGGGTCCCAGGCCCAAAAGCCACCAAAGCTCAATGATTCATAAGCCCATGCACCACCCATCATAATGCCGGTGCCCAATATACAAGTAGAAAAAAGTGTCCAAGGAATGGCCATCTTTACCCAACCGCTATAATCCTTCTTAACGAGTCCCGCCATCACAAAGGCAAAAGGCACAATGGTGGAAGCAAAACCCAGGAACAGTACGGGTGGATGGATCACCATCCAATAATTTTGTAATAGGGAGTTGAGCCCTTGCCCGTCCTGCATTTGAGGGATGCTCATATAATCGGCCCTTTGAAAAATCGGGGCATTGGCAAAACTTTCCATCTGCCTCACCAACAAAAAAGGGTTGATCCCAATCTTGGCATTGGAAATATAAATACCAATAATCATGGTTGCCAAGCAAAACTGGCCAAAGCTCATCACCATCATTACAGGTGCTTCCCATTTCTTGGCGGTCAGAATTAGGATGCCGCCCAAAACACCCTGCCACATGGTCCAGAGCAAGAAGCTGCCTTCCTGTGCTTCCCAGATGCAGCTCAACAAATATTTCATGTCGAGTGCTTTGCTGGAATGCTCCCAGGCAAAATTATATTCGAAAAGATGGTTGGAAATGATATAATAGACCGTAGCGAAAACGGTGAACACCGAAAAAATATTGATGGCGAATGCGCCCCTTCCCAGCTTACGCCATCTAAGCTCATCCTCCATATTTTTGGCGCGGGATGCTTTATAATAAGCGATCATCGCAACAAAAGAAGCAGCAAAAGAAAGTGTAACAAAAAAATGCCCAATCTTGCCGGGCAGCAGGTGCTCGCCGATATAGTCCATGCCTGATATTTAATTTTGGCTAAGGTTCTTCTTGGCCATGTTAGGGTCGTCTTTATATTTGGAAGGGCATTTTAGCAAAATTCCGTCCCTGGAAGTAATCTGGAACACATCACCATTCATTTTCCCTTTTACTGTAATGCCTTCAGCTTTCTCAAAATCATAAGGTTTCTCGAAATTACAGACCACCTTGGCCTGGTTGCCCAGTGTATCCGTTATATGGAAGGCAAAATAGTTGGGGTCCTTAACGGGATCATACTCGATTGCCTTTGAATGGTCAACATGCACGAACATGGTTACCGTTTTACCATCTTTTTGTTTTGCGGATGCAATCGTTTCATAGGTAGAAAGATTGCCCATAAAACTAACCAATGCACCAATGGAGATGGCGATCAACACTAGTACTACGATATGGAGTTTTTTCATTTTACACAGATTTCGCTGCAAAGTTAGGTCAAAATCGGTCATGGAGGTAGTTTAATATCTACCACAAGTCAAATAAATTCAAAGTTCATATTACGCAATTGAGCCATAAATTCAAAGCCATTGAAGGCGAAACGCTAAACGCATAATGCGGAACGCAGTTTCTAACTTTTTAACCCTTCAACTATGCCACTTCTCTCCCCGCCTCTCCGTCTCCGCGGTTACATTGTAATTATGAAAGCCACTGATTCACTGATGGCTAAATTCAATTTTCTCGCCACCAAGGCACGAAGACTCAAA
>JAFDYF010000053.1 GCA_018267575.1 Bacteroidota bacterium
AAACGCCTTAATCAATGCCTATTTTTTTGATAAGCTAATAGCACAACACGTTAGTAATAATTTTTGAGCAAAAAACGCAACTTGCCTTTTCCATTTGCTCATCTTTCTTTTAAAATTTATGGCAGACACTGCCAACATTATATTGATGGCATACCCCATTGCTCATTTTAACAAATTTTCTCAATACCTTGTAATCATGCTTTGAACGACCTGTCACAGCTTCTATTGCCATTCTTCGACCCTCCCATTCTCTGTTTGTTATTGTGATACCTTGATTCAATTTGGGGGGTATGTAATAAGTATTTTTTATAAGTTTGGGGCTCGGTACCCACTGTCCAAAAAAAATCTTTGGCTCTTTGTTCATCAATCTTGCAAATTGGCCTATTGATCTAGTGCTATTTGTTGTGCTTTATTTTATCACTCACTCATACAATTATACAATAAGCTGCAGATAGTGATTATCTCAATTTCATCTGCACCACATTCTCAATATGATGGGTATGCGGGAACATATCCACGGGTTGAATTTTAGTCACACTGTACTTCTCATTTAACCAATTCAAATCCCTTGCTTGTGTAGCAGGGTTGCAACTGACATATACGATCAATGGGGCTTCGATGTCCAATAATTTTCTTACCAGTTTTTCGTGCATGCCAGCTCGTGGGGGATCGGTGATGATCACATCAGGTTTGCCATGCGCTGCAAAAAAATCATCATTGCAAATGTCCACCACGTCACCGGTAAAAAAAGAAGCATGTTCTATTTGGTTGAGGGCGGCATTTTCTTTTGCATCCACGATGGCTTCATCCACCGCTTCCACACCAATAATTTTTTTGGCACCCTTGCTCACAAAAATGCCGATGCTGCCCGTTCCACAATACAGATCGTACACGGTTTCCTTTCCCGTCAATGCGGAGAAATCCTTCGCCACATTGTACAATCGCTCGCCCTGTTTGGTATTGGTCTGGAAAAAAGATTTGGGTCCAATTTTGAACTGGAATTCACCCAATCGTTCAATGGCATAGCCCTTGCCATGATAAATTTCTGGCGTCAGCCCATACAGACTATCATTCCCCTTGGTATTGATGGTGAATAATAAGGTGGTGATCTCCGGAAATTGTTGGAGCAAAAAATCAAGCAATGCTTTCCGCTTTTCTTCATCCTCATAGCCGAACATGATATTCACCATAATTTCCCCGGTCTCGCAAATACGCAATTGGATGGTGCGCAAAAAACCTTGCTGTTGTTTGATATCATAAAAGCTAAAGCCATGGGCATTGCCAAAATCACGAACGGCCTTGCGTATCTTATTGGTCGGTTCTTTTTGTAAATAACAAGTATCGATATTGATGGCCTTATCAAAAATGCCTTTGGCATGAAAACCTGCCACATTTTGCATCGGCGATATATCTTCGTTATGGAGTTCCTCTGGCAACAAAAAACGGCGATTGCTAAAAGTGTATTCCATTTTGTTTCGATAGCATTGGGTATCCATTGCGCCCATAATGGGTTCGATGGTAGGCAGCTCCACTTTGCCAATGCGCTGAAGATTATCTTCTACCTGTTTTTGTTTATACTGTAATTGCTTTTCATAGGGCAGCATTTGCCATTGGCAGCCGCCACAAACCCCAAAATGAGCACAAAACGGCACCACCCGCTGAGCAGAGCGTTCATGAAATTTCAACACATGCCCTTCGGCCCAATCTTTCTTGTTTTTCAAAAGCCGCACATCCACGATATCGCCGGGCACCACATTTTCAATAAAAATAACCTTGCCTTCCACCCTGGCCAGCGACTTGCCTTCCGCCGCATAATCTTCCACCAGGATTTTTTCCAGTATGATATTCTTGTTTTTTCTTTTCACGCCGCAAAATTAGGGAATACGGAGAGAGATCTGGGATTTAATGATGAGCGATTACTGACTTAGGAACTCAAATTTGAAATGGTAATTATGGCTGGCCCGCCAAATCAATTATTTCTGTCAGATTGCAAGCGCCATATGGCTTTTCAATCAGTCATACTAATCACCAAAATTCTACGTTCTGACTTTGGTATTATTAACATAACCAAAAACTTTAACTTCGCTGTGCCTTAAAAAATCAATATGCTATCAAGGAAAATGTATTTGTCGCTGCTGGCTTCTTTTATTTTCTTATCGCTGGCCGCACAGGAAGGATACCAGATCAAACTTACCCTCAAGCCCTATACCAATAGCAAAGTATATCTCGGGTACTATTATGGAAAAATAAAAGCAGTGGCCGATTCTGCCATATTGGATGCCCATAGCAGCACTATTTTTTCAGGAAAGGAAAAATTACCCGGGGGCATTTATTTTGTCGTTTCTGAAAAAAAAGAAATACTGTTCGAACTATTGATAGATAAACAACAGCATTTTTCCATTGTTGCCGATAGCAACCACCTTGCAGAGAACCTACATTTTGTTGGGTCACCAGATAATGACCTCTTTTATGCATATACCCGTAAAATGACAGGGTTTGGGAAAAAAGTAGGCCAATTACAGAGCGAGCTTGCCTCGGCAAGAACAAAAACCGACTCCACCCGCATTATCGAAAATATCCGGTCGGAGAATCAACAGGTTCAGGCCTATCGCGATGGGGTGGTTTCAAAAAACCCAAACTCTTTTTTATCCACCCTATTGATAGCAATGAAAGAGCCGGTCGTGCCACCCGCAGCCAAACAGCCCGGTGGCAAATATGATAGCCTCTATGCCTACCAATACTTCAAAGGACATTATTGGGATGGCATTTCTTTGACAGATGACCGCTTACTACGTACCCCTATTTTTGAACCTAAGCTGGAAAAATATTTCAAGGAGTTGGTTCCTCCCGTAGCGGATTCCATTATCCGGGAAACCGACTGGATGCTATTGTATTCTAGATCCAATAAAGAAATGTTCAAGTATCTGCTGGTGCATTTTGTACAGAAATATATCAACCCAGAATACATGGGACAGGATGCTGTTTTTGTACATCTTTTTGAAAAATTCATCAATACAGGTGAAGCAGATTTCTTTACTGAAAAATATCGCAAGATCATCAACGACCGGGCATATAGTCTCATGGCTAACCTGATTGGTCAACCCGCTGCCAATATGGACATGGTGGACACTTCGGGCAAGCCCACCCCACTCTATGGCGTGGATGCTAATTTTATTGTCATTTGCTTTTGGGATCCCACCTGTAGCCATTGCAAGGAAGAAATACCCAAACTAGATTCCATTTATCAGGCAAAATGGAAAAAGGAAGGTGTAAAAATGTACGGCGTAATGGTGGAAGGCGGACAGGAAAACTGGCGGAAATTTATCCGTGATCACAATTTGAAAGATTGGCTGCACGTTTACCAGACCAAAGAAAAAGCGGATGAGGATGTTGCCGCCAACCGTCCTGGCTACCGGCAATTGTTCGATGTGTACCAGACCCCGACCCTATTGCTGCTTGATAAGGACAAACGCATCATTGCAAAAAAGCTGACCTATCAGCAGTTTGACGAAGTGATTACCCTGAAACTTAAGAATTCAAAATAAAAATTTCCATGAGAGCCAAAGGCGCAAAATTTTTTATTGTTTCCATAATGGCCTGTGCCATGAGCTTGAACAGCCATGCACAAACGCTGTTCAGTTATGGCAACAATGCAGTGAGCAAGGAGGAATTCCTAAAGGCCTATTCCAAAAATAACAGCCATGATAAGCCCACCGATAAATCGTATAATGATTATCTGGCTTTGTATATCCGTTATAAACTGAAAGTGAAAGCTGCCTACGACCTTCATTTGGATACACTGAGTGGACAGCATGCCGAACTAAAAAATTTTCGCAATCAGGTTGCCGATTCCTATATGGCCGATCAGGAAAGCCTCGACCGATTGGTAGAGGAAGCATTCAACCGTAGCAGGAAAGATATCCACTTGGCGCATATTTTTATTTCCATCCCAAAAAATGCTTCCCCGGCCGATACCTTGAAAGCCTATGAGAAAGCCATGATTGCTTATGAAGCTCTGAAAAAAAATAAAGATTTTGGGGAAGCGGCAGCACTTTATTCAGACGACCCTGCCGCCAAAGAAAACCATGGTGATATCGGATATATTACCGTGTTCACATTGCCCTACGAACTAGAAACACTGGCCTATAATACCTCACCCAATCATTTTTCAAAATTATATCGTAGCCAAGCAGGCTATCATATTTTTAAAAATTTGGGCGAAAGAAAGGGTGTTGGCAAAATCAGTGCGGCACACATATTATTGGCTTTCGCGCCCAATGCCGATGATGCGTCCAAAGCAAAAACAAAAGCAAAGGCAGATTCCATTTATCATGCATTGCTCAATGGGGCCGATTTCAAAGAGCTTGCCCAAAAATATAGTGCTGATAACCTGACCTATCAGAACGCCGGGCTGTTGCCCGATTTTGGGGTAGGCAAATACGAGCCTGCATTCGAGGAGGCCGCTTTTGCATTGAACAAAGATGGTGCCATCAGCAAACCAGTTGCTACTCAATTCGGTTATCATATCATCAAACGGTTAGCAAGAAAAGAATTGCCCGAAAAAAACAAAGAGACCATGGATTGGCTAAAACAAAGGGTTATGGCCGACCCACGTATAGCCATATCAACAAATAAATTCCTGAGCAAAATATATACCCTCTGCCATTTTAAGTCCAATGATGTGAACCGTCCCCATCTATGGGCCTATACAGATAGCAGTTTGCAGATGCGAAAAATTCCGCAATTTCCAAACTTGGACTACCAAACCCCTCTGTTCAGCTTTGGTAAAAAAGCTTTCGTGGTAAAGGATTGGCTGGATTTTGCCCGTATGGCAAAAAGCAAACCGGCCATTAGTGCAGGCAAAAACGATGAACAGCTTTTTGAAAGTTTTACCGAAAGTTCGGCCCTGGCCTATTATCGTGAGCATCTCGAGGATTATAACAAAGAGTTCGCTTATCAGCTAACCGAATTCAAGGAAGGCAACCTGCTGTTCGAAGTGATGCAGCGCAAAGTTTGGGACAAAGCACTGATCGACAGCAGCGGGCTCAGGGAGTATTATAATGCACATAAGGAAAAATACCAATGGTCGCCCAGTGCGGATGCCTTGATATTTACCTGCAACAATGAAAAATCTGCGGAGAACATCAAAACCAAACTACAAGTAGATATCAGCAACTGGCGTAAATGGGTGGAGAATGCCGGGAGCAGTGTGCAAGGGGATTCCGGCCGTTTTGAAATGGCACAACTTCCGATGGCTGACAATAAGTTTATCCCCGGGCAGTTTACTTCATTCAATATTACACCGCCCGATAATACAGTAACTTTTGCCTATATCGTGCAATTATACAATCAGCCTTCACAAAGAAGTTTCACCGAGGCGAGAGGCTTTGTGATGAACGATTACCAGACTTATGTGGAAGATAAATGGATTGAGGAATTGAAAAAACAATACCCTGTCAAGATTAATGAAGCGCTGATGAAAAAGTTGCCAAAGTAAAAGTCAGGAAGTCTTCTTCCAAATGGGTTTATTTTCCTACAATTACTTCTAGTTCTAAAGTAATTTTTACACAATCGCTTTCACCACATTGTGAATCACTTTTGGCTTGCCAAGGGTATAATAATGCAATACGGGAACCCCAAACTCTTTCAGATCCTTGCTTTGTTGGGTAAGCCATTCGGTGCCCACCAGTTCCACTTCTGCATCCGTTTTGCAGCGCATGATCCCATTCGATAAATCGGTGGGAATATCCACATGGAATATCCTTGGCAGCACGGAAAGTTGTTTCTTGCTGGTGATGGGTTTTAATCCCGGGATAATAGGCACGTTGATGCCTATCCCTTTACAGGCCTTGACAAAGGCATAAAATTTGGAATTGTCGAAAAACATTTGGGTCATGATATACTCCGCACCGGCATCCACTTTTTCTTTCAATCGTTGAAGGTCTATTTCCAGGTTGGGGGCTTCAAAATGTTTTTCTGGATAACCTGCCACTCCCATGCAAAAATTGATTTTGCTACCGTTCAAAATATCCTCATCGAGATAAATACCGTGGTTCAGGTTGCCGACCTGTTTCAATAAGTCAATGGCATAGCGGTTGCCGTCTGGCTCGGGCTCAAACGAAGATTCATTCTTTGCCGCATCGCCGCGCAATACCAACACATTGTCAATTCCCAAAAAATTCAGGTCAATCAGCGCATCCTCGGTTTCCCTTTTGGTAAAACCACCGCATATCAAGTGGGGAATGGCATCCACCCGATAATGGTTCATAATAGCAGCGCAAATACCCACGGTGCCGGGCCTTTTGCGCACTTCCACTTTTTCAAAAGTGCCGTCCACTTTTTTCTTGAACATCGATTCACTGCGGTGATAGGTTACATTGACCCAAGACGGCTTGAATTCCATCAAAGGATCCAGATGCTCATATAATGAAGTAATGGTTTTACCTTTCAAAGGCGGTAAAACCTCAAAGGAGACCAGTGTTTTTTTGGATTGGGCTATATGCTCGGTTACTTTCATAATAAAATTTAAATAAATGCAGCTTGTATAGAATTCCCTGCTGCTAAAAAGCTATCAGCTCTTGGGAATTCAGCCTGCAAACTTAGTTCAATAGCACAAACAACGCAAATAGCTGTTAAAGTATTTCAAGAAGCTAGTAGTATTCAGTTTTGTTGCGGTATTTTTGCGAAAAACCATTTTTCATTGAGCATCACCATACATACCAATGACCTTGTAAAAACATACAGTAGCCGTACTGTTGTTAACCATGTTTCCATAAATGTAAAACAAGGGGAGATCGTAGGTCTCTTAGGTCCAAATGGGGCTGGCAAAACAACCACTTTTTATATGGTGGTGGGACTGATCAAGCCCGATGAAGGGAATGTGTTTTTGGATGAGACCGATATTACCAGGATGCCGATGTACAAAAGGGCGCAGATGGGCATTGGCTATTTGCCCCAGGAAGCTTCCGTGTTCCGTAAGCTGAGTGTGGAAGACAATATCAAAGCCATTCTGGAAATGACCAAATTTCCCAAACAGCAACAAAAGGACAAATTAGAAAGCCTGCTCGAAGAGTTTGGTTTGAACCATGTGCGCAAAAATAATGGCGATTCACTAAGCGGTGGTGAAAGAAGAAGGACGGAGATTGCCCGAGCATTGGCAGTGGACCCCAAATTTATCCTGCTTGACGAGCCATTTGCCGGCGTGGACCCCATTGCTGTGGAAGACATCCAAACGGTGGTGGCGAAATTGAAATTTAAAAATATCGGTATCCTGATCACCGACCATAATGTGAACGAGACCCTGTCCATTTGTGACCGCGCCTATTTATTGATCGAGGGAAAAATTTTTAAACATGGTACGGCCGAAGAACTGGCCAACGACGAGCATGTGCGCCGCCTTTACCTTGGAAGGAATTTTGAACTGAAGCGGAAGGACTATCTGCATGAAGAAGCCAGAAACCAATCAGTGTCTAGCGAATAAGTTATCGTTGCTGCAAAAGTAGTACTAGGCTTATCGTATGATATCAATGCATTGGGCATCTGCCCTGCACCATAGAACTCCCATGTTGAAGTGTGCGACGCAACCAATGCTCCATAGTAGCAAATCGTTAGTACAAAAAATATCCTTTCAACTTCAACACAACTACCCTACCGTATTAAAATTCTAACTTTTTTTGATTGTGGGCTATTAATTGGATAGGCTTCGCCGATTTCTCTTCATTATGTGCAGGGGATTCGTTATTTTGCTTAAGATGAAACTACTGAGCCCCGCCATATCCCGCCTTGCAAGGCTTCGCTTCTGGCAAATGGATCATTGGATCCAAAACCCAGTGGCAGTGCAACGTGAGGTATTGCAGCATTTGGTCACCTCTGCGCAATACACTGAATTTGGCCGCAAGTATCGTTTCTCCAAAATATTTTCCATCAAAGAATTTAAGAAGGCAGTACCCATTCATGAGTATGATGACCTAAAACCATACATACAACGCATCATGAATGGCGAGCAAAATATTTTATGGGACACGCCAGTGAACTGGTTCGCGAAAAGCAGTGGCACGACCAGCGATAAAAGCAAGTTTATCCCGGTAAGCGAGGACAGTCTTAAGGATTGCCATTATAAAGGCGCCAAGGACGTGCTGACGATGTACTATAATTTTAATCCCGACTCCGACCTGCTCACGGGCAAAGGACTGGTGATTGGCGGAAGCCATACCATCAACCAATTGAATGAGGATGCACATTATGGTGACCTAAGTGCGGTGCTGTTGCAAAACTCTCCTTTCTGGGGATCTTGGATACGAACTCCCGAACTCAATATCGCCCTGCTGGACGAATGGGAAAACAAAATTGAAAAACTGGCACTGAGCACCATCAACGAACATGTTACTTCTATTTCCGGAGTGCCCACCTGGACCTTGGTACTGATCAAAAGAATCTTAGAGATAACAGGAAAAAATAGTTTGAGTGATGTATGGCCATCGTTGGAATTGTATATACACGGGGGGGTTTCGTTTACCCCTTACCGTGAACAACTGGCCAAACTGATTGGCAAGGATATCAATTATCTGGACATGTACAATGCCAGTGAAGGTTTTTTTGCGGCACAAGCTTGCCCTGGTGATGATGGCATGTTGCTGTTTTTGGATCATGGTATTTTTATGGAGTTCATGCCTGTGGAAGAATATGGAAAGGAATGCCCTGAAACCATTGGGCTACAGGATGTGGAGATTGGAAAAAATTATGCACTGGTGATCAATACCAACGGAGGCCTCTGGAGATACTTACTTGGCGACACCGTGCAGTTTACCACCAAAGCGCCCTACCGCATTATAGTCAGCGGCCGACTAAAACATTATATGAATGCGTTTGGCGAAGAAGTGATTGTTGACAATAGCGATAAGGCCATAGCTGTGGCCAGCGAAAAAACCGGAGCCATCGTGAACGATTATACCGCAGCACCCATTTATTTTAGTGAACAACATAATGGCGCTCATGAATGGCTTATCGAATTTGAGAAAGAACCTGATAATATCAATCTCTTCACCTATGAGCTTGACAGCGCATTAAAAAATATCAATAGCGATTATGAGGCAAAGCGGCATAAGGATATCGCTTTGCGGATGCCATTGGTAAAATCGCTGCCGAAAGGGCTGTTCATAGAATGGCTCCGTAGCAAAGGCAAACTGGGCGGCCAACACAAAGTGCCACGTCTTTCCAATGAAAGAACTTATATACAGGAAATAAAGGGGTTGATGTCAAAAATAGAGGCAACCTTATAATCTCTGGCTTTGTTATTTCCCATCTTGGCACTATCAAAAGAATAATGGATTCATTTTTCATGAACCATGCAAGCAATTACAAATTTTTATCGGGTAGAAATATTGTGGTTTGTTTGAAATGTGGTTGAGTATTTAATGACCTCATTTTTTTCTATAACCCCAAATGCTACATTTGCATATGCGCTTCCCAGAAAAATTAAAACGCTTCAAATTTCTGCATTGGGTATATAATCTGTCCCATTATAAAAGTCTTTTGCATAACCGGGAGGCTTATAAAAAATATCATATCCATAAACCATTGGTCGGTTCCATTTCAAGCAAGGATTTTCCAGATAAAACATCCCGTGCATGGCTTGACCTCGGTGACTCAAAAAACCTTGCACCCAGCAAAGAAGCCTTTCATCAGTTTTCAGCGAATCTGCAAAACCAACTATTAGCCTGGTCCGATAATGGCTATATGATACTCGAGCATTTTTTTGATGATGAAAAAACAGAAGCCATCAATCAGGAAATCGCTAAACTAGTGCAGAAAAAAAGGTTAAGCCCCACCCACGACAATAAGCTGATGTTCGCCAATAAAATTTCACCGCTGATCAAACATATCACTTACGAAAAAAAATTGCTCGATATACTAAGCTTTATCCTCGATAAAGAAGTGGTCCCATTTCAAACCATCCATTTTATTTATGGCAGTGGCCAACGGGCACATTCTGATAGCATTCATATGACCACCTATCCACTTGGCTATCTCATTGCCGTGTGGATTGCCTTGGAAGATACCAATATGGACAATGGCCCTTTGTTTTATTATCCGGGCAGCCATCGCCTACCCTATCTGCTAAACCAAGATTTTAATGAAGGGAGCAATGCTTTTACATTGGGCAAGAAAGATTATCCTGATTATGAAGATGCGATTGAAAAACTGCTCACCCAGCAGAAATATGAAAAAAAGATTTTTTTGGCGAAAAAAGGAGATCTCTTGATATGGCACGCCAACCTGGCCCATGGAGGAATGCCCATAGTAAATCCAGCGCTTACTAGAAAAAGCATGGTCATCCATTATTATGCAAAAGAGGTAATCAAATATCATGAAATCAGTGAGCGGCCCTCCCTTTTAGGTGAAGCGTGAGAGATAAAATTCTTTCTATTATATTGCAGTTGAATCCAACCACCAAAATAACATTATGAAATTATTGGAAAATAAAACGGCCATCATTACTGGAGCTAGCCGTGGTATTGGGGAAGCCATTGCGTTGAAATTCGCTGAACATGGCGCCCATATTGCCTTTACGTATTTAAGTAGCGATGAAAAAGCAAAAAATCTAGAGGATAAATTAATAGGCTTTGGTGTAAAAGCAAAAGCCTATAAAAGCAACGCTGGCGTGTATGCGGAATGCGAAAGCTTTGTGAACGAGGTATTGAAAGAATTTGGCACGGTGGATATTTGCGTGAATAATGCGGGTATTTCAAAAGACAATCTTTTGCTGCGCCTCACCCCCGAGCAATGGGATGAAGTGATCAATACCAATCTCAAAAGTGTTTTCAATATGACCAAGCAAGTCATCCGTCCCATGATGAAAGCAAAAAAGGGAAGCATCGTGAACATGAGCTCCATCATTGGCATCAAGGGAAATGCGGGTCAAAGTAGTTATGCAGCTTCCAAAGCGGGCATCATCGGATTTACCAAATCCATGGCGCATGAATTGGGTAGTCGCAATATTCGCAGTAATGCTATTGCTCCCGGTTTTATTGAAACGGATATGACGCATTATTTGAAAGATGGGGATGCAGCAAAATCCTTCTTGAACAGTATTCCTTTGGGTCGGTTTGGGAGCGCAGAAGAAATTGCCAATACAGCTTTGTTCTTGGCAAGCGATCTTAGTTCCTATATCACCGGACAAGTGATCAGTGCTTGCGGTGGACTCAATATCTAGGCATATATTATATTGTAAAATACAATTGTTAAAATTCCTGCTTTTATTTGTTTAGATGGCTACAACTTTTATTTTTGCTTTTCTGAACATGAAATTTAAAAAAGCTATATCCTTTTTTTTGCTGCTGGTACTCAGTATACAGCTATTGCCAATTGAGGATATTATCAAATGGCTGCAATCTGGCACTGCCACGGAAGAAATTGCCCACGGCTCTGCAAACTTCTCCAAGAGAGTAAGTTTGGATGAAAATAGCAAAGAGCTATTGCCATTGCATCATGGTCAATCAAATATTGCTTTTGTTTCTGTCAATTCTTTTCATCTGAGGGCAGAAGACCTAATAAACCAATACACAAAGGACATCCACACACCTCCGCCCAACTGCTAACTTCTCTTCTTCATTATTCGTTTTTCAATTTTAAATCAGTTAAGCATTTAGCACTGCCTATTTGTTTATAAAATACTCATGCACATGAAAAAAAATTTTCAAACGGCAGGGGCAGATATTCCTGCATCCATAGTCGTGTTTTTAGTAGCGCTCCCGCTTTGCCTCGGCATTGCATTGGGTTCTGGAGCACCTTTGTTCGCCGGTATCATATCAGGAATGGTAGGGGGTATTGTTGTTGGGATGCTCAGTGGTTCACACTTGAGTGTTAGCGGACCTGCGGCTGGTCTTACAGCAGTGGTTGCGGTAGCAATCGGAAAACTGCCAGCTTATGAAGCCTTTCTCATCTCGGTTGTGATTGGTGGTATTTTACAAATCGTATTGGGCGTTTTGAAGGCCGGCATCTTGGGAGATTATGTGCCCAACGCTATTATCAAAGGAATGCTGGCAGCCATCGGGCTAATCCTGATATTGAAACAATTCCCGCACTTAGTAGGATATAGCCAGGACTTTGTTGGGGATGATGCGTTTATTCAAATGAATAATCAAAATACTTTTTCCGAAATATTGCACTCATTGAATTATCTTTCTCCCGCAGCCATTGGTATTGGTTTATTATCCTTGTTCATTTTATTTTTATGGGATAAGCCATTTTTCAAGAAAAAGAAAATTTTCCAATGGATACCTGCGCCTCTTGCCGTAGTGATTCTGGCAGTATTGATCAATGAATACCTACTTCGCAACTCTTCCTCTTGGGCACTTAGGGAAAAGCACTTGGTGGCATTGCCAATTGCAAAAGACCTTGCATCATTTGGGGAGTTTTTTATTTTTCCCGCATGGGAACATATTGGTAACTACCAAGTTTGGGTGACTGGAATCACGATCGCATTGGTTGCCAGTCTGGAGACCTTGTTGAACATAGAAGCCGTTGATAAGATTGATCCATACAACCGCAACACCCCATCCAACCGCGAGTTGTGTGCACAAGGCGCAGGAAATATTGTCACCGGGCTTTTAGGTGGGCTTCCCATTACATCTGTCATTGTAAGAAGCTCAGCTAATCTTTATGCCGGAGGCAAGACGAAACTTGTAACCATATTACACGGCACTCTACTTTTTTTAAGTGTGTTTTTCATCCCTACCCTTCTCAACAAAATACCCTTATGCACATTGGCTGCCGTGCTCATCTATACAGGATATAAGCTGGCCAAACCCTCCCTTTTCAAAGAGTATTTTCAAAAAGGGTGGGATCAGTTCATGCCTTTTGTATTGACCATTATTTCCATTTTGCTTACCGATTTGTTGATTGGTATTCTGATTGGCATCGGCATCGGTTTGTTCTTCTTGGTCTGGAGCAATTTCAAATCCTCCGTGATGATTGTGAACGATAACAATAAATTCCTGCTACGTCTGAGAAAAGATGTTTCGTTTTTGAACAAACCCATTGTAAGAGCCAAACTTGAATCCGTACCTACTGGTTCCTATGTATTGATAGACCTTACAAGAGCAGATTTTATTGACAAGGATATCATAGATGTGATCAATGAGTTTCTGCACCATGCCCACCTGAAAAATATAACGGTGGATATCAAAAAAAGCAGGTACAAATCATTGCACCAATTGGTTCACGGGCAAAAAGCATTTCAAGATGTTATTGTAGCGGTAGTTCCAAAATGAAGCTAATGCGCTAACCCCTATCTCATCACAAACAAAACTCTAAAAAATGAAAAAGATAATATCGATTACCGCCTTTTTATTGATAGCAAACACTGTTCTAGCACAAAAAAGCATACCGCAAAATATTGCGTTTGCGTTTTCATCAAAATACCCGAAGGCCAACCTATTAAAATGGGAAATCAAAAATGGTAACTTTATATTGAATTTCAACCTTGACAAAAAGAAATATCTTGCTGTTTATTCCCCAAAAGCCGTTTGGCTGAGGACAGAGCGGAAAGTCAGTTTTTCATCTAAACTGCCATCAGCCGTGAAAAAAGGCTTACGCTCATCAGATTATGCGGCCTGGACAATTAGTGGGATCAAGCATGTTGAGGAACCTGGAAGCCAAGTCTTTCTAATACAAGTTCACAATGGGAATATGCTTAGCGCAGACCATTCATACCTGTATAAGATAGATTTATTGTTGAGCTTCAATAATCTTGGGGAGTTGATAGTAAAAAGAGAATTATCATACGAAGAAAGTATTTAACATCAGCAAAACAAATTACGATATGTACGCAATTGACAAATTATTGCTTGAGAACAAAGCTTGGGCAGCAGAAAAGAAATCGGATGATCCTGAATATTTCGAAAGACTATCCCATTTGCAAACGCCAAAGTTTTTATGGATTGGTTGCAGCGATAGTCGTGTGCCCGCCAATGAGATTACGGGTACACAGCCGGGTGAAATTTTTGTACACCGTAATATTGCCAATATGGTCATCCATACGGATGTAAACCTGTTGAGCGTGTTGGAATATGCGGTGGAACATTTGAAAGTAAAACATGTAATTATATGCGGGCATTATGGCTGTGGGGGCATTAAAGCAGCCATGACCAAACATGATTTCAAACAAGTGCTGAATATGTGGCTGCGCAATATCAAAGACGTATACAGGCTGCACCGGGATGAACTAGAGAACATCAAAGATGAAGAGAAAAGGGCTGATCGGCTAACCGAGCTCAATGTAAAGGAGCAAGTAATGCATCTCGCCAAAACCTCCATCATACAACGTGCTTGGAAAAATGAGCAAAGACCACAGCTCCATGGTTGGGTATATGGATTAAAAGATGGGTTGATAAAACCTGTTTTTGAGATGGGTGCCGATACGCATATCGATCCCTTGTATGAGTATGATGATTTGTAAAATGGTTTGGTGATCTGGCAAAATACTTTGCCAGATCACCATTGTATATTCCGTTCAATGATATAAGCATGCCAGAAAATCATACTGGCAATGGAACGGTAAGGTTTCCATTTTTCAGAAATAACCAAAATGGCTTCTTTGCTGGTGGTGGGAGCAAGCTGCTTGTGTTTTTTGAGGCTATTCATCATGGCCAAATCACCTGTGGGGAATATATCTGTTCGCTGTAAGACCATCAACAAAAAAACATCCACCGTCCAATCGCCGATGCCTTTTATCTTCTTTAATTCAAGGCGAATTTCTTCATCTGCCAATTTCTTCAAACTTTCTATCGACAATTCTCCGTTTTCAATCGACAATGCCAATGCCCTTGCATACACAATTTTCTGCCTACTAAAATAACAGGCTTTCATTTCAGCATCTGTCAGTGCCAATAAATTTTTTGGGGTGATGGCACCTAGCTTTTCCTTTAGTTTGTTCAGTGCAGCTTTTGCAGAAGCAAGGGAAACCTGTTGTTCAAGAATGATATGGATCAAGGTTTCAAAATTGGGTTTTCGTTTCCACGTGGGCGGATAGCCATGCCGATTGATAATTTCCTTTAAATGTTTGTCTTTTTTTGCGAGGGAATCGCAAAGAGTATGGAAGGTTTCTTTGTTGAAGCTAATCGGTTCTGAAACTTTCTTAGCCTTTTTTGAATTTGGCAATGGCTTTTTTTGATTCATCACTTAATATCAATGCCCCGCTGATGGCAGCACGTTCTATCAATAATTTATCCCAATGTTCTGTTCCCTGCCAGAAAATTTTCTTCATCTCTTTCATGGCAATAGGACTGGAACGAGACAATGTTTCCAACAGTTTTTGGATAGATTCGTCCATCCCAGATAGCTCGGGATGCAGTTCTGCATACAGACCCTTACGCCTTGCCCAGTCTGCGTTACGCCAAGAGTTTGCATCAATGGCCAATTGTGAAAAAGCAGAAAGCCCCAGTTTGCGCTCTACGGCTGGCCCCACTACAAATGGTCCGATGCCGATGGCAAGTTCACTTAATTTTATTTCTGCACCTTCCACGGCAATGGCATAATCGGCGGCTGCCACCAATCCTACCCCTCCGCCCACACTTTTCCCATGGACCCTAGCCACAATCAGTTTGGGGCATTTGCGCATTTCATTGATCACGTGGGCAAAGCCGCTAAAAAAAGCCAGCCCATCATCTTTGTTCTTAATTTCTATGAGCTCATCAAAGGAAGCGCCTGCGCAAAAGGCCTTTTCTCCACCAGAACGAAGCAATATCACTTTGGTTTCAGCGTCATTGGCTCCAGCATGGATTTCTTTGGCTAGTTCCTGCAGAATTTTAGTAGGCAGAGAATTGCTTTGCGGATGAAAAAACTCAATAGCGGTAACGCCATTGTGCGTTTCCGTTTTAACATACCCTTCTTTTATTTGTTGCTGCATAAATTTGGTATTGATACAAATTTAAGATAGTATCCAATATAGTTTAGGCATATCCATCATATAGCGAGATATTATGGTATCAGAAATAAAATAATTATCCCCGCTGAGAACAGCAGGGATCCATTAAACCTTATCCTATGAAAAAAACATAGTGAAGCATTCACAAACTTCATATTAATAACATTCGGGAAGAAAAACAGTTCAATCCTGCAACAGTCATTTGGCACCCATCAAAAGTGGGGGAACCACTGATTTAAATAAAAAATCTTGCTAAAACGCAGTTTTTTTAATTGACATTGAAGCTTCTAACCAGTTTATTCTACTTAATACGATAGCTGATGTGGATGCTTGCATACTGGTCTGCTCTGGCGATACTCCTAACTTCTTTGCTTTTGAAAATAACAGAATATGAGAGCGCCCAGCGGCGATGGCTATATTGACAGCCGAACTCACCGGAAAATACAAATGGCATACGGTCAAAAACAATCTGTGATTTTTTATTAAAAAAGCCGCCTTCAATGGTTGCATCGTAAAAAACATAATTGGCCATCGCTTTGCTGTAGAAAAAAAACTCATTTTGGATTTTTTCCTGTTTTGAAAGGTTGCCACCACCCATTGCTACTGAATGCATCGGGTCATTAAAACGACCGACCCTCAGTAGAAGCCCAGTTGCCGCATTGGAAAAAATATTGGACAGGCTTCCGTGGTTGACCATATTGATGTCCAATGTTCCTGACTTATCTTTTGTTATAGGCATACTGTAGTCCGCCTGGAATTGCAAACCCGTTTCATTTTGAATCTGGTATTGCCAGCCGGCGGGTTTATATAAATTCAAAAGCCGATGCACAAATTCCTGTACTTGTTCAGCGCCTGACTGAGGCCCCAATTGTCCCAAAGCAGCAGAAAGTTTTAGCATGCGACCTGCCTCATTGATATAAGAACGGCTACCTTGGATATAAGCATAACCCGCAAAAGGCCTGTCCTGTCTTCCCGGGTCATTCACATTACCTGCATAAGGCGTAAAAATCAATTGACCGAATTCCAGTAAATGTATAATTTTTCTATTTGCTGATTCTTTTGCCAAATAGGAATAAGAAAGAAAGGTACCGGCTGTATAATATTTATCCTGCCCATAAAAAAGATAGGAATCATCATCGCTCCTAAGCTCAACCTGCCTTTGATAAGCCTGTGCCCGTAGAATCAACGGGTATGCAGAACCGAAAACAAACAGCAAAACAAAAAAAAAGGCTGGGCGCATATAATCTTTTAGTGGAAGAGATTTTCTTGAGATCTGTATCAACCTTTTTCTCAAGGTCTCCAAGAGTTAAAAGGATAAAAATACAGTTAAAAGCCAAGAAATGAAACGAGGACAGCGTTATACCTTGGTTATACTGGCTAGTCCTTCATTTTTCTTTTAAATTCAATTTTTGGGTTTAATGAATCGATTGCTTTAAACAACCGAAAATCAAAGCTATAAACGCATTATGGAAGCAAATGTTTCTTTTGGCAAGGCTTATAAAACCAAACAAGAAAACCCTTTAGGCTTTTCGCCTTACCATTGTTAATATGGTTGCCAACCCTACCAACTCATCCATTTCATCAAAAATCTCGACCATCCATTTCACAATACCCCTTGGTATATCATTTTCCTCTTTTTTGTCCTGCGACACTTTTTCCTTGCAGGTAAAGCGCACATATATTTCAGAACCCGCATAAACGGGTTTGGTAAAGCGGAGTTCATCAATACCGTAATTGAGTAGCACTGGATTCTTTTCATAACTATCAACAAACAAACCGGCAGCAGCGCTCATAATAAAATAACCATGCGCTACCTGATGGTCAAACATGGTATCAGTAAAATCGGTTGATTTTAAATGCGCATAAAAATGATCCCCACTCAAATCCGCAAACCGATCGATATCTGCTGATGTGATAACCCTTTTCTCTGTTATTATTTGATCGCCTATTTGAAGTTCCTCCAAATATTTTTTGAATGGATGGATGCCATCCGTATATCCTTTTGCATATTGTTGGTATTGGTGGGTTACTGCTGTTAGAAAATTGGGCGATCCCTGCACCGCTACCCTTTGCATATAATGTTTCACACCACGTAAGCCTCCCATCTCCTCGCCACCACCCGCACGACCCGGGCCACCATGCACCAAACTGGGCAGCGGCGAACCATGCCCCGTGCTTTCTTTGGCGCACTCGCGGTTCAGTATCAAAATCCTACCGTGATGGGTAGCCGCATTCAACACATATTCTTTGGCTATTTTGGTATCGGCAGTAACAATACTGCTGCATAGTGAGCCTTTCCCTTTTTTTGAAAGCAGGATAGCATCAGAAAAATTCTTGTAGGGCATCAGTGTGGAAACCGGCCCAAAAGCCTCCACCTCGTGTGGCTCATTGGATTGAAAAGGGTTTTCATTCAATAACAAAAGTGGACTAATGAATGCCCCTTTATTTGCATCTGCATCCATCACCTGCACACTATCGAAACTGCCATAAATTATTTGAGAGGAAGCCAGCAATTTCTGCACCTGCGCTTTGACTTCTATTTTTTGCGATTGACCGGCCAATGACCCCATGCGCACCCGATCATTGATGGGATTGCCGATGGTGGTTTGAGCCAAGGCCTGGCTCAATGCTTTTTGCAGGTCTTCCATTTTATTTTCAGGTACAAAAATCCTTCTGATTGCCGTGCATTTTTGCCCGGCTTTGCTGGTCATCTCCTTTCTGATTTCTTTAATAAAAATATCCCACTCCGGCATATCGGGGGAAACATCGTTGCCAAGCACAATGCAGTTCAGTGAATCCGCTTCCATATTGAAGGGCACATTTTCCTCTAAAATCCTTTTTTGCGACTTCAGCATCAAACCCGTCGACGCCGAGCCTGTGAAAGTAACCACATCCTGATAAGTAACATGCTCCAATATATCTCCAGCACTGCCACAAATAAGTTGTACAGCCCCCTCTGGAAGTATATTGGAAGAAATGATTTCCTTTACCACAGCCTCGGTAAGGAAAGAAGTGATGGTAGCTGGTTTTACCACAGCGGGCATGCCTGCCAATAAATTCACCGCAATTTTTTCGAGCATGCCCCAAACCGGAAAATTGAATGCATTGATATGTATGGCCACGCCTTCTTTGGGCACCAATATATGTTGTGCCGAGAAACTGTTCCCTTTGCTCAGACCAATACTTTCACCATCGGTGCAGAAAAACTCATCGGGGAATTTCCTACGCAGCGAAGCATAGGAAAACAGATTGCCAATTCCCCCTTCGATATCTACCCAGCTATCGGCCTTGGTGGCCCCGGTCTGATAACTAATCTCATAAAATTTATCCAAATGATTGCGTAGATGTAGTGCTAATGCCTTGAGCATATTGCCCCGTTGGTGAAAAGTCATTTTCCGCAATGCAGGGTTAGCGGTTGACCTGGCATAATCCAAAATAGCTGCAAAATCCAATCCCTTGGTGGAAGCGGCGCCAATGAATTCACCGGTTACCGCATTGTACAAGGCTTGTCCATGCCCATCTCCTTCGATCCATTTTCCGAGAACATAATTTTGAAGTTTTTTCATATCACTTACTTTAAAAGAATAAAATTAGCTTGTTGTGCTATTGGTTTATCAAATAAATATGTATTGATTAAAGCTTTACTTCAAAAAATTGTTTGTTCTTTTTTGCTTGCCCGGCAACTTTATACTTGTTAGACCAAAATAATCTCAAAATAATTTTGTTGGTATAAAAAAACGTCTTACATTTGTCTTACAATGAAAGACAGTAAAACAGAATCAATCACATTCAGGACTACAAAGGAGCTAAAGGATTCCTTACAGCTAATGGCTGATAAGGAAAGACGCACACTTAGCAACACTATCGAGATGTTGCTTGAAGCCGCTGTAAAAACGCCTAAAAAGAAGGTGTAATTTTTTTTGTTATTATTGTAAGACAAAGTAAGTAAAAGAAAGACAAAATGAAAACATTCAAAAGCATATTAGATTTCCAGAAAGAGTTTAGCGATGAAGCT
>JAFDYF010000054.1 GCA_018267575.1 Bacteroidota bacterium
TGATTAACTTAGAAAACTCTAATCACAAACTGACCGAAAAAAGGGTACGCTTACAGTTTAAAACGAAGCGAAGTGCTTTTGTAGGGACACTTAAACTATTCCTCAAACTATCGTTTGCATTTTCTTTTAGAATAGAATTATCTTTATAATGTTCAAAGTAAAATATTGAAACTTTTTCTTTGGTAATAGTTTGAATTATCGCTTGGTCAAAAAATAGTTCACCAATTAGGATTTGCAATGTGTCATTTAGAATTGTCCCTTGACAAAAGAGCGATGGAAATTTGTCCTTTTGTGGATTTGATTTAACTGGTTGGTTAGTTTTTGGGTCGATTAAAACAATTTCAGATAAATCAGCTTGCTTTGGGTCAACTTTATTTAAGGTATCACATTCAAATTCTGTAAAAATCGCTATACCGTTTTCATCTGATGTTCCATTGTTTTTTTTGTCAAATTTATTCTGTACTTGTCTTGGTAGTTTTTTGTAAAGGCTTATAAATTGATTATAAACTTCATTTTTAAAGACTATTTGTCCAATAGCATTTGAAAAAGTCAAAAATAAAACTAATGTAAGGAGCGTCTTCATAAAATGGCCCATAACGAGCAGGGCTTTATGCAGGTTGGGAATTAGTATTCCGTCCGCCCATAACCACTGCTGATTGAAAATTTAAAGTTGAATTTAAGAACTAAAGTTGAAATTTGTTTGTCCGGCCCGAACCACTGCCTGGATTTGCAATTGGTTGATGTTTGCTTGTCATGCCCAACTTGCATAAAACCCAATGTTGGCTGCTGTTTTTGTCTATAAAGTAATTGTCAAATATTTGAATTGTCATTTGCCGCTGTCGTGAAATTAGTTTTCCATTTGTTGTAATTGGTTTCAATCATTACTTTTTCAAACTTGCGTCTTAAGAAGAAAGAAGCAACTTGAATAATTGTAAAAATGACTGCTTCCATAAGAAGCACAATAACGAAATTGTTTAGTCTGCCATTGGTTTGTCCCATTAATGAATTGTCGCCGAATAGAATAGTAAGCAACAGTAATGGCAAAAGATAAATTATGAAAACGAATACAATGTTTGGAGATAGCTTTATATCAATTGTTGTTCCTTTGTCATTTTTTACAAGATTGCCGTTAAGATATATTGTCTGCCCAAAATTTGTCAAACTAAAGAAAACAATTTTTTGTTTGAAAGTAAACGAACCATCGTCGCCAATTGTGCCGTAATATTTTTTTGAGAAGTCATACCATTTTCCATTAAGAATTGCTTCCAATTTCGCTTTCATTTCGTCATACGAACTTGCAACATTATAGCTATATTTTTTTCGTAGTAGGATGTCCATTTAAAATAGCAGCCAACGGCCAGGGCTTGGCATGTTGTGGCGGCATTTGGAAAACGTCCCGCCC
>JAFDYF010000055.1 GCA_018267575.1 Bacteroidota bacterium
TTGTAACTTTAACCAGCACCGGCCCGGGCGGGACGTTTTCCAAATGCCGCCACAAAACGCCAAGCCCTGGCCGTTGTAGGCAATTTGTGGGCTAACATCGTGACAAATGAGACATCCCAATGAATGCAAAT
Organism: Bacteroidota bacterium; assembly: GCA_018267575.1. GTDB lineage: Bacteria > Bacteroidota > Bacteroidia > Chitinophagales > Chitinophagaceae > Puia. Next base: position 132 of record JAFDYF010000055.1, read on the forward strand.
GAATTTAAAAAATTGGTCAACAAATATTTTTCACCTAATATAAGACAACTAGGTTGGAAAGGAAGTGGTTTTCATTTTTATAAGCATGACCCTAACCACGTTGTAAATATTTTTGGGATACAAGGTGCTTGGTATGGCGGCTCAGTCACATGTGAGACGGCAATACATTTTGACTTCATTCCAGATTTGGCACATAAAGAGATTGACATTTCAAAAACCAGTTACGCAAGTTGCATAATAAGAAAAATACTTAGTCCTAAAGGTGATGGTGACCATTCTTGGACGTTCCGTAATAACGAAGACGAAAATATAAAATCCGTAAACCAGATTTGGGATGCTTTTAAAACTCATGGCAAAACCTTCTACAACGACTTTATAAATTTTCCATATCCATTCGACACTATCATGCCGCAAGACCTTAAAGCAAAACCAAATTACAAATTGCTTGACAAATACTATATATACAATTCTATACATTTTGCTTGGTTACTAAAAGAGGTCAATCTATTTATTGGAAGACAAGAAATAGCAAAGGACTTTTCAATATTTGGGCTAAGCCAAGCAATCGAAAATTCAGAACGAATGACGGCTCATTCAAAAAGTAAAAAAGCTATGCAAGACATTGCAAATTACATTGACACAAATAAAAAAATGTTTGCAATATGACCACAAACTGCCTACAACATGGGGCTTGGCGTTATGTCGGCGGACGGAAAACATAACCAACTTCAATTATCTAGCAGCCTCGGTCTCGGGGGACGGATAGGCCCAAGCGTTAGAATATAATTTCAACTTTTGTAACTTTATCGAGCAGCGGCCCGGGCGGAAGGATTTCAAATGCCGCCACAACAAGCCAAGCCCCGACCGTCAGACTGTGAAAAAACTATTTTTCTCTTAAGAAACAGTTGGCACGGGTTCG